>NZ_QVMQ01000001.1 GCF_010501105.1 Dysgonomonas sp. 511 | reverse complement strand
TATATATTATGAATCCTATTGCTGATAAAAACCAAGAGAAATATAAACTGGCTGCATGAAACAAAAAGGGTAGGTCAATTTACTTTTGACACACCCTCCTTTTGGTTTTTAGAAATTATAATATTCTGGCTATTAAGCTTTATTTTGGAATTTATTGATAGCTTATAAGCAAGATGTTACCTTCCTACTAACTTGAATATCTAGCCCGTACCTTATATAGATAATTATCGTTTTGTGATATTAATCGAAACGAGTAATTGTAAAGCTAGACTAGGAGAAATATTGTAAATTTCTTATTGTCCAGAAACCTAGTTGATATATTTAGCTGAGATAATTTCAAATTTTTGTATATGGCCATTGCAGTAATCTTCAATATTTCTTTCTCCAGTACCAACTGTTACTGATACAGTATACCATTCTCCTCCATTTGTAACTCTTAATGTAACTTGAATAGGACGATTTCCTTTGTTAACTACCCGAACACAATGTGTTGATGCATATTTTTTTATGGAGCATGATATATCATCTATAGGACTTGCATAGCTATTAATACCAAATCCAACCAATGCTATTAAAATTATTAAATATTTTTTCATTTCATTCTCATTTTACGTCCAATCCTTATTTGGACAATAATTATTAATTTGTGAATTCTCTTTGTCCTCATTCTACTTCCCATACACACATAAAAAAAGCGCGGACAATTACTGTATTATCTATTTTCTAAGGTTTTCGACTACCTTGTCACCAAATAAACGAGTAAAGCCCACGCCGATACGGCGCGAGCATCATCGCTTTACTCTTGGTGACTTTGTGAAATTGTCGAAGTTTCAGAAAACCAGAATAAAAGCTAGACGCTTTTTCCAATATATTTTAAAATGTGCGTATCAATTACGCGTTTTATTTCATAGGCAAAAAGTTTGATTTAGTGGTAAAAATACGAATTTTATGTTAAAAATCAATAGTATTGTTGTAAAATACCAGAATTCTAATGAATATAATCTTTAGTCAACAAACCGCTTCGTTATATCCCCGAAATAGTCGATACGCCTGTCGCGGAAGAAAGGCCACCAACGGCGTACCTGTTCCGAGCGTTTCATATCCATCTCCACTACCTGCACTTCTTCCCTATCGTTCGATGCCTGCCATAGCAATTCCCCCTGAGGACCAGCCACAAAACTATTTCCCCAGAAAGTGATGCCATTCGTCTGTCCCGATGGGTCGGGCTCGTAGCCCGTGCGGTTTACGGATACTACGTGCAACCCGTTGGCAACAGCATGCCCCCGCTGCGATATAACCCATGCTCCCAGCTGGCGCGATTTCTCATCATCCGCGTCGGTCGATTCCCAGCCGATGGCCGTAGGGTATATCAATATATCGGCTCCAGCCATAGCCATCAGGCGGGCGGCTTCGGGATACCATTGATCCCAGCAGACCAATACACCAAGTTTTCCTACCGATGTCTCTATCGGCTTGAATCCTAGATCGCCGGGTGTGAAGTAGAACTTTTCGTAGTATGCAGGATCGTCGGGGATGTGCATCTTACGGTATTTCCCTGCTATTGTCCCATCTTTTTCCATTACCACGGCTGTGTTGTGGTAAAGTCCCGGCGCGCGACGTTCGAATAGGGAAAGGACTATGATAACGCCCAGTTCTTTAGCCAATACGCCGAACTCGTCAGTAGACGGGCCAGGAATAGTCTCCGCCAGATCGAAAATGTTGGTGTCTTCTACTTGGCAGAAGTACAGCGAGTTATGTAGTTCTTGCAAGACGATAAGCTCAGCACCTTGGCTGGCAGCCTCCCTTATCTTGTTTTTTAGTCCTTGTATATTCTTTTGTATATCAGGCGTATTGGCCTGTTGTATCAATCCCACTTTCATCTCTTGTTGTTTAATCTGGTAATTTAATAGTGTCGGGCGACATGTCTATATGTTTTTCAAACTCTTCTATCCTCAGTTGTATGTCATCCAAGAACTCTTGCGAGCATCCTGCTTCCTTTGCATTTTGATGATACTGTTTCAGCAAAGGGAGGAAAAGAATATCATTCCCCGAAAACACCATTGCCGGCACATCATTCCTGAGGCATCTGAAAAGTAATGCTTTTTGGTCTTTCATAACAAACGGCTATTAAAGGTAGATTTCAGGATATTGCATCGTAACGCAATGCAGCGACCCATGCTGACGGATTAGTGGCGAACAGTCTATGCCGATTATCTCCCTGTTTGGAAAAGCTAACCTTAATTGCCCTAATGCAATGTCGTCCGTATCCTTATCGTTATAAACCGGAACAAGAACCGCATTGTTCATTATCAGGAAGTTGGCATATGTAGCAGGCAGGCGGGTATTATCTTCGTCGTAAACCGCCTTTGCCATAGGCAGGGCTATCAGCTTGTATGGTTTGCCTGTATAGTCGGCAAACGATTTCAGTTGTTCTTCCATTTTAGCCAATGCCTCGTAATGCTCGTCGGCTTTATCCTCACATTTTACATAGGCGATTGTATGTTCGTCACAAAAACGTGCCAAAGTATCGATATGGCTGTCGGTATCGTCTCCTGCCAGATACCCGTGATCGAGCCATAAAACGCGATCGAGCCCAAAGGTGTCTTTCAGATAATCTTCCACGCCATCTTTCGATAAATAAGAATTACGGTTTGGAGAAAGGAGGCATTCCGATGTGGTGAGCAATGTCCCTTTTCCGTCCGATTCTAAAGCACCGCCTTCGAGTACAAAATCTTTGCGATTGTCAAGCTCCACATCTTTATTGAAAATACCCTTCGAAAAGAACCCTCGCGTGATTTGGTTATCATAGTTGGATGCGAACTTCAACCCCCATCCGTTGAATGTGAAATCGTAAATATGCATTTTCCCATCTTTGAGTACAGATATCCCGCTATGGTCGCGTGCCCATGTATCATTTGTCGGCAGTTCTACAACTATAAGGTTTGCCAACAAGTCTTTGTAGCCGCGCAACTCATATTTTACAAGCTCCATATTGTAGCAAACCACTATCAGTTTTTGCCTTTTCATTATCTCCACGGCAATTTGTACAAAGCATTGGGTGACTTCTTCGAGCATATAGCCCCAGTCCGTATCAGCGTGAGGCCATGTCAGTTGTATGGCGCTTTGAGGATACCATTCGGGCGGCAAAAGTATAGGACGGTTCATATTTTTTCTAGTTATATAATTGTATTGTAAGTCAATTCTTCATTATGCTGCTGGGCACTTGTGTTTATTTGTATCCGAAAAAGTAACACAAGTAACATCTTTTCGTTGCTTTTTCCTTGTCCCGTTTTCTTTAGATGTAAGTGAGCAAGGCACAAGTTCATATTTTTCAGCACCCAACTCGTTAACTCGTCTACTGGTATTTTGTATCTCTTCCAAAAAGTAACACTTGTACATAGTACATGACAAAAATTAAAATTATTGTAATATTAGCATTGTAGGGGCGAATTATCATTCGCCAGTCGGTTGTGTCGGGCGAATGATAATTCGCCCTCATTACTTTTTTATTGTTACTTTTTTCTCTCCCTTGCCGTGGCTTTGCAGCCCTCTCTCCCTTTGGAGAGAGCGGGGAGAGCGGTGAAAAAAGTAACACATTTTCCATCCTTTTCTATAAAAGCCGGTTTATGCCTAACCGTTACTTATACAAAGATATTATTTAAAACTGCGAATATCAAACAAAAACTATTCCGTATTCTCCCCAGAAAATATTCTTTAATAATTTTAAACAGGCTCTATAGTTTAAAATATTTCACAATGGGGATAATATTTCTTGGTAAAAATGTAATCTCTAGTTTGCATTTTTACTACATTTGTGTTCTCTAATATAATATAGATAAATTTATTCCGGATAAATATTAAAAATCAAATATATAATGGACTTAATTAAACAAATTGTAGAAAAGGCAAAATCGGATAAACAACGTATTGTTTTGCCTGAAGGAACAGAAGAAAGAACTCTTAAAGCAGCCGATCAGCTTATCGGCGACGGTGTTGCAGATATTATTCTTGTGGGAAACCTGACCGAAATCAACGAATCGGCAGCCAATCTGGGACTTAAAAATATTGCTAAGGCTACAGTTATTGATCCCAAAAACTATGAAAAGAAAGAAGCTTATACCAACCTGCTTTTCGAATTGAGAAAGGCAAAAGGTATGACGATAGAGCAAGCTGCAAAACTGGCGGAAGATCCATTATATATTGCCTGTTTGATGATAAAGAGCGGCGATGCCGACGGCGAGATAGCAGGAGCGCAAAATACAACAGGCGATGTGCTTCGTCCTGCATTGCAAATCATAAAGACAGCACCCGGTATAAGTGTTGTTTCGGGAGCATTCCTTATGTTTACTACCCAGAAACAATATGGAAAAGACGGCCTGCTTGTTGTTGCCGACTGTGCGGTAACGCCCGATCCTACAGCGTCGCAACTAGCCGAAATAGCAGTAGCTACAGGCAATACTGCGCGTGCTTTGGTGGGCGAAGAACCTCAGGTTGCCATTCTCAGCTTCTCTACCAAAGGCAGTGCAAAACATCCGCTGGTAGACAAGGTGATAGAAGCTACCACATTGGCTCAGAAGCTAGACCCCACAATGAATATCGACGGCGAATTGCAAGCCGATGCTGCACTTGTGCCATCGGTCGGACAGCAAAAAGCCCCCGGCAGCAAGGTCGCAGGCAAGGCAAATGTACTTGTATTCCCATCTCTCGAAGTAGGTAATATCGCATACAAACTGGTTCAACGCCTGGGTAATGCTGAGGCAGTCGGCCCCATCCTTCAGGGAATGGCGGCGCCGGTACACGACCTTTCGCGCGGATGTTCGGTCGGCGATATTTACAACATGGTAGCCATTGCCGCAAACCAGGCTATAGCAGCAAAGAAATAATATAGACAATTGTGAGTTATAAGTTATGGATTATGAGTTGGCAAAAGCTGCGAACCCGTAATTTGGAACTAATGGCTCATAATTTATAAATTACAAATTATAACTCAAACAATACTTATGGCAGAAATCATAGAACCAATTGAAGAATACGGCCTGAGCAGCAAGCATAAGAAAAGGTCGCTCTTCTCGAAGATAGGAGTAGTTGGTTGCGGGCGCGACGGAAGGCACATCGTTAGCCTGACTGCGCTTTCGGGCATGGAAGTTGTCTTTATCGAAGTTTCCCAGGAAAGAATAGAAGAAGCAGTAAAAGATATCAGCAACGGGCTGGATACCAAAATAGAAAACTGGGGGCTTACCCAAAGCGAAAAGCGCGCCACAATGGGACGCATAAAAGGTTCGCTGGACTATAACGACCTCAGGGGATGCGATTTCGTTATCGAATGTATCCGCTACGAAGCCAATGGCGAACGCAGTACCGAACTAAGGAAAGAAGTGTTCCGCAATCTGGAGCTGGTTTTGGCCAATGATGCTATAATAGCCACCAATGCCACTACAGTAATCATCAGCGAACTAGCGGCAGACCTCAAGTTTAAAGAACGCTGCATAAGCCTCCATTTCCCTATATCGCACAGCGAAGCCCGTTTGCTCGAAATAGTAAGGGGAACCTTTACTTCCGAAGAGGCAATAGAGAAGATAAACCTCTTTGCCAAAATGATAAAACACACACCTGTCCCTGTACACGAAAGCAGTGGGCTGGTTAGCTTCCGCTTGTTGATCACTATGCTGAACGAAGCGTGTGAAACATGGATGGAAAACGTGGCTTCTCTCGAAGATATAGATAAGGTGTTTACCATTATCTACGGGCAACGCTATGGTATCTTCCACCTGGCTGATATTATCGGTATCGAGAAACTGGTAATGATGATGGAAGATATGTTCCACGAATATGGAGATAAAAAGTACAAGGCTTCGCCTGTGCTGTGGCGTCTCTACCGTTCCAAGCAGCTTGGCAAATCGTCGGGTAGAGGCTTCTATATTTACGATGAGAATGGCAAACAACTGGGTCCTAACAAATTAATTTAACAGCATGAAGATATTAGTACTGAACTGTGGTAGTTCATCCATCAAATATAAGTTCTTCGATATGAAGAGCAATGAAGTACTTGCTCAGGGTGGAATAGAAAAGATAGGGCTGAAAGGTTCTTTCCTGAAAGCTCCGCTTCCGAATGGCGACAAACTGATTCTCGAAGGTGAAATACTCGAACATCAAGCCGGAATAGAATATATACTGGGAGTTCTTACCAACGATAAATACGGATGTATCAAGTCGTTGAGCGAAATAGATGCCGTAGGTCACCGTGTAGTTCACGGAGGTGAGGAGTTCAACAGCAGTGTATATATTACCGACGAGGTGATTAAGAAAATGGAAGAGTGTATCGAGCTGGCTCCTCTTCACAATCCGCCTAACCTTGCCGGTATATATGCCGTAAAAGAACTGATGGGAGACATCCCTCAGGTTGGTGTATTCGATACGGCTTTCCACCAGACAATGCCTGCTAAAGCTTATATGTATGGCTTGCCTTATTCACTCTACGAGAAGTATTCTATCCGCCGTTATGGTTTCCACGGAACGAGCCACAGGTATGTTTCTAAGAAAGGATGTGATATTCTGGGCGTACCATTCAAAGAGCAACGTATCATTACGGCTCATATCGGAAACGGAGGCTCGCTTGCCGCCATCAAGAATGGTAAGTCGATAGATACATCTATGGGTATGACTCCGGTAGAAGGCTTGCTGATGGGTACCCGTTGCGGCGATGTAGATGCCGGAATAGTATCTTATGTGATGGAAAAGGAGAATATCGGTACGCAGGCTATCTCTACCCTTGTGAACAAACATAGCGGTCTGCTGGGTATATCAGGGGTGTCGTCGGATATGCGCGAACTGCGTGCAGCCATCGATTCGGGCAACAAACGCGCCGAACTGGCTTTCGATATTTTCTGTTACCGCATAAAGAAATACGTAGGCGCTTATGCTGCTGCATTGGGTGGTGCTGATGTCCTGATGTTTACCGGAGGTATCGGCGAAAACGTATCCCTCGTAAGGGAGCTTGTATGCGCAGGTATGGAATACATGGGCATAGAAATAGACAAAGAGAAGAACAATGAGATACATGGCGATGAGGCTGTTATAAGCACTCCTGAGTCTAAGGTGACCGTAATGGTTGTTCCTACCGATGAGGAATTTATGATTGCATCGGATACGATGGAAATCGCAAATGTGAACAAATAATTTATCATTCTGTTTTATCTGGTTGGCAGCAGGGCTTTTGTCCTGCTGCCTCTTTTTCTATAGTATAGGCAAAATAAAAGCGGAAATATGCACTCCTGTAGCAACAATATTGTATGTTCATTGTTCTTTTTTAAGTAACTGTTAGTAAATAACACAGTCTTGAAACAGGTAAAAATGAAAGAAATTCACAGTAAAGTCCCCTTTTCCGCTTTAGGGGTAGTTTTGGCAATCGGAATTGTTTTTGGTGATATAGGGACATCGCCTCTTTATGTGATGAGGGCGATATTGTTTGCCCTGCCCGACGGACAGCTTAACAGGCCAGATTATATATTGGGCGCTGTTTCGTGTGTGATATGGACTTTGACTATACAGACAACTCTCAAGTACGTAATAATAACCCTCCGGGCGGATAATAAAGGCGAAGGCGGTATCCTTTCGCTCTATGCCCTTATCCGCCAGAAATACCGCTGGGCTTATATATTGGCGGGAATCGGAGCGGCTACCCTGTTGGCCGATGGCATTATTACTCCTGCCATGACTGTAATGTCGGCTATAGAAGGGCTGAATACCATTGCCCCACATATACCGGTTATACCTGTTACCATTGCTATTGTGCTCCTGCTGTTTCTTGTGCAGCCTTTCGGTACGGGGTCGTTGGGTAAATATTTCGGGCCACTGATGATTGTATGGTTTGGTATGATGGCTATTGTCGGGCTCAGCCAGTTGGTGACCGACTTTAGTGTGCTTCGCGCATTCAACCCTATGTATGCTGTCAATTTCCTTATAGAAGTTCCTCAGACGATGTTTATGCTCGGTGCTATTTTCCTTTGTACCACGGGGGCAGAAGCACTTTATTCCGACCTTGGGCACTGCGGCTTGAAGAATATCCGCATATCGTGGATATTTGTAAAGACTGCGCTTATTATCAACTATCTGGGGCAGGCTGCATGGATTATCAACAGCAGCAGCGTGACGCACGATGTGAATCCGTTCTTTGCCATGATGCCGCAATGGTTCAGCCTGGTAGGAGTGATAATGGCTACATTGGCGGCTATCATTGCCAGCCAGGCGTTGCTGAGCGGGTCGTTTACCGTAATCAGCGAAGCTATCTCATTGAATATATGGCCTAATGTAAAGATTGAATACACTTCGGATGTAAAGGGGCAGCTCTATATTCCGTCTATCAACTATATAATGATGGTGCTGTGTATCATTATAATACTTACGATGCAGTCGTCGATGAAACTCGAGGCTGCCTATGGTTTGGCTATAACCCTGAGCATGCTGATGACCAGCGTCCTTTTATTCCTGTATTTCCAAAGAAATAATAAGCCTCTATGGTTCAGCATACCGCTTACCCTGTTTTTCGTTGTTATAGAGTTCAGCTTCTTCATTGCCAATATGCAGAAATTTGCTCATGGCGGATTTGTGCCTATCATCATAGCCGGCATATTGGTATTCCTTATGTATTCGTGGTACAATGGACGCCGTATCAAACGCCGCTATACGATTTACGACCCTGTAGACGAGAGATATATCAACCAGATATTGAAGATAAGCGAAGACGTCTCTATACCGAAAGCGGCTACCCATCTTGTCTATATCGTTAAGGCAAACAATAAGGATTATCTGGAAAGCAAGATTGCTTATTCACTCTTCAAGCGCACACCTAAGCGAGCCGATACTTATTGGTTTGTACGCATCAAGAGAACCGATGAGCCTTACGAGTTCAGTTACGAAACTACGGTTTATGCCTCAAAGAAGATATTCCGTATAAACGTGCGGGCAGGATTTAAACTTGGTATCCATACCGACAAATATGTAAACCTGATAGCCAACGAACTGGAAAAGCACGGCTTGGTCGATCTTAATACCCGCTACCCTTCGTTGCAGGACGCCATCGACAAGCGGGGCGACTTCAAGTTTATGGTTGTAGACCGCATTTTCCGCAATGTGCATATGAATCCTTTCCGCAGGATAATACTAAGTTGCTACAACCTTGTGAAGCGGCTCAGTACTTCAGATGTGCAGATGTACGATATCGACCCTTCGCTGGCGGTGGTAGAGAAAGTGCCGTTGAGGCAGGCCGACCATGCTGAGAGTGAACTTAAACTCCTGCTCACACAGTCGGAAGATGCGATGTCAGACACGCAATCCATCGAGTAGCTTTACATATAACTCTATCGCTTCGCGAATCTCACTGAGCAGGATATATTCGTTGGCAGTGTGCGAGCGAGCCGAATCGCCCGGTCCCATTTTAAGGGTAGGGAAGGGCATAAAAGTCTGATCGGATAGGGTAGGCGAGCCATATGGTTCTCTACCTATCATTACAGCCCGTTGCACAAAAGGATTTTCCAAAGCAATGCGCGAAGAGTTCAGTCGGAAAGAACGGGGCTTCACATCGCAGCCGGTCTGTTTGTCTATTATGTTGAAAATTTCTTCGTTGCTGTATAGTTCGTTGCTGCGTATATCTACTACAAACTCGCATTTGTCGGGCACTACATTGTGTTGAGTACCTGCATTTATCATCGATACGGTCATCTTTACTGCGCCAAGCAGTTCGCTTACTTTCGGAAATTCATACGTGCGGAACCACTCTATATCTTTCATCGCCTTATAGATGGCATTTTCGCCCTCATTCCGTGCGGCGTGCCCTGCTTTCCCGTGCGATACGCAATCGACGACAAGCAACCCTTTTTCGGCAATCGCCGGATTCATGCCGGTTGGCTCGCCTACAATGCCAAATGCTATTTCAGGTAAGTTGGGAACAACGGCTTCGGCTCCTTCCCTGCCCGAAACTTCTTCTTCGCACGATGCCAGAAAGATGAGGTTGTAATCCTGTTTTTTTGCAGTGAGGAAGAAGAACGCATGCAACAGCGACACGAGGCTTGCCCCTGCATCGTTGCTACCTAAACCATATAAGGTGTCATCGTCTATTTCAGGGGTGAAAGGGTCTTTTGTCCAGCCCGATACAGGACGTACTGTGTCTATATGCGAATTGAGAAGGATAGTCGGCTTTGCTTCGCCGAAACCTTTACTCAAAAGAATGAGGTTGTTTCCCTTGCGCAAAGGTTTGTATCCCATACGCTCCATGTAGGAGGCCATCTTATCTGATATTTCTCGCTCTTCCCTGCTGAAAGATGGAGTGGATATCATTTCTTTCAGTAGGTCTATTGCGTTGTAATACAGTGCGTCTATATCGTATTCCATATCTAATGTTTCTATCCTTTTGCTATCAACTCGCCCAGTTTCAAATCCAAAGGAGTCGTTATCTTTATATTGGTCACTTCACCTTCTACCAGATGTATATTAACACCTATATTTTCTACTACCGAAGCATCGTCGGTAAATGTATTTTTATATTCTGCCTGGTAGGCTTTTTTCAATATATCGACAGAGAAGACCTGTGGGGTCTGTACCATGCGGATTTTCGAGCGGTCTATTATCTTACTTCTATCTTCGGATAGAACTTCCCTCAGGCTATCTACCGAATTTATAACAGGGATAACAGCATTGTATAATTTTGCTGATTCGAAGCATCGCCTTATCATCTCTACAGACGCAAACGGCCTTACTCCGTCTTGCACGGCAACGAGACCTCCTTCTATCATTTCAAGCCCATTCTTTACCGAATGGAAGCGGGTTTCGCCACCTGTAGCAATCCGATGAGGTAATGAGAAATTATATTCTTTACACAATTCCATCCAGTAATCCTGATGCGATTGGGGCAGTACGAGTACAATGTTAATATCGTTGTCGAAATGGTAAAAGGCCTCGATGGTGTGCATAAGGACAGGCTTGCCGCATATCGGCAGGAATTGTTTGGGTATATCGCTGCCCATCCGCAGCCCTTTGCCTCCGGCTACTATGATTACGTTTTGAGTGGGTTGCATATCTATTGCTTTTTCTGTCTTGTAATAAAATAATCAATGCCATTGCCGTGATACAGAATGGGTTCCATATATGCCGCATCTGCAATGTCGCTAAACGTTATATTGGGTTTATCTGTCTCCTTTCCCAACTTCTGCCCCATTTGGGTATGCACTACTATCAGTTCTGTATCATCCAGTGTATATTTGCGGACAGTACCAATGAGAGATGGAATAACGACCTTTAAATATCCATTCGATCCTGAACCATAATAGGTAGAATCATTTGATATGTGGACTGGGTAATCTTGCCTTTCATAATAAATACTGTTCTCTTTGATTTCTATTCCTTTTACTTTATTGCTGAATTTACCCCACATAAAACTTGTGGTTTTGAACAGTTGTAAATCTGTGTTTTCGGAAACTATCTTTTTATATATTTGCCTGTACATTTCTTTTAGTTCTGTCTCGCAATCATCCTGGATCAGAAAAACAGAGTCGGCTATAATCGTTTCCAGCGGATTCTGAAACCGGTCGTATTTCGTTATATATGCTTTTATATACCAGTTCATCTCGTCGCTGTATATATCGCCCAGCGAATTTATATCTTCGCCAGCCGGAGGAAAATGCATATTCCTGAATATCTGAAAATCGACAGACACAATGGTGTCGCCACACATGCCTACCGGAAAGACCTTGAACAGGTACGCATTTAAACAAGCATTTGCCGATAAGCAAATCGCAACAGAGGAGAGGAACAGCAACAACAGTTTTTTCATTCTATCTTGTCCAGTATTTTTTGTATTTCAACATTGGTCTTTTGCAGTTTATCTTTACAAAACTTGATAAGCGTGGCAGCACGCTTTACCTCTTCCAATAGTACGTCTACATCCAGTTCTTCGTTTTCTATGCGGTGCATTATATCCTGTAGTTCGCGCATAGCCTCGCCATACGATTGTTCTTTCTTTGCCATATGCTTATTCTTTATCCCAGAAATTTTGCTATTAGTAATGCTATAAAAGCAATGATTGCGCCAACCATTATGGTCGCCTTTACTTTTTCTACAATGGTGTATTCCCGTCCAAGTTGTATTTCTGCTTCTCCCTTGCCATTCAGGTAGTATGCCCGGCGGGCTTCACCTTCTACAAATACCAGCCCATCGGAGAAGTTGTGTGCTTTCTTAAATTGTATGGGGATAACCTGATTATTGTCTTTGTCAATAAATCCCCATCTTTTGTTGATGCAGACAGCAGCCAGCCCTTCGCGAAAAAGGCGCATCTTATCATATCTGAAAGGGATGATTTCTTTCCCTTCTTTATCTATTACGCCCCATTTCCCCTCTTTCTCTACCGGCAACAAACCTCCTGAGTATTTATAAGCGGCATCGTCATAAATCAGGGGTACTATTTTTTTTCCTGCTTTATCCATCACTCCGTATTTGTCGTCTATATCTACCACGATGAGACCTTCACTGCATTCGTTGGCAGAATTATATTGGATAGGAACTACAATATTTCCTTGCGCATCTATACCACCGCTTTTACCATCTTTGGCTACTTCGGCTATGCCTTCGCTAAAGGCAATGATGTCGTCATAGATAAAAGGGATTGTCTCGTTGCCATCTTTGTCTATCACCCCGGCTTTATCTCCTTTGAATACTGTGCATAAACCTTCACTGAACCAGTTTACTTCATCGTAGAGAAATGGGATGATAACTTTCCCTGCCTTGTCGATAAATCCCCATTTGTCATCTTTCTTTACTCCGCTCATACCTTCGGAAAAAGAATCGGCATCCTGATATTCCTGTAAGTTGATAACTTCCTTTCCGGTTTTATCAATAAATGCCTTATATTTTCCCTTTACTACATAGGCAAGCCCTTCGCAGAATGGATAGCCAGTATCGTATTTGCAGGGGATAACCAGTTCGCCCGATTTATCGGCATAGCCTAAGCCTGACTGCCGGGCAATTTGAACCATGCCATCGCTATAGTCGAAGGGAAAGAGATAGGTGAGGGGCTTTTTATTTTCGTCCATATTATTCTACTATTGAATCTGTTTTTCCATTGGCAAAGACTGTGGTGATGCGGTCGCCTTTTTCCAGAGTCTTATTTTCTTTCACTACTTTACCATTTTTCATGGTCAAGGTGTAGCCTTTTTTCAGTATGTTTTCGGGTGATAACAACTGTAAATGCTTTTGCTGCATCTCCAGTTTTTTGTCTTCGTCTTTTATTAATTGCAGTGTGCTTCTGTTCAGCGATTCGCCTAAACGCACGATGGTGTCGTTCAGCGATTTGGTTATTTGCTGCGATTTGTCGGTCAACCCATCCTGGAGCAATGAAAGCCCATTGCTGTTTTCCCTAATTATACGCTGCAAATCTTTGGTTAATATATTTTTTGCCGACGACAAAAATGCTTCCTGCTCTCTCTGCCAGCCTTTTAATATAAAGGTGTTTTTAGTCTCGAAAACGCTCAATTTCACAGCCTCTTCCTGAAGATGCTGCGTGACAATAGATGCAATATTGGCGGAAAAGTTTTCCAGTTCCACCGCCGTTTCACTCATATTGTCGATTAGGAATTCGGCTACTGCTGTCGGCGTTTTTGCCCGTGTATGGGCTACGATATCCAATACTGTTTCGTCGCGTTCGTGTCCTATTCCGGTGATGATTGGTAGCGGGAATTGTGCGCAACTGGCAGCCAGCAGATACGAATCGAAGCTGCTGAGGTCGGAAGTTGCTCCTCCACCCCGTATTATAACTACGGCATCGAAGCAGTCCGAATTATCATATATGCGTTCCAGCGCAGCGATAATCGAACTCTCAGACCGGTCGCCCTGCATTATTGCCGGAAAAAGCTTTGTGTAGAAAACAAAACCGTATAGGTTCTTACCCAATTGGTCGAGGAAATCTTCATAGCCGGCGGCAGTAGGCGAAGAAATCACCGCAATACGGTTGGCAGGAACAGGCAATTCCAACTCCTTATTGAGATAGAGGACACCATCTTCTTCCAGTTGCTTTAGTATTGCTGCACGGTTGAGGGCTTGGTCGCCTAGTGTGTAAGCGGGGTCTATATCGTGCACTGTAAGGCTCAGCCCATATACTTCGTGAAACTCGATGCTTACCTGTACCAATACTTTCAGCCCTGAGGAGAAAGGTTGCTTTGTAGCTCCTTCGAAATAGGCCTTGAGCAAAAAGAAGGTATTTGCCCATATCATGCCGCGCGCCTTTGCGAGCATCGCCTTGCCTGTGCGGTCTTTTTCTATAAACTCCAGATAGCAATGCCCGTTTTGGTTGACACGCACATCGCTGGTTTCGGCTCTTACCCAAACCATTTCGGGCAGGTCGGCTTGAAGAACAGCCTTTATCAGGCTGTTCAGTTCATAGAGGGAAACCGCATTCTGGCTCATTATTTCTTTTTAGACTTTGCTTTTTTGTCCGATGGCTGTGCTGCTTCCATTGCTTTTTTCTTTGCGTCTACTTTGGCCTGCGCTATTTCCATCGCTTTGCCCATGTCGGGAATACCATAACCATAGTCTTCGTCGAATGATTCGTATTTGTTAGACGATTCGCGTACTACGCTGATTATCTCCTTGTTGCTCAGTTCGGGGAATGCCTGCCACAAGCAAGCCAACATACCGCACATGATAGGTGATGAGAATGATGTGCCGCTGCTTACGGAAACCAGTCCTTTGTCGTTGACCACGGTAGACCATACGCCAAGTGCCATTACATCGGGTTTTACTCTCAGATCGGCAGTCATACCGCGCGAACTGAAACGTGCTACGGTAGAATCTTTCTGAACTGCACCTACTGTAACTATATTGATTGCATCGCTCGGAGGCGTGATCTTTCTCCATTCCGAATCGCCTGAATTACCTGCACTGATGGAAAGCAACATACCTTTGTCGGATGCCCTGTCGGCTGCGCGCGAGATATGTGCTGTTTTTCCGTCTATGTCGGCATGTGTATAACTCTGTGCCGGAGCATCGAAGTTGCTGTAGCCCAGCGATGTGTTTACCACATATACACCTACACTGTCGGCATATTCGATGGCGGCAACCCAGTAATCTTCTTCGATAGGGTACTCGCTGCGTCCGTCTTCCGAATTGAACAGCCAAAAACTGGCTTCGGGAGCTGTGCCTACAAATTGCATCGGCTTGTTGGCTCCTATGCACGACAATACGCTTAGCCCGTGCTGTGCGCCGTTGGCAAACATATCAGGGTGCTGGTATATAAAGTCTTTAGAGCCTTTTATGTCGAGGTTGTTGAGCATCTCTATTTTGTGGAAATTGTTGAACCCACCGTCGATAACAGCAATGTCCATCCCTTTTCCTTTGAAGCCTGCTTTATGAAGGGCTTGCCCGTTGTTCATCTTTATATTTTGTAGTCCTTTGCCATAATTGTTGCCAAAAGAGATCGTTTCTTTTGCGGGATACGATTTTATGGAATCATTCTTTGCAGCCGATTCTACGTATGGCTTGCCTCTCCATGCCAGCACAACGTCTTTCACGAATGGCAACTTTCTGTATTTTTCCACTATCGCCGTGTCGGTGCAATGTACAGCTACGCTATTCAGCCATTTGCTCTTGGCTACTATTACGCCGCCTACAGCTTCTATCTTTTTCAGGTAGTCGGTCGAAATAGGCAAATCCGATTCATCGATGGCGATGCCATATTTAGCCCTTCTCTCTATTGATTTTGCGGAAAGAAATTCTTCCGGCTTGTTTATCGAATATGATGTTTTGCCCTTATCCTTGAGTAATAAGCGGAATTTGTACTCGTATTCTTGCGAGAATGCGTTTGTAGTAATGAACAATATGCTTAGCAGCAAAATGATTTTTTTCATAATGATAAAAAGTTTTTTTACAAAAATAAGGAATATCAGTGTTAAGTTGCCCGATTGAGAGGAATATTTATGTTTTATACGAAAAAATGGTATTGGCTTAGAGAATTATTATACTTTTATTTGTTTAAACAAAATAGAGATGCCGATGAAATACGATGTGGATGAAAAACTAAAGCCGGGGGCAATGCTGCTTTACGGGCTGCAATGGTGGGTGGTTACTATACCTGCCGTTATAACAATGGGGCTAGTGCTAGGCAAAACTCATTTTGGCGGCGATGCTGCTGCACAAGCCTTTTATATGCAGAAGTTGTTCTTTATTATGGGGGCGACACTATTGATGCAAATGTTGGCAGGGCACCGGCTGCCTCTGGTGATAGGGCCGGCTTCGGTGTTGCTGATAGGGATACTGGCTTCGTTGTCGGCATCGGTGGCTTCGATATATACAGCAATTATTATAGGAGGCATACTGCTGACGCTGATAACTGTGTTTGGACTGCTGAAATATTTTGAGCGGGTATTTACTTCGAGGGTAATAATCGTGATTATGCTGCTGATTCCCATAACCCTTGGGCCGACAATTGTCAATCTGATTTTTAAAGACACCTCATCTGCCGTTTTCGACCTGCTTTTCGTCCTTATTACAAGCATAGCTCTTTTGTTGCTCAATCATCTGTTGAAAGGGATGTGGAAGTCCATCACATTGGTTATCGGTATATTGGTTGCTTCATTGGCTTACAATATAATGTCTACAGAAGGCTTGCCTGTAATGCAGGATGGGGTAGGGCTTGCCGGTAAAGCCCAGTCCTCGTTATTCATTGCCTTGGAGTTTGATGCAGGGGTAATCCTGGCTTTTGTCTTTTGCACGATAGCCCTTATGATAAACGAGTTGGGTTCGATACAGGCTGTAGGGCAAATGGTAAATGCCAAAGATTTGCAGAAGCGTCAAGACCGCGGAGTGGCTGTAATGGGTGTTTCCAATATATTCGCAGGCTTTCTGGGGGTGGTCGGGTCTATCGACTATTCTTCGAGTCCCGGAATAATAGCATCTTCAGGGTGTGCTTCTCGTTTTCCGTTTATCCCTACTGCAATTTTGTTGATTATCTGTGCATTTACCTATCCTTTGATCGAACTTCTGCTTTCTATTCCCAATGTGGTGATGGGTACTATCCTGTTGTATGTTATGATCAGCCAATTTTCGGCAGGATTGGGGATGTGTGTACGCAATAAGGCTGTTGCCGATTTCAACGACGGGGCTATAATCGGCTTGCCTCTAATGGTTGCCATACTTATATCTTTTATGCCTAAAGAGGCTTCGGCGCAGATACCATCGTTGGTACGCCCTATATTATGCAATGGCTTTGTAATGGGAGTGATAACTGTGTTTCTGATGGAGCATATCGTGTATCCGAAAAGGAATGGGGCTAAAGAAAAGTTGTAGGGTGAAATAGCCTCTTCTTGAATTTAAAGCACTGATGATTTTGTGCTAATTGTTTGAATACGAGTGTTTTCACTTAATAAAATAAGCCATCCTGTTCAGGATGGCTTATTTCTAATTATAATAAGAGATTAATCTTTCTTATTTAGCATCTCCGCCCGAAAGTTTCTCTTTCAAAGCAGCAAGCTCTTCAATATCACCTAGAGTTGTTTTCTCCATGTTAGATTGAGGAAGGGCTTCTTCTTTCTCTTTCTTCGCAGCTCTTTTAGCTTTCTTTTCTGCTGCAGCTTCTTTAGCTTCAGGTTTTTCGTCTTCGAACACGCGGCTGTGAGAAACAATGATACGTTTAGAATCCTTGTTGAATTCAATTACTTTGAATTCTAGTTTCTCGTCAACTTTGGCTTGCGAACCGTCTTCTTTTACTAAGTGTTTTGGAGTAGCAAAACCTTCAACACCGTAAGGAAGAGAGATTACAGCACCTTTGTCTACCATTTCTACAACTGTTCCTTCGTGTACAGAACCTACTGTAAAGATAGTTTCGAATACATCCCAAGGGTTTTCTTCAAGTTGTTTGTGGCCCAGGCTCAAACGACGGTTGTCCTTGTCTATTTCAAGCACTTGAACTTCGATATCAGCTCCTATTTGAGTGATTTCGCTAGGGTGTTTGATTTTCTTAGTCCAAGAAAGGTCTGAGATATGGATAAGTCCGTCTACACCTTCTTCTATTTCAGCAAATACGCCGAAGTTAGTGAAGTTGCGAACTTTTGCAGTATGCTTGCTTCCCACAGGATATTTTTCTTCGATGTTTTCCCATGGATCTGGTTTCAGTTGTTTGATACCCAGAGACATTTTGCGCTCGTCGCGATCGAGTGTAAGTACTACAGCTTCTACTTCGTCGCCCACTTTCATAAAGTCTTGTGCGCTGCGTAGATGTTGTGCCCAGCTCATTTCCGAAACGTGGATCAAGCCTTCTACACCAGGAGCTATTTCGATAAACGCACCATAGTCTGCCATAACTACAACTTTACCTTTCACCTTGTCGCCAACTTTAAGTTCTGCGCTAAGAGCATCCCAAGGATGTGGAGTAAGTTGTTTCAAGCCGAGAGCGATACGTTTCTTGTCGTCGTCGAAGTCAAGTATAACAACGTTGATTTTTTCATCCAGTTTAACCACTTCTTCAGGATGTTGAACACGTCCCCAAGAAAGGTCTGTGATATGGATAAGTCCGTCTACGCCGCCAAGGTCGATAAATACACCATAAGAAGTGATGTTTTTAACTGTACCTTCAAGCACTTGTCCTTTTTCGAGTTTCGAAATAATATCTTTCTTTTGTTGTTCAAGTTCAGCTTCGATAAGAGCTTTGTGCGAAACAACAACGTTTTTGAATTCATGGTTGATTTTCACAACTTTAAATTCCATTGTTTTACCAACGAATACATCGTAGTCGCGGATTGGTTTCACGTCGATTTGAGAACCTGGCAAGAATGCTTCGATTCCGAATACATCAACGATCATACCACCCTTAGTGCGGCATTTGATAAATCCTTTGATAATTTCGTCTTTTTCAAGAGCTTCGTTGACACGATCCCAAGAGCGTGTAGCACGTGCTTTCTTGTGCGAAAGGATTAGCTGTCCTTTTTTGTCTTCCTGGCTTTCGATGTAGACTTCTACATCGTCGCCGATTTTCAGATCCGGGTTGTAACGGAATTCGTTCATAGAAACAACACCGTCTGATTTGTAACCGATGTTAACAACAACTTCACGTTTGTTCATAGCGGTTACTTTACCCATAACCACTTCTTTGTCGTTTACTTTGTTCAACGACTGGTCATAAGTTTCTGTTAATTCTTCTCTGCTTTTCGCTGAATAAGAATCACCTTCTGCATACGCATCCCAATCGAAATCTTCGATTGGTTGTACATTTTTTAAATTATCAATCATTCAAAATTCGATCTGGCGCCTGTCCTGATCAGTATCATTAAATTGTTAAACATTTATTTTGCTTCAAAAAGCGGTGCAAAGATACTGTTTTTCAATATATAATGCAATAGTCTAAATTGACTATCTGCTCTTCGGGTGCAAATATCGACTTTGCCGATACGGCTTTATCTAAAAAAATATCTTATTCTATAATAAGTTCCAATACATAATAGCAAAGCATTGCCATTATTGCACTAACGGGAATAGTCAGAACCCATGCCACAAGCAAATCTTTAGTTACTCCCCAACGAACGGCCGATAAACGTTTTATAGAACCTACTCCAATGATACTTCCTGTAATGACATGAGTTGTACTTACAGGCACATGAAGCTTCTCTGTAACAAAGAGTGTCAATGCTCCTGCTGTTTGAGCACAAAATCCTTCTATTGGCGTAATTTTAGTAATACGGTTACCCATAGTTTTCATTATCTTCCATCCGCCACATATTGTTCCTAATGCAATAGCACCAAAACAGGCCAAAGCAATCCATTCATGATTATTCATCATATAAGTAGCATCCGAACCTTTCATCCATTTTGGCAGGTTTTCTAAATGCTGATTTACGACTAAAGCTACAGCGATTACTCCCATTACTTTCTGAGAGTCATTGAGACCATGTCCTATACTTAATCCTGCTGATGATACTAATTGTAGATTCTTAAACCAACGCTCAGCTTTTGCCGGCTTCATCTTCTTAGCTAGATGCATTACCAACAAAGTAATCAGATTTCCTCCTACCATACCTATAACCGGAGCAAGAACTATAAATGCAACGATTAGAGCTATTGTACCACTGTGTATCGCGCTGAACCCACAAGCAGCAATGGCTCCTCCTGCCAATCCTCCAATCAACGTATGTGAAGAGGAAGATGGTATACCCAGACGCCATGTAATGAGATTCCATATTATAGCAGCAGTCAACGCAGCGACCAATACTACCGAAACCAATGGCATCGAATCTTTAAAGGCATTCAACTCTATTGTATCTGAAATTGTTTTCGCAACCCCAAAATCCTTAAGGATGAGCTTTGCTATGAAGTAAGCTACAAAGTTGAAAAATGCAGCCCAGATAACAGCTTGTGTAGGAGTGAGTACTTTCGTTGAAACAACGGTGGCTATTGAATTAGCTGCATCGTGGAATCCGTTGATAAAGTCGAATATTATTGCTAAAACAATGATTGTTATTAATAAAGTCATCTTCTTCCTGTTATGAATACTTAACGATCATCATTTTTATGATTTTACCTACCGCTTCGGCTGCATCGGTCGCCCGTTCCAGTTCGTGGAGGATATCTTTCAGCTTGATTACTTCGATAGCATCAGTTTCGTTTTCGAAAAGGTCGATAAGAAAGTGCTCATATACATCGTCGGCTTTCTTTTCTATTGTACCTAGCTGTTCGCAATACTCTTTTATATTATCGGTACTTTTTTTCAGCACATCCAGTTCGTCTATCGCCTTGCCGAGAAATCCTGCCGATTCGCGCACGAACATAGCCAGACGGACAGCCGCTTCGGGCATCACTTTCGGACTGTAGAGCATGATGCGTTTGGCGCAACTGTTTATTAAATCTGTAACATCGTCTAATGTGGCCGATAGATGGTTTATATCTTCCCGGTCGAACGGAGTGATGAAAGTTTCGTTCAGTTCTTCAAATATCTGATTCTGGATGCTGTCGGCTTTGCGTTCCTGCTCTTTTATCTTTTTGTAGAAATCGACCGCCTCTTCATGGCTGGTCGCCTGAACGCATCCAATAATAAGGTCTGATGCATTGAGTATAGCCTCTGCCATACCCGTCATTAAAGGGAAAAACTTGTTTTCTTTAGGTTTAAACCTATCGAATAAATTATTTTTCATAAATGTTTAAATATGTCATGTTTAGAAAGATAGATGATGCTATCATCTTTTTTGCAGCGCAAAGATAAAAAAAAATACATAGGCTAAAACATATTTTAACACAAAAATAAAAATATCTATAACCCTCTATATATGCAGATTAACCCGATTGTAACAAAATCTTAACCTCTCATTCGAAATCGAGTTCTGCAAAATACTCCGGCCTGTGAAAGTCGGGATTCTCTATCCTGATAGGGTTCCACGACAGGAAATGGGGTACAGACAGGTTGTCGCCGCACTTATAAAAATTAGCTTTAGCCTTGATGCCATCGAATGATTCCAGCTTGGATTTCCAGAATGTGGCGGCAGGGATTACCAACAGTAAGTTCCATTTGAAATCGCCATGCTTCTTGTCTATCGGTTCATTCCCCAGGCTTGGATAACGGCTGATAAGCGACATTACACCTTTGTTGGCGTGTTCTGCGCCTTCGCGTCCCGGACGGAAAGCAAGCAATGCTGTGCCTGTGCAGTTGCATTCCAGATTGTAGTAATTGGACGATCCCGGCAAAGTGATAAAAAACTCCACGCACGAGTCTGTCCATACCGGACCATTGTCTTCTTTGGTCAGTGCCAATATTTCGTCTTCCTCCACAAGATATTGGAGCAATATATGATCGCCGGTGTGTGCAATCTTAAAAGCAACGGTAGGCTTTGCCGGGAACTGGCCGGGCCAGTTTACTGTGGCTATCTTATTTATCTTTACATTTGCCAGAGCAGCAAGAACGGACTCCTTATTGTCTAAATCTGTTGGTTTTACTTTGGGTACTAATAACATGGTTATTCTTGGTTTAGGTTAAATCTTTTGGCTAATATTCAGTCTTATCGTCTTTTTCTTCCCACATCCGGAAAGCTTCTAATGCCTGGCTGCGCAACAAGTGGACAGCAGGTATGGAGCGGTTTTCCGGCTTCAGGTCTATTTGCTCGTAGATAAAGGAATCGTCAAAGTCTACGGCTTTGGCATCTTCCTTTGTGCAGGCGTAATATATCTTGCCGATATGCGCCCAATAGATTGCCGACAGGCACATGGGGCAAGGTTCGCACGAGGTGTATATCTCGCAACCCGAAAGGTCGAACGTCTTAAGCTTCTTGCACGCTTTGCGGATAGCCGACACCTCGGCATGGGCTGTGGGGTCGTTGTCGAGGGTTACCCTGTTGTATGCCTGAGCTATTATTTCCCCATCCTTTACTATCACTGCCCCAAAAGGGCCTCCTCCCGATACTACCCCTTTCTTTGCCAAAGAGATAGCACGCTTCATAAAACGGATATCTATTCCTTCTTTCATCCTTTCAGGCTTTTGTTTATGCCGTCTATATAGTCGAGTATCTCCTCATTGCCAAGTTTGTGCTCCGACGATGTATAGAATACAGGCGGTATCTCTTCCCATGTTTCATGCAGTTTTTCTACATAGCGGTCGATATTTTCTTTCAGCTTGCTCTTGCTCAATTTGTCTATCTTGGTAAAGACGATAACGAAAGGCACTTCCGATTCGCCCAACCACTCCATAAACTCCAGGTCTATCTTCTGAGGTTCGTGCCGGCAATCCAGCAGTAGGAAAAGGCATGTCAGCTCCATCCTCTCCAGTATATAATCTTCTATAATAGTGCGTATGCGTTCCCTGCCTTCCTTGCCCCGCTGGGCATATCCATAACCGGGAAGGTCTACCAGATACCATTCGTTATTAATTACGAAGTGGTTTATCAACTGGGTTTTCCCCGGCTTCGACGAGGTCATAGCCAGCCCTTTGCGGTTGGTAAGCATGTTTATCAGCGACGATTTGCCAACATTAGACCTTCCGATAAATGCGTATTCGGGTTTCCCATCCTGCGGGCATTTCTGCCAATCGGTGTTACTTATTACAAACTGAGCGTCTTTTATTATCATAGTTGTTACTTTTTACAAAATGAGAATAGCTTGATTATCAACATTAACCATATAAGAAAGTAACAAAAGTAACACATTTGCCAGAAAAACTGAAAATGCAGGATTTGTTACCTTTCCTTTTCTCTCTAATATTTCGAACAATACAGCAAAAATAGTTTAAAAATATGAATATCTTTGCTTTCTGAACAAAACAGAATCTTATTGGTTTTAACAATTATACAAATAACGCTCTTATAATATAGATAAAAATATGAAAAAAGCATTGTTAATTATTGGTACATTTCTCCTTATCGGACTGCTGATATTCGGATATATTTGGTTTTATGTACCATTCAGCGACTCGGGGGTAAAAGCCGGGATCTTGAATAATGTAAAACATAAAGGCATAATATTTAAGACTTTCGAAGGCGAACTGATACAATCGGGATTCCGTCCGGGACAGCAAGGGCTGCAATCGAACGAATTTCAGTTCTCGATAGAAAACCGTGAACTATACGATAAACTGATGTCGCTCAGCGGACAAAATGTAAAACTTCATTACAAAGAATATTTCGGCATTTTGCCGTGGCGTGGTTATACCAAATATATAGTAGATAGCATAGTTTCTGCCGACCCGCCTGTGCAACTAAGCCCGAACAGTGACGAGATACCGCCTCAGGTAACAGGAACCGAAATGTAGATGATAAGAGACGCCACAACAGCCGATGCGCAGCAAATTGCCGATATATACAATTATTATATAAAGGAAACCATTGTTACTTTCGAATACGACAAGGTAACGAAGGAAGATATAATAAAACGTATAGAAAAAATAAGGGCAAAAGGCTTTCCTTTCATCGTTGGTGAGCAAGACCGGAAAATTATCGGCTATGCTTACCTGAGCAACTGGAGGGAAAGAGCGGCCTACGACATAACACTGGAAACAAGCGTCTATCTCGACAAGGATGCCATTGGCAGCGGGATGGGAAGTTCACTCTACAACGTGCTGATAGAACGGGCCAAAGATATAAATATCCATTCGCTTATCGGCGTAATATCGTTGCCTAACGAGCAAAGCCAAAGGTTGCATGAAAAATTCGGGTTTAAACTGATCGGGAATTTCAGGGAATCGGGTATAAAATTCGGCAGACTGATAGATGTCGAATTTTGGCAGTTAATGCTGTAGCAAACGCTTTCTCAAGTTATTTACCGGATACAGCACTGCAAAGAAGCCGATCACCGATACTGCTATAAATATCAGCAATACATCGAGAGCATATACTACTACCGGATAGGCATCTACCACAAATTCGCCTTGCCCCGATCCTAATTTAAGCAGTCCGAAGTGCTGTTGCAGCAAACATATAGCTAGCCCGAAAACCAAACCGGCGACAGCCCCCACCATATTTATAAGCCATCCTTCGAACATGAAGATGCGGGTTATCATGTGGTTGCTGGCTCCCATGTTTTTTAGGATTGCAATATCATCGTTCTTTTCTATAATAAGCATCGAGAGCGACCCCACTACATTGAAGGCTGCAATAATAAGGATTATGGCAAGGATAAGGAATGTCACCCATTTTTCGATATTTACCATGCGGTACATATCTTCCTGTTGTTCGAAGCGGTCTTTTACAAGTAGGTTTTCGCCCAACAAAGCTTTTATTTTTTCTCTTGTTTCACCTACGCTTGCCCCCTCTTTCAGTTTTATATCCAAAGACGACACTTCCGAATCGTACCTCAGCAGTTCGCGAGCCAGTTCGATAGGTACTATCAACATCTGATCGTCGTATTTAGCTTGGTTGAGCGCAAAGACTCCGCTTATGAAAATATGATTTCTGTCGAAAGCCGATGATGGGTTTGCCGGATTGACACGTACATTTCTCTTTGGTACATATAGCTCCACAGGCTCGCGGAAGTTGGCACGTACACCCAAGAGCATTGCCAGGCCTGCACCTATCACTCCATTGTCGGTATCACCCTCCCTCAATACAAAACTCCCGTCTATTATCAGGGTGTCTATATTTGCCAGATGTTCGAATTGGGGAGAAACCCCTTTCAGCAGGATAGGCTCTTGCCGGTCGCCGTACATGGCCAGCGCGTTTTCCTCCAAGGACTGGGAAATAAAATCTATTTCTTCCAGGGCGTAAACTTCCTTCAATGCTTCGCTATCGGGGTTGAAAACTTTGCCTTGTGCCGGAGCTATCTGCAATTCGGGATCGAAATCGCTAAACATTTTAGCGGCAACAGAAGTGAACCCGTTGAAAACCGACAACGCACACACCAGTGCAGCCGTAGCCACAGCAATGCCGCATACCGATATGAAAGATATCACATTGATGGCATTGTGCGATTTTTTAGCAAAAAGGTAACGGCGTGCTATGTGTAACGGAAGGTTCAAGGTTTAATCTTCTTTTTTATTGTCCTTATTCAGCAGTTTGTCTATGTTTTCGAGGTAATCGAGCGAATCGTCGAGATAGAAAGACAGTTCGGGAATGATGCGCAGTTGTTTGCCCACTTTCTGTCCCAGGTCGAAGCGCACAGCTTTTACATTAGCCCGTATATTTTCCAGTATCTCTTTGCCCTTATCCGAAGGGAAGATGCTGAGGTAAGCCTTTGCATTACCCAGGTCGGGGCTTATTCTTACTACACTTACCGAAATCAGTATGCCACGCATCTGCTGGGTCTGTTTACGGAATATTTCGCTCAGTTCTTTTTGTATCAGGCGGTTTATTTTTTGTTGTCTTGTACTATCCATTATATTTTCATTTAGCCTACAAAGGTAAAGATAAGTTAGAAGTTATGAGTTATGAGCAGGAAGTATTTTAGGTGAAATGTTTTTTTGCCTGTACTATTTTTTCCATATAAGAGTCAGCCCATCGCGGATTGGCAGGATCACCTTCTCCACCCTGTCGTCTTTTGCCACCATATCGTTGAAGGCCTTGATGCCTATGGTTTGCTTATCGGATGGCTTCGGAGTTTCCAGCACATGACCGTCCCACAGGGTATTGTCGGCTACGATAAGCCCACCCGGACGTACCTTGTCGAAAATCAGGTCGTAGTATTCGATATAATGCCGTTTGTTGGCGTCGATAAATACGAGGTCGAAAACACAGTCTAATGTAGGTATTATCTGCATGGCATCCCCGATATGCAGATGGATCTTGTCTTTCAATTTCGTTTTATGCAGGTATTTCATTATGAAATCTTCCAATTCGTCGTTTACCTCCAACGTGTGGATTACAGCATCATCGGCTGCCCCTTCGGCTAGGCAAAGGGTGGCATAAGCCGTGTAAGTACCTATTTCGAGAATATACTTAGGCTGCATCATACGGCAAAACATTTTCAGCATCCTACCTTGCAGATGCCCGGAGAGCATACGGGGCTTCAACAGGTTGACATGTGCATCCCTGTTGAGCTGTTTCAGTAAATCGCCCTCTTCGTCGATATGCGAAAGGACGTATTCTTCTATTGCGTCATCTTTGTCAAAAGCCATCGTCGATCGATATTTTTTAGTTAGAATGCCGAAGATAGGCACTTTGCCAAAAACGAGCAAGAAATCAGGGGAAGAAGCCAGGGTAAGCGCATGAAATTTATCCAAACTCAATTCTGAGCTTTGTGGGGGCGAATTATCATTCGCCCGGAATAAGGAAAATCTGCGGGCGAATGATAATTCGCCCCTACGGTAGTCAAAGTTGGAATATCATTTTTTCATGCGTTTGCCCTGGGGAAGACGCGTTCTGTGATTTTTTTTATATCTTCGCGTATCTCTTAGTAACTGTTAGGAAATATATCGTTTCCATTTTTAGAATCGTTTTTGAGATAATTTTTTTCTTCCGTGAAGGGGGGCGAAAATAAACGAAAAACTTCTGTTTTTTTAGATGAAAACTAAATTGTGATATTCACGGACAGTTGCTCAAACAACCTAAAATTTTATATACAATGAAACACTTTTTTTTCATAGTTATTTTCTTTATTCCGCTAGTTGTCAATTCCCAAAACTATAAAGAAGGGTATATATTATCTAATAATGGGGATACCATAAAAGGGATTATCGACTATAAGGCAGATAAAACAAATGCTAAGGTATGTTATTTCAAAACAAAACCGGGAGCCGAAACCCAATCTTTCCACCCCGAAGAAATTGCCGGCTACAGGATATGGAATGAAAAAGACAAAGAAACATATTACACATCCAAAGAGATAAATATAGATGGAAATTCACAGCTGGTATTTGTCGAATATCTATTGCAAGGGGTTATGAATCTTTATTTCTATCCTTCCGAGAAGCAAAATTATTACATTCTTGAAGAAGACGGCGTGGCGACCTATGTAACCAAGCAGGCTGATGTTCTCGACAAGAAAGACGGCAAAGAATTTTATAGAAAAGACGTAAAGTACCGTGGAATATTAGCCTATCTGTTCAAGGATACTCCCGCGGTTGCAGAAATGGCCGGGAAAATCGATTTTAACCATAAATCGATGATAAATCTGGTGAAGAAATATCATGATACGACATGTGCTACGGGCGAGGCCTGTGTTGTCTTTCTCGGAGATGGTAATAAGAGAAAAGCTAAATTCAAGTTCTCGCTATATGCAGGAGCAAATTATTTGCTATCATCAGAAATATTCATCTGGTATAACTCCGATATGAATTTCGATATGACAAAGGTTAATCCTCTCGTTGGAGGACAAGTTGTGTTATACGCTCCACGCATATCGCAATCGGTAGGGGTTGTCTTGGATGCTTCTTTCTCGAAGCTAAAAGGGAGTTTCGATGGATATGCTAGATACCACTCTGTAGCTAACGGATATAGAGACTATAACTATCGCCTCGAACTGGATGAGTTCTCCTTCTCAGGAAAATTGGGATTCAGATACACTTTCCAGACGGGGAAAATAAAACCGACATTAGAAGGCGGGTATAGTTACAGTACTTTGCTAGGCAACAAACTGAAAGAGACAGATCTTGACGATCCGTCAAAATCCGAAGATTCAAGGCTCGAATTGGTGAGAAAATATCATGGCCCTTACATTAGCGCAGGAGTCGATTTTAAACTGAAAAAAGACAATTATATTTTCTGCAGGATTTCCTATGAGAAAAACTCAAGCCATGCAGATGGTAGTCATGGTATCGAACTATTGGGGATAAAAACAGGATATACTTTCTAAGAGTCGCTAAGAAATAGAACATTGACCCCTGTTGGGGTCATATTTTTTCAAGCCCTATTCTTATCACCTGATTTTCGAACTCATCTCTGTTTCCTGCGGCCTTATTTCTCATTTTTGTCCTGTAATTGTAAATAGTGGAGGTGGAATACCGTAGAAAATAGGCAATCTTTATGCTATCGGTAATGCCCAAACGAATGAGGGCGAAAATACGAAGTTCGGGAGTCAAACTGTCGTTGGCCTTAAGCTTTATTACTTCTTCGGGCAAGAGTAACTTATTCATTTCTTCTACAAAATTGGGGAATAACCGCAATATCGTTTCGTCGAAGCTTTTGTAAAACTCTTCGAGGTTATCTTTGGGATCTAATGACGAATCGATAAATTTTAGCAAAGCCTGTTCGCCCTGTGTTTTAGCCACTTTCTGGGCTTTCAACTTGAATTTCTCTATTTTTGAAAGATAGTCGGAAAAATGGGCGATGTATAAACCAATATATTCTTCTTTTATTATATTGGCATCCAGTAGGTTCCGGTTGCTTTCCTTGATGAGTTCGTTCGACTTGGATAACTCATCTTTAGTTATCGACAATTTTTTCTTTTGTTTATATACATATATTAGGATAATGAATATAAAAGTCAACATAACAGATGTGATAATCAGAATAGTCATCAATAGTGTCTGGCGTTGATCTTCTTTTGTCTGATAAGCCTTGTCGATAAACTGAAACATTTCGGCCGACTCGAGCGTCCGAAGCCTAGCATTGTAGAATATAGCATCTTCCATCGAACATTTCATATAGCTATATGCCCGGTTTATATCTTCATACTCAAACATTAAGGCTGCCAACTTGCGGAGCGATATATATTCCTTTACTCCGCTTTTGATATCGGCTATCGCCGATCGTGCAAAATATTCCGTAACCTTATCTCTGTCGCCCATCTCTGCATATACATTGGCTATGGCGAATGCCAGTATAGCAGCATCCCGCTCTTCAATGTTCATCTTGAAATATACATCATCCAATTCTTTCAACGCTTGATCGTATTTTCTCTCTTTTATGAGCCGCTCGGTGTTCACATATATATAATCTAAAGGAGACAGCACCTCGCCAACGACCAACCGATTTCTCAACGAATCGGCAACGGCCTTATATTTCTTTTTTTCTTCGTCGTTTTCTGAAGCGTCCCTTAGCAGGTTGGAAACAGATAGTTTGGTGTACAGATAAAACGTCTTCAAATTATCGGATATCCTCAGTGTATCAATCTTGTCTAATATATCTGAAGACTCTTTTAGCAATCCCATTGTTTTCAATATGCGGACACGGAATAGTTCAGAATCAGTATATTCTTCATAATCACCTGTCTGCATTGCATATTTCTCTAGCTTTCGGGTATATAAAAGTGCCGAGTCTGTCATAAATACAATGTATTCGAGACATATTTCCTTTGTTATCGAGATTTTGTCATTTGCATTAGTAGACGAGTTCAGCCTCATTTTCAGGCCATCGATATATGCTTCTTTCTTTTTTGTATATATATCTTTATCCTGAATAGTTTTGTCTAAAACATGCAATAACGAATCGAGTTGCTTGTTATACGCATTGCCTGCATAAGTGGAGCATACAAGGAATATAATTAACAGCGAATTTTTCATATTACGTTGGCAGGTATAAGGTGAATTATCGTTTCTTGATAAATTAGGGGACACATCCTTTATCAAAAATACAAAAATAATACAACTCTCCAGATTTCATAACAAAAGTATTTAGATGATGGGTTGTCGTTTCATCTGTTTTACAAAAAATGCTTCATAAATGATGCGAGAAAGCTAAAATTCATAAATTATCTACTACATTATTTTAATATTGCGTTGTTTTCAAGTCGTTGTGATTTAGCTTGTTATATGTGGCTGGCGCTACATTTGAACTACATTGAACCGATCGGCAGAAAAGATAGATGCAAATCCCAATAACTTTGACACAACAAATCCTAACAAATCTTTGCCTATGACAAATACTTCCAATCTTGTATGTATGTAAGTTAATCTTAAAATTTTATTGAATAATTATGATTAAAATTAAAATTCCAATTCTTCTTGTCTTTTTATGTTGCTTGTTTAGCAGCATACCACTCAAGACACATGCACAAAATGCGAGCAACCTGCCTGTAACTATCAAAGGCAGGGTAATAGATGTGAAAAAAGAGCCGCTTATAGGCGTGGGTGTTACCGTTAAAGGAACAACGAATGCTGTTATAACGGATATGGACGGTAACTACAGCATCACTTGTAACAACAACGATGAACTCGTTTTCAGCTACATCGGCTTCGTCTCCAAAGAGCTGAAAGTAGCCGGACAGAAAGAACTGAATGTCGTTCTGGAAGAAGACAATAAAGTTCTGGATGAAGTGATAGTTATCGGTTATGGAACTACAACGCGCAAGCATATCATCGGGGCAGCCGACCAAATTACATCACGCTCTATCGAAAACCGTCCGGTAGCCAATATAACCCAGGCTTTGCAAGGAACCTCTCCGGGGCTGGCAATACAGCAGCGTAGTATGGACCCTAACGACAATACCATGAATATAAATATCCGTGGTATAAATACGACAACCAACAACGATCCGCTGGTGGTAATCGACGGATTGATAACAAACCTTGGCAATATGAATAAATTGAACCCTGCCGATATCGCCAGCATATCCGTACTGAAAGATGCCGGTAGCGCAGCAATATACGGTTCGCGTTCGGCCGGAGGGGTTATCATCATAACCACCAAACAGGGAGAAAAAAACACCAAGCCTAAAATCCGTTTTAACTCAATGGTCGGAGTGCAAACCCCCAAAATATTATATACGCCACTCGACGGCTGGCAAAATGCAACAATGATAAATACGGCGTTGACTAACGGTGGAAAATCTCCGGCATTCACCCCTTCCGAGATAGAAGACCTGTATAATAAAGGAAATGCCGACTGGATGGTAGATTATATATTCAAAAATGCGCTGCATCAGTCGTATAATGTAAGTGTTTCGGGAGGCTCTGAAAATACGACATACATGGTTTCCGGAGGATACCTCGATCAGGAAAGTAATTTTATAGGCCCCGATTATGGTATAAGCAGATACAACCTGAGGTCGAATATTACAACCGAATACAATCGCTTCAAACTGAATGTAATTCTCGGATATACCCGCGAAAATGCAAAAGGTGATGAAGGGGGAGGTTTTAAAATATCCGGGGCCAACAGTACACCAAGATATTATTACAATGCAGTAAAAACTCCCGATGGAAGATATGTCGAACAATCGGTAGGAGGAAATGCTGCCGCCCTGTTCGAACAAGGAGGGTATAACAAGCACAACAACGACTTTGTAAATGTGGGTATATCTCTCGATTACAAAATATTAGACGACCTGAAAATCAGGGGAGTATTTGGTTACGACCTTACGTCCAATTCTCGCTTTATAAGGAGGACACAATACGACCTTTATGCATATGGTTCAGGCGCAGACAGTACTCCGACAAAAACCGAACGTTCGACCAACGATGCCGAAAATTATTCGTTCAAAGGCACATTTATCAATACTCAGTTGATGTTGGATTATAATAAGACCTTGGGCAACCACAGGCTGTCGGCTATGGCAGGTATTTCACAGGAAGTGCTGAACGAGAAATCGTCGGATGCCAAAACAATAAGGACAGATGCCGAGCTCGGTATTCCTATCGACGAAGGCGATGCACAGACAAATTACAGTGGTAGCCGTACACAAATAAACAGCACAAAGGAAAGGAAAACGAAAACTTCCGCATGATAAACAACGGAGATGTGTGGTTTACGGCAGTTATGCTAAGAGGTTTTATCGAACTGTTCCATTTAGACAATAACAAAGAATACCTGCAAGCCTTTGATAAAAGCCTCGATTATGCATGGAAACATTCAAAAGATGAGCACGGATTGATAAATGTGGACCTCAGCGGAGAACAAAAAGACGCTAAGAAGTGGTTGCTTACACAAGCGGCAATAGTAGAAATGCTGGCCCGTTTATCAGTATTAAACCTATAAATATTACAAAAGCAAGATATGAAAAAAACAGTATTATTATGTAGTGCAATAACCCTTCTTTCGTTTGGCAGTAATACATATTCATCTCCTCTTTTGCTACCAAAAGACAATACCAATGTGGCAAGTATCGCAAATCCGGATATAGAGTATAAGACCAACCGGCCCGACAAGAAAGACCGTTTGTTTACATCCAAAGCCGTAGAAAATGAAATAAGCAGGGTGAAAAAGCTTCTTAAGAACCCGAAATTGGCATGGATGTTTGAAAATTGTTTTCCAAATACGCTCGACACCACGGTGCGTTATTACAAGACAGACGGCAAAGACGACACACTGGTCTACACCGGAGATATACACGCCATGTGGTTGCGCGACTCGGGCGCACAGGTATGGCCGTATGTACAGTTGGCAAACAGCGACCCCCAACTGAAAGCAATGTTGGCTGGTGTAATCCGCCGCCAGTTCAAGTGCATCAACATCGACCCTTACGCCAATGCTTTCCTCGACCCGCACGACCCTAACCCGGATCATCAGTGGATGAGCGACTTCACGGATGTGAAACTCGAGCTCCACGAGCATAAATGGGAGATAGACTCTCTTTGCTATCCGCTTCGTTTGGCTTACCATTACTGGAAAACGACAGGAGATACCAGTATCTTCGACGACGAATGGTTGCAGGCTATAGCCAATATACTCAAGACGTTTAAAGAACAACAACGCAAAGATGGGAGCACGCCTTACAAATTTCAACGCAAAACCGAAAGGCAGCTCGATACATTAAACAACAACGGCTTGGGCAATCCCGTAAACCCTGTAGGGCTGATCGTATCATCCTTCCGCCCGTCTGACGATGCCACAACTTTTCAGTTTTTGGTTCCGTCCAACTTTTTTGCTGTAAGCTCGTTGCGCAAAGCTGCAGAAATATTAGCAGCAGTAAGCAATCTGCCGTCGCAAGCGAAAGAATGTGTCGATTTGGCAAACGAAGTAGAGGCTGCTTTGAGAAAATATGCAGTATGCAACCATCCGAAGTACGGTGATATCTATGCTTTCGAGGTCGACGGTTTTGGCAATCAGTATCTTATGGATGATGCTAATGTGCCGAGCCTTTTGGCAATGCCTTACTTGGGCGATGTAGATGTGAATGACCCTATCTATCAGAATACAAGAAAATTTGTATGGAGCAAAGACAATCCATACTTCTTCCGGGGCAAAGATGGGGAAGGTATTGGCGGGCCTCATATCGGGTACAATATGGCATGGCCTATGAGCATAATGATGAAAGCATTTACCAGCCAAAACGATGCGGAAATAAAACAATGTATCGAGCTACTGATGAAAACGGATGCCGGAACAGGCTTCATGCACGAATCGTTCAACGTGGATGATCATTACAATTTTACCCGCGCATGGTTTGCATGGCAAAACACACTGTTCGGCGAACTTGTCCTAAAGCTTGTGAACGAAGGAAAAACCGATTTGCTGAATAGCATAAATTGAGACAATTATAAAATATTTTAATAAAAAAACAGTAAGTAAAATGTGTTATAAAAAAACGAACATTCTTATAGTTCTGCTACTGCTGCAAACTGCTTGCCTCTTTGGGCAATGGAGTCCTGCTGGTGATAAAATCAAGACGCCGTGGGCCGAAACGCTCGACCCTAATAATGTTTTGCCGGAATATCCGCGTCCTATAATGGAACGAAAAGACTGGCAGAACCTCAACGGACTATGGGACTATGCTATCCGTCCGGCAGGACAAACCGAACCACGGCAGTTCGATGGAAAGATTTTGGTTCCGTTTGCGATTGAGTCGAGTCTTTCAGGAGTACAAAAAGAACTGGGAAAAGATAACGAATTATGGTATAAAAGAACCTTTACTGTACCTCCGGGCTGGAAAGGAAAAAACACCCTTCTCCACTTTGGAGCGGTAGACTGGAAAACCGAAGTTTATGTCAATAATATTAAGGTAGGTTCACATACAGGTGGGTACACTCCTTTTTGTTTCGATATTACTCCATTTCTCACTACGGGCGAACAGACATTAGTCGTAAAGGTATGGGATCCTACAGACCAGAGTTATATTCCGAGAGGGAAACAGAATGTTAATCCTAACGGCATCTGGTACACCCCTGTTTCGGGTATATGGCAAACAGTTTGGCTCGAACCCGTCAACAACAAGTATATAGCTGGCGTAACACCTGTCGCCGATATAGACAGGAATAACCTGAGGGTGAAAGTGTGTACTAAAAATACTTCGCCATCCGATATAATAGAGATAACTCTAAAAGAGAACAATAGAGTGATTGCTTCTGCAAAATGCGTTGCAGGCGAAAGTGTAGACCTCCCTGTGCCGAATGCTAAGTTATGGTCTCCCGACTCCCCATTCCTTTACGACCTCGACGTTGCACTAATAGAAAAGGGCAAAACGGTAGATAAAGTGAACAGCTATGCGGCTATGCGTAAAATTTCGAAGAAACGCGACTCTGATGGCATCGTGCGTATGCAGTTAAACAACAAAGACATCTTTCACTTTGGCCCGCTCGATCAGGGATGGTGGCCCGACGGGCTTTATACAGCGCCTACCGACGAAGCGTTGGCCTACGATATTAAGAAGACGAAGGATTTGGGTTACAACATGATCCGTAAGCATGTGAAAACTGAGCCAGCACGCTGGTACACGCATTGCGACCGTTTAGGAATCCTCGTTTGGCAGGATATGCCTAATGGAGACGAAAGCCCCCAATGGGTGATGCATCGTTATTTCGATGGGAAAGAAGTCAGGCACTCTATTGAGTCAGAAACCAATTTCCGCAAAGAGTGGAAAGAGATTATGGATTATCTGATGCCTTATCCTTCCATCGCTGTATGGGTACCGTTCAATGAAGCATGGGGACAGCATAATACACAAGAAGTAGTGGAGTGGACAAAATACTACGATCCTTCACGGTTGGTGAACCCATCGAGCGGGGGGAATCATTACCTGAAAGTAGGTGATATGCTTGACTATCACAAATATCCGGGCCCTGAGCTTATGATGTATGACGCCGACCGCGTTACTGTAATTGGCGAATATGGCGGAATAGGACTTCCCCTACAAGGGCACTTGTGGCAAACCGATAAAAACTGGGGCTATGTTCAGTTCAAAAATGTAAAAGAAGTTACCGACCAGTATATTAAGTATGGTGACGATCTTCTTAAACTTATACCAAGAGGCATATCGGGTGCTGTCTACACACAAACCACTGATGTAGAAGGCGAAATAAACGGGTTGATAACGTATGACCGCAAAGTGATTAAAGTGGAAGAAAACAGAATGAGGGAAATTAATCAAAAGATATGTAATTCATTGCAGTAAGGCGTAAGGATAATAAACCCATTTAAACACTTAACCACGGAGTCTGGTGGAATATAATGATATTGCTTTATTTTTATATTTCCACAACTCCGTGGTTTTATTAAAAGTAGAGATGACTTCTAAGAGCCTGTTTCCGGCTAATTTTCCCCGTTCACTCTAAAATCTTCTTTTCCAGCATCAAAAGAATAAGGCTAGTGCATACTTTTGCCACCCTCGTTAAAATATAACAGCCAAATTGTACGATATTGACATACTTGTGATTACCTTTGCACTGTTAATTGTGACAAAAGCAATTAGCAGCAAATTAGACAATCAAAGAAAATGGAATATAGGCTTAATAAATATATAAGCGCTTCAGGATTTTGTTCGCGCAGGGAGGCTGACAAACTTATCGAAAACGGCAAAGTTACTGTAAACGGAAGGCGAGCCGAGATTGGTATGCGTGTTCTTCCGGGACAGAAAGTAAAGGTAAACGGAGAACTTATAGTAAACGATATAGAACCGGTATATATCATGCTGAACAAACCAGTAGGCGTAGTAAGCACTACCGACCCGCAGGAAAGAGACAATATTGTAAATTTCATCCGCCACGAACAGCGTATCTTCCCGATAGGACGCTTGGATAAAGATTCTCAGGGTTTGATACTGCTCACCAACGATGGCGACATTGTAAACAAGATACTACGGGTAGGCAACAACCATAAGAAAGAGTATCTGGTAACAGTAGACCGTCCCATCACCGAAGATTTCCTCACACGTATGGCGCAGGGTGTACCGATACTCGACCGTGTAACCCGAAGGTGCGAAATAAAGCAGATAAACCCGTATATGTTCCAGATTTCGCTGATTCAGGGATTGAACAGGCAAATCAGGCGTATGTGCGAATATTTCGACTATGAGGTCACCAAACTGGAGCGCATACAGGTGATGAATATAAAACTAGGCAATCTGGGACAAGGGAACTGGCGCGATCTTACTCCTGCCGAGTTAGAGGGATTGTTCGACCTGCTCGAAGACTCGGAAAAAACAGCAACAGCCAAAAAGCCGGCAAACAGCAATAAGGCTATCAACAGAGCCTTGAAAGAATATGATATAAAGACAGATTACAGGAAAGCGAGCATTGCTGCCCAGATGGAGAAAAAGCATCCTAAACCAAAGAATACTGTAAAAAATAAACCCGATGATGAGGGGGAATATTCTTTTGAGGAAAATGAAGTTGCCCGCAAACCAAAGAAAAAGAAAAAAACAGGTAGTGGTTTAAGGGTAGGCAAACAAAAAGTAGCTGCAAACAAACCTAAATCTCGGGCTAAAGCCTCACGCTCGGTTTCTATTAAAAAGAGCGGGGCAAAACAGCCTCCTAAGAAATAATAATTAGTTTAAGAGCCTGTGTAAATACTATATTTAACAGGCTCTAAATATAAGTAGGAGTGGGATTTAAATCTCTTTCAGATTCAAATCTTTATCGAAAAATGTCAGATCTTCATCTTTTATTATATCAACATATTTGGCTTCAATTGCGCTAAGCATAGCCCATTCGTCATCAAAGTTGCCCTCGGGTTTGTCTTCGGTTATTGCCTGAGTGGCTTGCGCTATTAAATCTTTATCACTATACCCCCAGCATATAGGACGAGGCTCGAACATCCGGCGGTATCCCTTGTGTCCTGCTCCGAAAAGAGCCGCACAAGGCACTTTCTCGCCTTTTACTATTTCTTGATTTGGAAGGTTATTTACCTTCATCTTGCGAACCCCATATATAGGTTCTGATGTTTCGATGACCGATACATCTGCCAAAGCCAGTATTTCGAGAGGGCTGACAGAGGTTATAATTGCCGGAATAAGTAGTCCGTCTTTATAAGCAACTTCTCTTCTCAGAGAGCTATTGAAGGCATAAGACAGGAATGTAAAGATGAGAGTAGCCAATACACCTACTATTCCCAATATCCAATGCCCGGTGACGAAAAGATATATTGCCCCACCCAATATAAGCACAGTGAGAAAGATGAATGTATATTGCAATGGGGAGCCTTTGGTTGGATATTCATCGTATTTTTCTATTTGTTCTGTGTCTGGATTTATATTCATTGCCCTTGTGGCATATGAGAAATTCATAGTATCCCCTTCTTGTCCGATTTTTGTTTGAGTATTTTCCATTTGTTGTGTAAAAAGTGTATATGCGAAAAAAGCAAAACTACAACATCCTATTATCCATGCTGTAGTTTTGCTAAAGTAATTATGTCTTATTCCTTAAAACTGAAATTAGTCTACCGGAACTTCAAATGCATCTGAAGCATCTACTACACGGCCCACTTGATTGATTTCGAGGAATGATGTTCCTTTTCCTTCGCCGAATGATCCGCTAAGGTAAGCAACCTGATCTTCTTTCTTTATCAGACCTCTGTCGAGCAATCCGTTCAATGCCTTAAGGAAATACTCTTTGTGTTTGTGAGTAGTGTAACCTGTAGATTCCTGATATGTAGCTTCTACGCCGTAACATACAGAAAGCTGACGGGCAACTTCTTCGCTGCAACACATAGCATATACAGGGCATTTACTGCGGAAAGCAGCAATAGTGCGTGCTGTACGTCCGGTGTAGCTATCGGTAATAATACCAGAGATTCCCAATTGGGTAGCTGCTTTTACAGCTTGTTTTGCAAGGAAAGAGGTGGTGTCGTATTCCGAATCTTTGAATGGAACAGGAATAGCTTTTTCGTCTAGTTTAGATTGCTCTGTAGTAGCACAGATTTGAGCCATTGCGCGAACAGCCTCTACTGGGTATTTACCATAAGCAGTCTCACCGCTCAACATCACAGCGTCAGTACCATAATATACTGCATTAGCAATATCGGTAACCTCAGCGCGGGTAGGGCGTGGGTTTTCTATCATTGTGTGCAACATTTGGGTTGCAACGATAACAGGTTTCTTATATTCTACAGCTTTACGGATAAGCAAGCGTTGGATAGCAGGAATGTTTTCTTGTGGTACTTCGATACCCAAGTCGCCACGGGCAACCATCACGCCATAAGCTGTTTCGAAGATTTCGTCTATATTGTCAACGCCTTCCTGATTTTCGATCTTAGCGATAATCTTGATAGGGCTGTTGTGCTCGTCAAGGATTTTTTGCACATCGAGTACGTCTTGTTTGTGGCGCACAAAAGAGTGGGCAATGAAGTCAGCCTTGTTCGCGATAGCGATTTCGATGCTTCTTTTATCTTTAGCTGTGATAGAAGGCAGGTTTACGCTTACGCCCGGAATATTCACACTCTTGCGGCTTCCGATTGTTCCATCGTTTTGAACCTCGCAAAGAAGGTACTCAGCAGTCTTGTCTACAACTTTCAATGCAGTTTCGCCATCATCGATCAACAACATGCTGCCTACGGGCACATCTGCAACGATGCTTGGGTAAGATACACCTATTTGCTCCTGAGTAGAAAGAAAATCTAAATCTCCCACAACCTTGATTTTATCTCCTGTCTTAACAGCTATCTTTGCATCTGTAGCTGTTTTGGTAGTACGGATTTCAGGACCTTTTGTATCCATCATAATACCGATATGAGGAGATACGGCGCGTACGTTTGTCATTACCTGAACAAAGCCTTCTTCGGTCATGTGAGCCGAGTTCATTCTTACTACATTAATTCCTTCGTTGTAAAGGGAACGCAGGAAATCAACATCACATCGCAAATCTGAAATTGTAGCTACAATTTTCGTCTTTTTCTGAGTCATAAATGGAAATTTATTTAATATAATAGTTCTTTCTAATTATTTCGGTTAAAAAACAGCAAGTTAGCAGGTTTATATTTATATGCGATATAATCGCAACCTCCTGTTTTCGTTTTTTTACTTTGTTTTCAATCTTTTCACAAAAAAGTCTATCGCCAGATCATATCCCAACAACCCCAATCCGACCATCGAGCCCTGACAAGCCGGGGCGATTATCGACTTATGCCTAAATTCTTCGCGTGCATGTATATTGGATATATGGACTTCGAGAACCGGTGTTGTAATAGCTTTTATCGCATCGTGGATAGCAATCGATGTGTGTGTGTATGCGCCTGCATTCAGCACGACACCATCGGTATAAAAACCAACTTCGTGCAATTTGTCTATTATCGCTCCTTCGTGGTTCGACTGGAAATATGACAATTCGCACTCGGGATACTCTTGCTGAAGATGGGCAAAATAAGACTCGAACGAAGAGTTGCCATAGATGTCCGGCTCACGCTTCCCCAGTAGATTCAAATTTGGCCCGTTTATGATCTGAATTTTCATATTTATCAGCAAATTACTGCTAAAATTGATTTTATCCGTTTAGAGTGCAAAAGTACTATTTTTTATTTGAAAAGCAGGAAGCAATCTTTTACAAATAATAGAAAAAGTAGTCAAATTCAATTATATCTCCAATAATGCTAATTGCACATAGCAAATTGCTGTAAATAGGCTCTAACTATAAAATGTTCTTTTTCATCCTACGCCGTTTTCGGTGGCTGGATACCCCACACGCAAAGTTAATGGTGCTGGCATAGAAAAGTGCAAAACCTGTTAATTCCCGAAACTCAGCTCCCCGTCTTTCATATCAATAATAATCGGAGTTGACTTATTTATCGTTCCAGCCAACAATTGTTTCGACAGCGTATCGAGTACCATTCGCTGAATTACCCGTTTCACAGGACGAGCCCCAAACTCAGGGTCGAATCCCATCTGGGCAATCCAGGCAATAGCTTCGTCTGTAAATTCTAGCTGTACGCCGTTCTTTTGGAGCATCTTCACAACGCCGTCCAGTTGTATCCGTACCACTTGTTCTATCTCTTTTACATTGAGTGGTTCGAACATAATGATCTCGTCGATACGGTTCAAAAACTCAGGGCGGATATTGACTTTCAGCATATCCAACACCTCGTTCTTCGTTTTCTCAACCACCTCGTCCCGGTTTTTAGGGGTGATGCCCATAAAGTTCTGGCGTATAAGCCCCGAACCCATATTCGATGTCATAATGATGATGGTGTTCTTAAAGTTTACCACACGCCCTTTATTGTCGGTCAGACGCCCGTCATCCAGCACTTGCAGCAGGATATTGAATACATCGGGGTGAGCCTTTTCTATCTCATCGAATAAGACAACAGAATAAGGCTTCCGCCTGATGGCTTCGGTCAATTGTCCGCCTTCATCATAACCAACATATCCCGGAGGTGCTCCAACAAGGCGGGTCGCACTGAATTTTTCCTGATATTCGCTCATGTCTATACGCGTCATCATATTCTCGTCGTCGAAGAGAAACTCGGCAAGCGCCTTTGCCAGTTCGGTTTTGCCAACCCCTGTTGTTCCTAAAAAGATGAATGAGCCGATAGGGCGTTTCGGGTCTTGCAATCCGGCACGGCTGCGGCGTATGGCATTCGATACGGCAGCAATCGCCTCATCCTGCCCAACTACCCGCCTGTGCAATTCATCTTCCAGATTGAGCAACTTGTCGCGTTCGCTTTGCAGCATCTTATTTACAGGTATGCCTGTCCAGCGGGAAACCACATCGGCTATATCGAACGAGTCTACCTCTTCTTTCACCATTGCCTGGCTGCCCTGCATTTCGCGAAGCTGTACTTGTAGTTTTTCTATGCCGTCTTCCAGTTCTTTCAGTTTGCCATACCGCAGTTCGGCAACCTTTCCATAATCGCCTTCGCGTTCGGCCTTATCTGCTTCAAACTTGGCATTTTCTATATCTATCTTGTTTTGTTGTATCTTATTGATGACATCTTTCTCGGCTTGCCATTTGGCTTGCAGGTCTTTTTCTTCTTCTTTCAGTGCGCTTATCTGTTTCGACAGGTCTTCCTCCTTCGCCTTGTCGTTTTCGCGGCGTATAGCTTCCCTTTCTATTTCGAGCTGTTTTATACGGCGGCTTTTCTCATCCAGTTCCATTGGTACAGAGTCCACTTCCATCCTGAGTTTCGCGGCAGCCTCGTCCATCAGGTCGATAGCCTTGTCGGGAAGGAAGCGGTCGGTAATATAGCGGCTCGATAGCTGTACAGCAGCGATAATCGCCTCATCTTTGATACGCACCTTGTGATGGTTTTCATACTTCTCTTTCAATCCGCGCAAGATGGATATAGCGTCCATTTCGCTTGGCTCGTCTACCATTACGGTTTGGAAACGGCGTTCGAGGGCTTTGTCCTTTTCAAAGTATTTCTGATACTCGTCTAATGTGGTTGCGCCGATAGAACGCAGTTCGCCCCGTGCCAAAGCCGGTTTCAGTATATTGGCGGCATCCATCGCACCTTCGCTTTTTCCTGCTCCCACAAGGGTGTGTATTTCGTCGATAAACAAGATGATCTCGCCTTCCGATTTCGTAACCTCGTTGACTACCGATTTCAGCCGTTCTTCAAATTCTCCTTTATATTTTGCCCCGGCAATCAAAGCACCCATGTCGAGCGAGTATATTTGCTTGCTTTTCAGGTTTTCGGGAACATCGCCGCGAACGATACGGTGAGCCAACCCTTCGGCAATAGCGGTCTTACCTGTACCCGGTTCGCCTATCAGTATCGGATTGTTTTTGGTGCGGCGACTCAGTATTTGCAATACACGGCGTATCTCATCGTCGCGTCCAATCACGGGGTCGAGTTTGCCGTCGCGTGCCCTCTGCGTCAGGTTGATGGCATATTTTTCCAACGATTGGTAAGTATCTTCTGTCGATTGGCTGGTTACGTTGCTGCCTTGTCGCAGTTCGCCGATAGCTGATTGTAGGTCTTTCTCCGATATGCCTGCGTCTTTCAGCATTTGTGCAGCCGAACTTTTACCTGATAATATACCGAGCAGCAGGTGTTCGATGGAAACAAACTGGTCACCCATCTTCTTTGCATAATCGGCAGCCTTGTCCAAAGCCGAATTGCTTTCGCGGCTGAGGTATGGCTCTCCACCCGAAACTTTGGGGAATGAATCAGTCTCTTTGCTGAGTAGGGAGGTGATATGCCCCGGATTGGCACCCAATTTCTGAAAAAGGAAATTGACAATATTTTCCCCGGTCATTATCACTCCCAATAACAGGTGTGCAGGCTCTATGGATTGTTGTCCTTTCTCTCTTGTTATCTCAACGGCTTTTTGTATGGCTTCCTGAGATTTGATTGTGAAATTATTGAAATTCATATGTTGTTTATTTATAATGTTTTACTGTTGAAAAAGTAACATCTATTACTCCATTTTCAATCGTTACTTTTTCTCCCTCTTCGCATTGGCATACCGGCACATCAAATCTTATAGATAAAGTAATCCGATTTTATTTCAGCTCTTTAATCCTTTCTTTATCAATAACAATTCATTAATAAAATTCGTTCAAAATATTTGCCAAAGAGATCCATTTGCCAAAATGACAGTTTTGGCAAAAGAAATTGATTTACATTACAGGGCAAACGCATGAAAAAATGATATTCCAGTTTTGACTACTGTAGGGGCGAATTATCATTCGCCCGGAATAGGGAAAATCTGCGGGCGAATGATAATTTTGCCCTGATTTACATTATGATAATTGTAGGCTATTTAAGTAAAATTTATTAATATTGTAGGTGTGGAAGTCAAATGTATCGTTAACCTGTAAATCTATTTCATGCTATGGTTTTTGAAGAGGTTTTAAAATACACAATATTAGTCGTCTTTGGATTGACCGCAGCCCTCGCTGTATTGAGTATTCCCGATTGGATAAAGATATCGGAATGGTATAAAAAGAAATTGTTTCTGGCGCTTATAATAGAGATTGTGGTTGCCGTTATTTCTTATTTCGCATTTCTGACATACGACAAGAAGGCGGTTGGTTCGGCTTCACTCGCCGACACAAATATAGTGGATAGCACCAGATTGTTAACACCCTATGTAGATTCCCAGAAACAATTTATTAATCTAAAATCAGAAAACAATACCGTAGGCCGGTTTGCTGTATTGTCGCTGGATGGGACAGGGCTTTTCAATACCATCGACCAGGCTGTGGCCGAATCGAGCGACTATGCTTTAGTAAAATGGGAAAAACAGGCGTCGGGATGGACAAAGCAAGGGAACTATCTGAAGGGATGCCCCTATTATCTGAAGGTGACGGACTCGGCAAGAGGTACTATCTATCAAATACAGGAAAATGATAATTCCGAACCTGTTTATTGTTCTACCGAAAGCTCTAAAAGCGATGTGTTTGCCGTAGACAACAGGGTGATCCATTTTGTAGAAGATAAAATGAACAATGTATATTACTTGTTCAGAATTACCGAAGCAAACCTAAATCCCATATCCCGGTTGCCCTTTGTGCATGTATTGCAAATAAAGATAAAGCCGGTGTTGGTTGCAAATAAAGAATAGAAAAAGGAAGAAACTCTAATTTCTGATAGGACAAACACATCAAAATTTCTGAGAAATAAAACTCCTCGATTAGAATAATTTTCGTAAGTTTGCATCGCTCGTTAGGGGTGTCCTTCTGAATGGAGGGCTGAGATTAAACCCTTGAACCTGATATGTTGTAATTGACATCGTAGGGAAACGGTAGCTTTTAGAGGAATATAAGTTTTAAACATTATATTAATATCAGCCGTTTCGTATCCTGCGAAGCGGCTTTTTTTTGTAAACTATTAACTAAAAACTCAATAATGATAAATACACAAGATTTGATTCGCGACCTGAATGCCGTAAGGTCTAAATCGCCACTGGTGCATAATATTACCAACTATGTAGTGATGAACAACACAGCCAACGGATTGCTGGCTATCGGCGCATCGCCCGTAATGGCTCACTCGCTGGAGGAGGTAGCCGATATGGCAAGTATAGCCTCTGCCCTTGTCGTCAATATCGGTACATTAGAACCCGCTTGGGTAGAAGCTATGCTGATAGCCGGAAAGACAGCATTGGCAAAAGGCACGCCCATCGTTTTCGATCCTGTAGGAGCAGGGGCAACACCTTATCGCAACAGGGTCTGCACACAAATAATAGACGAATGTAAGCCATCCATTATCAGGGGAAATGCTTCGGAGATAATAGCGCTGTGCAATAGCAATGTACAGACCAAAGGTGTAGACAGTACCGATTCGTCCGACTCTGCCCTCGATTCGGCTAAACTGCTGGCTAAACAAACCGGCGCGGTGGTTGTTATCAGTGGGCAAACCGATTACATAACAGACGGCGAACGGGTAAGCACAGTAGAAAATGGCAACCCGATGATGGCGCGTGTTACGGGTATGGGCTGCACTGCAACGGCTGTAGTTGCCGCCTTTGCTGCCATAAACCCCGATATGCTGCAAGCTGCAACGCACGGGATGGCTGTGATGGGCATCGCCGGAGAGATTGCTGCCACGAAGTCGTCGGGTAATGGAAGTTTGCAAGTCAATTTCCTCGATGAATTATATAACCTGAATGGTGAGACTATAAAGAATAATATCAAGTAATGAAATCATCAGATTTAAGCTTATATCTGGTTACAGACAGGTTGCTGGCTTTGGGGCGTCCGCTGGTCGGTGTCGTACATGCCGCGGTGAAAGGCGGTGTAACGATGGTTCAACTGAGGGAAAAGGATGCTTCCACACTAGAATTTTACAATCTGGCTATGCAGCTAAAAGCTTGTCTGCAACCTTACAATGTCCCTCTTATCATAAACGACAGGTTGGATATTGCTTTGGCTTGCGATGCCGAAGGGCTTCATATCGGGCAAAGCGATATGCCTTACGATGTAGCCCGCCGCTTGTTGGGCAAAGATAAGATTATAGGACTATCGGTAGAAAACGTGCAGGACGCGATAGATGCAAATAAGCTAGATGTCGATTATATCGGGATATCCCCCGTTTTCAGCACATTGACAAAAACAGATACAGCTACCGCCCTGGGTTTGGAAGGTATCAGGGAAATAGCAAGAATTAGCAGGCATCCATCGGTAGGCATTGGCGGTATTAACCAAGCTAATGCAGATGCAATAATCGCAGCCGGAGCAGATGGCATTTCTGTGGTATCGGCAATAATGTCGGCCAACGACCCACAGCAAGCAGCACGAGAGTTGAAGAATATAGTAGATAATACCAAAAAGAAATAAATATGAAATGGAGTGAACAGGCATGGCTGGCAGCAGAGCCTACTTATAGAAAGATATTGGAACAACCTTTTATACAGGGATTAATGGACGGTTCGCTAGACCGCGAAAAATTTACATTCTATATTCAGCAAGATGCCTTGTACCTTGCCGAATATGGGAAAGTGCTGACAAGCATTGCATCAAAGCTAAAAAAGCCGGAACATATCGAAGCCTTTATCCATTTCGCAGGCGATAGCATGGCTGTGGAAAAAGCATTGCACGAAACTTTTGTTAGTCAAATCGCCCGGACTGATAAACCTGAAATGTCGCCAAGTTGTTTACTATATACTTCTTTCCTGCAGAAGCAATCAGCTATCGCTCCGGTTGAGGTGATGGCAGCAGCGGTTTTACCCTGCTTTTGGATTTACAAGGAGGTTGGCGATTATATATTGACAAACCAGACGAAAGGAGAAAACCGGTATCAAAGTTGGATAGATACCTATGGTGGAGACGCTTTTGAACAATCTGTTAAGCTGGCTATCTCCATATGTGACGAGCTGGCGGGTAAATGTACGGAAGAACAGCGACAAGCCATGACCGAAGCTTATGTGATGTGTTCGCGTATGGAATGGCTGTTCTGGGATAGTGCATGGAGATTGGAAGAGTGGGCGGTGTAAAAACAAAGATTATTTAGAAAAATGAAACATTATAAAACTGCACTATCCATTGCGGGAAGCGATCCCAGCGGCGGCGCGGGCATCCAGGCCGATTTGAAAACATTCTCTGCCTGTGGTTGCTACGGGGCTACGGTTATTGTGGCCGTAGTAGACGAAAATACAGTAGGGGTGACAGGTGTGCATCCTATCCCTGTGTCTTTTGTTGCAGGGCAAATAAAATCCGTATTGGACGATATCGGCGCAGATGCCATTAAAATAGGTATGCTCCATTCATCGGAATTGATATTGTCGGTAAGGGATACGCTGGCAAAATATGATATAAGGAACATTGTACTCGATCCGGTGATGGTTGCCACATCGGGCGACAAACTGTTGCAGGACGAAGCTATCTCCACATTGAAAAACGAGCTTATCCCTTTTGTCCGCGTCATTACGCCTAATATACCCGAAGCCGAAATACTGCTTGGGGCGAAGATAAAAAGCCAGCAGGATTTACCTTATGTCATCAAAGACTTGTCGTGTGGGAATAAAGTCTCTGTGATGCTGAAAGCAGGGCATCTTACAGAAGATAAGCTGACCGATGTATTCTACAATGCCGAAACCGGAGATATTATAGAACTGCCATTTCAGCGTATTGATACAAAGAACACACATGGTACAGGCTGCACTTTCTCGTCGGCTATAACAGCATTCCTTGCTCACGGACTGTCGTTGAACGAAGCCGCTACAAAAGCAAAAGATTATATCAATAAGTCCATTGTTGCCGGAGCGGCATACGAAATAGGGAAAGGTCATGGCCCGGTTCATCATTTTTTCGATTTCTGGGAGTGATTTTATAGTATTTTGCACAATGTAAATGTGTGTTATTCATCAACTCTTTCTACCTTTGAATCTCAAAACATATAATGTCATATATCAATGGCTGACAAGGATTTTCAGAAAAAAAGTTTTTCTACACGCATAATAAACGAGCGTTTTGGCAAAGAAGATGCCCATCGGTCTATCACAATGCCTGTCTATCGCAATGCCGCATTCGAATTTCCCGATTCGGAAAGCATTGCTGCCGCGTTCCAGTACAGGGAAGATATTCCTTCCCATACCTATAGCCGCATCACAAACCCCACTGTAGAGAATCTTGAGCAAAAGATAAAAGCAGCTTCAGGTGCGGAAAATGTGCAGATGGTGGCTTCGGGTATGGCAGCCATATCCAATACATTTCTGGCGTTGGCCTATGCCGGGAGCAATATCGTAACTTCCCCACATCTGTTTGGCAATACTTTCTCATTCTTTAAGTTTACACTCGAAGCTTTTGGCGTAGAGGTCAGGTTTGTAGATACGGACAATATCGAAGAAATAGCGTCCGCTATTGATGAAAATACCTGTGCCTTTTTCTGCGAACTGATAACCAACCCCCATCTTGAGGTTGCCGACCTGCCCCAAATCTCGAAAGTATTGAAAGCGCAGAATATTCCTCTTATTGTCGATACTACCATTGTGCCCTGGTGTGGCTTCGATGCCCGCAAGGCCGGTGTCGATATCGAAGTGGTTTCTACTACCAAATATATTTCGGGCGGTGCCACCTCTATCGGCGGTGCTATACTCGACTATGGCACATTCGACTGGGAGCATAACCAACGCCTGAAATCGGTGAAAAAGACGGATGGCGTGTCTCAATTTACATTCAAACTGAAACGCGAGATCGCCCGCAATATAGGGGCGGCTATGGATCCCGAAGCCGCTTATTTGCAATCGTTGGGGATGGAAACATTGCAACTGCGTTTCGAAAAGATGTCGGCGTCGGCATATCATCTGGCTCAACTGCTGGAACAGCATGCCGAAGTGATGAAAGTGGGATATACCCGGCTGGAGTCGTCGCCCTACAAAGCTATTTCGGACGAATTGTTTATTGGCAATCCGGGAGCAATGCTTACCTTTTGCCTAAAGGACAAGCAGGCTTGCTACAGCTTTATGGATCGCCTGCGGATAATACGCCGCGCAACCAATCTCTTCGATAACAAAAGCCTTATTATACATCCCGAATCGACTATCTACGGTACATTTTCGCCCGATATGAAAATGGTGATGGGGATAGAAGATAATCTGCTTCGCTTGTCAGTCGGATTGGAAGATATGGAAGATTTGCAAAATGATATTCTACAAGCCTTGAAGATTGTGTAAAATTATTTATAAAATAATTTGGTTTATAATATAAACTGATTTATATTTGCGATATATTAATCATTTAAATATTGCAGTTATGAAAAAATTTGTATTCTTACCAATCGCATTAATCTTTGCAGCAATCGCCAGTGTAAATGCCCAAAGTAAATTGACACTAGAAATAAGTGGAATTGATAATCCTACAGGAAGCCTATACGTAGCTCTGTATGATGCTCAGTCGCCATTTCTGGGCAAGAACAATTATTCGGGCAAGATAGTAGGTATAAGTAATAATATTATGGAAGTCGGCCTCGACAATGTAGCAGACGGACAATATGCAATCGCAATCTTTCAGGACGAAAACCAAAACGGAAAACTGGATATGGGGCAATGGGGCATACCGACCGAGAAATATGGTTTCAGCAACAATGTAGACCCTGCAATAATCAAGCGTCCGCCTAGCTTCGAGGAATGCAAATTTGAAGTAAAAGGAGACAGCAGGATAGAGATAAACCTTATGTCTGCAATTAAATAATGTGGATCGAGAGCTGAAAAGTTTATCTATATAAGCCCCCCTTTATCCCCCCAAAGGGCAGGGCTGTTAAGTTCTAAACGAAATAATACTTTAAAAAAATAAAATATGACACTGAGATACACGAAGAAGCCACTGAGAAACACTGAGGGAGAAAAAATCTCAGTGAACCTCACTGTTATGCTCAATGTTTCTCAGTGTAATAAGAAATCAGAACTTAACAGCTCTACCCCGAAGAGGGAAATAGGCAAAGCCACGAAAAGTAACAATGAGAAAGTGAAGAAAATGTGTTACAAGTGTTACTTTTTAACTATATATTGTGAAAATAGGTTAAGGGAATGCGGGTTTTAAACAGGGTCAGTGTAGGAAAAGTAACAGGGATGTTTACATTAATTTTCACCGGCCGATTGATATAAATAATTAACTTTGTGGCTTCCGACTACTAAGAGTTAAAGTCCGAAAGCCAAAACAAAAGAAAGACTTACTATTATGGAACAGAATTTTACCGGACAAGATAGCCTCAGAATCATTAACGAAATGATAGGCCATGCACGCAACAATTTCAGGAAAGGAGCAGCTAACTCCTCTATATTCTGCGGTTACTTTGTTGCCTGTACAGCGTTGTTAAATTTCATACTGATCTATACTCTGGACAACCCTCTACAGTCGTTTTGGGTATGGATGCTGATGTTTCCGATGGCTGTAATAGCCAATTTTATCGACTACAAGCGAAAGAAAGAAGAGGTTGTGAAAACTCATATAGATGCTATTGTAAGTGCTATATGGATAGCATTTCCTATTTCAGTCGCCATATTCTTGGCAGTAGTCTTCGTTACTGCCTATGCGATTAAATCCAGCTATCTGGGTATTGTCATCACCCCTACATTGCTGATAATGATGGGCGCAGCACAATATACAACAGCTATTGCCACACGCTACCGCCCTTATATATATGGCGCTGCTGTTTTCTGGACAGGAGCGTTGCTGTGCGGAGTGGCTTACCTGTTGGGATACCCTAATTTCCAATTTATACTCCTCGCTGTTTGTGCTGTAGCAGGCTTGTCGGTTCCGGGGCATATGTTGAATAAAAAGGCTGAAAAGGATGTTTAAAGAGCTCGACCCATTATTACATTCACAGCTGCGTCTGGCTATAATCTCATTGCTGTTGTCTGTCGAAGAAGCCGACTTTGTCTATATAAAGGAAAAAACGGGAGCCACGGCCGGAAACCTGAGCGTACAGATAGAGAAGCTTAGCGAAGCAGGATATATAAATGTCAACAAGTTTATAGATGGCAAAAGACCGAAAACCGTGTGCAAGATAACAAAGACTGGAATAGACGCATTTGAACAGTATGTGAAGGCTTTGCAAGATTATATAAAAAAATAAGATGGAAATATGTCGATCGAAGCTTGTTCGAAAACCCGGACAGGCTTCATCATTCTTGTTTGAGGAATTGAACACTCGAACCCGATTTTTCACTATATTTGCGCAAATAACGATCAACCATAAAACATAAAAACATGTCTGTAAACAAAGTCGTACTTATAGGTAACGTAGGAAAAGACCCTGATGTAAAATATTTCGACAACGGAGGTGTAGTTGCTAACTTTACACTGGCAACCACCGAAAGGGGCTATACCGCTGCAAATGGCACTCAGATACCCGACCGCACGGAGTGGCACAACATAGTGTGCTGGAGAGGCTTGGCTAAGGTTGCCGAACAATTTGTAAGAAAAGGTTCGCAAGTATATGTAGAGGGAAAAATCCGCTCGCGTACCTACGACGATGCTAACGGCGTGAAACGTTATGTGTATGAAATATATGCCGACAACATGGAGTTGCTCGGAGGCAGAAGGCGCGAACAAGACAACGATGTGCCGCCAATGCAATCCAACAATCAGGGTGCGCCATCTTATCCGGTTCAGAGCAATGTGGACGACGATGACGACCTGCCATTCTAAAACAGTTGTATAACCTATGGCAAAATACATCCTTTGTATTGGTATGATTATCCTTCTTTCGTGTAATAGCGATACTACGCCAAAGCCGAATGGTTATCCCCGTATAGAAAGAGAAAGCATATCTGCTGTAAGTTATAATAATGGCCATATTTCTTTTTATTATCCTTCGGATGCAACTGTAAAAGAGGAGCAAAGGAAAGATGAGGGAGGGCAGAAAGAGATATGGTTCAATATTATATACCGTCAGTTCCACGCCAAAATCTTTTGCACTTATATACAAACACCAAAATCGAAATTGCCGGAACTGATAGAAGACAGCCGCCACTTAGCATATAGCCACATGGCAAAATCATCGGGCATATTGCAAACAGATTATGAGAATCCTTCGTCCGGAGTTTATGGAAAATTGTACACAATAGAAGGAGATGTAGCTTCTCCCTTACAATTTTATATGACAGACAACCGTTCTAATTTCTTGAGGGGCGCTTTGTATTTCGACCAACAAATAAATATAGATTCGGTGCAGCCTGTGATTTCCTTTATCAAAGACGATATAGCGCAGGTAATGGAAACGGCAAGGTGGAATTTCGTTGAATTACAATCTCGGGCAAACCCTTGAAAAATGACATTTCAGTTTTGGCTGCTGTAGGGGCGAATTATCATTCGCCTGAAATAGAGAAAATCCGCAGGCGAATGATAATTGACTCCGTCGATTTTCAGTTCGCCCTACAAAGTTCAGAATTGAGTCCAAATAAATTTCATGGGTTTACCCTAATTACAACCCGGCTTCCGGTTTGTCTAAATAAGTAATTGTCTATCTTTGCGATAAGAATACAGTAGTAATAACGATAATTGTTTTATTGAATGAAAAAACTAGCTATAGCCTTTTCACTTGTTTCAATAGTGATATTAATATCATGCCAAGGTAAGGATTCCTATTCCATAAAAGGAAGCTTTGCCGATACTATCTTCGATGGAAAAACTATCTATCTGCAAAAGATGGACAGCCTCAACGCAGAAACCACTTCTGTAGTAGATTCTGCGATAATAAAAAATAAAGCATTCTCTTTTGAGGGAGTTCTCAACGGCGAACCTACTCTCGGCATTATCTCGATAGGCAAATTGCCGGCTGTAGAAGAATATACACCTATCGGCACATTGATATTAGAGCCGGGAAAACTGGAAATAGCTTTCGACGAAAGAGGCGGATTGTCGCTGGCAGGAAGCACTGGTAATGAGAAGCTGAACAAGGTACATTTAATACAAAACAATATTACAAAATTGTATCAGGAAGCCCAGGACGCTGGCTCGGTAGAAGCAGTTCCACTCGACTCGGCCGGACAAGATGCTGTAACCAGGATGGCCAAGTTGCAGGAGGAAATGTCGTCGGCATATTTCGATGTAGTAAAATCTAATATAAACAGCGAAGCAGGTAAGCTATTGTTCTTGTCAGACGTCAGCAAGTTTTCGATAGAGCAGATAAAGGAGTTATACGCTTTGTCTGACAGCACATTTAAAGCCCATCCTGTGATGATGAAAATAGAAGAGCAGTTGAACAGGGTAGTGCCGGAAATCGGAGACTCTTTTGCCGATGTATCTTTAGTAGATATAAACGGTGAGCCGCGTCTTATATCCCACTTTATACAAGGGAATAGGTGTGTCATCCTTTATTTCTGGGCTGCGGGAAATCCGAATGTAGCAAAGGAAGTTGAAACCCTGAATAAACTATACAACGCCTACCGCGACAAAGGCCTGGAGATTATCGGCATATCTATAGACGACGACCGCATGGTATGGCTAAATGGCATAGAGAGTTACAATATGAAATGGGTACAATTGGCCGACGATTTAGGTAAGGCTGTAGATATCTACAATGTACTGTCCATTCCTCATTCCATCCTTATAAACGAGAAGGGAGTAATTGTAAGTAAAGATCTTAAAGATAAAGACTTGGCAGACAAAGTAACCGAAATACTAAAATAAGCCGCCCAAAAAACAATTTGCTTGACTTTGTTGTTCTAACTACTAACAAGATAAAAAAACAAGTATTTATTAATCTATTTATTTATTGCAAGTTATATGAAAAAGATTATATTATTTATCTCTGCTGCGGCAATGCTTCTTGCATCGTGTGCCGAAAAGGAAGCATTTACCATCACCGGAAAAGCTCCTAACGGGAAATATGATGGGCAACAAGTCTTTTTACAGACTTTGGCTCCCAATTGGAAAGATAAAGTAACAATCGACACAGCCAATATTGTAGACGGCCAGTTTATATTCAAAGGATTGGCTAAAGAAGGGCCGACAGTGCATTTTGTAGTATTGGACAATAGCCCTGAATTTGTAAAACCTGCCCTTGTTGTAGTCGAAGCCGGCGATATCAAATTGTCGCTCGATACTATAAACACAGTAGAAGGTACGTCTCTCAACAATTCGTACCAACTGTTTGCATCTACATTGCAGGATTTAAACCTTCAACGAAGATTGTTGGGCGAAAGAGCTAAGGCAGACACTACATCTGCTAACATCAAAGTGCTGAAAGAAGAAAGCAAGCAGTTGACCGACAAAGCCAAAGAAGCTACTTTCAACTTTGTGAAAGCAAATATAGGCAACCAGTTAGGTGCTTATTTCTTGGCAAACCGCTCGTATATGTTCTCACTCGACCAGATGAAAGAGTTATCTGCCAATGTAAAGCCTGAGTATAAAACAAGTGAGAGTATTCAAAAAATAGATGCCCGCATAGCTATACTCGATGCTACATCGATAGGCAAAGTATATACCGACCTGAAAGGCAAAACTCCTGAAGGAAAAGATGCTGCCCTTTCCGACTATGTAGGTAAGGGAAAATATGTATTGGTCGACTTCTGGGCTTCATGGTGTTCTCCATGCAAAGAAGAAACGCCGGAGTTGGTGAAACTTTACGCAGCATATAAGAATAAAGGCCTGGAAATAGTGGGGATCTCTTTAGATGACGACAACGCGAAATGGATAGCCGGAATTAAAGAGCTGAAAATAACGTGGCCGCAAATATCCGACCTGAAAAAATGGGATAGCGCCCTTTCAGCTGCGTATGGAGTTAATTCAATACCTCATTTGGTACTATTGGATAAAGACGGAAAAATACTGGAGCGGGGACTGACTGCCGGGCAGGCAAGTGAAAAAATAGCCGGACTCCTCAAATAAGACACATTATAACTTAGAGCCTGTTTAGATATCCTTTAAACAGGCTCTACTATTTACCAATACATTCTAACAAACAAGATTATGGTCAAACATATAAACAACAAACAAACCAATGCCTTATTGGTTAAAGAAAAGCTGGAAGCATTGAGAGGCAAAATAGAAGGCCTATTGCATATCGAAGTCGGTATAGATTTTCTGGGCAATGGCAATTTCGATGTAGTGCTGTATTCGGAACTGGCAGAAAGAAAAAACCTCGATATATATCAAAACCACCCATTGCATCAGGCTTTGCTGCCCTTTATCAGAGAGGCTGTAATGGATAGGAAGGCTGTAGACTTTGAAGTATAAGTAATATGCATACAGATATTATACGCGATATGCGCAAACGTTGCCGTCTGGCAATGAATGGAGTGACTTCTTCGAGTATGCGCCAGAAAGGGATGGCCTATAAATTGAACTTCGGACTTGTTATCCAGCAAATAAAAGATATAGCCCGACACTACGATGCTGATGCACGGCTGGCGAATACCTTATGGAAGGAAGATGTGCGCGAACTCAAGATTCTGGCAACGATACTTTATCCACTATCGGCTTTTACAGAGCACGATGCAGAGATGTGGGTAAAGGAAATACCGAACCAGGAGATCAGAGAGCAGGTGTGCGCAAACCTTTTCCAGAATCTAGCCTTTGCAAATAAACTGATATATGACTGGAAAAATAGCCGGGAAGAGAATATACGTACTACTGCATACTGGCTACTGGCCCGGTTGTCGCTTTCGAAAACCTTAGAGCCTGTGCAGGCAAAAGAGTTTAAATACATTCTCGACGATATTATTTCTTCCGATATATTTTTGCGCAATGCTGCAATTCTTGCGCTTAAGCATATCGGCAGGCAATCGAAAGAAGAAGGCGATACTATACTGCAAAAACTCGCTGCATTCAAAGATGAGGAAGACCCACTGAAACGGGAAATATATGATAGCCTGTCGTTTGAATTTGAGTATTACCAATGAGTCTATATAGAGTCGAGCCGACAATAAAGAAGGTGCCCCTTATTACATTTGGGACACCTTCTTCTTGTATATCAGATCTTTCGCTTATTTTCCTATTGTGTACCTAAGCCCTACATAAAACTTGCGTCCCATTGTAGGCCCCCACACCATTGTTGCGTCAAAGTCGTTTCCGAATGGGTTTTCCGGCGATACTATCGGATTCTTCTGCTTGAAATCCGTAATATTTTCTGCCCCGGCATAAATGCTCCATGTGCGGAAGTTCTTTGTTATCTGGGCATTCATTATAGTGTACGAGCCAAATGTGTTTTTCCACAAAGGGTTATTTGCATCCGGAGCAGGCATGCGTCCGCCACCGTTGAACTGGGCGGTGAGGTCGAATACCCATTTACTCAGAGGAGTTTCGTACGATGCGGTAGCCAATGCTTTATAGTCGCTCACCAATGGTTTCTTCAATAGTTTTCCCTGATATTCGGTTTTAGCTATTGTTCGGCGATACGCTCCCAATATGTTAAAGCCCTTGAACAGGGGATATGATACTTCTACCTGAAAACTATTGGCATACGATTTTCCATCCAGATTGTAGAATTGAACTTTATGCGGGTCGCTGTCTACATCGGTAACTACCTGATTGTCGAAGTCTGTCCTGTACCATTCTCCCGATATGGTAAGCTCTTCGCCGCCGATCGGTATGTGGAAAGAGATGCTTGTACCATAGTTCCAGGCCGATTCTTGTTTCAGGTTGTTTGCTATTTCTATTTTGCGGCTGCTTGCCAGATAGAAGCTGTTTTCGGGCATAACGAATACAGTGCGGTAGCCTTTTCCTGCCGAAGCCCTCATATTCAGCCATTCGAACGGCATATATTTAAGGTGCAGGCGAGGGGTTACGAATGTCTTCTTATGCAATGTGCTATAGTCGGCACGGATGCCGGCAAGGGCAATAAACTTGTCGTTCTTGTTGAATGTATATTGCAAATATCCGCCGCTGGTAGTCTCTTTGTCAGGCTGTACAGTTATCGGCTGGAAAAGGTCGATAGTCTGGCTATACTTGTCCCAATTCAGGCTTAAGCCTGCACTAAGGCGGTGTTCCAGAGTTGGTTCTATCTCAAACATTAGCGAGGCATAGAGGTTGTTGCCATATACATTATACCTTTGTCCTGCATACTGCGATTTCTGGTCGTGGTACGAGCCTGTAACTATCAATGCCATGTTGCTGTTTAGCTCTTCGTCGAAGGTATATGAGTTCTTGGAGTAAAACTCGCCCCTGTTGGCTTTTATAGATATCTCGAACGGGTTATCCTTGTTTACTGAAGCATCGTTGAGAGTGTGCATGGTTTGCCCGCTGGTACGGTAATCCTGCAAGAACCGGAATCCGGCTTGCCCTGCATATTTCCCGGATGTGTAGTGCCACCGGTTCATCATATTGAACTGGTGCTTTTTGGGAGAGTCCAGGAAGCTGTCGTCATTGTCGTCGTGGGTTGCAGTCTCGTTCGAATAATGCAGGAATAGCCCTGTACTTACATTGTCGCTTAACGCGAAAGCTGCATCGGCATTTCCTTCATAGCGTCCGGCATCGCTGGTAAATACATTGAGACTCAACGGGTCGGCATGATCCGGTTTCTTATATTCCACATTCATCTGTCCGGTGATAGACTCATAGCCGTTTTTTACCGATGCCGCCCCTTTCGATACCTGTATGCTTTCCATCCACGGCCCCGGTACATAATCCAGTCCATAGACCGAGGCGCTTCCCCTGAAGTTAGGGTAGTTTTCGGTCAGGGTTTGTACATAAGTTCCGGCAAGCCCCAGCAGTTGTATCTGTTTTGCGCCTGTTACGGCATCGCTAAACGAGACATCGACAGAGGGGTTGGTTTCGAAACTTTCCGACAGGTTGCAGCAAGCGGCGCGGTGCAGTTCCTTTGTTGTTATCTTTTCTGTATTGAGCAGTTGCTTACGCGATTTGATGGTTCCCGGAGGCGTCTTTTCTATTACCACCTCGGCAAGTTCGTTGTTTTCTTCGAGTACAACAGTCAGCTCGTGGGAGAAATCGTGTAAGTGTACCGATTTGTCATTGAATCCTACATACGATACCAATAGCATATGGTTTTTATGTACAACGCCGGCTATTTCAAAATAGCCTTTTTCGTCGGTAATGACGCCTGTTTTTTCGTCTTCCCAGCGAACAGATGCGCCAATCAGCGGCTGCTTGTTCTGGTCGACAACGTATCCTTTCAATATGTCTTTGCCAAAGGCTAATAATGGCAATATAAGCAAGAGTATGAGTAGTTTTAGAGTTTTCATTATTTGTATGCTGTTAAATTATTAAATACAGTTTTGCGTTACAGGCTTTTGGCAGCTTGCAACAAAATGGATTAATAACTTAAAGGATCAAATAATCAGAACCCTGATAATAGACAAGTACTCCCGGGGAGGTATATTGGGGGGAGCATTTTCTTTTTGTTGGTGTTGTATATGCGAATCTAAATCGCAGTTGAGCAATTGGGTAAACACAGGCAATACATCTAACACCCAGACAAAAGGCAGGGCGATATGTGGCCTGAAAGATGCCGCATCTATGTCGATAGAAAGGCGGGTAGAGGTACAATGCTTATGTGCACCGTCGCTATCGTGTGCGCAAGCTTTTTGGCTTTCGTCGCAACAGCTATTTGCAGCATTGTTGCCCGTATGTGCGCAACATGTATGTTGCTGTATCACAGTTACGGCTCGATACGACATAGAAGAGCAGCAATAGTGCATAATAGTTATTCCCGCGCCTGTAAAAAACACAGCGGCAGCAATAACGAGTATTATACTTTTCTTTATCAGCTTTTCCATATCGGATGCAAAGATAATCAATTTAGATGATTACAATATCGCTGTTATCTGAATTTTTCGACAATGGCTTCATACTTCTTTTTTCCTACATACCGTTCACGAGGAGTAAAACCTTTCGAGAAAAGGCTTCTTGTGTCGTTATAATCTTCATAGTTCAGCCCTGCTATATCGGATATGGAATAAACAAGGTCTTCGGACGAGTATGGGCGGTTGCCGTCGAATACGAGGTCTTCTCTCATCGCCTTAAATAGTGGGCACATCCATATCATAAATGGTATTTCGCACATTGGCGGCGACACCTTTTCGTAGGCATGACCTGCAAACTCGCGATAGTCGTACAGTTCTTCCCCATGATCGGAAAAGTATATCATGGCGGTGTTCCTATCGCATTGTTTCTTGAGGGTGGTAATGATATTGTTTATAACGTAGTCGTTGTACAACACCGAATTGTCATATTTGTCGATAGTCGATTTTGCTTTCTTGTCGCAGAAAGGCTTGTCGGCAACCAACCCGTCTTTCAGGTGATTGAACCGGATATATTCTTTCGGATACCTGAATTCATAAGCCATATGGCTGCCAATGAGGTGTATGATTACCAGTTTGTTTTTGTTGTCTTTTTGTGCCAGTATTTTGTCCAGTACCGGCAAGCAGATGTCGTCGTGTTGTTTGTGTTTGGCCACATTGTATTTGTTCTGAGCCAATGTGAGCAGGATATCGTAGCTCGACCTGCACTCGTCGCTAAACTCCTGGTTGCTGATAAGGTAAGTGCTGTATCCGGCTCTGTTGAACAGTTCGAATACCGACGGTTTCTTTGTAAAATATTCAGGATGTTCGAAGTCGGCCATTGATAGTACCGAGCGCATTACCGGAATAGTGTGTACCTGCGGCGATACTACATTGCTGTAAACGGTCAGGCTGTCGCCATATGCCGATAGCAAGGGGTTGGTATTTCGTTCGTACCCATATAGCGACATATGGTACTTGTTGAGCGATTCGCCTATTACTACAACTATGGTTTTGGGCACAGTATCGCCGGGCATAGTTTTTACTTCGTAGGCAAAGTCTTGCCTGTCTTTTATGGCTTCGATTTCTTTCTTTGTCCGTATTTTATACGAAATGAAAGATTTGTATATATTTATAAAATAGACGGATTGCGATAGCTTATTTATACTTATTATAGAAACAATTATAATAATGGACGAGAAAAATAATACTTTATAATCTTTCACCCGCAAGCGTTTGAAAGACTTCATCGAACATATCATTACTATCGGTATGGCTGCGTATATCAACACACCCGTGATAACCCATATGCTAAGGTAGTAGGCTACAAATTCCTTGCTTTCGTCGGGATTGGTTTCGAACAGGCTGGTAACACTGTTCTGCTCTAGCAATACTCCCGCAAACAGCAAGTATGCCAGATAGATAGACCCCGGAATGATGGATATAGCCAGCAGTATGGAATAAATGATTTTCTCGCTTTTGGAGCTGATAAAAAGAGACAGTATGGATATGGCGACAAACAGAAGCCCACATACGGCAAATATTCCTATATTGTCCATTATGGTCAGGTTTTGAGCCATCGGGCTTAATATAGGAACCAGAAGGAGAATATAAAACAGGAAGAAGAATTGTAGTTTTTTCTTTTTAAGTATTTCCAGAACCTCTTTCATTGGCGGTGCAAGTCCTATTAGTTTATAAAAATTTGTCGATTCCAGACCAGTTTCTTATCACTACAAATATAGTATTTTATTTTAAACCGTAATCTGTCGGACTATATATAACGTTTGTTTTATAAATGTAATTGGAACAAAGCATCCTGATCATTTGTTATAATCCAAAAGATTTAACACTAGTAGCATGAACAAGCAGGTACGCAGAAAATCGAACAGGAAGCATTCATCCGGCTATTTATCGGGAAAGGCTGCTTATTTCGGAGATAAGGATGTCCCGGTTTCTATAGAATTGATACAGTACGACCCATCGCAAGCGGAAATAAAGCCCATCGCACTCGAATGTATCCCCACTCTGAACAATTACATAGCCGCCGGTAAAGTCAACTGGTTCAGGGTGACCGGCATATCCGATGCTTCGGTTATCAGTCAGCTATGCCGGAAATTCGGTTTGCATATATTCGATGCTAAAGATTTGTTGTCGGACCAGCAAGTAGTCAAGATGGTTACTTATGATAAGGCTACTTATGCACTGCTATCATATTTTTATCAAGATAAGACAACCGGTACGCTCGATGATATACAAATCGGATTTATTCTGGGCAAAGACTTTGTTGTCAGTTTTCAAGAAGAAGTTTGCCCTATATTCGATGAAGCCAAGGATGGTATAAAAGAAAAAAACGGGGTGATAAGGCAAAAAGGAGCCGATTATCTTCTCTACGTTCTTCTCAATGCTGTCAATTACGCCAATATGAATACGGTGATGGATATAGAAGACCGTATGGCAGAATTAGAAACCCGGTTGATAGAAGGACAGGGTAGGATCGATACACTAAGCTTTCTGCACGGTTGCAGGGTTAGTTATACACATATCAAACGGTCGGTAGTCTCGCTCAGGGAAGAGTTTAACAACCTGCTCCACAATACAAACAAGCTGGTGGCTGACGAGAATATTATTTATTTCAACGACTTCGACGACCGTATGAGGGCTACACTGGGCGACCTGGAGTCGCTGCACGAATCCCTAGTCTCGCTTCTCGATCTTTATTATAACAATAATAATTTGAAAATGAACGAAATAATAAAACGGCTGACAATCGTTTCCACCCTCTTTATCCCTCTTACGTTTATGGTCGGTGTTTGGGGCATGAATTTTAAGTTTATGCCCGAAATGGACTGGAAATATGGCTATCTGGTATCGTGGATTATCCTGGCTGTAATTGCTTTGGCAACCTATTTGTGGATGAGGAGGCAAAAATGGTTTTAAGAAAAGGTGAGTGCCTGTTTGTGAAATTTGTTTAGGGTTTGAGCAGCCTGCTATTACATAAATTTTTATCTTTGAAACCGTTAAAGTATAAAACATATTATATGAAATTAGCAATTGTATATATATCATTCCTGTTTTGCGTCTTATCTTCTGCATATTCGCAAACACTGGCAGAAGCCAAACAGTTGTACCTGAAAGGGGAATATGCCAAGGCTTTACCTGTATTCGAAACCGAATATCAGGCAAAACCTGCCGACCCCAACCTGAATCACTGGTATGGAGTCTGCCTGTTCGAAACAGGAGGCAATTTGGCCAAGGCGGAAGAATGCCTGCTTGTAGCCTCACAAAAAAACATACAGGACTCATTCTACTATCTGGGGCAGATATATACACTGGATTTCCGCTTTACAGAAGCCGCTTCTTCCTTCGATAAATATGAAACCATGTTCAAAAAGCAACCACGGCGAAAGAAGGATGATATTGCGAAATACGATGCCGCTATGGAACGCCTCGAAGGCAAAAGAAGCCGGTTGTCGCGCTTGCGCCGTATGGCCTATAATACCGAAGACATCCAGATAATAGACAGTATTGTGGTAGACAAAACAGACTTCCTGTCTGCCTATAAAATGAGCCATAGCTCAGGGCGGTTGGAGTATTTCAACAAAGTGTTCAATGCGAACCGGAATGTCAATTCTACAGTATATTTCAACGAGAAAGAAAACAAGATATATTACGGGCAGCCCGATAGCACAGCCGGATATACCCTCTTTTCGATGGAAAAGCTATTGAAAGACTTTGGTAATGAGAAGAAACTTTCCTCAAACAATTTCGGATTGACAGGCGATGTCAATCATCCGTTTATGATGGCCGATGGTGTTACCATTTACTTTGCAGCAAAAGACGAAGATTCTCTCGGAGGCTACGACCTGTTTGTTTCGCGCTACAATATGAACAACGATTCGTTCCTTACCCCCGAACGCCTGAATATGCCGTTCAACTCTATCTGCAACGATTATATGATGGTGATCGACGAAGAAAAAGGCGTAGGATGGTTTGCTACAGACCGGGATCAGCCCGACGGCAAGGTCTGCATTTATACGTTCATCCCCAATCAGATAGTAAAAATACTGGATAATACGGATGAAAAGTATATAGCAGGGCGGGCACGTATATCGTCTATCAAAAATTCGTGGCAACCCGATGCCGATTATTCTTCGTTGATTACATTGGCACGGAAGTCGCCAAAAGAAGAGACAAAACAAGCGAGAGACTTTGAATTTGTTATCAACGACCAATATACATATTATATGTTTACGGATTTCAGAAACGAAGCGGCACGCGACATCTACTTTAATGTGATACAACTGAAGGCGAAAGAAAAAGAACTGAACGAAGAACTTTCGCGGATGCGTATCGACTATAGTTCGGCTAACGAAGAAAGGCGTTCCGCAATGTCGACCGATTTGTTGATTAAGGAAAAAGAATTGGAGCAACTGCAAAAAGACATTCCCTTGCAGGAAATACAAGCCCGTAACGCAGAAATACAGAGTTTCCCTTAATTATTCAGGGGGCATTAGTTACAATATTGATAATATAAAGTGCCGGGCAAAGTTTTTGTCCGGCATTTTTTTATAATTTTGCAGACAAACGAATAAAATTGCATATGGATATTGAAAATAAAATACAGGAATCGGTAATAAAAGCTATTTCCGCATTATATGGGCAGGAAGTAGATGCCGCACAGGTATCTATACAGAAAACAAGAAAAGAATTTGAAGGACACCTGACGTTAGTTGTTTTTCCATTTCTGAAAATGTCGAAAAAAAGCCCTGAGCAAACCGCGCAGGAAATAGGGGCGTGGCTCGAAGCCAACACCGGGGAAGTGGCTAAGTATAATGTAGTAAAAGGATTTCTCAACTTGTCGATAGCTACAGGTTTCTGGCTTGGCAAATTGAACGAAATACATCAGACTGCCAATTACGGAATAACGGAGGTAACCGAAAGCTCCCCTCTTGTAATGATAGAATATTCTTCGCCGAACACCAACAAACCCCTTCATCTGGGGCATGTGCGCAACAACCTGCTTGGTTTTGCTTTGGCCGAGGTGCTGAAGGCAAATGGAAATAAGATAGTAAAGACCAACATTGTAAACGACAGAGGCATCCATATCTGCAAATCCATGTTGGCATGGCAGAAATGGGGCAACGGAGAGACTCCCGAATCGTCAGGCAAAAAAGGCGACCATCTGGTAGGTGATTACTACGTAATGTTCGACAAGCATTACAAAGCGGAACTGGCAGAGTTGCAGGCTTCGGGCTTGTCGAAAGAAGAAGCGGAAGCAAAAGCCCCTATCATGGCCGAAGCCCGCGAAATGCTTCGCAAGTGGGAAGCCGGAGATATGGAAGTAGTATCCCTGTGGGAAAAGATGAACTCGTGGGTATATGCCGGTTTCGACGAGACTTATAAAAAGCTCGGTGTAGATTTCGATAAAATATATTACGAATCGCAGACTTACCTCGATGGAAAAGAAACTGTGCTGGAGGGGCTGAAAAAGGGTGTCTTTTACCAAAAAGAAGACGGCTCTGTATGGGCAGACCTTACAGGCGACGGGCTCGATCATAAACTCCTGCTTCGTGCCGATGGCACATCCGTATATATGACACAGGATATTGGGACAGCAAAGCTTCGTTTCGACGATTATCCTATCAATAAGATGATATATGTAGTAGGCAACGAACAAAACTACCATTTTCAAGTATTGTCCATCCTGCTCGACAAACTGGGCTTCGAATTTGGAAAAGGGCTTCTGCATTTCTCCTATGGCATGGTCGAATTGCCTGAGGGTAAGATGAAATCGCGTGAAGGTACTGTCGTAGATGCCGACGACCTGGTAGACGAAATGGTTGCTACGGCAAAGGAGACATCGAAAGAACTGGGTAAACTAGATGGTATCAGCGAGGCTGAAGCCGACAATATATCCCGCACTGTAGGCATGGGAGCCTTGAAGTACTTTATCCTGAAAGTTGACCCGAAAAAGAATATGACTTTCAATCCGAAGGAGTCTATCGACTTCAATGGCAATACGGGGCCATTTATCCAATACACCCATGCGCGCATCTGTTCTGTTCTTCGCAAAGCAAAAGAACAGGGGCTCGATGTTCCTGCCGTTCTTCCTCTCGATACTGACCTGACAGCAAAGGAACAAGGCCTTATCCAGATGGTTGCCGACTATGCCGCTATTGTAAAACAGGCGGGCGATGAATACAATCCTGCTTTGATAGCGAATTATATTTACGATCTGGTAAAAGAATACAACCAGTTTTACCACGACTTCTCTATACTGAAAGAAGAAAATGAAGCACTCCGTAGCTTTAGGCTGACACTATCGGAAGAAGTAGGCAAAACTGTGAAAAGCGGAATGTCGTTGCTCGGCATCGAAGTGCCCGACAGAATGTAGTTATTCCTCTACTTCAAATACCTCCTCAAGCCCAAGTTGTTCAAGCAGTTTGGGCCTGTTTTTTTGTCTGTTTTCAAGAATGTTTTTATATGATAGTATTTGCAAGGGCAATTCGGAAGACATATTCTTACCCGTCAATAAGTCGAAAGCTGTATTAATCCAGGCTACGGCATTGCCTATATCGTCCAGATATTCATTCGCAAGGGCGAGGTTCGAAGCCAGCTTTACCTTCTTGTTAACATTGCTTTCTTTGCCATGCAAGTCTCCCCATATCTTGGCTGCATTTGTCCAGTCGCCACTTTCCAGAGAGGTTTGTGCGGCTTTCATCTGCGATGAATTGTCGGTATAAAACCATCTCTCCTGTTTTTTCCACGAAGGGATAAAATAGCTGGTAAGCTTGTCGGCTCCTGTCACCACTGTTTCTACTAAAAGCTCGTTTATGGCAGAAGAATTGCTTTTCAAGCGGCTCCAGTCCCGCTCGTCTGTTCTGAACAGGCTATCCACATAGGCAAAAGCGGTGCTATACTCTTCTCCTTGTGGCGAAAACACACGGAATATAGTGCCTAGCTTTGTTTGCAAAACGCTGTAGTAACTGAAATAAGCATTGTCTCCGGCTTCAATTTCTGCGGCAATAGCAAACAAGTCGAGCGAAATCAGCGCATTAGCTCCTTTTTCTTTGCAGATGTGCTCTATCTTTCTTTTAGTCAACGGGGTAACCTCCCTGTTGCGGTTTGTCTTATAAGGATAAAGTTCAACTTCCGAAAAATAGTTCTCCTCATTCATAAATAGCGTAAGCGATTCTACCAATATCTCCCGTGCGCTGTCCACCGGCAATATCCCCGTCCGGGAATCGTCTTTATTACCCTGCAAGTCGGGCGAACTATTATCCACTATCACTACCTTCGTCACCTCGGCAGGGAACGAAACATATGCCGGTTCGCGTATGTCTATAGTTAAATACCGGGTGCTTGCACAAGAATAAAATATGATGATAGGGATAATCGTAAACAGCAGCTTAATCTTCATGGCAGTACTATTTTTGTACACCCTAAATGTACGAAAATAAACCTTATATTTGCAAGTCTAATAAATTAAAAAGATGGAACAGCCCTCTGTAAATACAGTCTTCAACCTTGCCGCCGATATAGTACGCTACACATCCCGCAGTGTTTTCCTTACGGGGAAGGCCGGAACGGGAAAGACCACTTTCCTGCACTATATTAAAGAACATTCCGACAAGAATATCATTGTAGCCGCCCCCACCGGCGTAGCTGCCATCAATGCGGGAGGCGTCACCCTGCACTCCCTCTTGCAGTTGCCGTTCGAGCCGTTTATTCCCGATATGGAAGGGAAGAAAAAACTCGAATACCACTTCAAGTTGCGCAGGTCGAAGATAGAGATGCTGCGCGAACTCGATTTGCTCATTATCGACGAGGTGAGTATGCTGCGTGCCGATATGCTCGATGCCATCGACTACCTGCTTCGCCGCTACCGCAACAATCAGAAGCCCTTTGGTGGTGTGCAGATCCTTTTCATCGGCGACATGTTTCAGTTGCCGCCGGTAGTACAGGCTGCCGAATGGGAGCAGCTAAAACACTATTATCCGTCGCCGTTTTTCTTCCATGCACAGGTGCTGGCCGATTTTCCGTTGCTGTATATCGAACTGAAAAAGATATACCGCCAGCAAGACCAGCAGTTTATCGACATACTGAACCGCATACGCAACAATTGCACCTCCCGCAGCGACCTCGACTTGCTCAACAGGCGATACAATCCCTCCTTCCGCCTACCCGAAGGCGGCAAATATATTGTCCTTTGCACACACAACTACAAGGCTGAGCGCATCAATAGCGAAGAACTGGCGCGGCTGTCGTCTAAAGCATTTGTCTACAAAGGAAATATATCCGGCGACTTTGCCGAAAATTCGCTCCCTACCGAGCACGACCTTGTGCTGAAAGAAGGCGCACAAGTGATGTTCGTGAAAAACGATGCCGGCGAGCAACGCCGCTACTACAACGGCAAACTGGCTACCATCACCCGCCTGAAAGAAGACAAGATAGAGGTCTGTTTCCAAAATGGACACCTGATGGACCTGGAGCGCGACACCTGGCGCAATGTACGCTACACGCTCAATGCCGAATCGGGAGAGATAGAGGAGGAAGAGCTCGGCTCGTTTAGCCAGTACCCTATCCGCCTGGCGTGGGCTATAACCATACACAAGAGCCAGGGGTTGACCTTCGACCGCGTGGTGATAGACGCCGGGCAGGCTTTTGCCGCCGGACAGGTATATGTGGCACTCAGCAGGTGTACAACTCTCGATGGAATCGTGCTTTTTTCGCCCATCACCCCACAAAGTATATCTACCGATCCCTTCGCTATCGAGTTTGCCAAGATGGAGCAGGAACAGGGCATTCTTTCCGACATACTGATAGAGGATAAACCCCGCTATTGCGCGCAGCAGCTAAAGAGATATTTCGACTGGTCGCCGTTTGTACGCACACTGCACGCATTGTACGAACTGGCGTCGGAAAAGAAGATACCGCGTCAGGCAGAGACGCAAGCCATGATGGCACAGATGTGCAGCCGTGCCGTAGAGCAACAAGAGATTGCAGGAAATTTCGTCAAAGAACTCGACCGTATTCTTTCTGCTCCCGTGCCCGATGTAGAGCATCTGAGGGAGAGGGTGCAGAAGGGAATCGCTTATTTTCACCGCGATGTGCAACAACATATTATACTGCCTGTAGAAGAACACCTCGACTCGCTCCGTAATGCCTCGAAAGTGAAGCAATACTTGAAGAAGGCGAACGAAATCCGTCAGACATTGCATCGCCTGCTCGAAAAGCTGGAACGGGTGTACTATGGCGATCTCATGCTTACCGAAGGATTGATATTCAATAGGTTGCAACCGGAGCAGAGACAGCCTCAAAAGAGCACTCCGCCCGAAGAACCGGAAAAGAAACCCCGTATGCAAAAGGGTGATACCCAGCGGATTTCGCTCACACTATTCAACGAAGGAAAGCCGATTGCCGAAATAGCGGCGGAACGCAACCTTACCAAAACTACTGTAGAAAACCACTTAGCGGGTTTTGTACGCACAGGCGAACTAGATGCTTTGCTGTTGGTGGATAAAGACAGGCTGGGTTTTCTGCTTTCGCAACTGGGAGATGTAGACGAGAAAACGCCGCTTTCATCGGTGAAATCGGAAGTGCCTGATGATTACTCGTATTTCGAAATAAAGGTGGCTATAAATTCTAAAATATATAGCACTTCCCGCACTTCGCAGGAGTAGGATTGGCAGGATAAACACATTGTAAAAAAAGAGAGAGCGAATCTCCCGACTCGCTCTTTTCCTTGCTATTTATGAAGAAATAGCTGTTGCAAAAGACTTCCCTAAAAAATTGTAAATAAGCTAAGTAAAGGGAATAGTTTTTATCTTTTATTGTATTGTCACATCCACTTTTGCAAAAGGTGTACCTTCTTCGTTGGAGAATATCATCAGATATTTTCCCGAATCGAATCCGAATGTTTCTATTAAAATCTCGTTTGATTCGTCTTGTGTATATGTAGCTAAATAAACTATGTTGCTTTCAGCATCTTTTATTGTTATGCCCAATCCTTTTTCTTTCAGATAGTTGACTTTCAGGTACGAGCTGTTTTGGAATACCCTTAGTGTAACAAACATTGGTATTTTAGTAAGAGTAGGCCTTCCGCTAGTCATTATTTCTCCCGGCCAAAGTTCATCCCATTCGTCGTTAATATCGAATATTGTATCAATCCAGTCGTTTTCGGGGGCGACATTTTTAGCATTGCCTATACTTATATTGCCCAATCCAAGGAAGGCAAACAATGCAATTAGTAAAAAGGTCTTCTTCATAATTTCTTGATCGTGTTAGTTAAAAAAGTGCAGGACAATGGGCTACGTAAGAGCCACTCCTGATGTACATTTCCGAGACAAAACTATAGCATAAAAAAAGGAAAAACAATAGATTTTTTGCCGATATAGATTTTTGTTCCCCCGGATAGGGGTAAGTTGTTTGCTTGCAGTATCTTGTCTATATTCGCAGAGGGCTTTATATAGATTTTTTTTAATGAATTTAGTTCTATATTTTATTTTTTAATTGTACTTTTTTCCTGTTATTTGCATTTTCGTTTGAAAAATAAGATATCCGCAAAAAAATAAATAAATTTTTGTTATGAATGTAATTAAAATACACTTATTGGCTACATTTTGTTTGCTGTTGCTGCTGTTTTCGTGTGAGTCGAAAGAAAACAACGAAGAGATGCTTATGAAGAAAGCCGAAAAGCTTATGGAACAGCATCCGGATAGCGCTCTCAATATTTTGGAAGTAGATGTTCAGCCTGCACGGCTGAAACAAGATGGCTACAACAGGTATATTGTGTTGTATGCCCAGGCGAGAGATAAGAATAATAAAAGTTTGCTTACTCTGGATATCCTGATCCTTGGCGCAAGGGATTATTTTAATGACAAAGGTGATGCCGAATATGCTGCTTTAGCCTCTTTCTATTCGGGGGTTTTGATGATGCAGCAAAATAAACACAAAGATGCGATGGAGATGTATGTAGAGGCAGAGAATCTGGCAATAAAGACAAAAAACGATGCTCTGGCGGGCTTGGCAAAATATTATGAAGGAGAGTTGTATTACAAGCAGCGTATGAAAGACAAAGCTATCAGTCAATTTAAGGGTGCATTAAATTATTTCCGGGAATCAGGAAAACATAAAAATGAAATAATATCCCTTAACAAGCTGGGTATGGTGTACGTATTGAAGGATAACCTTGACAGTGCATTTTATTATTTCGACAAAAGTATTGAACTAACGAAAATACATAACGATTCTTCCGAACTGGCTCATATTATTCCCAATATCGCAGTTTCTTTAAATAAGAAGGGAGATACAGATTCAGCGAAAAAGTATATTAGGGAATACCTCCCTTACTCCAAAGATGAGGACAAAGTAAGATATTACTCTATTATGGCTTATTGTTTTGAAAAAGAGAAGAATAAAGATTCCGTTAATTATTATATAAACAAGACTTTAGAGTTGCTGGATAAGGAGGATAAATATTCTATCAAGTGTGGAATTTATCAGTTGCAGACGCGGATGGAAATGAATGAGGGGAACTATAAAGCAGCATTGGCGCATCATAAAGACTATACACAAGAACTATTCGAAGTGTTGGAGAAGAGAAACAGCCAGGCGATCCATGAAGTGCAACAAAAGTATAATTTCGAGTTTTTGCGCAATCAGAAGAACGAATTGGAGATAAAAAAGAATATGATTTATATGACCGCTATGGGATTGGGTCTGTGCCTCATATTGTTGATAATCCTCTTTTATAAGCTGTTGGCGGAAAAGGCAAAAGCCAAGGCCGATGCCGAGCGTATAGTGATAGATATGAGGCAGATGACGAAAGATTTCAGCCAGAAAGATGATTCGTTTAAGAAAACGCTGCTGCAACATTTCGATATCCACACCAAGATGGCATTGATAGAGACTTACCTGCGCGAAGACGAGAAAATGGTGGGGCAAGGTGTATTGAAAAGGGTGAAACAAATAGTGTATGGAGAAAAGTCTTTCGACTGGAACTTTGTTTATGACTCGATGAACCACTTGTATGCCAGCTTTCCCGACAGGTTGCGGAAGGCTTATCCCAAACTAGACGAAACAGAAGTGAAGATATGTTGCCTTGAGTTTGCCAAGCTGAACAATGCGGAGATGGCGGTTATATTGAACTACAGCCTGAATACTGTGCAGATGAAGAAGTCGAACATCCGCAAGAAGCTGGGTGTGGGTGGTTATGGCAATATAGCGGAGTTTCTTTACGAGTTTGCGGGTGTAGAACCGTCGGACAGGTAAAGGGGGTAAGGAATAATATATTTTGAGCAATCGAAGTCGAAAAAATTTATCTATATAGGTGTCGCTTTGTCTCTTCCCACCTCACTCCCCGCTCTCTCCATGGGAAAAGGACAGCAAGCCACGAGAAGAGAGAGGAAAAAGTGACAATTGAAAATGGGGTAATAGGTGTTACTTGTGTTACTTTTTTACACCTCTCTCCCCGCTCTCTCCAAAGGGAGAGAGGGCCGCAAAGCCACGAGAAGAGAGAGGGAAAAGTGACAATTGAAAATGGGGTAATAGGTGTTACTTTTGTTACTTTTTTCACCTCTCTCCCCGCTCTCTCCAAGGGGAGAGAGAGCCGCAAGCCACGAGAAGGGAGAGGAAAAGTAACAATGGAAAATGGGGTAATAGGTGTTACTTTTGTTACTTTTTTTCCACCTCACCCCCTGCTCTCCAAAGGGAGAGAGCTGCAAAGCCACGAGAAGGGAGAGGGAAAAGTAACAATGAGAAAAGGTGGGAATAGTGTTACTTTTGTTACTTTTTGAGGTGAAGATGGTCGAAGATAATTTCACTATGAGTATCTTTGATAATTATTCAAGAGGTATCTTATGCAAGAAAGTAATATAATAGTTGCGATCTCTACTCCGGCAGGCATGGGAGGAATTGCAGTTGTCCGTGTATCGGGTAAAGGATGTATAGAAAAGGTTGATTCCGTATTTAGATCGCCGGAAGGAAAAAAGCTATCGGAACAAAAGGGCTATACAGTCCATTTCGGTTCTATTGTAGGCAATGATTCGGTTTTGGATGAAGTTTTGGTTAGTGTTTTTAAAGCCCCTCATTCGTTTACGGGCGAGGATGTGGTAGAAATATCGTGTCATGGTTCTATTTATATCCAGCAAAGCATTCTACAATTGCTTATCTCGGAAGGAGCCGTTTTGGCCAAGCCCGGAGAATTTACCCAGCGGGCTTTTCTCAATGGCAAAATGGACTTGTCGCAAGCCGAGTCGGTAGCAGACCTGATAGCATCGTCGTCGGCAGCCACGCACCGCCTGGCGATGAACCAAATGCGGGGAGGGTTTAGCGATAAGCTGAAAGAGATACGGACAGAATTGTTGAATTTTACGTCTCTCATCGAGCTTGAATTAGACTTTTCGGAAGAGGATGTCGAATTTGCAAACCGGGAGAAGTTGAAAGAGACAGCTTTCTATTTATGCAAGCATATAGCAAAGCTGGCCGAGTCGTTTAGTATAGGCAATGCGGTTAAGAATGGTATTCCTGTTGCTATAATAGGCGAAACCAATGCGGGGAAATCGACTTTGTTGAATTTGCTTTTGCATGAGGAAAAGGCTATCGTGTCTGATATTCACGGTACTACCAGAGATGTGATAGAAGATACGATCAATATAAAGGGTTTGACTTTCAGGTTGATCGATACTGCCGGCATACGCGACACTCTCGACGAAATAGAGAGTATAGGAATAGAAAGGACTTTCAAAAAGATAGAACAGGCGAGTATTGTGTTGTGGATAGTGGATGCTGAAACGGCAAACGGCCATATAGAAGAATTGGGGCGGAAGATTTTACCTCTCACGGAGGGCAAAAAGGTAATCCTTGTGTTCAACAAAGTGGATGCAATTTCGTCAGACAGGAAAACGGAGAAGGAGAAGCTGTTAGAGGATGAAATTCCCGACCGCCTTTTTGTTTCTGCTAAATATCAGAAGGGGACAGATGCACTCGAAGATATGCTGGTAGACGCTGCTAATATTCCCGATATCGGAGACCAGGATGTCATTGTAACTAATATGCGTCATTATGAAGCGTTGCAAAATGCGCTGGAGGCGATTAAGCGTGTTTCTGATGGTCTGGATTTGAACTTGTCGGGTGATTTCATTGCGCAGGATATTCGCGAATGTATGCATTACCTGGGAGAAATAACCGGACAAATTTCTACCGATGAGATATTGGGGAATATATTTGGGAGGTTTTGTATTGGGAAGTAGGTTGAGTTTTATCTTTGATTACAAGAGAGATAGGTGAAGGTTATCCAAAAACAAGTAAAGCAGTATGAGAAAGCAGTATTAGAAGAGGTCAAACGATTGGAACAAGCAAGGTTGAAAGAGCAAGAGGCGGAACGGCTAAGGCGCGAAGCCGAAAAATTGAAACTAAACAAGTAACATTCTGAAAACGAGAAGCAATAAAGCAAGGATATTTGTCCTTGCTTTATTTTTATAGCAAAATTTACACTATATTTGTGGCTACATTTTATATGTTTCACCGAAAAACAATCCGATGGAATTAAACAGAATAAAAGAAGTGCTTGACGAAAAAGGAATTAAGCAGACGTGGTTAGCTGAAAAACTCGGTAAAAGTTTCAGTTCTATAAATGCTTATGCTTGTAATCGGCAGCAACCGAGTTTGGAAATGTTGCACCAGATTGCGGAATTACTACAGGTGAGTGTGAAGGATTTAATTGTAGATAATAAAAAGGAAAAGTAAAATATGGCTAAGAAAAATACGGCAGAGATAGGCTTTGAAAAAGAGATTTGGAAAGCAGCAGATTTACTAAGAGGTAATCTTGATGCTTCTGAATACAAGTCAGTTGTATTAGGATTAATATTCTTAAAGTACATCTCAGATTGTTTTGAAGCAAGATACCAAACTTTGATAGAGGAGGGAGATGGTTTTGAAGAAGACAAGGATGAATACACCTCAGAAAATATATTTTTTGTTCCTACAGAAGCTCGTTGGAATATAATAGCAGAAGCTGCTCATACCGCAGAGATTGGAACAACGATCGACAATGCAATGCGTATGATAGAGAAAGAGAATCTTCGATTGAAGGGGATTCTGCCCAAGAACTTTGCACGTCCAGAATTAGATAAAAGACGACTTGGTAATGTTGTTGACCTGTTTACTAACATCCATATGAAGGAACACGGCGATAACAAAGATATTCTTGGACGAACTTACGAATACTGTCTTTCCAGATTTGCAGAAGCAGAAGGTAAATTAGCTGGAGAGTTTTACACACCGGCATGTATCGTTAAAACTTTGGTAGAAGTTTTGAAACCTTATAGTGGTCGAGTTTATGACCCTGCTTGTGGTTCTGGAGGAATGTTTGTTCAATCTGCCAAGTTCATTGAAAAGCATAAACGGAATATTAATGACATTTCAGTCTTTGGTCAAGATAGCAACCCTACTACATGGAAAATGGCTCACATGAATTTGGCTATTCATGGAATAGAGGCCGATTTAGGGAAATTCTATGCAGATACTTTCTTCGATGACCAACATCCAACATTAAAAGCTGACTTTGTTATGGCTAATCCTCCTTTCAATCTCAGTGATTGGGGAGCGGACAAATTGCAAGAGGATGTACGTTGGAAGTTTGGGGCTCCTCCTGCCGGCAATGCCAACTTTGCATGGTTGCAGCATATGATTCATCATCTGTCCCCAAATGGGAAAATTGGGATGGTTTTAGCAAATGGATCTTTGTCCTCTCAAACAGGAGGAGAAGGCTCTATTCGAGAGAATATCATTAAAGCTGATCTGATTGAGGGAATAGTAGCTCTTCCGGCTCAACTGTTTTACACAACTGGGATTCCGGTTTCTTTATGGTTTTTAAATCGAAATAAGAAACAGAAAGGCAAGGTTTTATTTGTTGATGCTCGCAATATGGGGACAATGATTACCCGTAAACTCCGAGAACTTGTAGACGACGACATCTCAAAAATAGCTAATACATTTGAGGCTTTCGAAGGTGGAACATTAGAAAACGAAAAAGGTTATTGCGCTGTAGTTTCTATAGAAGATATAGCTAAGCAAGATTATATACTGACTCCCGGTCGTTACGTGGGAATAGCAGAAGTTGAAGATGACGGAGAACCGTTCGATGAAAAAATGACACGCCTTACCGGCGAGTTGTCTGATCTCTTCGCACAATCACATGAATTAGAAGATGAAATTCGCAAACAGCTGAAGAGTATTGGATTTACGATAAAATAGCATTCATGTTCTCTTCAGTTTAATAATCACTTATAATTGAAGAAATATGAAAGAAAAATTAATTAAAGAGATTGAAAATTCTATGTCGGGAGCTTTAACACTGGAACAAACAGCGCAACTCAGTACTTCGTTGCTTCAAATACTTAGTAAGTATGAAGTGGTTGAGGATAAGGAAAGTGTGCATGAAGATTCTGCATCAAATACCCGGTTATTAGAAGTCTTCTTATCAGCAAAACAAGTCGAAGGTTGCTCAATTAAAACAATCAAGTATTATGAATCAACGATTCACCATTTGTATAAAGGTTTACCTAAGAATGTAGCGGATTACACTACTGAGGATATTCGAGCATACTTGGCTGTTTTTCAGAGTAAGCGTAAATCAAGTAAGGTCACAATAGATAATATCAGACGGATATTTTCTTCCTTTTTTTCTTGGTTGGAAGAAGAAGATTATATCCTAAAAAGTCCGGTAAGGCGGATTCATAAGGTAAAAACAGGAACGCAAGTAAAAGAGGTATTAAGCGATGAGGCATTAGAGATGCTTCGAGATAATTGTGAAAATATACGAGACTTGGCAATTATAGACCTTCTTGCATCAACCGGTATTCGTGTGGGCGAACTTGTAAAACTCAATCGGAACGATATTAATTTCCAGGAGCGAGAGTGTATAGTTTTTGGAAAAGGGAACAAAGAACGCATGGTTTATTTCAATGCACGGACAAAGATTCATTTACAACAATACCTGAAATCTCGTAAAGATAAAAATCCAGCCTTGTTCGTCTCATTGGCTAAACCTCATAAGCGATTAGAGATATCTGGTGTAGAAATACGTCTCCGAAAGGTTGGACGTAAATTAAAAATAAATAGGGTGCATCCTCATAAGTTCCGACGAACACTGGCAACTATGGCTATTGACAAAGGTATGCCTGTCGAGCAAGTGCAACAATTATTAGGTCATGTTAAGATTGACACAACTATGCACTATGCAATGGTCAATCAGACAAACGTGAAACTCTCTCACCGTAAATATATCAATTAAAGATGTGGACATATAGTACAACATATAATTGCAGAACTCGTTTCTCCAAAAAGAGAAAGGGAAATGATAATTTAGAGCAGCAGGCACAGGCTTTATACAAGTCTTGGTTTGTTGATTTTGAGCTGTTTAAGGGCGGTGAATTTATTGATTCGGAGTTGGGAAGGATACCTGAGGGGTGGAGAGTAGGCAGTTTGGAGGATTTAATTATCGTAAAATATGGGAAAGATCATAAGAAATTAAGAGATGGGAATATACCTGTGTATGGTTCTGGAGGTATTATGAGGTATGTTGATGATTATCTGTATTCTGGAGAATCTGTTTTAATTCCTAGAAAAGGTTCATTAAGCAATGTTTTTTATATAAATGACAAGTTTTGGAGTGTTGACACAATGTTTTATACACAGATGAGACAAGAAAACATTGCAAAATTTGTTTATTTCTTTGTCTTAACTCAAAATTTGAGTTCTATGAATGCAGGATCTGCAGTACCAAGTATGACTGTTGATATTCTTAATGGCTTAAAATGTGTAATAGTACCATTAAATATCATGGCTCAATTTAATACTCTACAAACTCCTATTTTTGATGAGATGAAAAAAAACATGATAGAAAACGAAAAATTGTCTCAGCTCCGCGACTCTCTTCTCCCCAAATTGATGTCCGGTGAGTTAAAAATCAGTGATTTAAACAGCTAAATTCTCATTTATGGAAGAGTGGAAAAAATATAGATTGGGTGATATTATAAAATTAATTGGAGGAGGAACCCCTAAAACAACTATAAAAGAGTTTTGGGGAGGAAATATCCCCTGGTTGTCAGTCAAAGATTTTAACAATAGTGAGAAATACGTTTACTCAACAGAGAAAACAATTACTCAGCAAGGGCTAGAAAACAGTAGCACTAAACTCCTTTATAAAGGCGATATTATAATCTCTGCTCGTGGAACTGTCGGAGAAATAGCAATGCTCTTTTCCCCTATGACCTTTAATCAGTCTTGTTATGGAATAAGAGGTAGAGAGATTGTGAACCAACATTATCTATACTATTTAATAAAATCAAAGATTGCGGATATAAAATCCAAAACTCACGGAAGTGTTTTCGACACGATAACGAGAGAGACATTTGATAATATAGATTGTTATCTTCCTTCATTAGGATTACAAAAACAGATTGCCTCTATCCTCTCTTCCCTCGATGATAAAATCGCCCTCAATCGCCGGATAAATGATAATTTAGAGCAGCAGGCACAGGCTTTATACAAGTCTTGGTTTGTTGATTTTGAACCGTTTAAGGGCGGTAGATTTATTGATTCGGAGTTGGGACGGATACCTGAGGGGTGGGAAGTAGGCTCTTTTTCTGATATAATTATCTCAACTATTGGCGGAGATTGGGGAAAAGATGAAGAAACTGCTAATTTCACTCAAAAAGTTTTTTGCATAAGAGGAGCAGATATTCCTGATGTTCAATCAGGGCTCACGGGAAAAATGCCACAAAGATTTATTTTGCCTAAGAATTTCTTAGCGAAATCTCTAAGCAATAACGATATTGTAATTGAGATATCAGGAGGAAGTCCAACACAATCAACAGGGAGAGCTTGTCATATTTCAAAAGAGTTGCTGGACAAATATGCAAACAAACTTATTTGTACTAATTTTTGCAGGGCAATGAAGCCCAAGAATGGGTATTCTCAATATATTTATCACTGTTGGTCAAAACTATATGAAGATGGAGTAATGTTTTCTTATGAAAATGGAACAACAGGGATTAAAAACTTAGATATAAGTGGGTTGCTTGAAAAAGAAACAATACTAATTCCACCACAAAGAGTTGTGGAAAAATTTAGTTTATCCATAGATCAATACAATAAAAGTATCATTAGCCGATGCATTGAGAGTGAAAGATTATCAAGTTTGCGAGATATGATTCTCCCCAAATTGATGTCCGGAGAGTTAAAAATCAATGATTTAAACAGCTAAATTCTCATTTATGGAAGAGTGGAAAAAAGTAAAATTAGGTGATGTGGTATCTGTAAAAGGAGGAAAAAGACTTCCTAAAGGTGTAAATTTAATAACCATGCCTAATACGCATCCATATATTAGAGTTCGAGATTTAGGTAATACTAAGTATCTCGAATTAGATTCCTCTTATGAATATGTGGACAATGACACCCAAAAACAAATATCACGGTACACAGTAAACACAAATGATATTATAATATCAATAGTTGGTACAACTGGGATTATTGGCAAAGTTGGAGAAAGCCTTAATGGTTCTAATCTAACAGAAAATTGTGTTAAACTAATTGATTTGAATGGAATTGATGATGATTTTCTGTATTACTATTTAAAATCCAATATTGGACAATCTGAAATCGCAAAGGGTACCGTTGGTGCCGTTCAAGAAAAGCTACCAATAAAGAATATCTTGAATATTTCTATTTCCTTACCCCCGTTTTACATTCAACAAAATATCGCAAGGGTTCTCTCTTCCCTCGACTCCAAAATCGCCCTCAATCGCCGGATAAATGATAATTTAAGATCAAATTAGTATGGATTGGACAAGAGAACATATTACTAAGATGCCGAGTTTTGGCGCTTTTGAAGCACATGTTTTAATGATAGAAGAATCTATTGAAACAAATGCATCGCTATGCATTGAAACTTGTAAAAGTCTAATAGAAGGAATATGTAAAACCATCCTAACTAATAAGAATATCATATACAAACAGAGCGAGTCTTTTCAGGGTTTAGTTCGCAAAACTGTTGATACAATAACCCCTTCTTGTTATAATAATGAGAAGATTCGTGAACTATCAAGGCGAATTGCCGCTGTTTCACAAACGATTACCGAAATCAGAAATGATTGTGGCTTTGCCTCGCATGGAAAAGATATAAAAGAGCCTCCAATAGACAGGAGCTTATCCTTGCTAACCTATAAAATAACTGATGTTCTTGGAGGATTTATCTTACACTATTACATAAAGTATAATAAGCCCCAAAGGAATAGTCGAATACACTACGAAGATTGCCAGATGTTCAATGAGTATTTTGACTATGCAAACCCTTTGGTTATAGGATTACTTAGCCTTTCTGCTTCGGAAGCTTTGTATCAGCAAGACTACCAGGCATACAGAGAGGAATATCTATACTATTTAGAGAGTAAAGATGAATTTGATACTTAAAAAGATATAATATGTCATTCACAGAGAACAGCTACGAACAAGCTCTTATCGGACTATATCAAAAGTTAGGATACGAGTATTTATATGGTCCTGATGTTGAACGGGACTATTATGTCCCTTTTTATGAAGCTCAATTAAAACAAAGCCTTATTGAACTGAATAGGTCGATACCACAAATCGGCATTGAAGAAGCTATTTCTAAGCTAAAGAATCTGGATACCGGTAGCTTGACTCAACGGAATGAACATTTCATGGATTATCTCCAACATGGCATAGAGGTTAGTTACTTTGACGGGAAAGAACAACAAAGCAATCTCGTTTACCTGATAGATTATGAACATATTCATAAAAACACATTCCAAATCATAAATCAGTGGACTTTTGTCGAAAAATCCGAAAAACGCCCAGACTTGATTGTTTTCATAAATGGATTGCCACTTGTTATTGTTGAAATCAAATCTCCATCACGAGAAGAGACTGATGCATCCGCAGCTTATCGTCAATTGCGAAACTATATGCAAGAAATCCCATCTATGTTTGTATATAATGCAATCTGTGTGATGACAGACATGAGTGCGTCTAAAGCCGGTACCATAACCAGCAAAGAAGATCGTTACATGGAGTGGAAAACCAAAGATGGAAGTTATGAAAGCACGCAATTTGCCGATTACGATACCTTCTTTGAGGGAATCTTTCTCAAAGAACGTTTTTTAGATATAATCAAAAATTATATTTGTTTCTCTAAGGATGACAAGAGCGAATCTATCAAGATATTAGCAGGATATCATCAATACTTCGCCGTAAACAAAGCTATTAAACGTACTAAACAGGCTGTAGGGAATGATGGTAAAGTTGGTGTTTTTTGGCATACACAAGGAAGTGGCAAATCGCTTTCTATGGTTTTCTATGCTCATTTACTCCAACATTCTTTATCTCAACCAACGATTGTGGTTATAACCGATAGGAACGACCTTGATGATCAGTTATACACACAATTTGCAAAATGCAAACAATTTTTGCGGCAAACACCAATACAAGCCAAAAGCAGGGAAAATCTCAAAGAACTTCTTTTAGGCAGGGAAGCAAATGGGATTATATTTACTACCATGCAGAAGTTTGAGGAATCAAACGAGCCATTGTCTGAGAGACGAAATATAATCGTTATGACCGATGAAGCACACAGGGGGCAATACGGATTTGAAGAAAAGATTCGTCTCACAAAGAATAAAGAAGGCAAAGAAGAGGCTAAAGTCGTTATAGGTGCTGCTCGTATTATTCACGATTCTTTACCCAATGCATCTTTTATCGGATTTACCGGCACGCCAATATCAACAAAAGACAAAGATACACAAGAGGTCTTTGGAAATTATATTGACGTTTATGACATGACCCAGGCTGTAGAAGATGGAGCCACTCGTCCAGTATTCTATGAATCGCGTGTTATCAACTTAAAATTGGAAGAAGAAACACTTAGATTAATCGATGCTGAATATGAAAGTTTAGCTGAAGAGGGGGCAGAGATTGATCAAATAGAAAAGAGCAAACAAGATTTATCTCATCTCGATGTCATACTTGGAGCTCCTGAAACCATTGATTCGCTTTGTCGAGATATTATCAAACACTATGAAGAAAACCGTCAGTTTGAACTGACAGGAAAGGCGATGATTGTCGCTTATTCACGATCTATCGCCATTGATATCTATAAAAAAATACTTGAGCTACGTCCGGAATGGGATGAGAAAGTAAAAGTAGTTATGACCGGAGGAAATAATGATCCGGAGGAATGGCATTCTATTGTCGGCAACAAGCAATACAAGAAAGAATTGGCAAAAAAATTCAAAGATAATGAAGACCCGATGAAGATTGCCATTGTCGTTGATATGTGGCTTACAGGATTCGATGTGCCATCGCTTGCAACCATGTATGTTTATAAACCGATGAAAGGTCATAATCTGATGCAAGCGATAGCGCGTGTCAATAGGGTATTCTTAGATAAAGCAGGAGGTCTCGTTGTTGACTATATAGGTATTGCTAAAGCCCTGAAGGATGCGATGCGCGATTATACCAAACGAGATAAGAGTAATTTTGAGAAATTAGATATAAAGGAAACGGCGCTATCCAAGTTCAAAGAAAAGTTAGAAGTCTGTCGAGACATATTCCACGGATATGATTATGGTAGTTTTCAAACAGGGAGTGATGCCGACAGAGCGCAGTTGATAAAGGGGGGAGTGAACTTCATTATGGCTCCTGATAAGGAGGCACAAAGAGATGCATTCTTAAAGGAAGCAAAATTATTGCATGATGCAATCACTTTATGTCGCAGTTTATTAGATAATACATTACGCTTCGAAGCAGCATTTTTTGAAACCGTTCGTATCCTATTAAATAGAATGACAGGTAAAGGGAAAGTTTCAAAACGAGAAATTAATGAACGGATTGGCGAACTTTTAAAGCAAAGCATAAAGAGCCAGGGTGTTATCAACCTATTTTCGGATGTTAAGACTGAATTTTCGTTATTCGATGCTACTTTCTTGGACGAGATATCAAAGATGAAGGAGAAAAATATTGCCATAGAATTACTTAAACGTTTATTGGCAGAAAGAGTAAGCCTTTACAAAAGAACCAATCTTGTACAGGCTGAAAAATTCTCTGAGATGTTAAATCAAGCTTTATCAAACTACCTCAAGGGAATGCTTACCAATGAAGAAGTGATTCAGGAACTTCTAAAAATGGCAAAAAATATAGCCGAAACAGAAAATGAGAAGAATGAGCTTGGACTCAATGCGGAAGAAAAAGCTTTTTACGACGCATTAACCAAGCCGAGAGCCGTTCAAGATTTCTATACAAACGAACAGTTAGTTGAAATGACTAAGGAGTTAACTGATATGCTACGTAAGAATAGGACTATTGACTGGCAAAAGAAAGAGTCTGCAAGAGCAGGTATGCGCCGACTCGTGAAGCGTCTATTGAAGAAGTACAAATATCCACCAGAAGAATCTGAAAATGCGATGGCTGTTCTTCTGAAACAATGTGAAGAATGGAGTGATAATCCATCAGATTCCACTGACTTATCTGACTCGGGGTATAAGCTTTATAAAACAACTCTCAATGATGAATTTGTGCAACAAGCGGCTGAACCTATTGTAAAATACGGTAAAGATAAGAACGGATTATAAATGCATTTTAGATTATGACCAAATTAGAAACATTATACAACTCAATACGTGGACTTAAAGAATTAGGTTTACCCTTGAATGAAGAGACTTTAAAAGCAGTAGATCAGTTGGAAGAAGAGTTGATTAAAGATGATGTAATACCTCGACTTTCAGATAGTATAGAGCCTATCATAACTAAGATAGCTGCTGATCAATTTTGTTTCCAGTCACATCATTTTTAGACTGCTCCATGGCTATCTATTCTTTGTAAAAATAGTGTAATTCCCTGATGTATAGCTTGATAGCTTTGTGGTATTGCTGGGTTTGGTAGTGCCGCATTTAAGAACCAAATTTATTCAATAGTTCCACTACCTTTTCTGCTTCACCCAGATCCATTATCGGGCTTATCGGCAAGCTCAATTCTTCATTATGTATTTGTTCGGTAAAAGGGAAAGGCTGGTTGCTCCATTCCCTGTAGCATTCCTGTTTGTGGGGAGGAACAGGGTAATGAATCTGTGTTTCCACACCGTTATCAGCCAGATACGATTGCAAATTATCCCTTTGAGTAGATAAGGTAGGGAATATATGGGAAACGTATGCACCCCAGTCTCTTACATGTGGAAGGATGATGTCTTTGTTTTTTATATTATCAATGTAGTAACGGGCTGTTTCCCGCCTCTTTTCGTTTTCGCTATCCAGGTATTTCAGTTTTACATTCAATATAGCTGCCTGCAACTCGTCAAGACGGCTGTTTATCCCTTGATACTTAAAAATATATTTCTCTGACGAGCCATAATTAGCCATTGTGCGGACTACCTCCGCCAGTTGCCTGTCGTTGGTTGTTACAGCTCCTGCATCGCCCAATGCTCCCAGGTTTTTGGAGGGATAGAAGCTATGCCCTGCAGCATCGCCCAGCGAACCCGTCTTCCGGCCGTGCCACAGGCAACCGTGAGCCTGCGCGTTGTCTTCTATCAGTTTCAGGTTGTACTTTCTGCATAATTCGCCAATTTTTTCAGTATAAGCACAAAACCCATAGAGGTGGACAATCATTATGGCCTTTGTCTTTTGGGTAATGGCCTCTTCTATCCTCGAATCGTCTATCTGGTAATTCTCCATATTTGGTTCTACCAACACCGGAACCAACCTGTTCACGGTAATCGGCAGGATAGAAGCTATATAGGTGTTGGCGGGAACGATAACCTCATCACCTTCCTGCATCACTCCCAACTCTATGTAAGCCCTCAGTATCAACCGGAGAGCATCCAAGCCGTTAGCTACGCCTACGGTATGCGATGTGCCTATATATCTTGAATAATTATCTTCGAAAAGCCTGTTCTCTTCACCTAGAAGATATTGTCCCGAATGAAGCACGCGCGACATGGCTTGTTCTATCTCTCCGGCATGCTGTTCATTGATGCGAAGCAGGTCTAAATATTTAATCATTTCTGCACACCTTTTAAAGCGAGGAACTCATCATAATTGCGGATATAATCGTCCTCATTATACTCTATAGAATTAAGAACAAGGCAAATAGAACCTGACGAAAAGCCTGTCTGTAAGGCCCATATCCCCGGTGGGATATACAATCCCCTATCCGGCAGATTGAGTGTTACAGTCCGCCGGGAGCGTCCATCGTCGAGCTCTACATCAAACGAGCCACTGGCTGCCACCAATAGCTGATGGCATCTCTTATGGGCATGCCCGCCACGCCTTTCTCCTCCCGGAATGTCGTACAGATAGAATACCCTTGCAATCTCGAAAGGAATTTCCATCTCGCTCTGCACAGGCGTTATATTTCCTGCATCGAACTGGATTTTAGGCAAAGCTACCAGAGTGCAGTCTTCTACTGTAGCCATATTACTTCCTGCCGGAGAGATATCGTTCATAATCTCTTATATAATCGTTTTCGTTGTAAAAAGTAGAAGCCAGAACCAATGCCAGCGAATTGGTCGAAAAGTTCTCCATATGCCGCCATATGCCAGCAGGGATATAAAGTCCCTGATAAGAACGGTTTAAAGTAAAGGTTTGTTTGCTTAAGCCGTCATCGACAATCACATCGAAACTACCCGACAATGCAATTATCAGTTCTTGCTGTTCGATGAAGGCATGCCCTCCTCTCACCTGTCCTCCGGGAACATCGTATATCCAGTAGACCCTTTTGATATCGAAAGGGATATGTCGGCCACCTTCGATAAAAGTAAGGTTTCCCCTTTTATCGAAAATCTTAGGCAACACTATAATTCCGGCACTTTCCATATAGTACAAATCTAGTATTATTATTCCTTTTTACAAAATGGAATAATTTCGTAAAAAGGCTATAACTAATAGGGCAAACACATGAAATCTATTTGGGCTCAATTCTGGGCTTTGTGCGGGCGAATGATAATTGACTCCGTCGATTTTCAATTCGCCCCTACGGTAGTCAAAACTGAAATATCATTTTTTTTTATGCATTTGCCCTGCAAAAATATCCTCTTTTATTTGTTCTTTTCATTTTTTTTATATCTTTGCAAAAACAAAAAGAAAGTAAAATGAATTTTCTATTAACAAATACATTCTGGTGGTGGCACTCTCAACTCAAAAAGTCGTGAGCCAAGTCGGTATGTATTAAAGTATAGAAATCAATAAACAATACAAAGCCTGTCGTAACTCACGACAGGCTTTTTTTGTAAGAAGAAAAATTAAAACATATATACAATGGAAAAATTTAAAGTTGACGCAAATGGCTTTTACGGGGAATTTGGAGGAGCATATATCCCTGAAATACTCTACGATAATGTAGAAACACTTAAAAACTCATACCTGAAAGTAATCAACGACCCATCGTTTAGAGACGAATACGATGCCTTGTTGAAGGACTATGTGGGGCGTCCTTCCCCGTTGTACCTGGCCAACAGGCTTTCGGCGAAATACGGCTGTAAGATATACCTCAAGCGCGAAGATCTCAACCATACCGGTTCGCACAAGATAAACAACGCTATCGGGCAGGTGCTTCTCGCCCGCCGTATGGGCAAGACACGTATCATAGCCGAAACGGGAGCCGGACAGCACGGGGTAGCCACAGCTACTGTTTGTGCCCTGATGAATATGCAATGCATTGTATATATGGGTGCAACAGATGTAGAGCGTCAGAGGCTAAATGTGCAAAAGATGGAAATGCTCGGAGCGACAGTCGTGCCCGTTACCAGCGGCAACATGACACTGAAGGATGCCACCAACGAGGCTATCCGCGACTGGTGTTGCAATCCTGCCGATACCTATTATGTGATCGGTTCTACGGTAGGCCCTCATCCTTACCCTGATATGGTAGCGCGCCTGCAATCGGTTATCAGCGAAGAAATACGCAAGCAACTATTGGAAAAAGAAGGGCGCGAAACGCCCGACTATGTAATGGCTTGTGTAGGAGGAGGAAGCAACGCCGCGGGTACTATCTTCCACTTTATCGACGAGCCCGAGGTGAAGATCGTCCTTGCCGAAGCAGCCGGAAAGGGCTTGGATTCAGGAGAATCGGCTGCCACTATCCACCTGGGTAAGCTTGGCATTATTCACGGCAGCAAGACATTGATAATGCAATCGGAAGACGGGCAGATAGAAGAGCCTTATTCTATTTCTGCCGGATTGGATTATCCGGGTATAGGCCCTATGCACGCACATCTGTCAAGTATCGGCCGCTCGCAAGTGTTGGCTGTAACCGATGACGAAGCTTTGCAAGCTGCTTTCGAACTGACGAAACTGGAGGGTATCATTCCGGCGATAGAGTCGGCTCATATATTGGGAGGACTGGATAAAATGAAATTCAAGGCCGACGATGTAGTAGTTATTTGCCTGTCGGGACGGGGCGATAAGGATATGGAGACGTATATAAATACAGCCTTTAGCTGATAGCTATTAGCTCGCAAATACAAAATCACAACATGAAATATATAATCAACGTCCAGACCAAAAATCTCCTTGCCGACCTGCAAACTCCTGTTGGTATCTACCTCAAGGTGAGGGATGTATATCCCGAATCGGCACTATTGGAAAGTTCCGACTATCATGGAGGCGAAAATAGCTATTCCTTTATCGGGATCAGCCCCATTGCCCGGTTCAGGGTTGACAATAACGAGATCACCAGCACATATCCTGACAATAGTATTAGGAAAGAAACATTATCTGTAAAGGAAAAACTGGCTGATAAGTTCCATCATTTTATGAACCAATTTGAAGTACAGGGCGAAAACAAGACAGGCATTAATGGCTTTTTCGGCTACACATCGTACGATGCAATACGCTATTTTGAAGATGTAAACCCCGTCAACCACAAACCGAACAATGCCGATATACCGGAATTTTACTACATACTCTACCGCTTTATACTCGTTATCAACCATGCAAAAAACGAACTGACGATTGTAGAAAATATAACAGAAGGCTCAGATGCGAGGATGCAAGAGCTGGAAGCCCTCCTTGCCAACAATAATATTGCCTCATACAATTTCGAAGCTATTGGTTGCGAACAGTCGATGATTAGCGACCAAGAGCATCAGGAGATGATAAAACAAGGAATTACACATTGCCGTCGTGGCGATGTCTTCCAGATTGTACTGTCCCGGTGCTTTACTCAGCGATTTGCCGGTGACGATTTTAAAGTATATCGCTCGCTACGCTCTATCAACCCATCGCCTTATTTGTTTTACTTCGACTTCGGTTCATTCCGTATATTCGGTTCATCGCCCGAAACTCATTGCAAAATAACCAAAGGCAAAGCATATATAGACCCTATTGCCGGTACATACTTCCGCACAGGCGATGATGAGAAAGACCGCATCCTGTCGGAAAACCTGTTGAATGATGAGAAGGAAAACGCCGAACACGTCATGCTCGTAGACCTTGCCCGCAACGACCTGAGCCGCAACTGCCGCAATGTAAAAGTGGAGTTTTACAAGAATGTACAGTTCTATTCGCACGTCATCCACCTTGTTTCGCGTGTCAGCGGAATAGTGAACCAAGGGGAAAACAATATAAAAGTATTTGCCGACACCTTCCCGGCCGGAACGTTGTCGGGTGCGCCCAAAGTGAGGGCGATGCAGTTGATACGCGACATAGAAAAGCAAATGCGCGGTGTATATGGTGGCTGTATAGGCTATATAGGTTTCAATGGCGACCTGAACCAAGCCATCACTATTCGCACATTTCTCAGCCGCAACAATACGTTGTATTATCAGGCGGGAGGGGGGATTGTATCGAAGTCGAACCCCGAAACAGAAGTGATGGAAGTGAAAAAAAAGTTGGGTGCTTTGACAAAAGCTGTTAAGTTTGCAGTAGATTTGAAAAATTAACTGTAACAGACTCTAAAAAGCTAATATATTCACTTATGCAAACGAAAGACCCAAAGCAAAAGAAAAAGAACACAATACTGGGAGCAGACCTCACCCACCGTATCTATGGGCTCGATATATTGCGTGCCTACGCAATTATATCTATTTTTATAAACCATACTTACGAATATTTCCCCGAAGAGTATCATCACGCTATGAGGTATTCTACGCAACAGGGTGTGCCCATCTTCTTTGTCCTCAGCGGGTTCCTTATCGGCAATATCCTTATAAAGTCTTTTAAGGAAGAAGCCCTCGATGGAAAATTGCTGCTCCGTTTCTGGACAAACAGATGGATGAGGACATTGCCACTTTATTATATTATACTGGCACTCCTGTTCTTTTGCACATATGTACTGCACCTTGCTCCTGAGCCCGACCCCGAAAAGTTTGGCCTGCTGGAGAAAAGCAGCTACCTGGTCTTTCTCTATAATTTTGCATGGGAAAAGTTCCCGTTCTTTGCCGAAGCATGGACACTGGCAGTAGAAGAATGGTTTTATCTTCTTACACCACTCTTTATCTTCTTTTTCCGAAAATGTGGTTTTAGTCTGCGGCAATCCGTACTCACTACCATCATCCTTGTCATATTTATAGGAACCAATATCAGGGCATACCGCATTATACACAATATTTCTATCACCCATCAGGTATTGCCCAACCTCGACTGTCTGATGTACGGCATTCTTGGTGCATATATCAACACCTACCATAATAAATGGTGGACAAATCATCAGCGTATATACTTTGTGCCGGGCTTGATACTATTTCTGCTGGTGGGGTTTCAATGGGTATTCGAAGTAAATCTTGTCAGTGTCTTGTTTGCCTCCACAGTTTTGTCAATAGGCATATTGCTGATGATGCCTTTCTTCGATTCCCTGAAAACAGGTTCGGGTATAATCTATAAGTTCCTTACATATACCAGCCTGATCTCATACTCGCTGTATTTGCTCCATTTTTCGTTCTTCAAATACTCTATCCTGCCACATCTGAGTGCCGTTTTCGGATTGAGCAATATGATGAAAGTCGTCCTGGTATTTGTTGTAACCTACGCGCTGGCAACATTATCATATAAATATATAGAGCGTCCGTTCATGAATATGAGGCGGAAAATTAAATTCCTGAAATAATGAAAATACTGATTTTCGACAACTACGATTCGTTTACATACAACCTTGTCCATCTGGTAAAAGAACTGGGATATGCCGATGTAGATGTGTACCGGAACGACAAAATTGCGCTGGAAGATATTGGCCGATACGATAAGGTCATCCTCTCTCCGGGGCCGGGAATCCCCTCCGAAGCCGGATTGCTACTACCCCTGATAAAAGAGTATGCCGGCAGGAAGCCCATACTGGGCGTATGTCTCGGGCATCAGGCTATAGGCGAATCGTTTGGTGCAAAGCTGGTAAACCTCGAAGATGTATATCATGGCGTGGCCACCCAAATAGAGGTTAGCAAACCCGACTATATTTTCGATGGGTTAGGGCACAATATCGAAGTCGGGCGCTACCATTCGTGGATAGTAGATAGCAACCATCTGCCCGAATGCCTGGAAATAACGGCAACCGACAGCAACGGGCAAATAATGGCTCTCCGCCACAGGGAGTACGATATACATGGTGTGCAGTTTCACCCCGAATCGGTATTGACGCCAGACGGTGAGGCTATAATCAGGAATTTCTTGAAAAACTAAATAACGTGAGTTCGAGAAGAAGAACAGTATGCAATCAATTGTTTACCAAAACATATGAAGTAAAACTCCGTGCCCTTTGTGGTAAAAAATAAGATTTAACCACAAAGCTCACAATGTTTTACACAAAGTTCACAAGGGAAACCCATAACTAACTGATGTCTAAAAGCTAAAATATACAATGAAACAAATACTAAACCGCCTGTTCGAACACCAATACCTGAACCGCGCCGAGGCCAAAGAAATACTGACCAAAATGGCGGCAGGAGGATACAACGAGTCGGAAATAGCAGCATTTATCAGCGTCTTCCTTATGCGCAGCATCAGCGTTGACGAGTTTCTCGGATTTTCCGATGCCTTGCTCGACCTCCGGGCGAATGTGGACGCGCTTGCCGCCTATAATCCTATCGACATTGTAGGTACGGGTGGCGACAATAAGAATACGTTCAACATCTCTACGCTTGCCTGCTTCGTAGTAGCAGCATCCGGCTACAAAGTGGCTAAACACGGTAACTACGGAGCAACTTCCGTTAGCGGGGCATCGAATGTGATGGAGCAGCATGGAGTGAAATTTACTCAGGATGTAGGTAAGCTCGAAAAGTCGATTGACAGAACAAACATAGCCTACCTGCACGCCCCCTTGTTCAACAATGCGCTGAAAGTAGTAGCCCCTGTAAGGAAAGCGTTAGGAGTACGTACTTTTTTCAATATGCTTGGCCCTGTGGTCAACCCTATACGGCCTAAGCGGACTGTGCTGGGTGTTTTTAACCTGAAAATGGCACGCCTATATTCCTATATGTACCAGCAGACGGATGTAGATTACTCCATTGTGCATAGCCTCGATGGATACGACGAGATATCGCTGACCAGCGACTTCAAAATAATTAATAAGTTTGAAGAAAAAATACTCAGCCCGCAGCAAATAGGCTTGGCTAAATGTATGGAAGAAGACCTGTACGGCGGCGAAACACCCGAAGATGCCGCAAGCATATTCGACAACGTCATCAACAATACAGCTACTATAGCACAGAAAAATGCAGTAATAGCCAATGCCGCTACAGCCATTCAGACCATAGACTCGCACCTGTCGTTTGAAGAAGCAATAGCCAAAGCGCAGGAAACGATAGACAGCGGAAGGTTGAAAAAGACATTCGGGCAATTTTTGGAACTGAATACGTAACACATACTTTGCCGTCCTGACAACAAGAAGGAAAAGTATGCACCTGCAAATATTATTTATTACTTTATAGCCAATTTGCATACCGGCATAAAACAGTTTCCTTAATTTTACATCCGCTTATTAACTTTTATAAATACATTAAATTATGAACTGGACTACAGAACTACCATTTATCCTTGACGGTGTCGAAGGCGACCTTCGGCTCACTTATACCCCGATGGGGCAAAAATTCTATCAAAACGGTGTAGAAATAAAAAGAAGCGGCTCCGGATTTGGCGGACAAAAATACAAAGTACAGACAACCGACGGCGGCGACAATGTTGTTAAAGTAAAGGCGAATATAAAAACAGGACGCCAGATAGTATATAGAGGCGAAACGGTCAATCTGGAAACACCTCTCAGCGCAATGAGTACGATATTGTCTATGCTTCCTTTTGTATTCATCGTTGTAGCTATTGTGGTTTTCTCGCATGGGCAGATCGGTATATTAGGCGGAGCTCTACTAGGAGGATGCGGCGCATTGGGTATGCTGGCTTCGGCAAATATAATACGTAGTGAGAATAATTTTGTAAAGCAACTTCTATATACCTTGGTTGTGTCGGTAGCTACTACATTATTATTCTTCGCTTTAGCCATAATTTTAGGGCTGATCTTCGGAACAATCTTAGGGGTTGCAATGTTTGCTTTCTAACAAACTCTAAGATTGTTTTTAAACGTATATAAATGACTGAAATTTCTAAAAAACGAATCCGGCTTGCCATCTTCTTCCTCTACTTTTGTAGTGGTATATGCTTTTCGAGCTGGGCAAGCCGGATTCCCGATATCAAAACAACACTCGGGTTGGGTGACGCTGCCTGGGGGACAATCCTGTTGATGATACCAATAGGGCAGGTTTGTGGTATGACAATATCGGGGCTACTCATCTCGCGGGTAGGCAGCAGGAAGATATTACCCATTGCATTGGTTGCCTATGCTGCCGGGCTACTTCTTATCGGATTATCAGCGAGTGAATATGCGCTGATTATCAGCCTTATCATTTTCGGGTTCTGCGGAAATTTTACTAACATATCCGTCAATACACAGGCCGTAACCGTAGAAGCTATGTACGATAAGCCGATAATGGCATCGTTTCATGGCGGATGGAGCCTAGCCGGACTGGCGGGTGCTGCCATCGGGCTTTTGATGTCGGCCACGCGCATTGAGCCTATTTATCATTTCTGCATTATAGGCATACTTGTATTTATCTCAGTCATTATTAATACACGTTATCTGCAACCCGACCTGCAAAAAGAAAAAGACCCTGCCGAAGTAGCAGCAAAGAAAAAGCGTAAGCCCGAAACATTCCTCTTCCTGCTGGGTATCGTAGCCTTCTGCGGAATGGCTGCCGAAGGGGCAATGGCAGACTGGAGCGGATTGTACCTTATCGATGTTGTTGGTTCGCCGGCGCACCTTGCACCTCTGGGGCTGGCTGCCTATATGGTAACAATGGCTTCGGGGCGGTTTCTGATAGATAAAGCCACCCAGCGATGGGGACGCCAACGCGTGATACAGGCCGGAGGGGCACTTATTGCCATCGGGCTTTTCTCGGCAGTAGCATTTCCCCATCTTATCACTACCATCATTGCATTTATGATTATAGGTTTTGGTACGGCGGGCATTGTCCCCACCATCTATAGCATAGCCGGACAACGGACAAAGATATCGACCAGTGTCGCCCTTACCATCGTCTCCAGCGTGAGTTTCCTTGGGTTTCTTATGGGGCCTCCATTGATAGGTTATATATCAAGTGCGACTAATCTGAGATATTCGTATGCGCTGATCGGAGTGTTCGGCATCTGCATTGTGGTGCTGGCTTCGATGATAAAGATATTCAAAAAAGAGACCCCCTTGCCCCCAAAGGAGGACAATCCGGGTAAGAATATTATAGTATAAATAAATACCCTCTTTGCGGCCTCCACTTGGGGAGGTTGGTGGGGCTAAATAAGAAAATTATGGCTAATATACTAGACAAAATCATTGCTAACAAGAAAAAGGAAGTAGAAGCACAGAAGCAGCAATATAGCATCGACGGTATGATGCGCCTCATTGTAGATTCTGAAGAACGTCCGAAATCATTTAAAGAAGCATTAGTAAATTCGCCGACCGGCATTATCGCCGAATTTAAACGCCGTTCGCCATCGCGCGACTGGATTTTCAAGGATGCGAAAGTAGAAGATGTTGTTCCTCTTTATTCCAAAAACGGAGCGAGCGCAATCTCTGTACTTACCGATATGGACTTTTTCGGCGGCGAACTCGAAGACCTGAGAGTAGCAAGAACCTTGACCGATACCCCCCTGTTGCGCAAAGATTTTGTAGTAGACGAATATCAGCTTTATCAGGCTGCGTGGAAAGGGGCGAGCGCAATTTTGCTTATTGCTTCTGCTCTTACGATAGATGAAACAAAGAAGTTGGCTGCTAAAGCAAAGGGGCTGGGACTGGACGTTTTGCTCGAAATACATAACGGACAAGAATTGGCTCACATAAATGGCAATGTAGATGTTGTAGGCGTAAACAACCGTAATCTGGGTACATTCGTTACCGATATACAGGTTTCGTTCGACCTGGCGGATAAAATACCCGGCGATTTTATTAAAATTTCGGAAAGCGGTATCTCTCAGCCACAAACAGTAAAAGACCTACAGACTGTGGGTTATAAAGGATTCCTTATGGGCGAGAACTTTATGAAGACAAATAATCCGGGAAAGGCTTTGGAGGAGTTTATAAAGCAGTTGGGATAATAAAAATGTGAATCGGGAGTAGAAAAGTTTATCTATATAACACCTCTCCCGGCCTCTCCAATAGGAGAGGGTAGAGCAAAGCTAAAATGGGAGAAAAGTAACAAGGAAAAAATAGCTAAAAAGCGTTACTTGTGTTACTTTTTAACTATGTTTTGTAAAATTAGGTTAAACTAATGCGGGTTTCCGGTAGGCTTAATAGTGTGAAGAAGTGAAAAAAGTAACATCAAAAGAATAGCTTATGCTGATTAAAGTGTGCGGGATGAAATATCCCCACAACATAAAGGAACTTAATGCTTTACCCATCAATCTTATGGGGATGATTTTCTATAATAAATCGCCCCGCTATATAGATAATCTGGAATGGGAGGATATCAGGGATGTATTGCACCCCGAAATAGGAAGAGCAGGCGTCTTTGTGAATGCAGGCATGGATTACATTCTACAGATGGCAGAAAAATACAGGCTCGGCACTGTGCAGTTGCACGGGAACGAATTGCCGGAATTTTGTAAAGAACTAGCTACGTATATGCCTGTTATCAAAGCATTCAGTATTGCTGAGGCTTCTGATTTCGAACAGGCGGAGCAATACGAAGCTATCAATGGATATTTCCTTTTCGACACCAAAACTCCTCAATATGGAGGCTCGGGACAAAAGTTCGACTGGAATATTTTAGACAATTATCAAGGAGATACTCCATTTTTACTAAGTGGCGGAATTTCAGCCGACGATGTAGAAGCAATCAGGAAAATTAAGCATCCGAAATTTGCTGGAGTAGACCTTAACAGCAGGTTCGAAACCCAGCCCGGAATGAAAGATATAAAACAATTACAGCAATTTATAAAAGCACTGAACGATGAACAGGATTAAGCAACTTTTCGAGAAGAAACAAAAGGATATATTATCCATCTATTTCACAGCAGGTTTTCCTCAGTTAAATGACACTTGCAATATTATACGCGAACTGGAGGCCAACGGCATAGACCTGATTGAGGTAGGCATCCCTTTCTCCGACCCTATGGCAGACGGCCCTACGATACAAGACAGTGGGACGATTGCCCTGCGCAATGGTATGACCTTGAGCCTATTGTTCGACCAGTTGAAAGATATCCGCAAAGATGTAAAGATGCCGCTGATAATGATGGGGTATCTCAATCCGATAATGCAATACGGATTCGAAAACTTTTGCAAGAAATGCAACGAGACTGGTATCGACGGTGCTATCATTCCCGATCTGCCTTTCGACGATTATATGAATGAGTATAAAGCTATTGCCGACAAATATGATATAAAGGTGATAATGCTTATCACTCCCGAAACTTCGGACGAACGTATCAGGCAGATAGACGAACACACCGATGGCTTTATCTATATGGTTTCGTCGGCCGCCACTACAGGCGCACAAAAAAGCTTCGATGAAAAGAAGCAGGACTATTTCCGCAAGATAAACAATATGAACCTGCGCAACCCGCGTCTTATAGGCTTCGGGATATCCAACAAAGCAACCCTAGAGGCTGCTCAGGCAAATGCCGGCGGGGCTATTATCGGAAGTAAGTTTATCACCCTGCTGAAAGAAAATAAAGACGTGAAAGAAGCCGTAAAGGCATTGAAAGAGGCTTTGAGTAAGTAATAATCGAAAATATTGTTTTTATTTCTTAGTATTTGCAAACTTACCTGCCATATGGCAGTGTTTATCAGCTATTGGCTTTTAACTTTGCTTCTTAACAAAAAACTAAGAACTGTAAAATATGAAACCATCCGATTTTGAGAAACTTGAAAAAGACACCTTTTTCAAAAAGACTTATCTAAATAAGACCCCATGGTGGAAAACACTGGCGATGCTCCCCCCGGTGTTGTTGCTGTTTGTAGGGCTGGTCGGGCTGTTGTACCTGCTAAAAAGCGATATGCTAATATCCGTATATATGATACCCTATTTGTTGCTTTTTATGCTGGGGACGATATGGCTCAAGGCTGTGAAAAGGAATATACAAAAGACCAAGATGAGTGCCGACGGTTCGTTCCTGGTATGTATTGGCAAACCGTTGGGCGAAAAAGCCGGCTATACTTATGTTGCCTTCGCTAAAGACAACCGCAGGCATAGCCCCCATTATCTGAACACTCCGCTGAAATCTGTTTCGCTCGACGAAGTTCTGGCAAAGTATCCCTTGGATGAGCTGAAGAAAGATACCAAGCGAATAGAAATAGAAGATAGCAATGCCGAGATATTTGTAAAAGCTATTAGTGGCAAGGATATAAATAAGTCGAACCCGCAATGGGAGCAAAACGAAGGTTATCTGCCCCTGCTATATATCGACGACAGGTACTCTTTTGTAATCAAACCCAAAGATATAAGGCTTGTAGCTAAATAATCATTATCTTTGCAACTCGAAACAGACTTTATAACCGCATGAAAATTCTATTGATAGGCGAATATAGTCGCGCCCACCTTACACTGGCAGAGGGGCTGCGCAATTTAGGACACGAGGTACTGGTAGCTTCCGACGGCGATGGGTTTAAGAACTATCCGCGCGATGTGGATTTGACCCGCAAAAGTTCGGGGCTAATAGATACATTTACCAGCCTGATGTCTGTTTTGGGCAAGTTCGGGGAATTTAAAGGGTACGATGTCGTACAGCTTATAAACCCTTGTTTCACGACTCAGAATGTAAGGGTTAACCGCCATCTGTACAACAAGCTTCGCCGAAACAACAAGAAAGTATTTATGGGAGCTTTCGGCGACGACACGTATTGGGTAAAAGCCTGCCTGGGAAACAAGATATTCGACTATTCGGAGTTCTTTGTCGATGGCAAGCCTATCAATGTAGATTTCAACCAGCGGTTTATCGACAAATGGATAGATACACCCCTGGCAAAATTCAACGAAGACCTGGCCAAAGATGTAGACGGCATATCAGCCTGCCTGTACGAATATTATTGCTCGTACAAGCCATATTTTGCCGATAAGCTGAAATACATTCCATTGCCGCTCAATACAGCCGAGATAGAATTTCAGCCGATACCCGAAGAACCCGAGAAGGTTAACTTCTTTATCGGCATCAACAAAGTACGCGATAAGTTCAAAGGCACAGATGTAATGGAAAAGGCATTGGCGCGGGTAAAAGACAAATACCCCGACCAGGTGATAGTGACCCGCGTAGAGTCGGTAAGCTACGATGTTTACCAACAACTGATGTCGCAGGCTCACGTGGTACTCGACCAACTCTATTCGCACACTCCTGCTATGAATGCCCTATTGGCTCTGGCACAGGGGAAAGTAGTTGTAGGCGGCGGCGAGCCATATATCTACGAGTTGTACGACGATAGCAGCAACCAGCCTATCGTAAATGTACATCCGAATGAAGATGATGTATTCGACAAACTGGAATGGCTGGTGCTGAATAAGCAGCAAATACCTGATATATCGCGGAAAAGCCGGCAGTTTGTAGAGCAAAACCACGACTATATGGTCGTGGCAAAGAAATATCTGGAGTTCTGGAATAAATAAGAACTCCGCAAAACACCTTTATCACTCGGTGGTTTTATCGAAAAGTTGGGGCGGTATCATTTTTTCTAAATAAAAATAAGCACTTTAGCATTATAATTATTTGTTAGTTCGAAAAATATAACTAAATTTGCAACCCGATTTTGCACACGAAACATAATTAAGAATAACATAAAAAATCACAATAGCGATGTCCAAAATTTGTCAAATTACAGGAAAGAAAGCTATGGTTGGCAACAATGTTTCTCACTCGAACAAAAAGACAAAGAGAAAATTCAACGTCAACCTATTCAGAAAAAAATTCTACTGGGTAGAAGAAGATTGTTGGATCAGCCTAAATGTATCAGCTGCAGGGCTTCGTACCATCAATAAGATAGGATTGGATGCTGCTCTTAAGAGAGCTGCTGCCGATGGGTATTTGAACGCTTAATAACAGGAGGAACAGAAAATGGCTAAGAAAGCAAAAGGAAACAGAATTCAAGTGATACTTGAGTGCACAGAGCACAAAGAAAGTGGTATGCCAGGCACATCACGCTATATCACTACAAAAAACAGAAAGAATACGACAGAAAGGCTTGAATTGAAAAAATACAACCCTGTTCTGAGAAAAATGACCGTACACAAAGAAATAAAGTAAAAACAAGATAGACCATGGCAAAGAAAACAGTCGCAGGTTACCGTGACCCATCAGCAAAAGACGGTCGTAACTATGCAAAAGTAATCAAGATGGTAAAGTCGCCTAAAACAGGTGCTTATACATTCAAAGAAGAAATGGTTCCTAACGAATCAGTAAAAGATTTTTTCGCGAAATAATCTTACTAAAGATATTAAGAGAGAGGGTGTGTCATGAGTTTGAACACGCCCTCTTTGCTTTTAAGCGATTGGAGGATTCACTTAGGGCTTGCTGCGGAGTTTAGCCTGTGGTTTCATTAAAAGTGAAGATAACTTCAATTATTATCCGCTGAAATTCATTATCTTTGAAGTCAAAGCTGGTTAGAAGCTTATATTTGTTGAATAATAAAGGTTAGTAAATATTCATGGGATTATTTGATTTCTTTTCGAAACAGAAAAAAGAAACGCTGGATAAAGGTTTGGAGAAAACCAAAGAGTCGATGTTTTCAAAGCTGTCGCGAGCCGTTGCCGGAAAGTCGAAGGTAGACGATGAGGTGCTCGACGACCTCGAAGAAGTACTCATAACATCGGATGTCGGCGTAAATACCACATTGAAAATAATAGAGCGCATCGAAAAACGCGTATCTAAAGACAAGTATGTGAATACCGATGAATTGAACACCATTCTTCGCGATGAAATAGCCGACCTGCTTACCGAAAACAATACAGTCGACGCCGAAGACTTTTCGTTGCCGGGAGACGCCAAGCCATATGTAATAATGGTAGTCGGCGTAAACGGTGTAGGAAAAACAACCACTATAGGCAAGCTTGCCAACCAGTTTAAGAAAGCAGGGAAGTCGGTTTATCTCGGTGCTGCCGACACATTTCGCGCCGCTGCCGTAGAGCAGCTTGTAATCTGGGGCGAGAGGGTAGGAGTACCTGTGGTAAAACAGTCGATGGGCTCCGATCCTGCATCTGTGGCATTCGATACGTTAAGTTCGGCAAAGGCGAATGATGCCGATGTGGTAATAATAGACACTGCCGGGCGTTTGCACAATAAAGTGGGACTGATGAACGAACTTTCGAAGATAAAGAAAGTAATGGACAAGATAGTTCCGGGTGCGCCCAACGAAGTGTTGCTTGTTCTCGACGGTTCTACCGGACAGAATGCCTTCGAACAGGCGACACAATTTACCGTAGCTACCGATGTTACTGCGCTGGCAATTACTAAACTCGATGGTACAGCAAAGGGTGGGGTAGTGATCGGTATTTCAGACCAGTTTAAAATTCCGGTTAAATATATCGGGTTGGGAGAAGGAATCGACGACTTGCAGGTGTTCCGCCGCAAAGAATTTGTCGACAGCCTTTTTGGAGAATAAGAAATGAAGAAGAACAGAATAGATGTCATTACGCTCGGGTGTTCGAAAAACCTTGTCGACTCCGAGATGCTGATGAAGCAGTTACTCGCAAACGGTTACACAGTAAAACACGATCCTGAGAACCCGGAGGGAGAGATTGCAGTGATAAATACTTGCGGATTTATCGGCGATGCCAAGGAGGAGTCGATAAATATGATTCTCGAATTTGCAGAGGCAAAGAAAAACCGGGAGTTGAACAAGCTTTTTGTAATGGGCTGCCTTACCGAAAGGTATATGCAGGAACTCAAGATGGAGATTCCCGAAGTGGACGCCTTTTATGGTAAATTCGGATGGAAAGCCTTAATTGCTGATCTGGGCAAATCTTACAAACAGGATTTGGCGTTGGAGCGTGAAATCACTACGCCTAGCCATTATGCCTATTTGAAGATATCCGAAGGATGTAACCGTACCTGCTCATATTGCTCTATTCCGATAATGACAGGAAAACACCAGTCGCGCCCTATTGAGGAAATAGAAGAAGAAGTGCGCCGCTTGGTGGCATCGGGCGTGAAAGAGTTTCAGGTGATAGCGCAAGATCTGACTTTTTACGGTTACGATAATTATAAAGAGGCAAAGCTGCCCGAACTGATAGAACGCATAGCTAAGATAGAAGGTGTGGAATGGATTCGGTTGCATTATGCTTATCCGGCTAATTTTCCGTACGACCTGCTTCGTGTAATGCGCGAAAACGATAATGTATGCAAGTATCTGGACATAGCCTTACAGCACATAAGCGATAATATGCTGACCAAGATGCGCCGCAACCTGTCGAAGCAACAGACTTACGACCTGATGAAGCGTATCAGGGAAGAAGTACCCGGTATTCATCTGCGTACCACTCTGATGGTAGGGCATCCGGGAGAGACATATAAGGACTATGAGGAGTTGATCGAATTTGTAAAAGATATCCGGTTCGAACGCTTAGGCGCGTTTCCATATTCGCACGAGGATGGAACCTACGCTTACAATCATTACAGCGATGAGATTTCCGATGAATTGAAACAGGAGCGCATGGATTTGCTTATGGCTTTGCAGGAAAGGATAGCTTTGGAAACAAATGAAGAGAAAATAGGAAAGGTTCTTCGTGTCATAATAGACAGGGAAGAAGAAGATTACTATATAGGCCGTACCGAGTACGATTCGCCCGAAGTAGACCCCGAAGTTTTGGTCAAAAAGAATAAAATGCTTAATATTGGGGAGTTTTGCGAAGTGAAAGTAGTTGGCGCTCAGCCGTTCGACCTTTATGCAGAAGTTATTTAACCTTAATATATTCGTCTATGACTAATCAGGAACTAGTGAATGCATTATCAAAGCGATTGGGATGGACTCAACGCCAGACATCCGAAGTATTGGGTGCTACTATTTCTATAATCAATGGCAATCTGGAAGAAGGTAAAGCTATCAATATTCAGGGGTTCGGCTTATTCGAAACAAAGAAAAAAGCAGAACGTATTTCTGTAAACCCTGTATCGAAACAGCGATTCCTGATCCCTCCGAAAATATCCCTCGCATTTCGTCCCGGACAAACAATAAAAGATAACCTCAAAAAACTGGAAGTAAATGAGTGAAAGGTTGAGTCTACAAGATTTGATAGACCTGCTGGCAGATAGGCAGGGTATCACAAAGAAGGATGCGGAAACTTTTTTGCGTGAGTTTATCGCCGTTGTTTCCGAGAATATAGAAAGTGGTGAACCTGTAAAGATAAAGGAGTTTGGCGCATTCAAGCTGGTGAAGGTAAATGCCCGCAAGAGCGTGGATGTAAATACCGGAGAGGCTATTGAGATAGCGGCGCATTACAAGCTTAGCTTTACTCCCGACAAATCGTTGAAAGAAGCAATAAACCGTCCGTTCGCTCATTTCGAGAGTGTTGTACTCGAAGATGGAGTTTCTTTCGACAATGTAGAGGACGAAAAAGAAGACGAAGTTGGCGAAGTTGAAAAAGAATTGCCGGTAGAAGATCCTGGTGTGCAGGAGCAAGATGAGAATGTGGAAACCGAATCTCAATCCGGAACAGAAGCCATTCATTTTATCGCAGATAACGTTTCGCAGGAAGATACGGACGCGGAAGAAGAAGTGTTGCCTGTAGAGGAAGAAGTAGAAGAGTTCTTTATCGAAGAACCTGTAGCAGAGATAGAGCAAGTGGCAGACGAGGAAGACATAGAGCCGGTAGCCGAAGATACGGATTCTTCTGACATTGACGAAGATGATACGGAAGAAGATGACGAAGAAGACGAATTTGAAGCTCAATGGAAAGAATATCAATCAGAACGCCGCAAGCGTACAATCTGGACAATTATTATAATACTGTTGCTGCTGGCATTGGGATTTCTGGCTATGCGCTATTACGATGATATAAATAAATTTATAAAAGATCGTTTTTCTGCAACACCAGTTGTAGAACAGCCGAAGGATATTACTGTGGCCGATACATTGGCTGCAAAAGCAGATTCTTTGCAGAGTGATTCTACCCTGTTGTTAGCGGTAGATTCTCTTAAGGCAGATACGGCAAAAGTAGGTACGGCTCAAGCTGTAGAGCAGCCGAAGCAAGAGGTGAAGAAACCCGATCCGAAACCGCTGGGTGTTGTAACCCTACGGACAGGGCATACCTTGCGAAACATATCACTGCACTACTACGGGAACAAGTCGTTCTGGATATATATATATGAGGAGAATAAGGATAAAATAACTAATCCGAATAATATTCCTATAGGTACAAAACTTGTGATTCCTGCCCCTGCTAAATATGGTATAGACGTAAAGGACGCAAAATCGGTAGAAATAGCTAAAGCAAAAGAAACTAAGTTATTTAAAGATATGGGAATATACTAAGGTACAATGCTGATCGAAATAGAAAGAGGTTGCTCGCCAGAGTAGCCTCTTTTAGCCTTTATAAGTATTCTACATCTGTAAAGTGAATAGCTCTTTTATCTTTTGGTGGAATAACCATATAATCACCATACTGTTTTCTTAGATACCTGTCTACTGCATGAGGTGCAGAAAATTGGTGTCCTTCGAAAGTTACTTTACTGACAGGGAGCAAGTCTTCCATTTTACGGTCGAAATAAAAGTTAGAGCCGTAGTTATATATTACGTTATCAGGCTTAGTCACTACACTAATGCCTCTGCCTATCCATAGCAGGATATATCCAATAGGGAATAAGAATAAGGAAGTTATATATTCGAAAAAGTATTGAAAGGACTGGAAGGCTCGTCCTCGTTTCAACCGTCGGAAAGCCCTTCCGTAAAAGAGGTCTACCACCTTTTTATATCCTGTATATCCCCTTTCGAGTGGAAAAAGGTCGATGTAAATTCCTTTGACTTTATATGTAGCCATATCTTCCTCTTCGGAACGGATAATTGTGTTACAGTCCCTCACTTTAGAGAATAAGAAGCGGTAACTTTTCTCTCTAGGTGTTTGCAGATACAGATGTGGCGGAAGCTCTTCCGGAAGAATCTTAAGCAACTTAAGATAGTCGGGACGGAGCAACTCTATATCAATATCATCATCCCATGGGATGAATCCTCCATGCCGTATTGATCCAAGTAATGTTCCACCACTAAGCCAGTACGGAATATTGTGTTTATCACAGATATTGGTTACAGTAATCAAAATATCGAGCATCTGATACTGTAATTTTCTTAGCTCCGAACCTTCGGGGTTATATATTGCTCTTAAATCTTCTTTTTCCATTTGTTATAATCGTTCTTTCAGCATTTTTAATAAAGCCTCATATCCTTAAATGTAGAGGAAAGAGTGGTAATAAGCCGGGCAGTCTTTCATCGTTTTATTCATAAGGCTTCTTCTTACAAAAGAAAAGATAATTATTCAGATTCTAAAATTAATAGCGCTAATAATTGCCTTGTCTTATCTGCATTACCATATTATAGCCGTTCTTTCAATAATTTGAACAGGGTCTTATATCCTCTTACATTCAGATGCACGGGCAAGGATAATATTTTGCTGAAAGTCTTTCTTTCTTTACATGCAAATATCCATCTGAAAGCGATAGTTGCATTTAAGATATCTTTATCGTAATTCCCGCTTTTTATACCCTGTACGGATAGCTTTTTCATCCACAATCTGAGTGCTTTTAAATACTGGGTATTGGGCAGAGATGAAATATCTTTATCCCTTATCGCTGCATGAATTTGTAGTTCTTCTTCGTTGGGAACGAGTCCTATATGGCTGAGTTCGCGTTTGAGGATGTTGTTTGCCAAAAGGTCCAGATGCGCTTTTCGCTCCTTGCTTATATTGTTCCCGTGCCAACGGTACAGGGTCAGATGCTCTGGTATGTTTTTTAGGTTATAGGAATGCGAAAGCCTGCACCATAGTTCATAATCTTCAGCCAGAGGATAATCCTTATCGTATGGGTTGGCGGCTAACACTTGCCTGCGGATCATTATGCTCGATTGTACAAATGTATTGGCAAACAGCAGGGTACATTTAACTTCTTCGTCCGAAACAGACATATTTATCTTCTTGATTTCCCGGTTCTCGCCGTCAATCATTTTGCACCATGTACCGCAAAGGGCATAGCCGGGATTGTTGTCGAGGAAAGCGACTTGCTTACTCAATCTCAGAGGGAGGGATAAATCGTCGCTATCGAGAAAAGCGATATATTCACCTTCTGCCAAGCCTATCATACGGTTGCGGGTGTATATCAGCCCCTTGTTACCGTCGTTTTTATAATACCTGATCCTCTTGTCGGCATATGAGAGGGCTATGTCTTCGCTTTTGTCTGTCGAACCATCATTGATAAGTATCAGTTCCCAGTCGGTAAAAGTTTGACTGATAATACTCTGGATAGCAATAGATAAATACTTTTCAGCATTATAGATCGGCATCAGTACCGATACTTTAGGCAACTTTACCATATCATTCCCCTGCATTTGTTCTTTTGAATGATTGTTTTACAAAATTGATGGTCTCCTCTAATATTACCGAACCAAATAGTTTTACTATCAGTAGATACAGGCAACTGCCAGTAATAAGCGGAATGAAAAACAATAAGTATTTATTTTCCAGTCCGGTCTGGTGTAATAGAAGAGTCGGCAAAAAAGCAGCCCCGGCAATAACCATATAAGGAGCTATATCCGTTATCACTTCTTTGAGTGTGTACGAAATGGTTCTGCCCGCTATGTATATGCCACATAGGAAAGACAGTAGTCCGACTGCACTAACTCCCACCACCAATGCCGTCACTCCATACGACAAGCAAAATACGATGGCAGACAATAGAAAGGTATTCCTTATAATTTCGATATTCAACAATAAACCCGACTTTCCTTTAAACTGCAATAAAGAGCCTATAAGCACATAGAACGGATAGAAGGCACTGCCAATAGCTAATATCTGAACCAACGGAATCACGTCTTTCCATTCCGGTGGCAAGTATATGCTCACAATAGGATCGGCTAATACTATTAGCATCATGGCTACCGGGAAGGAGATAAATGCAGCTATTCGCACCACCTTTCTGAATACCTTTTTTTCCTCCTCTTCTCCTCCATCTATATTGGTAAGCAACGGATAAGCCACACTTTTTATTCCATCGCTGATAATGGACTGGGGTATAGTATTCAGTTTTACTCCTTGACTATAAGAGGCCACCTGTGTAAAATCAAATTTTTTACCTATTATCAGCGGAGCTATATTATTGCATATCTGGTTTAATAAAGCGGTAGCTAACAATTTAAGGCTATAAGGTGACATTTCCTTTATATGCCCGAATACAAAATTCTTTATCATAGCCGGTCTCCATCCTACAAATATCCAAAGGAATGTGCTACGCAGGAAATTCTGGAAAACCAGTTGCATGACAAGGCTCCATACTCCCATGCCATTATATGCCATCGTTATAGCTATCGCACCCGAAAGAACGCCGGCCAAGAGGGTTATCCGGGTATTGGTCTTAAAGTTCATTTCCCTTATCAAGTGTACGTTTTGCACAATGCCGAACGAACTGAATACAAATGAAAGGAATATGACACGCGAAAGGTTTGTAAGTATAGGCTTTCCGTAAAATTGGCTAATCAAAGGTGCACAGGCGAAAAATACGATGTATATAGATAGGCTTACTATTATATTGAAGTAGAAAACCGACGTATATTCTTCCTGCAATACCCGTTTCTTCCTTATAAGGGCCGACGAGAAGCCACTTTCCTGTAAGATGTTGGCTACGGCTGTAAACACTGCCAGTATGCCCACAATACCAAAGTCTTCTTTCAAAACCAAGCGGGCAAGTATGTAAAAGAAGACAAACTGAATGACTTGTTGTCCCCCCTTGTCTACAAAGCTCCAGAATAGAGCCAGCCCGGTTTTCCTTTTTAGTGGTTGCGACATATTTGGATATTGTTGGTACAAAGGTAAATAAAATACTACAACTTACCGAAAAAGTAATTTTATAGTATCTTCTAGTGGCTGTTTTAAATTTAAACAATTATCAAAAACATTTCCACCCCCTTCGTGTTAATATAGATAAACTACATGTAATAAAAAACAGAAAAATTTAGAAAGTAATGAGAAATTTTAAAGCAGCTATCGAAAACCGCAGAACATATTATAATCTGAGCAGCAAAAGTCTTATATCCGACAACGAGATAAAAGAGATACTCGATTTTGCCATACTGCACGTGCCATCGGCATTCAATTCGCAATCGACAAGGGTGATCTTGCTACTGGGCAAACAGCACAAGCTGTTATGGGAAATCGTAAAGAACACACTTAAGAAGATCGTTTCGCCCGAAGCTTTTGCCAATACCGAGGCCAAGATAGATACAGCCTTTGCTTCGGGATATGGTACGGTATTGTTCTACGAAGATATGTCGGTGGTAGAAGGCCTGCAAAATGCTTTCCCATCTTACAAAGACAACTTCCCTGTATGGTCGCAACATACGAGTGCCATGCACCAGTTTTCGATATGGACAATGCTCGAAGATGCCGGATTCGGAGCGTCGTTGCAGCACTACAACCCGATAATAGACGAAGAGGTTGCCAAAGCCTTTGCCATAGAACCGAAATGGAAGCTTATCGCTCAAATGCCTTTTGGCGTACCTACCGGCGAAACAGGCCCTAAAGAATATCAACCGCTGGAAAACAGAGTGATAGTAAAACAGTAATTATCTCCCTATATATGAATTGAAAAGCAGGCTCCTTGTAATAATCGAGCCTGTTTTTATTTCATGGAAAAGCGACTCTATTCTGATAAATTAGACAGTATCTTCAATACCTTCTCTTTATCATTCCGAATACTTTCCTTTAATGTTTCCAGATTGGAGAACTTCTCATCGGGACGAACAAAATCGAGAAACTCGGCTGTCAGTTCTTTATTGTACAAGTCGCCGTCGAAATCGAACAGGTTGACCTCTATACTTATATTATCGCCATTGTGCAGAGTCGGGCGTTTGCCAATGTAGAGCATTCCCCCATACCGCTGCCCCTCCACATATACATATACGGCATATACACCAAAGGCTGGGATAACCTTATAAGTCTCCCATACTTCCACATTGGCTGTAGGGAAACCTATTGTCCGGCCTACCTTAAAGCCCTCTACTATCTTGCCCGATATGGTATAATTGTACGACAGAAGCTTAGCTACCTTGCGTACATATCCTTCGCTCAACATCTTGCGTATGCGCGACGAGCTTACGTGATCCGCACTCGGAAGTTCTTCGGCTTCTATCACATTTATCCCCAGGCTTTCGCCATAACGTTTGTAGTCGGCAAAGCCATCCTCCCGGTTGTGTCCGAAACGGTGGTCGTAACCAATAACCAGCGTGTCTACATTGAGCTTATCGCGAAGAATATCGCGCATAAATTCTTCGGCAGACAGCTCCGATATTTCTACCGTGAAATCGAGGCTTATGCAATAGTCGATACCTGTAGACGCCAGCCTTTCTATCTTTTCGTCGAAACCGCATAGCAAGGCAGGTACATAGTCCCTGTGCAATACCTTGCGCGGATGCACGGGAAAGGTTATGACGGCAGATGGTAAGCCCCTTTTCGCAGCCTCTTCTTTTACCTGCTCTATCAGGTAGCGATGGCCGGAGTGCACACCGTCGAAAAAGCCTATGGTAGCCACCAGAGGCGGATGCTTCGCTTTATTATATTTGTCGATTAATTGCATTTTTATGTATTTACAGCAATCCTTTGTCCACAAAAACCTTTCTTAAGTCTTCGGCCTGGTCAGTGAGGTAAGTCTGGAATCCCAATTGTTGGGCAACTTCTATATTTGTCTTACCATCGTCGAAGAATATGGTTTCGGCAGGGTTCATTCCCGAATCTGCGATTACATGTTCATAAATCTCTTTGTCGGGTTTTGCACAACCGATTTTATACGAAATGTAACACTTGTCGAAGAATGCGCCTATAGGCAGCCCTTCGGGCGAGAAATCGGGTGTGGTAGCCCATCCCATAATAGCAGGGTTGGTGTTGCTCAGCAGATACACATTGTATTTTTTTCTCAGTTCTTTCAGCAGTTCCAGTTTATATTCCGGCAGCCCGTCGAGGAAGGCAAGCCATCCTGAATCAATATCCTTATCCGAAATATCTTCGCGTCCTGCCAGCTTGCGAAACTCTTTGTAAAAATCTTCCTGGTTTATTTTCCCTTCTTCATACTCGAGGAAGATCCCTTTTTGCCGGAACTCGCCCAGATATTCGTCTATATTGGGGAAACCGATCTCAGCAAAGCGTTTCAAGGCTTTTTTCTTGTTTATATTTATTATTACTCCTCCGAAGTCGAACAAAATGTTTTTAATCTGAGTGCTCATATTATATATATTATTTTATGTAAATCTCTCTAAAAAGTAACACATGTAACACCTTTTTCGTTACTTTTTCCTGTTACCTTCTCTTTAGATACAGGTAAACAAGATACGAGACACAAGTTCATATTTTATCAACAATCAACTCGTTAACTCGTCTACTGGTATCTTGTGTCTCTCCAAAAAGTAACACATGTAACACCTTTTTTATATTTTCCTGCTGTTACTTTCCTCCCTCCGGAGGAACAGATGTCTTATATAGATAAAACAACCGGGAAAATATCAGGTACGAAGTTAGCTATTTATTCTGTACCTACCTTATTTTTTCAATTTTGTATTTGTATATTTGTTAATATAAAACCGATCGACAGTGCTGCATAAAACAAAGGGATTAGTACTGAGTACTATCAACTATAACGACAAATATATCCTCGCCCAGATTTTCACCGAATCGTTCGGGCGTGTGACCTATATGATATCCAAAGCCAAAGGAAAAAATACGAAGGTGCCTAAATCGTTGTTCTCACCGTTGGCCGTGCTCGAAATGGAGGTCGAGCACCAGGCTTCGCGCGACATACAACGCATAAGGGAAGCGAGGGCTGCTATGCACTTCTACGATATATCGGCCAATCTGGGCAAAACGTCGATGGCTTTTTTCCTGTCGGAATTTCTATCGCGTGTATTGCGCGATACAGGCGATAGCCAGCATCTTTTCTCGTTCATGGTGCAGTCGGTACAGATATTGGAAATGACAGACAAGAGCATCGCCAATTTTCATCTGGTGTTTATGCTTAAGCTTAGCCATTTCATGGGCTTCTATCCCAATCTGGAGGAATACCGCGAAAGCGACTTGTTTGATATGATTAATGGTGAGTTTGTCGCACACCAGCCGCACCACAAGCATTATCTCAACAGGAACGACAGCAAAGCCTTGTCGCTGCTCGCCAGAATCACTTTCGAGAATATGCACCATTTCGCATTTTCGCGGCAAGACAGGATAACGATAATAAACCGTATATTAGAATATTACAGGGTACATCTCTACGACTTCCCGGCACTGAAATCGCTGGATGTACTGCACGAATTATTTTGAGAATAACCTTCTATATTTTAAACAACACGAATGACACTCGAAGAAGTAAAAGAATCGTACAACACGCTGATAGCAAAAGAGGAGATAAAGTTATCGAAACTAAAAAAAGACATTTTCCGTATAGGCTCCGTGCGGCTGGCTATAGTAATAGGATGTATTGCAGCCTGTTATTTCCTATGGAGTGATATTGTAGCCGTAACAGTTACGATATTGTTGTCTGTCATTATCTTTCTTTTCTTCCTTAAATATCACAACAGGCTTTTTATCCGCAAACGGTATTGCGAACTGCTGATTGCCGATGCCCAAAATGAATTGAAGGCATTAAATTATGACTTTTCGGTATTCGACGGAGCAGCGGAAAAGGCTGACGCAAATCACAGCTACAGCCTCGACCTCGACCTGTTTGGCGAACGGTCTTTTTTTCAGTCCATCAACCGCACCGTTACCACCTTTGGGAAAGACAGCCTTGCCGATAGCTTGCTCGATGGCTATCAGCACAAAAACGAAATACTTGCCCAACAACAGGCTATAAAGGAGCTGACGCCTAAAGTGAAACTGGCCAGGCATTTCAGGGCTACAGGGCAGATGAGCCATGCAGGAGACTTAAACATCAATGACTTTTCGGAACAATTTCTGCAAACTAAGTTGATGGACCGGAACATCCTGAATTATTTTACATTTATAGCACCCGTTGCGTTTTTTGCATCTGCCGTCTTAGCCATTCTGAATGTTATCCCCGTGTCTGTTATCGGCTTATGCTGGACTATATTGTTTATGCTGAGCCTTATACCATTAAAAAATATAAATAAGAAAAAAGAACCGCTCGATAAAAAAGTAAGCATATTACAAACATATTCCGACCTGTTCGAGATAATAGAAAAAGAGAATTTCGAATCTGCATCATTAAACGGGCTGAAAGGGCAGCTAAATGGTAAGGTTCTCGCTTCGAAAGTTATATACCAACTGAAACGGTATTGCGACAATCTCGACCAATCGTCGAATGTACTTGGATTGCTCATCCTCAACCCGATATTCTTCTGGCATATACGCTATACACTAAAAATAGAGAGATGGATAAACACCCATAAAGAAGATGTGGGAAGATGGTTCGGTGTCCTAGCTAAATTCGACAGTCTTGTCTCACTAGCTATCTTTGCATACAATCATCCCGGCTATAGCTACCCTGAGGTTTCGGACAAACTATTGCTCGAAGGTAAAGATATGGGACATCCGATGATAAACCGCGACGCCTGTGTCTGCAACGATGTGCAGATCCCCCATCAGCCCTACTTCCTCGTGGTTACGGGGGCTAATATGGCAGGGAAAAGTACCTATCTGCGAACTGTAGGGGTCAATCTGGTCTTAGCTTGTGCCGGAGCACCCGTATGCGCTTCATCGCTGAAATTCTATCCTTACAGGCTGGTTACCAACCTGCGCACATCCGACTCGCTAAACGACAACGAATCGTACTTCTTTGCCGAACTCAAGCGATTGAAAATGATTATAGACCGTCTGAAATCGGGAGAACAATTATTCATCATCCTCGACGAAATACTGAAAGGCACTAACTCGGAAGACAAGCAAAAAGGCTCTATTTCGCTGATGAAGCAACTGGTATCGCTCAGCGGAAACGGAATAATAGCTACGCACGACCTTGTTTTAGGCAATCTGGAAAAAGAATTTCCCAGCGAAATAAAGAATTATCGTTTCGAGGCGGATATTAATGGCGAGCACTTGTCTTTTACTTACAAAATGAAAGAAGGTATTGCCCAGAATATGAATGCCAGCTTCTTGATGAAAAAAATGGGTATAACACTTGAATAACCCCCGGCTACTATGGAAAAGATATTGCACTATGTATGGAAATACCGACTGTTCGACAAAGCCTTGCAAACAACCGACGGGCTACCGGTAGAGGTAATAGATGTAGGGCTGCCAAATACAAACCAAGGCCCTGATTTCTTCAACGCCAAAATAAAGATAGGCGACAAGCTTTGGGCAGGCAATGTAGAAATACATACGACCTCCGACAAGTGGAATATGCACAATCACAATACCGACAAGAACTACAATTCGGTGATACTGCATATTGTAGAAAAGGCGAACTGCACCGTATCGAACGAACAAGGAAAAGATGTGCCGCAATGTGAGATAACCTATCCGGCCTATATAAAAGAAAATTACGAATTTCTGCTGCATACCGACATCGACATACCGTGCAGGAACTATATAGCGGCTATGCCATCGCTACACCTCAATGCATGGATGAACTCTTTGCTGGTGGAACGGCTGGAACGGAAGTCGAACCATATACAAGACCTATTGAACAGGTTCAACAATTCGTGGGAAGAAGTGTTTTACGTTCTCTTATCCCGCAACTTCGGCTTCGGGCTTAATGCCGATTCATTCGAACGGTTGGCATTGAGCCTTCCCCTAATATACATATTGAAGCAAAAAGACAACCTGATACAGATAGAAGCCTTGCTATTCGGGCAGGCAGGAATGCTCGATAATCTGAAAACGGATGATGATTATTTCCAACTATTGAAAAAAGAATACGGTTTCTTAAAGAATAAATATGAATTACAACCGTTAGAATCATATATATTCAAGAGTTTGCGGTCACGCCCTACGGCATTTCCCCAGATAAGGATTGCACAGCTGGCTGCTTTGCTGCATAGTTCGGAGGGATTGTTCTCTAAAATGGTTAGTACAGAAGATTTGGGACGTATAAGACTGATATTGCATATCAATGCATCGGAATACTGGCAAACCCATTACGCTTTTGGCGTAACATCGCCGCGAAAATCCAAATATCTGGGCGATGCGTCGCTCGATCTCCTCTTGATTAATACGGTGGTTCCCATGTTGTTTACCTATGGGAAAAGCATTGGTAGCGAAACACATTGCGAAAGGGCGATGCAATTTATGGAAATGCTGAAACCAGAGAAGAACAGCATAACTAAGATGTTTGCAAAGCAAAATATGCCTCTGAATAACGCTGCCGATTCGCAGGCTATAATACAACTGAAACGCGAATATTGCGAACTGCGCAAATGCCTGTATTGCAGGATAGGGCATCAACTATTGACCGATAAATCATCATCTTGAAACAAGATATAAACAATATGAAGTACATTGATCTTTTTAATCATCTCAAACAAATAGAAAACTATACCGACAACGAGATCGAGATAGATGAAAATCTGGTGATGAGAAACTTTTCCTTCGAATCCAATTACCGCTTCATACTTCCCGGAGGGCTTGGCAACAACGACGACTACGAATTTATCCCCAGCGTGCCACAAGATTACGAGCCGGATGTAATACAGCGGATGCTCAACAAAAAGGATTCGGAGATAATGGAGAATATAAAGTTCCGCTACCATATGATTATGCCTAAGAATGTGGTGAAAGCAAACGGCATTATATTCATGTTTCACGGATTCAACGAAAAGACATGGTACAAATACCTGCCTTGGGCAAAATATATTGTAGAAAAAACAGGCAAATCAATCGTCTTGTTCCCTATCGCTTTTCATATGAACCGTGCGCCGGCGGCATGGAGCAGCACGCGCGAAATGTACCGTGTGAGCGAGCAGCGCAAACTGCGGCATCCCGATGTTATATGCTCCAGCCTATCGAATGTGGCTATAAGTACACGGTTGCACAACAAGCCGCAACGGTTTATCTGGTCGGGGCTGCAAACCTATTACGATGTCATTGATTTTGTAGAAGCATTCAAAGAAGGGAAACATCCCGCGATAGACAAAGACACCACAATAGATTTCTTCTCTTATTCTATAGGCACCTTCCTCGGCGAAATATTGATGATGAGTAATAAGAACGGCTATTTCTCCGATTCTAAATATGCAACATTCTGTGGCGGGGCTGTATTTAACCGCTTGTCGCCGGTATCTAAGTTTATTCTCGATAGTGAGGCAAACGTAAGCCTCTATTCCTTCGTTGTAGAACATTTGGAAAGCCATATGAAGCGTGACGAGGTACTTCGCCACTATATGCATACACATCCCGAAGGCAATTACTTCCGCAGTATGCTTAACTACCGTTCGCAAACAAAAGAAAGGGAGGAACGCTTCAAGGCGATGAGCCATCAGTTCTATGCCATTACTTTAGCTAAAGACGAAGTAGTACCCACTTACGAGGTTGTCAATACTCTGCAAGGCTCGTTGCGCGATATCCCTATCAAAGTAGAGGTGTTGGATTATCCGTACAAATATATACACGAAGACCCGTTTCCCGCCCTGCCGAAAATAGCAGACGAGGTGGATGAACAATATAGGTTGACTTTCGAGAAGATTAGTGATTTTTTGAAATAAAAAGAAGGTCTTACTTTTTCACAGGGTAAGACCTTTATCTATATTCTAAATTTTAGTAACAGTTACTCAGAAAGGGTAGCCGACTGCAATATGCCAGGCACCGTTGGAACTCAGTCGGAACGGATGTTTGACAGGCCATTTTGTCGTCGCGGGATCACCCGATGGGTCATAAGCCTTCCATCCCCTGTCGAGGCGGATAAGCACAAAATCGAAGTCGAGGCGAATGCCAAGCCCCCACGAAAACGCTATCTCCTTATAGAACTTATTGAATTTGAAAGCCCCTCCCTCCTGTTTCGGATATTCTCTTACAGTCCAGATATTTCCGGCGTCGATAAAAGCACCTAATTCTAATATCCAGAACAACTTACTACGATATTCTATACCTGCATCGAAACGGATATCTCCTGAATGATAGTAGAAGTTATCGTTTACAGACAAAGCTCTCGGCTGTTTTTCCCCTTTAAAATAGTACGATCCGGGTCCCAGTTCGCGTATGGCCCATCCCCTAACACTGTTTGCTCCTCCTGAGAAAAAGCGTTTTTGTATAGGTATCTCCTGATAATTGCCATAAGGATAAGCCAATCCGCCTCCCAGCCGCCAGGCAATAGAGTTTTTCTCGTCTACCTGATAGGTTTTGCTGAAGTCGAAAGTTCCCCTTACATACTGGGCATAATTGGTGCCGAAAATCTGCTTCGAGCCAAATTCATCTTTCGGAGCATCTGTCGCAGCAGCTATTACGGAAAGAAGGTTGCCGGCAGTTTCTATCGAAGCCCGCAATGTATAGATCGGCCTGTTCCGCCTGAGTGGCGATGCCACATTGGAACGCGAAAAGGTATAGCCTGTGCTCAGTATAAAATGGTCTTTGAAACTATACTGCTGTGCGCCCGATGGCAACTCGTTGTAGAAATCAAGGTTCAAGGCATCTTTCGGCAAATGCACATAGCTGATATCCACCAGGTCGAAGATATGGCGGTTGAGCGACATACGCCTGTCTTGCCATATATATTTGATACCCGTAGACAAAACCGTACGGGTGAAGAAATCCGGGCGACGCTGATAAGTATAACTGCCTGAAAATTGCGTGGAAGCATGTATCTGCCGTCTGAAATCCTTGCTTAGGAACGGGAACATAAAACGAGGAAATGTTAAAGATGTCTCGCCCCCGATTTCAAAATAATTTTCCGAGAAGCTGGCAAAACTTGGTGTAATAGCCTCGTAAGCCCCCCGCAATTTTACATTAAATAATTCGGAACCACGAAAAACATTTCTGTGCAAGTACCCTATACCTGCACCTACACCGATATACCCACCTGAGTTTGTGCCTTCTACTTCGGCCGATATGCCCTGTCGTTTGTCGGGTACGCAGGTGATGGTACAACGCAGTTTTGTAGAGTCGTTTTCCCAAAACTCAGTATAGGTTATATTTACATTCTTAAGTATCTTCAGTTGCGAAAGGGCACTATAAGTCAGCGTAGTCATATTCTCATCGAACATTGTACCCGGCACTATATAGCAATTGTTGAGTATGACATGGGGTTTTATATACTCACCCCTCGGCCCGTATTTTATTTTATAGCCGTCTCTTTCGTATGTCGTCGATTCTTTATATTGCCCGATGTCACCATCTTCGAGAGGATTATAATCGACATACAGATTCACTTCTTGTACTATGTAGCGGTTGTGCGGGGTTTCTGTTTCGCGGCCGCTTTGCATACGCTGGGTAAACGGATAGATGTTCAGATCAAGGGATACCTGCCTGTTGCCCAATGTAGTGTCGGCTTCGAACCCAATATATTCTTTATTGAAACTGTAATAGCCCGTCCGCCTGAAAATCGAGGTTATCCGGTCGCGCTCCATATCGAGCATATCCAGATCGAATATATCATTGGAGTGAACAAGCGAGTTCCTTTGTAAGATAGTATCTATAGCCAAACGGGGAGGATTATCCCTCAACTTCTTGTTCCTTATATAGATAGGCGAAAGATAAAAAGTAGGGTCGGAAATAACATTGCTGTCTACAGCTATTTTATAATCGCTTATCCGGTATGGCTCGCCCGCCGTTATATCATAAACTACTCTTGCTTTCTTTTTCTTTAGTTCTACCATTGGCCTTACTTCGGCATTGAGGTAGCCTTTGTTTGTCATCATACGCTTGAGATCTATCACCGTCTGATCCATCAGCGTGCTGTCGAACAATACCGGAGGATCGCCAGCATTGCGCAGAACGCGGTTCACCCATTTTGTAGTATCTCTTCCCGATAGGTTGTAAATAAAAAGAGGAAGCTTGAATAGGGCAAAAGTCTTATAGTTGGGCTTTTGCTTAAAATAAGTCTCTACTTCGTAAGACGGAAGTACCTTTTTGTCGCTTTTTACTATTGCGCTCGATAGCAAATACTCTCCTTCGGGCACGTATTTGGTCGTACTACACGAATGGATAAGTATAGCAAATATAAGAAAAGTAAGTAAGTAAGTTAACGGCTTATATCTCATAAGAGTGTAATCGTACAAATTGGATACATCAATTGAACGACAAATTTAGGGTTTTAATTGTTTCTTTTTGTAGTTTTGCTGTGAAAAGAATAGGGTAAGATATCAAAAAATGAAACTTACAACACATTTGTATGAGTTTGAGTAAAAATAAATTAAAATACATCCGTTCGCTCCGGGAGAAAAAATTCCGCACCGAATACGGGACTTTCATCGCTGAGGGCAATAAGTTGGTGAATGATTTATTGCCACATATCAAATGCCAACTCTTAGTTGCAACGGCAGATTACCTTGACAATGCCTGCACGCTGGGCATAGAAGAGGTGATTGAAGTAAACGAAAGCCAACTGGCTCAAGCCAGTTTGTTGAAAAATCCGCAGCAGGTATTAGCCGTTTTCTACCAGCCACCGGTCGAAACAGCTATTGAAATCAACGCCCAATTGGCATTGGCTCTCGATGGCATACAAGACCCCGGCAATCTGGGTACAATAGTGCGCCTGGCCGATTGGTACGGTATCGAAAATGTTTTTTGCTCGCACGATACGGCAGATATATACAATCCGAAAGTAGTGCAAGCTACAATGGGAGCAATAGCCCGTGTAAAAGTGCATTATGTAGATTTGCCGGACTTTGTAATGCAAAATAGGGAAAAACAAGTACCAATCTATGGCACTCTGCTCGATGGCAAGAATATGTATGAGCAGGAGTTGACTGCCAACGGAATAATTGTGATGGGAAACGAAGGCAATGGAATACGTCCCGAAATAGAAAAACTTATCGACAAGAAGTTATACATACCCAACTATCCTCTTGGAAATCCTACTTCCGAATCGCTGAATGTGGCCATTGCGACAGCTATTATTTGTGCCGAGTTCAGAAGGCGGGTTTTATAAAGTATCAACTATTACATAGGCATGATAGCGGTTTTGCTTGTTTACAGGACATAGAGGTAAGTACCCTTGTTTCAGCCTGTTGTTATCAAACACAGCAGGGTGTTTTTGTTCTAATAGCAAATGGTCTGCATATGTTTTGCCGTCTTTAGCGTCGAATGATATATAGAATTTGCCTTGTGAACCGCTACATATATATTTCTCATACAATTTTAAAGCGAGATAGCCCATATTATAACGCATATTCACTTCCAGGCAAGGATGTAATTTACAATCTTCTTTATCTTTATAGATCATCATATCGACACCTATGCAGCCTTTATAGACAGGGGCATATTTTTCGCCCAGCAATCTTTCCAACCGGGTGCAAACTTCCATCAACAGGGAGGAGGATATCTTATTGCACAAAACATCTTCGATATATTCCTGCGGACCAATATAATTAGCCTCATAACCTCCTTTTGCATTGGTGTCGAAAAGTGAATATCCATGAAAAGACGCTTTTCCCTTGCCATCGCACATAAATTCCATTGCGAAGTCCACTTGCTTATCCAACACCCGTTCTATACCGACTGAACCTTGCTTTTTAAGTATCCCATGCAGTATTTGCCTTTCGGTACGGGTAAGGCCGGTATCGGGAAGCCAAAGCAATCCCCTGCCCGACGAGGAGTATGGCGCTTTAGCTATTAAACTCTCTGTCGATGTAGATAGATAAGCTTCTATTTCATCCAACGAAGTACAAAAACGGGGGATTATATAACTATCAACCTGAGGAATATCTTTTACCAACTCTGATAAGATGTTGTGTGCCGACCTACGGTTGTTCAGCCCAAGGTAGCTATTGTTCCATTTAGGGACAACAAGATTTATATCGTTTTTCTGCTGCAAAGTTTCGAAGTAATGGATAGCTTGCGGCGAGATGCCCCAGAGCGAAACTTCCTGCCCGGTACATTCCTTTATATTATCTATAGGCATTGGCAAATGGGGATACTGCTTCCTTATTGCAGCATAATACGTATCTTCCTCCGTTTTTCCCGGTACAAGAACGACATCGCTACAGCCGCCGTACCATGCCGGAAGGTATGCAAGTTCCTGCTGCATAGATACAACATTGGCGGGAGCTGTATAAAAAGGCGAGCCATTTAGCACGGCTGTTTCGTGGCCGGGGTTGAAAAAGAGTATCATATATTATAGAAAGAGTGCTGGCAAAGATACAAAAAAAGCCTCCTTATACGGAAGCTCTATATTCATTCTTTACAGGTATTACCACGATAATTGCACCCAAGGGCTCTTCGGATTTTCGAACAAATAGCCGACTAACACATTCATTTTCTTATCAAATTCGCCAAGCCAGATAGCGCGCCCAATCTGATAGCTGTTTGCATATTCCTCCCAACTGTTGTAGTTTTCCTTCGAGGTTTTGTATGCTGCGTTTATATACTCCCAGGCTTCGTGTTCTGTTATATATTCTTTTTCGTAACACAAACGTGCTGCAAAAACCAGCCGGCAACTATCCCAGGCCGAAAAGCCCAATTGCTTTACCTCCGGTAGGTTTTTTATTATTCCCTTTTCTATCAACTGTGGGTATATTTTGCGGAAAACTGTTATAATATTTATGGCTGTAGCCAGATCTTCTGCGGTGCTGAACGTAGCTTGGAGCATTTCATGGATAACAGTTTCATCTTCACAGTCGATGCACTTGTTCAATGCTTCGGCGTAGAAGTTATCTCCTTTATCCCTCAGGTAATGAAGTTTGATTATGGCCTCTTCTTTATTTCTTACATCCCACCAATTTTCGAGGATTTCATCCACGCGTTCTTTGCTCAGACCTGTTTCTATAGAGTTGACATATGCTGCGTTTTGTTCGCTACACATAGCCCCTACCGCCAACATGCGGTATTGGTCTGCTGTCGCTTTAGAGTGAGGGTTTATGTAGATATCTGTGCAAATAGCTTTTATCAAGTGTTTTTGTTTCCACAGGATAAAACCTATTAACAACAATAAAAGAACTGAACCTATCAGAAACTCCATCTTTTTGTGTAATAAAGTGTATATCGCAAATATACAAAAAAGCGCGCAACATCTAGAATGTATTGCGCGCTTTATTTACAAAATTGTTAAAAAAATATCTTTCTGTTATTTATTCAGCGTTTAATGTAAAGCGCTTGAATGCTGTAACTGTAAGTTCTTTGTCGTTGGCAGCAAGATATTGAGCAACTGTTTGTTTTGGGTTCTTAATAAATTCTTGTTGAAGGAGAGTGAAGTCCTTGTAGAATTTATTAAGCGCACCTTCTGCGATTTTATCAAGCAGATTTTCTGGTTTGCCGGCTTCTTTCGCTTTTTCGCGGGCGATGCTCAATTCGCGTTCTTTTACTTCTTCCGATACTTCTTCAGGAAGCAAAGCTACCGGATTCATTGCTGCAATCTGCATAGCAACGTCTTTAGCAACTTGCTCGTCTACATTTGCTTTGTTGAAGCCAACGATAGCTGCAAGTTTATTTCCCGGGTGGATGTATGCAATTACCGAAGGGGCTGTAACTTGTTCGTAAACATTCAGTTCCATTTTTTCGCCTGTAACACCCATTCTGTCGGTTACAAGTTCTGCAACGGTACGGTCGCCTACTTTTATTTCTTTAAGGGCGTCGATAGTAGCCGGTTTGTTAGCCAATGCTGCATCGAGGATTGCTTTAGTCATACCAACGAAATCGCCATTCATTGCCACGAAGTCTGTTTCGCAGTTTACAGCTACCATTGCAGCAAAATCGCTGCTTGTTGCTGCCAATACACATCCTTCCGAAGCGTCGCGGTCTTCACGTTTTGCAGCGAAAGCTTGTCCTTTTTTACGAATTATTTCAATTGCTTTGTCGAAATCTCCTTCTGCCTCGTTCAGGGCGTTTTTACAATCCATCATTCCCGCACCTGTCATTTTGCGCAGTTTTTGGATATCAGCCATAGAAATTGCCATAGTGTTCTCCTTTTTGATTATTTAGTTTATAAATATTTTCAATAAAAAAAGGCCAAGAAACAGGCTCTGTGATATTTATCCAGAGCTTGATTCTTAGCCTTTAAGCTGTATTATTCTTCGTCCTCTTTAGCAAATTTGCTGGCTACAGCAGCATTTATTGCTTCTTGGTCTTCTTTTTCTACAGGTGCTTTTTTAGCTCCGGCTTTAGCTTTACGCTCTCTTCTTGGTGCTCCTTCTTCGTCTTGAGCTTCTGCTGCATTTGCATCGGCTTTTTCAACCTTTCTTTCATCAAGGCCTTCTTTTACGGCATCGCAAAGGCAGCCCATGATGAGTTCGATAGATTTTGCTGCATCGTCGTTTGCAGGTATTACAAAATCAATATCGCTAGGATCTGAGTTTGTATCTACCATGCCGAATACAGGTATGCCAAGGCGTTTTGCTTCTTTCACCGCAATGTGTTCTTTCATTACGTCTACTACAAACAAGGCTGAAGGAAGACGAGTGAGGTCTTGGATAGAACCTAAAGTTTTTTCCAGTTTGGCACGTTGGCGTGTTACTTGCAATCTCTCTCTTTTAGAAAGGGTATCGAAAGTTCCGTCTTTCACCATTTTGTCGATCGTCGACATTTTTTTCACAGCCTTGCGGATTGTAGGGAAGTTGGTTAGCATACCGCCTGGCCAGCGTTCTACTACGTAAGGCATGTTTATAGCTTGCGACAAGTCGGCAACAACTTGTTTTGCTTGCTTTTTGGTAGCAACGAATAATATTTTCTTTCCAGATTTAGCTATTTGCTTCATTGCAGCAGCAGCTTCTTCTGTTTTTGCTATTGTTTTGTACAGGTCAATGATGTGGATACCATTGCGCTCCATGAAAATGTAAGGAGCCATTGCCGGATTCCACTTTCTTTTCAAGTGGCCAAAGTGTACACCGGCTTCTAGTAATTGTTCAAATTCTAATTTTGCCATTTTTGTTTTTTAGTTCGTTTACTTTCTTTTTCTGTTAACGAATTGCCGGGTAGTTCTTTTGCGGAAGTCCCGTCAATTTAGATACTAAACGTAATTTCAGAGATGAGGCCGACTCATCATTATATTTACACCTCCTTGTACCTAAGCGGCGTAAGCCACAATATAGGGAGGCAAAATAATTTCCAAATTAACGTTTTGAGAATTGAAATCTTTTTCTTGCTTTTGGTTGTCCCGGTTTTTTACGTTCTACAACACGAGGGTCGCGAGTCATAAATCCTTCGGCTCTCAGAGCAGGCTTATCTTCAGGGTTGATCTTAACCAAAGCACGTGCGATACCAAGGCGTGCAGCTTCAGCTTGTCCTTTGTATCCTCCACCGTTCAGGTTGATTTTTATGTCGTATTTTTCAGCAACCTCTAGTTTGTTCAACGGTTGTTTTACAACATACTGAAGAATAGTTGAAGGGAAATAATTATCGAGTTCTCGCTTGTTGATAATAATTTTACCGGTTCCTTCGCTAACGAATACGCGTGCTACAGCAGCTTTGCGTCTTCCTATTGCATTTATTACTTCCATCAATTATTATTTAAGAGAGTTAATATCTATTGTTTTCGGTTGTTGAGCTTCGTGCTTATGCTCTGCACCTGCATATACATGAAGGTTTTTAAGCAAGGCTGCGCCAAGGCGGTTTTTAGGCAACATACCTTTTACCACTTTCAGCACCAAGCGATCTGCTCCTTTTTCCATTAGTTTTGCAGGAGTCATCTCTCTTTGTCCTCCCGGATAACCTGTATATCTCAAGTATATACGGTCGTTCCACTTGTTTCCTGTAAGCACAACTTTATCTGCATTGATGATGATAACATTATCGCCACAATCTACATGCGGAGTAAAGTTGGGTTTGTACTTCCCTCTCAGAAGTTTAGCCACCTTGGAAGCCATACGTCCAAGAGTCTGGCCTGTTGCGTCAACTACAACCCATTCTTTGTTTGCAGTTTCTTTGTTCGCAGAAATGGTCTTATAACTTAAAGTATCCACTTAAATTAAAAAATTAATTTGGTTAATGACTTATCGACTCACACAATTATTATCCGCTTATCGAGCTAAGTATGATAAGCGACAACAATCTGTTTATCAATTTTTTACGCTTTAATTCGTAATAATCGGCTCGCAAAATTACAAATTATCAGCGAATTAGCAAAAAATAACAGTGATTTTTTATTCAAAACAGCAACTCTTCCAAATAATTCTATGATTCGCTGTGTAGTATTGACAAAGGCTATATTTACCTGCAATCCGCTTTCGCCCGAAAGCCATCTTGCAGGCTTTTACCTCTCGACTCAAGGCATATAACAGGCAGAAACAAGGCATAATGATCTATTGTCCGGGCAGGCAGTTTGTCGTATGCAAAACCGGTATTGATCCATACCACATGGCCATTGTTTAGTAAATAAGGCGAGAATGAACTTTCCCAATCGAGCCCGATAGAAGTTTGCTGGTCTTTGACTGTGTAAGGTTTAAGTAATATATGACACGGTACATTTACATTGTCAATCTTCGCTTCCGAATACACGATATTGTATCGGCTTGTAGTCCAAACGAACAGGCTAAGGATGAATATTCCTATCAGGCATCTGCCTTCTAAGGGGTATTTCCTTACCTTTCCTTTTAATAGCAGGGTTGCTCCCGTAAATATTATTGCACACAGTACCCCCACAATAAAACGAATATCGGCACCGCCAGTCAACCAGACAATTACAGCAACTGCAAATATAGCATATAATAATATATGTACCGGTTCTGCTTTTTTTCTTTGCTGCCTTATCACAAAGTATGTCGTATATAGAAACATAAGGATAGATAGCACCAATATTATATCGGTCAAGATATTTATGGCAAACGGGTCTCTCATGCTTTCGCCCGGATAGCGCAATGCGATGCGCAGGAAATAATAACCCGTAGAAAAAATATATGCTTTTTGTTTAACAGCAGCTTCTAGCGGCACTTTCCAGTCGAACGAAAATAGGTCTATCTGGTAGAGAGGATAGATAAGGTATCCTGATATTATCACATTCCTTACCAGCCACGGCAAAACAATAATAAGCCCGGCCGTACACAAAAATCCGACATCGAGATACCTCTTGTTTTTGATCAATTGGTAAATAAGGTACACACTCAATATTGCCAATGCGCACGAAGACAGCTTGCAGGTAAGTAAAAATACAGGCAGGATAATTAATAAGAGATAATTCTCTTTCAATATATGGGGATAGAGTATCAGTCGTGCTACTATATAAAAGATTATAAAGTTGGGCAAAATATCAGTCGACGTATTCCCCAGAAAATAAATGGATACCCAGCAAAGCAATATATATGACACAAGAATAAACAAACGCCTTGTTTCGAACCCAGAGCGTATAAATTCGTAGAGTATCCACGAACCTATAATGGTTACAATGAACGGCTGTAGTGGATATATAGCTTCGCTTAATACAAACCGGAAGGTGAAAACAGCACTCAGTAGCAGGTAATTGGAATTGAATCCGTACCTGTCGTCCAGGTTGCCCAAGCCGGGAACTACGGCAAACTCCTCGTTCCACCGTATATTCTGATGGTGATAAAATAGGGAATCGTAGACCGATTGTTCCCACGAGTAGAAGTAGACAGAGAATAATAGGAATAGGGCGATGGGGACAAGGAAAAAATAAGACGAAGATATTGTCCTTATCAAGGCCTTGAGATAGGATAATGTTTCATATAGCCTCTTGCGGGCCATGCCCCAATACAACAGGCATAAAGCGATACTACCAAACAGAAAAAAATGATTGGAAGGCAGCCACAACGACCAGAATGATAATGGTACGATTAATGCGCATAGTCCCAACAGTACCTTGTCGGCTAAGCCATAACTTTCTTGTTGCCTGCATACTTTATTGTAGAACGCGAGCAACATGTCTCCTGACGAAAAGAGAACGAAGAACAGGATTATCCAGGAAAATACTATTGATAACACATGTGTAAATTAAATATTCTCAGACTGCGACTTCACCTTTTATATGCGGGTGAGGATCATAGCCTTCCAGTTGGAAGTCTTCATATTTGAAATCGAAAATACTTTTCACTTCGGGATTGATTTTCATTTCGGGCAACGGACGAAGGTCGCGGCTCAGTTGCAGTTTCACCTGCTCCAGATGGTTGGTGTAAATATGTGCATCGCCCAATGTGTGGACAAATTCTCCCGCCTGAAGCCCCGTTACCTGCGCCATCATTTTCAGTAATAACGCATAGGACGCAATATTGAACGGCACGCCCAGAAATATATCGGCACTGCGTTGGTACAGTTGCAGGCTCAATTTGCCATTTGCCACATAAAACTGGAAAAAGGCATGGCATGGAGGCAGGTTCATATTTGGCAGGTCGGCAACATTCCACGCATTCACTATAATACGGCGCGAATCGGGATTGTTCCTTATTGTATTTACTGCATCTGTTATCTGGTCGATATGTCCGCCATTATAATCGGGCCACGAACGCCATTGGTAGCCGTATATATGACCAAGTTCGCCATTCTCGTCGGCCCACTCGTTCCATATACGCACACCATGTTCCTGCAAATATTTCACATTGGTGTCGCCTGCCAGAAACCATAACAATTCGTATATGATGGACTTGAGATGTAGCTTCTTGGTAGTGAGCACCGGAAAGCCTTCCGACAGGTCGTAGCGGCTTTGATGCCCGAATACACTGATGGTACCGGTTCCCGTGCGGTCACTTTTTTCTACTCCTTCTGCGAGTACACGTTTCAACAGGTCGTGATATTGCTTCATTTCACTTATATTTATTCCGCTACAAAAATAGGAAAAACAAATTGTTATTTTATATGCAAAGGGTAATCCTTAACGATTTTCTATAAAATAGCTGCAAAAAAGCCGGCTGATAAAAAATCGTCCGGCTTTCTCTCATACATTCAAGTATATTTATTCTGCTGTTTCTTCTTCGCTTACAGGTGCAATCAGTTTGTAACCTTTACCGTGAATATTGATAATTTCAATGTCCGATGCCGGTTTCAATAATTTACGCAACTTAGTGATATACACATCCATGCTTCTGGCATTGAAGTAGTTGTCGTCTACCCAGATTTGTTTAAGGGCGTGATTCCGTTCCAGGATATCGTTCGCATGGGCGCAAAGCAGGCCTAGCAGTTCTGCTTCTTTGGTTGTAAGCTTAGTACTTTGCCCTTTGATGGTAAGGATTTGTTTTTGAGTATCGAACGCCATATCGCCAAATTGGTAAATTTGTTGTTCTTTTACCCTCTTACCCTTCACTCGGCGGAAAATAGCTTCGATACGAAGTACCAGCTCTTCCATGCTGAATGGCTTAGTGATGTAATCGTCCGCGCCGGCTTTGAAGCCTTCGAGGATGTCGTCCTTCATATTTTTAGCTGTGAGGAATATGATAGGTATTTCGGTATTGATAGCCCTGATTTCTTTCACTAGCGTGATTCCGTCTTTTTTAGGCATCATTACATCCAATATACATAGATCATACTTTTCTTTTACAAACCCTTTGTATCCGGCTTCTCCGTCGATATACAAATCTGTATCATACCCTTTAGCCTGAAGATATTCTCTTAGCAACATACCAAGATTCTCATCATCTTCACATAAGAATAATTTCAATTTTTCTTCCATAGCTTATTTATTTACTTATTTACAATGTTTAATATTATTCTCTCCATTAAATTAATCTAGCGATTTATTTTTCATTACAGGCAGGCTTATTATAAACTTAGTGCCTTTGCCTACATCACTTTCTGCCTTGATTGTGCCTTTATGGTCTTCAACTATCTTCCTCACATATGCCAGCCCCAAGCCAAAGCCTTTTACATCGTGCCTGTTGCCGGTGGATACGCGATAGAAACGGTCGAAAATCTTTTTCACAAGCTCCTTCTTTATACCGATACCGTTATCTTCTACCGATATCAATATCTTGTTGCCATTGTTCCATGTGCGTATCATCAGTTCGAGAGGCGTATCCTCGCGCCTGTATTTTACGGCGTTGTCGAGCAAGTTGAACAGCACATTGGTAAAATGCATTTTATCGGCATTGATGGACGATTCGGTTGCTTCGAGGTCTATATCGAGGTTGCCTCCGAATTTTTCCACCTTCAGTTGGAATGTATGTGCCACATGTACCACTATGTCGTTCACATCCAGCTCTTTGAGTTTGAGAGTTGCTTTTTGTTTTTCGAATAGCGACATTTGCAAGACTTTCTCCACCTGAAAACTCAGCCGTTCGGTTTCGTCATTTATAACCCCCGATATGTGCTTAAATACGTCGGGCGACTTGGTTATGGAGACGTCTTTCAACATCTGCGCAGCCAATGATATGGTCGACACCGGAGTCTTAAGCTCGTGGGTCATATTATTCATAAAGTCATTCTTCATTTCCGACAAACGCTTCTGACGGAAGGTTATATAAATGATAATGATAAATGTTACCAACAGGATGAATGTAAACAAAATAGCCGGATAGAGGAAAGATACCTCGCTGAAAAGATAATCTTCTTTGCTCGGAAAGTAAACCTTGAGGTACGCCACTTTATCCTGCGGGTCGTTCGGGAACAACGGCTGCGAATAATAATCCTTTTTGTTCTTCACCGAAAAAAGTGGTTGTTGGTATATCGGTTTATCGTTTTTGTCTACTACTTCGTACTGGAATGGCAACTCTATACCATTATATTTTATTTCGTTTCTTATATTCGCTTCTAGTCCTTTCAGGTTCACCCGTTCTTCTATCGGGGTATTGCTCGCCGTATTTATTATACGGTTTACAACTTCATTCATTATTTCGCTCTCGTACAGGAATTTCTTTTTTTGTTCGTCCTGCATATCGGATATTGTCTTCGATATTGCATTTGTTCCGGCCTTGGCAGGTGCTTGGAATACTTGGCTTTTGGGCCTCTGCACTGTACTCGAGGCTGTATGCTCTATGTCAAACTCAGAGCCGTCGGGAGCTATTATTTTAAATCTTTGTTGTTGGGTTACAGTCTCCTCTTGTAATTGGTTTCTCAACGCCAAAGACCTTTTGTATGCAGCTGCCTGCTTTTTCTGTGTTTCGATAAAGGCTTCGTCCAGATACTTTTTTGTCTGATCCAGTTCAAGATTGCGCGATATTTGCGACAAGCTCCTGTTTATAGCTTCGTTAAACTGGTCTGTCCTCCAACCTATTGATTCGCGGAGATATGTTATCTGTAAATACAATAGGCCAAAGAATGTAAATGCCATTATAGCAGCAAGTATCCATATTGTCGACTTTCTCATCTTACGGCCTTTATCCTTTCATTTATACACAATTCAAGTATATAATATTCACTTTTCATTGTCTTCTCCTATTTAACAATTAATACAAAGATATTGTTTAACATTTGAAAAAATAAACTTAAAGTAAATTTTCTTTTTACGCAAACATCTTTATGTGTTTTATTGCACCAACGTAAATCTCAGACTTATGCCGAAATTTGTGTTTGTTGTCGGGTATGCGGATAATGATATTAACGGTTTGTTCAAAATCCTGTCATAAAACGCACGAAGTGTCAAAGCCCGGCTTATTGTATAATCTGCCGATATTTTTAAAGTCACAATAGTCGTGCCATTCGTAGCTTGGGTGAAATTCTCCTGTATTTTGCGAAGTAGAGCCTCTGTCGTTTTGTGCGAAAGGTCGGCTTTTATATTCAGATCGTTATTAAATTTGCTGTCTGTTCCCGACTTCAATCCTATCAGGCGGTTAAATTCATTGATACGGTAGCCGAGGCCTACAACAAGCTCCCTTTGCAACGATTCGATAATCTGGTACGAGGTCATATTCAGGCTTAGCGTGCGTGCATTATTATAGCGTGCATTGATCGACATACTATTATTAAGAGTACCTTCTACACCAAATAGCGGGTTGAATATTTCGGATATACCTACCGAACTGATATTGTAAGGCGACGATGGCACAGGGTTGCCGTTGAGCACATCGCGAATGTAGCCCAATCCATCGCCGGCATCCATCCAGTTGGAGAACGAATTGTAGTTGCTCACCTGATAGAAACAAGTATAGCCGTGTGTAATGCGTATGGATTTGAATTTATCTTTCAGCAACGACAGGCTTGTCAGCCCATCGTATGTCAATGTCCAGTTTGGCAATATAGACAATAGGGAAGGGAATGCCGATAGCGAAATCTTGCCTGCGTCTTTTCCGGTATATGCCGAAATAAATGCCGGAATGAGTACATCTGCCGAATTTAAATCGACTTCACCATTCGATGGAGAATAAGACTGGCCTTGCAGGTTAGGATTAGTTTCGGCTAAAAAGCCACCGCTAGGATATGAGGTGTTTTGATACATCGTTTCCAAACGTTCTTTCACCACATGCCTGTTTTGAAGAAATTTATTAAATGCCTCCGAATAATAGTTGTCTTTTGCATTACTGCTTCGCAAAGCTGATGAAAGTGCGACTGTGGTCATAGAAAAATTACCTCCCAGCGATTTTGGCGAGCCGTCGAACATATATTGTACCTCGGTACGCTTGTTCTTTTCATAATTGGCTTTCAGTTCTATCCTGAAATTCTTGAAAGGTTCTACCTGCGCCCTCATCTCAAACTTTTCGGCATTGCTGAATATAGCCGGGCTGAGATTGACATCGTTCATTACCAGCCAGTCGCGTTCCTGCGATTTGTTAATGAAGTCTTCGCCGCCATCGAGCCCGAAAGCAAAGCCCAATCCGGGAACCAGCCCATGATCCGATCCTTTTTGCCCGAAAGCATCGCCGATACCGGGTTTGAAACCTGAGATATGGGTTTCATCGCGGCGTGAGTAATTGAAACTCAGCGTACGCACCGACATCAGTGCGCGTGCAGAATATTCTGCTATCTCTTTCCATATTTTTGAGCCTTCAAGATTGTCCGGCTTGCTGAGTATGGTCAGTTGTATCCTTACCGAATCCTTATTTGTTATACGGATGGTATTTTCATCCACTTTCTTGAATTTTACCGTGTAGGTTTTGCCATCTTTCTTGGCTACGACTTCCAGATTTTTGGTGCTTAATCCGTGGCGTATTTCTGTCTTTCCATCGCTTTTCAGGGTTACCTGTTGTGTAAACCTTCGACGCCGGGCCTGTTGGTTGTTGCGTTGTGCCGGCGATTGCGTCCGTTTGTTTCTGCCATCGAAACGATCGTTGACCCTTTTCAGGAAGCTCGATTTATTGTAAAGGGTGGTAAGGTTCAGCCTGTTGGTAAACTCCAATGTCATATTGTTGCTGATAGTGTTACCTACTTCCATACTATCTATCTTTGCGCCCCTGTCCCATTGGTATCCGCTGGTATAGGCTGCATTGGAGTTTATCCAGTTGAGTGCCGGTATATTGCGGAACGGCAACTGGTAGGTGAGTTTTACCACTTGCCTGTACGAAAGCGGATCGCCCAGACTTTTCAGGCTGCGGGTCACTTCGTCTTTCCAAATCTCGTAATCGCTCCTGTTTAGCTCCTTATTTACTTGCAGATATGGTTCTTCTATCTCAGCACGCGTACCCGACTGGAACGAGAATTTGATGTTGCGGGTAAAATCCCAGTTGATATTAAAATCCCTGTCCCAAAGGAAAGACTGGCTCCACGAGAGGAACTGATATGCGCTGTTATCCCCACCTAATGTATAACTCTCTATGTCGCGCAACGACGTTTCGGTATAGTAGCGGGTGATATTAGAGTTGAAGTCTATACTAGCAGGCAGGTAATTAAAGCCTATAGATTTGGCAAACTTCGCAGCTCCCGACTTCCCTTTCACTTTTTTGAATGGTTCCCATGTTTTTACCAGAGGGGAATAAGAATAGTTAAGGGTAGCCTTATAATTCTTAGTCAGGTCGTAAACAGTAGTAGGATTATTGGTTTCGCTACGGCTATACGAATAACTCATCGTAAAGTTGGCGGGGTCGTAAGGCATAGGAGTCTTGCTTTGCACATTTACCTTTACATTATTGAGGCTGATGCTTCGTGTCGTTGTCCTATCGCGGGCAAGGCTCTTTATCGAATCTTTTTCGGCCTTTGTATCTACCAGGCTGAGCGATTCTTTAAGCGTTACGTCCTGGTCGAACGGGTCGTATTCGGGTGTGGTGGTCTGGTTGGAATACGAGTAATATAGCGGCAAGCTCACCTTTGCCTTTTCCGGGAAGAATTTACCCAGTTCCACGTTTGCTGCCACGCTATAGGTATAATAGTCGTCAGACCGCCTTTCCATAAGGCTCTGATCCAATGCTCCGAAGCCTACGGTTTCTTTTCGTCCCGATACACTGATTGTACCCAGATCGGAAAGTGCGACATTCAGGTTTCCCTGTGCCGCCCATCCACCTTTTTCGTCGAAGTCGGTAAGGCGCAACTCATTTATCCACACTTCTCCCGATTTCACTACACGGGTATTATTTCTCACCCCTATCATTATCACATTTATTTCCGACAACGAGGGGTTGCCCATCACACTTACTTTATTGTTCTTTTTGTCGGGGTCGTACTCCGAATACAGGGTGGTATATGAAATTGCCGAGCCAGCTTTCCGTTTCTCCCTGTTGCGGTGCAGTTTTACATTTTTGAGGAGTTCGAGAGGGTAATCGAACATATTGTCGGTAGGCCATACTGCATACCGGTCTACCTGGCTATTGGTATTGTATGTACCTTCCGGTGTAATGGTCAGTGGTATTTCGTATTCGTAATAGTTATTCTTGTAGTCCGACCCCAAGCGCATAAATACCGTAAGGTCGCCTTTAGCCAGATCTTCTCCATCTATCAGTTTCTCGGCATGTACAAACATTTGTAAGCGTTTGTACCGCCTCAGGTCGTAGGCGGTAGTTTTGTACACAGCCCGCGCATCTTCAGGATCGAGGTCTGTAACCTTGAGCGACAAGGCCTGCTCATTTTCTTTCAACATCTGAGCTTGTCCCGGGTCTGTAGAACGGCTCACACCCGGAGGCACTACATAAGCTATGGGTTTGCGCTCTGCATTTTCTTCGATGTTGACTGTTGTAACATCCAATGTGCCGCTCCCCGATGGTGTATTATTCTTGTTCAGCGTTTGCTCATAGGCTCGCCAGTCGCCGCGTACAAGCTGCAATGTTGCAAAACGAAGGAATGTATTTTGTGTAAACTTCGTCAGGTACATCCTCATAAAACGGATACTCTTGAAGTCGTGTATATTGCCTATTTTCCTGTCGGGCTGACGAACAGGTACTTTAAACTGGTACCATGTCACCTCTCCGGGTTGACCGTTGCGCAGGGTGACTGCGACCTTACGGCTATCGACAATATAGTTGTCGCCGACATTCATCTTATTGGGGTCGAGCTCTATCTTGTATTGAAAATAAGCTTCTGTTTCGTTTAGCGTATTATCCTGATCTATATCTTCCACATCGGGCGTATTGCGTGCCGCCGTTGCGAAACTTTCGCCGGAATCGCCTGTTGCCCGCGAATTGCCTTCTGTATTGTTATAGTGCTTATACCTGTCGAGAATACTTACCTGGTTGCGGTCGTAATCTGCCCCACGGTAGAAATGGAACGTATCTCCACCCGGATCGTTCAATGGAGAGAAAGGGTCGTTTGACAATTCTTCTGTAGCCGATGCCGAAAGCTTCGCCCTGTAATCGCGAAGATAATCCGTGTAAGTCTGAAACTGGAATTCTTCGTCGGTGCTAAGTCCATTGAGCCCTACATCCTGCCTCCTGCGGGCATCAGTACCCTGATTGTCATCAAAGGCATAAACAGTAGACTGGCGTTTGGGCACTTTGCCCCATACTGTGAAATCGACAGCATCGGGGTCGTTGGGGTCGCCGGTAGCTGGCAATCCGTTTTCGTAGAACTTCTTCCCGTCTTTCAATACATCTTCCGATATCTCTCCCAGATTGATATACAGTTCGCCACCCTTATTGGGTACAGGGTCGGTAGAATTGTAGACAAACGGATCCATCAGCCAAAATTCGATATACTCGATATTCGAAGCTTCGAAATCGCGTACATCCATCTTGCGGGTAATGCCGCCCCACCGTTCTTCGGGTTTCAGCAGTTTACCATCGGTGCCTATATCGGTTGCATCGAGGTTGTATGGGCCTCTTTCGGTAGGATAATAAGACAGGTTGAGGGCTGGTATGGTAGCCGCCTCATTGTATGCCACATCTTTATACGGGTATATCTCTTCCATCGAGATCTCGCGCACAAAATGGTTCGATAGCTGATCTTTATCATTCTTTATATGTTCGGGCGTGAGCGAAGAACCCTGCCGTGTAAACAGTCCGTCGATAGTAAACCATGCAAGCCGGGCACGCTTATTCCCATATTCTATCTTATTGGTGTATGCTGGCCCGCCAAAGAAAACATCGCTGACATCGTCGTAAGGCGTAGCTGCCAATGCCCAGGCATAAGGACTTTTTATATCGATCCTCGATTGCGACGACTCGAAATCGTCGAGATACGAGTATCCTCCTGCTTCTTCATTCTGGTAATGTCCGGGAATCATGTGGGCAAATTCGGCATTGAATGTAATCTGCGAAGGCTGGGTAGCATTTACAAATGGTAGCTTGTCTACCAGATTGGTCAGCCACATGGACTCTGTGCGGAAGGATGTGTTGAGCCCCCAGAGTGTATTCTTTACAGATTCATTGCCATATTCGGTTTTTATGGTCAGTGGCTTTTCGTAATAGTGCATTATAGTACCACCGATATTGAAATTCTTCGATATGTCGTAACTTAGGTTCAGCCCCATCATCGTTTTGCGCTGCATACCCATCGAAAAGCCTTCGCTGGACACCTGCACGGGAATATCGGAGTCGAGAATATTCTGGTTGATAATCGTTACTTTCCCCGATATATAATCTACTATATAATCTACGCCTTCGGTCAGGGTAGTACCTCCAGCAGTAAGCCTTACCGAACCTTGTGGTACGTTGGTCGCATTGAGGTCTATCTCGGCATTGTTGGTGCCCGAACCTCGGTATGTACCATATATTTTGAACTTATTTTTTTCGGCTATCTGACGTGCAATGGTCAGCGTAGAATCGTACAATTCCTGATAGACATATTTGTCGGCAACAGCATCGCTGCCTATCTTCTTGCGCAGGTGACTACCAAAGGGTTCTACTACAGGAAATATAATGCGCCCGTTCTGAGCCTTTACCGTATATCCTTCTACAAAGTCGAAGATGCCATCGCCGGTAAGCCCGTCTTTATTCTTCACTTCGTTGTTGCGCGAATCGAGCCGGTCGAGGTTCATCACCCTCAGTAGCAACTGGTTTTTTACCTGCCCTTCGGTAATGTAATTCAAATATGTGCCTACCGTATCCGACAGGTAGGATATGTTGAGCCTGAACCGATCCTGCTGTATTGCATTATCGCTTATCCGGTACACGTTTTTCATCATCAGATGCCATGTGTACGACCGTGGAGATAGTGATATGGGTTTTAATAATTTCAGCAACAATGCCCCCGACTTGGGGTTCGATGCTTCATACTTATCGACTATATCTGTAGAAAATTCGCCCACCTGGTATGTCTTCCCATTCATTGTATATTCGTAAGCCACAGCCAACACCTCATCGGCCTGCAGAGCAGAAGTCAACGAAATATAGCCTAATTGCGGGCTGTATGTATATTCCGACGAGCTGAGCAAACGGGCGCTTTCTACTTTTTCGTAATCGATGCCGCCTTCGATGTAGCCGCTAAACAATGACGTGACTTGTGTGATATCCCTTGCTGCCGGGTAAGATGATGTGATAGTAGAATACAAGCTGTTTGCCCCGTTGTAGGGTGTTGCTACAGACCCGCTACTGCCCCACAATGGATTCTTTATCACATCGTGCTCTGCTATTTCTGCGAAAGCCAGCATGTTGCGTGCCTGCGAGTAATCGTTCATCCGCTTGTTGGTAATCCATACTTCTATCCTTGTTATGTTAACTGGAGATTGGATATATGGCATGCGGCTCATGGCCTTGTCGTAGTTGTCCCTGAAATAATGTCCGAGGAAGAAGTGCCTGTTTTCGTCGTACTGGTCGGCTTTCAGTTCATATTCCAAAGTCTGAATCCCACCCTTCGAATTGGTGGACTGCGACTGCGATTCCTGCTGTGAAATTACGGTATTTACCCGCAACTTGCCGAATTGCAGCTCGGCATTGATACCAAACAACGATGTTCCGCCATTTATCAGCGAATTGGTGGTAGACATACTCACATTTCCGGCTTCTATTTTCTTTATTATCTCATCTTCCTTGCCCCCATAGCCTAATTTGAGCTTTTTAGAGTCGAAATCGAAAAGCGCCTTCGTGTCGTAGTTCATGCCGAAGTTGATCTTATCGCCCACCGAGGCGGTGACGTTCATTTGTATATCTTCGTCGAACTCGAATGTCGTTTTTTTCCTGTTACGCTCCGATAGGGTCGGGTTTTCAGAGGTTGTACGCTTTATTCCCATACGGGCTTCTACATACCCTTGTGTAGTGACCTTTACGCCACCGGGGCCAAAAAGCTTGTCGGCAACGTTGAGGTTCAGCCTTATGTCTTTCAGCGAGAAGCCTTCGTCAGACGGTTCGTCTTTTTGGTTATAAGCTTCGGCATTCTTGTCTCTGAAGTAGTTGGACATTGACTTGCGCAGGGTATAATCCATGTATTCTTCCTGCGTCAGCGAAAAAGGAGTGGCAATATCTTCATCTCCTACCTTTGTGCGGAAGATATACGATTTGGTAACAGGATCGTATTCGATAGTTGTCTTTACATTCGTCGGGTCTTTAAGATCGGCAGGAGGATTGGCGTCCAGGTCTTTATATTCCGTTATTTGCGTCTTCTTTACAGGATAGCGGGGCAGGGAGTCGGCAGGTACGTCGATCGGCTCGGGAGTGTTGGCAACAAGGAGAGCCGTTTTCGCATATACACCCGAAAACAAACCAATCAAAAGAATGACTATGAATGAATATTTAACCGTTTTTCTCAATTTTTCAAACAGCTGAAATATATACGTTTACAACATTTTCAAGGCAACCTTGATTACCTGTTCCACCGAAAGTGAAGGATCGTCCTTCAATATCTTTCCTACTGCTTTTTGTGAAGCCTGCTGCGGAAATCCCAGCATGACCAGCGCAGCAACTGCCTCTTCGCCCGAAGGGTTTGCCAACGGCAACATATCCGTTTGTCCTACCCCTGTCGCTTTTATCTTGTCTTTCAGGTCTATTATTACCCGCTGGGCGGTTTTCAGCCCGATACCTTTCACCGATTTCAGTATATCGGCATTACCCGCAGCTATAACACTGGCGAGTTCCTGAGTGTTCAGCGACGAAAGCATCATCCGCGCCGTACCTGCACCGATACCCGAAACGCTAATCAAAAGCAGGAACATCTCACGCTCGCTCTTTTCGGCAAAGCCAAAAAGCACATGCGCATCTTCCCGTATAGCTTCGTAGATATAGACTTGTGCCTGTTTCTTGCCGGTGAGGCTGGTGTATGTATTGAGCGATATATTGATAAAATATCCGATACCATATGCTTCTACAGTGACAGAGGCAGGTGTTAATTCTGTTATCTCGCCCTTTATATAATCAATCATATTGTTTTCTGAGTTACCAAGTTAATTTATAACGAAAAAAAAGAAAAAAAAGTATATCGTTCAAACCTGAATGATCTGCTTAGTATCCATACAGGCGATAACATTTTAATCAACTGGCAAAGATAAAGTTTTTTGAATTAGTTTTTATACCTTTGACGGATTCTAAAATCAGATATAATAGAGATTATATCGTTATGGAAGCAACAAGGAGTCGGATTGTTAAAAAAAACGTTCTTTTATTATTGTATTCAATTTTTGCGTTTTTACTAACGCGCCCTCCCGGGCTTGTCCTTCATTTTGGCATTGCCCAAAACGAAGCAAAAGGCTAGCGCTTCGTACCTCGGTGACCTGTCAACGGCTTGTCGGCTGAAACAAACACATGGGCTACCGCCCCGTTTGTTTCTACGCCGCCCTCACCGGACAGGTACCCACCTGCGGCACTAATGCGCAGGAAGCTGACGCACGAATAGCCTTTGCTTTCGTGCGTCAGCCCGCGCCATAAGATGAGTGTACGGGGCACCCGTCGGAGAAAGATGGCGTTAGAAACGAGAACGTGTTTGAGCTTATCCAAAGTGATAGAACCTAGACTCATTTTGAGCGAGTTTTCTCGTTTAGCCATCACCTCCGTTAACGGGTCGTACCACGAAGCGAGGCGCAAAAGCGTTTTTGGTTCCTTTTGGGGCTTAGGCCAAAAGGAACACAAGCAATCTATGATTGCGCGTAGAAGATAAAAGAACATTTTATTTAACGACTGATTTGCATTATCTGATAAAAACAAAACCATATCGAAACTGTTGTAACTAACATAGGTTTCACTATCTAAAATCTATAATATATGAAGAAAATAATTTTTTCAATCTTATTTTTAATGACGATTATGACTACAATCGAAGCTCAAAATCCATTTTTTGCAAAGTATAAAACCCCGTACGAAACCCCGCCGTTCGACAAGATAAAGAACGAGCATTACGAACCGGCTATCGACAAGGCCATAAAGGAGCACCAAAACGAAATAAACCGCATAACGATGGTGCGCTCGATGGCTACCTTCGAAAACACGATAATAGCATTGGAAGAATCGGGCAAACTATTGTCGAAAGTTACATCTGTGTTTTACAACCTGTTGAGTTCTGAAAGTAATGACGAAATGATGCAGATAGCACAAAATATACAGCCTAAACTGTCTGTACACTCGAATGAAATCACACTGAACGAAGCTCTTTTCAAAAGAGTAAAAGCCGTTTATGACAAAAGATATGAGTCGAACCTCACCCCTGAGCAAATCCGCCTGGTGGAGAAAACGTATCAAGGATTCGAAAACAGCGGAGCCACACTGACAGGCAAAGATCGCGAAACATATAAGGAACTATCGTCGAAGCTTAGCCAGTTGAGCCTTATGTTCGGGCAAAATTCGCTGAAAGAAAATAACAAATATGAAATGTTGCTTACCGACGAAGCCGACCTTGCCGGCCTGCCACAAATGATAAAAGATGCCGCTGCCGCAAAGGCAAAAGCTAAAGGCAAAGAAGGCTGGGTATTCGACCTGTCGGCTCCCAGCTACATAGCATTTATGAAATACTCTTCGCGCCGCGACCTTCGCGAAAAGCTGTATATGGCATATACTACACAATGTGCTGCCGGAGGTGAGTTCGACAACAGGGAAAATGTGAAACAAATAGCACAGACCCGTCTCGAAATTGCCAAGTTGCTGGGCTACCCTGATTATGCTTCTTATGTGTTGCGCAACAAGATGGCGAAAGACAAAGAACATGTTTACGGCTTGCTCGACGACCTGTTTAAAGCCTATGCTGTGGCTGCACGCGAAGATGTGAAAATGGTAGAAGGATTTGCCGTTGGCATGGAAGGAAAAGGAATAGAACTTATGCCTTGGGACTGGTCGTATTATTCCGAAAAGCTGAAAGATGCAAGATATAGTGTAAATGATGAACTGGTACGCCCATACTTCGAACTGGAAAATGTAAAGAAAGGTGTATTCGGCCTGGCTACAGACCTTTATGGCATCACATTCAGGAAAAACACAAAAATACAGGTTTATCATCCTGAAGTAGAAGCATTTGATGTATTGGACGAAAAAGGACAATTCCTTGCTGTGCTTTATACAGACTTCCATCCGCGCGAAGGCAAGCGTCAGGGCGCATGGATGAGCGAATATAAAGGACAATATGTTGAAAAAGGAGTGGATTCGCGCCCGCACGTTACTATTGTAATGAACTTCACCCGTCCGACGGAAACAGAGCCGGCTTTGCTGACATTCAACGAAGTAGAAACATTCCTGCACGAATTTGGACATGCCCTGCACGGAATATTGACTAAATGTACTTACGAAACATTGTCGGGAACAAACGTATTGCACGACTTCGTTGAACTTCCTTCGCAAATAATGGAAAATTGGCTGACAGAAAAAGAGTACCTCGATAAATTTGCAGTGCATTACAAAACAGGAGAGAAAATCCCTGCCGAACTGGTTCAGAAACTTATAGATGCCGCAAACTTCAATGCGGGATACCTCTGCTACCGTCAGTTGTCTTTCGGGTATCTGGATATGGCTTGGCATACGCTAAACGAACCATATACAGGCGATGTTATCGCATTCGAACATAAGGCAATGAATAAAACAGCATTGCTGCCGGTAGTAGAGAGCGCAGCCATGTCGCCTTCGTTCGGTCATATATTCTCGGGAGGCTATGCTGCCGGATATTATGGCTACAAATGGGCTGAGGTGCTCGATGCCGATGCTTTCGCACTGTTCAAGAAAACAGGTATCTTCAATAAAGAAACAGCCGAATCGTTCCGCAAAAACGTCCTCGAACGTGGAAATACAGAAGAACCGATGAGTCTTTACGTGAAATTCAGAGGACAAGAGCCGACTGTAGATGCTTTATTGGAAAGAAACGGTATAAAAAGATAATACGATAACCGAACGATAAAAACAGTCTTTGCTGTTATCTTTTTAAGCGGAGCGAAATATCTCTTTTCCGAGAGATACTTCACTCCGCTTTTATTATCGTACCTGTATTCGATTAAAAATATGTACTTTTATGCTGTCTTTTTAAGCAACAGGTATGAAACATTTACTATTCACTATATCAATTCTCTTATTTACAACTATGTGCAGCAACAGCCAGGAACCCATCGTACTGATAAAAACCAATTATGGAGACATCAAAATCAAATTATATAAAGAAACATCCGGCCACAGGGATAATTTTGCAGGAAAGGTAAATTCGGGTTACTATACCGGACTTACATTCCACCGCGTCATCAAAGACTTTATGATACAGGGTGGCGATGCAAAAAGTTCGCAGGAGAACAATGAGGTTGAAGCGAAAAGAGAATTGGCAGACACCATCCCCGCCGAAATAAAATATCCGTTACACTATCACAAGCGCGGAGCTGTAGCCGCCGCCCGTTGGGGCGATGCCGAAAACCCGACAAAGGCTTCGGATGCAGCACAGTTTTATATAGTGACGGGGGAGAAATTTTATGATGAAAAAATAAAAGAACTGGAAAAGACCCGTTTCGAACGCTTGAAACAAAATATCTACAGCAACCTGCAATCGGCCAGCATGGATAGCCTGAAAGCGCTTTACAAAGAAGGCAACCGCGCCGGTATAACAGCATTGCGCGCCCAATGGCAGGAACAAGCTATGCAGGAAGCCGAAAAAAGAAGGCAGGAAACACAATACACCGAAGAGCAAAAGGAAATCTACAAAACCATAGGAGGCACACCGCATCTTGATGGCGAATATACGGTATTTGGCGAAGTGATAGAAGGAATGGATGTGGTAGACAAGATTCAAAACCTGGAAACCAATATGAGAGACAAGCCTCTGCAACAAGTGGTAATCCTGGAAATGAAAATAATTGAATAAAATTGGGGCACAAGATGACGGAAGAACAAAAGGATAGCAAAAAATGGACGGTAGTAAAAAGTGAATACCTGTCGCGCGAACCGTGGTTTACTGCAAGGCGCGAACATGTGAAATTGCCCAACGGAAGCGAAATTCCGGAATACTACGTCCTCGAATATCCCGACTGGGTATGTATGCTGGCAATAACCAAAGACAAGGAATATATACTTATCCGCCAATACAGGCACGGAGCCGGAGTCACATCTATGGAACTGCCGGCAGGTGTCTGCGAAAAGGAAGATGCCTCGCCTCTGGTTTCCGCCCAACGCGAACTCTTCGAAGAAACGGGCTATGCCAATGGTAAATGGGAGCAAATAATGGTGACATCTGCCAATCCCGGCACACATACCAACAGGACGTACTGCTTCGTAGCTACCGATGTGGAAAAAGTATCAGGCCAGCATCTTGAACCAACAGAAGATATTACGGTACACCTCCTGTCGCTCGATGAGGTAAAAGACTTGCTTTATAAAGACGAGATATTGCAGTCGATGCACGCCGCAACTATATGGAAATATTTGGCAATGAACAAACTGATTTAAAACTCCAGATTGTCCTTATAATTGCGCGAGTTGCGATGAGGAACGCCGAACACCTTTGTCGAGATTCGCTCTATTTCCACTTTCCATACCTTTACATTGTTGACAGCCGGATCGGAGTATGAAAATTTACGCTCCGAGTATTGCCCCATTATTATGTTCAGGGCATTGACTTTCTCATCGAAATTTTCTTCGAAAACCACTTTCCCGTAACAAATTGCGCTGGCTCCCTTCACCCTGTAGCTGCAAGCCACTTCCTTATTCTGATAAGTAAGGGTGGGGTCGGTACAAAAAGTTATACATACATTCGGATTGTTTTCTAAGGCTGTGATGCTCGATCCCTCCTGTGCCGAATGCAAGTATATAATATCATCCTTATAGCCGAAATTCATCGGGATGACATAGGGCAAGCCTTCCGGCGTTATCATGCCCACATAGCAAACCGCATTCTTTTTTATTATTTCTTCTGTCAGATGCCTCTCTTCTACTGTAACTGTTATCATACGCTAAATTCTTTTTCCTGAGGTTTTGATACAAAGATAAAGGAAAAGCCTGAATAGTAGGGGTGAATAGAATTGGTCGATATATACATAATAAATATCTATTTGATTTATCAGTATTAAGCAATTACATTTGCATCAGGTAAAAAAACAATAACGAGTAAAAAAACATTCAACTATGGCAGTATTAGTAGGCAAAAAAGCCCCGGTATTCAACACAGGTGCAGTAGTAAACGGAAATGAGATAGTAGAAAATTTTTCTTTGGAACAATACAACGGAAAGAAGTATGTTGTCTTCTTCTTCTACCCGGCCGACTTCACATTTGTATGCCCGACAGAGATCATTGCTTTCCAGGAAAAAATAGCAGAATTTGAATCGCGCAACGTTGCTGTTGTCGGCGCATCTACCGACTCCGCATTTTCGCATTGGAAATGGTTGCAAACAGAACAAAACGATGGCGGTATCAAAGGCGTAAAGTATCCGCTGGTATCCGACCAATCGCTTATGATATCCACTGCTTACGATGTGCTTGCCGGACAATTCGACTATAACGATGCCGGCGAGGATGTATTTGTAGGTGCACCGCAGGCTTATCGCGGCCTGTTCCTTATCGACAAAGAAGGAGTGGTACGCCACCAGGTAGTAAACGATATGCCTCTTGGCCGTAGCGTAGACGAAATACTACGGGTGATCGACGCCCTGCAATTCACTGAAGAATATGGGGAGGTTTGTCCTGCCAACTGGAAAAAAGGAGACAAAGCCCTGAAGGCTACACAAGACGGTATTTCTGAGTATCTGTCTCAGAAACATTAAAAATCAATCATGCAGATATATTGATTTTTACAACATTCTAGGTTAGTACGAAAAACCGCAGTCGTGGATGATAGCGGTTTTTCTCTTTTCAATAAGGCATTAAAGTCTTATGTTATATACCCTTTCCCAATGTGAATTATTGTAAAAATATTAACATGTGCCCATTTTTATTTATACCTTTGCTCCGTAATAAAAAACACCGGCAAAACAAAAATCAGATCTCAGTGTTTATATTATTCAGAACCATTATTTAAGAGAACAAATTTTGTAGAGATATGAAAAAAATCGGATTTATATTATTAGCATTAATTTTATCGACTGGCTTTATCGCCGCACAAGAAGGAAAGAAACTACCTAAAGCTGCATTTAAAACAACGACTCATAACTTTGGTAAAGTACAAGAAGCTACGGGAACCGTAAGCTGCGAATTTACATTCAAAAATACAGGGACAGCCCCGCTAATCATACAAAGGGTGCAAACAACCTGCGGATGTACAACGCCTAACTATACGAAAGAACCTGTGCTTCCGGGAAAAGAAGGTATAATAAAAGTGACTTATTCCGCAACAGGACGCCCGGGTACGATAGACAAAGCGGTAACAGTTTTCACCAACGTTCCCGACACTATCTATAAATTGCACCTGAAAGGGGAAGTCCTCCGCAAATAAGAAAATAGCGACTATAAAACAATCAATGGGGATATATCACATCTGTAGGTATATCCCTATTTTTTCTTTAAAGCATGAATATACGGCTTGTAATTGTACTGATCGGCATAGCTTGCTCAAGCGTGCTAAATGCACAAGTTGCCGACAGCTATCCACTACCTGTACAGAAACTTGTAAAAGCATATCCCGAAACCATCACAGGTTTCGACGGTAGCTACATCATATTGGCTAATGGCAATAAGGTTGCATATGCCAACGATGGGAAAGAAAATAAAACACACGAAGAACTGGTAAACAGCAATTCGGTAAAAGACATATTCGCATTCGAATACAAGAAAGGAAAAGTAACTACCCTGCCAAAAAATCACGACCCGGGGCGCATACGCAGCGAAGACCTCCTGAAAAAGATGTACGGCGCATCGGCTGCCGAGGTACAAAAAACGCTGACCACCATAATATGGTGTCCCAAACTTGTAAACCAGAAATTGAAAGTTACCACTATAAACGGAGTAGACAAACAACTGCAAAAGGTATCGGACGAGCTAGACCGGCATCCCGAACTCAAAGACTATGTACTCAGTGCGGGAACATTTGTCTGGCGAAAGGTAAGAGGGGCAGACAGGCTCAGCGCGCACAGTTTTGGCACAGCCATAGATGTAAGCATCAAGTATTCGAATTACTGGCAATGGGACTGCAAATGCAACAATGAGAATGTAGACCTGAAATATAAAAACCGCATCCCGCAGCTGATAGTCGATATATTCGAAAAGTATGGTTTTATCTGGGGCGGAAAATGGTATCACTACGATACAATGCACTTCGAATACAGGCCGGAATTGTTGATAGAGTAATGGTGGATTTTTGCATAAAACAGCCATTCAATTATCTATAATAGAGGGAAACAGGAACGAAAAAGTAACATCTGGAAAACAGTGGAAGAAGTGTTACTTTTGTTACTTTTTGCCCCCTAAATCCCCAAATGGGACTTGTGAGCAAAGCCACGGCAAGGGAGAGAAAAAGTAACATATAAAAATGGGCTAAAATGTGTTACTTGTGTTACTTTTTTCGAGTTAATATTTGATGTATAAACAGACTGAGGATATTAACAAAATAAAAAAGGATGGAAGGTTGACAGAGAATATATACTCTTTTTGTATCTTTGCAAATCTTATAATATATCAAAAAATATAGATATAGTTTATGAAAAAATATTTCTTATTTATAGCCTTGTTTATAACAGGTATAATAAGTGTCAACGCACAAGAGCCAGCTACATGGACAGTCAAACTTGCAGATAAAGGAAACGGAGAGGTAGAGCTTACCGCCAACTTTAGCATCGATCCCACCTGGCATATTTATGAGATAAATCTTCCTGCAGATGGGCCTATGCCTACAAGCCTTTCCGTAGATAAGCTTAAAGGAGCAGAGAAAGCAGGAGAGTTTAAAGCCGTTAATTCTACTTTGAAAAAATATTATGACGATATTTTCAAGATGGAAGTAGGCTATTATGAAACCAAAGCAACCTTTGTTCAGCGGTTTAAAGTTACAGATAAAGACGCCTTTGCGCTCGAAGGTGATCTGCGCGGACAGGTTTGCAGCGAGATAGACGGACAGTGTATTTCGTTCAAGATAGATTTGAATTACACATCGAAGGATTTGCCCGCAGGCTTTGTTGCTACTACAGGTAAAACAGAAGAGGTGAGCAAAAGCGGCGATAGCCTGATACTACAACCTGTAGATTCCATTGCTCAACCGGCAAATGCGCAGGGGGTCAGCAAATCGGATCTGTGGCGGCCTGTGATAGAAGAATTGAAAGCGTATGGAGCAGAAGGCGATACTTCCGATTTGTCATTGATATGGGTATTCATCGTAGGTATGGGCGGCGGCTTTATCGCATTGCTTACGCCATGCGTGTGGCCTATGATACCGATGACTGTAAGCTTCTTCCTCAAAAGAAATAAGAAAAACAGGAGCAAAGCAATAAAAGATGCCGTCACTTACGGGCTTGGCATTATCATTATATACGTAGCTCTAGGTTTGATTATTACAGCAATATTCGGGCCGAGCGCATTGAATGACTTGTCTACCAGTGCTATATTCAATTTAATATTCTTTGGTTTACTGGTGGTTTTTGCCGTATCTTTCTTCGGGGCATTCGAAATGGTGCTCCCTTCTTCGTGGACAAATAAGATGGATCAAAAGGCCGATTCTACTACAGGTATCCTTAGTATTTTCTTCATGGCATTCACACTGGCTCTTGTCTCATTCTCGTGCACAGGGCCAATCATCGGCACATTGCTGGTACAGGCATTTACATCGGGCAGCATCATCGCTCCTGCTGTGGGTATGTTTGGGTTTGCTTTCGCTCTGGCTATCCCATTCTCTCTATTTGCTATATTTCCGTCGTGGCTCGAAAGCATGCCTAAATCCGGCGGATGGCTCAACTCGGTAAAGGTGGTGCTTGGCTTCCTCGAATTGGCTCTTGCCTTGAAATTCTTATCAGTTGCCGACTTAGCTTATGGTTGGGGGATACTCGACCGCGAAGTTTTCCTGAGCCTTTGGATTATAATATTTGTCTTACTCGGAGTTTATCTGTTGGGTAAAATAAAACTGCCGCACGATAGCGACCTCAAGCATGTATCAGTACCCCGCCTGCTGATGGCTATCGCTTCGTTCTCGTTTGCCATTTATATGGTTCCGGGGCTTTGGGGCGCGCCACTGAAAGCGATAAGCGCATTTTCTCCGCCGTTGATTACTCAGGATTTCAATCTGTATAAAGGCGAAGTACATGCCATGTTCGACGATTACGAAACAGGCATGGAGTATGCCCGCAAAAACAACAAGCCTGTAATAATAGACTTCTCAGGCTGGGGATGTGTCAATTGCCGCAAGATGGAAGCAGCAGTATGGACAGACGTAAGGGTAAAAGATCTGCTAGAAAAAGATTATGTACTTATCACCCTGATGGTAGATGATAAGAAAAGCCTGCCTGAAGTAATAGAAGTAGACGAAAACGGAAAGAAGACAAAACTGAAAACCATCGGGGATAAATGGAGTTACCTGCAACGCCATAAATTCGGGACAAATTCGCAACCGTATTACGTATTGCTCGACCATGCGGGAAACCCTATAGGCCCTTCGTATGCATACGATGAAGATGTAGATAAATACATTGGGTTCCTGAATATTGGACTACAAAACTTCAAGAAATAAAAGATTGGAATATAGTGGTTTATGAAGTATTCTCTGTAAGTCGCTATGGGGTGGTTCAGCCGAAGACGGCCAAAGAATTGTTTATAAAACAAAATGGAATAGAAACGAATGAATACCAAACAACAGAAGATGGAAGCATTTGGCCGCCTGCTCGACATAATGGACGAACTGCGCGAAAAATGCCCGTGGGATGCCAAACAAACTAACGAAAGCCTGCGCACCAACACGATAGAAGAGACCTATGAACTCTGCGAAGCTATCATCCAAAATAGCGACGAAGCCATAAAAAAGGAGCTTGGCGATGTCTTGCTCCACATAGTCTTTTACGCCAAGATAGGGGAGGAAAAGGACTCTTTTGATATTGCCGACGTATGTAATGCACTTTGTGATAAGCTGATTTTCCGCCATCCGCATGTATTTGGCGACGATGCGGCAGCAACAGCCGGAGAGGTGGAGAAATCGTGGGAGCAGATAAAGCTGAAAGAAAAAGGAGGTAACAAGACCATACTGGGAGGCGTGCCAGCATCATTGCCTTCGATCGCAAAAGCCCATAGAATACAGGATAAGGCTCGTAATGCCGGTTTCGACTGGGATAAGAAAGAAGATGTATGGGATAAGGTTTCGGAAGAGCTTTCGGAGCTGAAAGATGAGGTGGCTAACTTGAACGAGGATAAAATGGAAGCCGAATTTGGCGATATGTTTTTCAGCCTTATCAACGCAGCCCGCTTGTATAAAGTGAATCCCGACAACGCCCTGGAACGCACCAATCAGAAATTTATCCGCCGATTCAACCATATAGAGCAAGAGGCTAAGAGTATGAATAAGAGCCTCAAAGATATGACGTTGGCAGAGATGGATGCTTTGTGGGATGAGGCGAAAGCAAAGGAATGAAAAAGAAGAAAGGCATCGATTTTGGTTCGATACCTTCCCTTCCTTGTCGCTTATCATGTCGCTTACTATTTATTCATTTGTCAATGAAGCAACGTTTTGCTGTTGATAAGTCTTGTTCAGTATTTCCAGGTATTTCCTGAACTGTTGTTTCGACAATACGGCCTTTACATTTGCGATATTGAATATCAATGCTCTCTGGGCTTCTGTTTTGTCGCCTTCGACTAAGGCATCGGTCAATCTTTGCACAGAGGCATAGAATATTTCGTTCAACACCTGAGTCTGGGCAGGGGTAGCCCCTACATAATCAGACACCTTCTGAGATACTGATCTGTTGTTTAATGTCCAAAGCACATTGTACTCATTTCCGTTCACAGCATAACTACCTGCACTGAATGCAAGGATGGCCACTAATAAAATTGATAACCTTTTCATAATTCAACCTTTTTGATAAAACAATCTTTAATAAACCAAACAGACATAAAAAAACAAAGAATACCCCTGTAATATTCATGGTATCCTTTGTATGTGTCTTTATATAATCTTTATTACAACTACTATAACAATGGCACTTGAATTTTGTTCAAAATAAGATTCCTTTTAAATAAAATAATAAATGGCTGCCAAACGGCCAAATACCCGGATCACCAATTCAAAGAATGTTTTCACCCACTTAGGGGTAGAAAAGTTCGCAATTGTCTTTATATTTGAATGAAATAGAGAAAACCATAAACAGATAAATATGAAAGCAAAACTATTAACCCTGATTCTCCTCCTGCCTTCGAGCCTGTTGCTCTTAAATGCGCAAACTGAAGAGAAGAAGACCGTAAAAGCAAAAATGCAAAGCGCCACAGTATTCTTTCAAGGTGCAGAACTCACACATACGGCCTCATATCTACTGGCAAAAGGAGAGAACGAAATCTATATAGAAGGCTTAAGCCCTACTATAGACAAGAACAGCCTGAAGATAAAAGCTTCGAACGGTGTTATTATCTCGGCATCTGAGTTCTCGGTAGACTATCTGGTCGACAAGAAGAAGAATGTCCGGAACAAACGTCTAGATGATTCTATCAAATACTATGAAGACCTGTATGGCAAGGTAGACACAGACCTCAAAATAACAAACAACCTGCTCACCCTTCTGCAAAAGGGTACGGATAAGAATGTCTCCGGCTCGGAAAAAGGGCTTGGCATAGACGAACTGGTTAAAACAATGGACTATTACAAGCTGAAATCTACCGAATTGCAGACACAGCAATCTACCCTCAATAATAAAAAGGCGGAGCTGGACAGAGCCATTGACAGGCTAGAGAAGCAACGCGACCAGGAATCCCTGAAAAACGATAAGACGATGGGTATCCTTCGCCTCAACGTCTCGTCTCCACTTGCCGTTACCGCCACGTTTACCGTTTCGTACTACACCACATCTGCCGGCTGGACACCATACTACGATATCAATATCGCTTCTACCAACAAGCCGATCAAGATACAGTCGAAGTCGAAAGTACGCCAGACTACTGGTCTCGACTGGGACAGGGTAAAGCTTACGCTATCTACTTCTACGCCTAGCAATGGCAAGACGGCACCGCTTTTCCGCACATGGTTCCTCAAACCCATACTCCCTACAGCACCACTTGGCATTGGTTCGGCTCTTCAGGGACGGACATCTGGTGTGAATATTGCCCAAAATGCGTACTCGTATGATGAATACCAAAACCAAGAGTTGGAAGAAACGGTAGTAATTAGAGGTTCAAGGACACATAAGAAAGAAAGTGCTACCCCCTTATATATAGTAGATGGCGTGGAGGTCGATGCCGGATATTTCAATTCGCTAAGCCCTGATATGATTAAGGATGTAAGCATACTGAAAGACGCCTCATCTACCGCTGTCTATGGATCGAGAGGCAGTAATGGTGTAGTAATGATAACTACCAAAGGTATGGGCGACTATGTTTCGCAGTCGGAAAACGAACTGAATATGTCCTTTGCTATCGACCTGCCATATACCATACCGGGCAACGGTAAAGAACAAGCCATAGACTTGTCTACCAAAGAGATCAAAGCCGAATACAAGTATTACTGTGCGCCCAAGCTGGATAAAGAAACGTACCTGCTTGCCGAAATATCAGGCTGGGAAGAGCTGAACCTATTGAGCGGCAAAGCCAATATAACATACGATGGCACTTATGTAGGCGAATCATACATCGATGCGCGTTCTACCCAACAAAAACTAGCCCTGACGCTTGGTACTGATAAACGGGTTAGCGTCAAGCGCGAAAAGCTGCAAGACTATAGCAGCAAAAAGACGCTTAGCAACAATATCGAACAGGTATTTACCTACCGCCTGACTGTACGCAACAATCAGAACAAAACGATAAAGATGGTGCTCAAAGACCAATATCCTATTTCGATGCAGAAGAACATCGACGTGAAACTGCTGACAAAAGATACTACCCCGTGGACAGCCAACAAGGAAGACTTGGGCGTAATCTCCTGGGAAGAAGACCTGAAAGCCGGGGAAACGAAAGTTTACCAAATCAGCTACGAGGTGAAGTATCCGAAAGAGAGCAACCTAAACCTTTAGTATATAAGAATTAAGAATGATGAATTAAGAATCCGGAAATGGCAATTCTTAATTCATCATTCTTAATGCGAATCAGCAGTTAGAATCTAGCTGCAAAATGTTCATTTTTATACTGCGCGCAATCAGAGATTGCTTGCGTTCCTTTTGGCCTAAGCCCCAAAAGGAACCAAAAACGCTTTTGCACCCCGCTTCGCCGTACGACCCACTTTGCGCTTTGACGGCTGAATGAAGTGAACTAACACCATGCCATCTGTTGGCTTAGCAATGTTGTATAACAACGCCCCCACTTCATTCTACGCCGCCTGCATCGCGTGGGTACCCCGTACGCAAAGCTAATGGCGCGGGCTGACGCCAGGCAAGAGTTGCAGAAAAGCTTCTGCCTCATTGTCGCATTGCGGTTCAGTGCATCAGAGGGATGGGGCGATAGCCCGTTTATCCCTTTCAGCCGGCAAGCCGTTGACAGGTCGCCGAGGAACGAAGCACTAGCCTTTTGCTTCCTTTTGGGCAATGCCAAAAGGAAGGGCAAGCCCGGGAGGGCGCGACAGTATGAGCCAATGATAAAATATTAAAATCATGATTGCTTTTATGCAGTATAAAAATCAACATATAATTCAACTACTGATTGGCATTCTTAATTAATATTACTTATATCTCAGCCACTTAAACATCTCACCAAATGACACCTTCTTGCCATACATCAATATACCTACCCTGTATATTTTGGCAGCCAGCTGTATCATCAATATTGCCGAAACAAAGAGCACGACTACCGAGAGAGCCAGTTCCCACAAAGGAATTTCGAATGGTGCGCGTACCATCATCACCACCGGCGAAGTAAACGGTATCAGCGAGCACCAGAAAGCCATTGCCCCTTCGGGATTGCGTGCGGCAGCAAATCCGGTATAGAAAGCCAGCATAAGCACCACTGTGATAGGCATAACCAACTGCTGGGCTTCCTGCGAATCGTTTGCTCCCGAACCAAACATAGCAAACAATGCTGCGAACAACAAATATCCACCAATAAAGTAAAGTATAAGGCAGGCAAACACCTGTATCCAATTGATAGCCAGCAATTCGCTCATCCCTATTGCCATTCCGTCTTTCACACCCGATGCAGCTAGTATCTGTTGCATCTCTTCGGGAGACATTTGCATATTCACACCGAAGAACAACTGCATGGCAATGAAAGCTCCACCGCCGATAAGCAGCCAGACAAACATCTGTATCAGCCCGACCAACCCGACGCCGATTATCTTGCCCATCATCAGTTCGAAAGGTCTCACCGACGATACTATTACTTCTATTATGCGGTTGGTCTTCTCTTCCACCACGCTTTGCAATACAAGCGAGCCATACATCATAATAAAGAAGAACATACAGAACGTAAGCGCCATACCCACCATCGAAGCCCCTTCGCCGAGAGTGCTTGTTTCTTTACCGGCCTCGTCCCAGCGCACAGAAGCAATACTTATCTTGTCTTTCGATTTTATAAGGGTTTGCAGATCGTCAACTATCTGCGGCTCTATCTCACTTTTTTGGGTAAAGTCGGCTATCTTCTTTTCCTTTACAGCGTCTGACAATACATCGTTGATATATGCCGTCAGTTCGCGGGGAGGCTGCTGCTTTTCCGAAAAGAACGTTGCACCGTTTGGATTTACGTTCAGGTCGCTTACTATTTGCAGCAGGGCTGTAGCTGCACCCTTAGGCGTAGTGTCATTCGCGGCCAGATGTATAAATTCATATTTCTCGGAAGATTTAAACCTGTCGGCATACATCCCCGTGTTGTCCATTATATATACCTTTTTGATATCGTCGTTGCTGCTGTACATCATTAGCAGAGTAGGCAATGCGGCAACCGCAATGAAGAGGAACGGTGTCAATATAGTGGTAAGGATAAAGGTTTTGGTCTTTACCCTCGAATACAGTTCGCGTTGTATTATTATTCCCAGTGCTTTCATTGTTCTTTCTTTGATACTATTTGTATAAATATGTCATTCATCGAAGGCAATTCTTCTTCGAAGGTTAGTACTTCGTATTTTGCCGTCACTTCTTGCAGCAACTCCGAATTGGAAGCCTCGTCGTTGCGCTGTATACGCAACTCTGTATTTCCCAGTGCTGTAGATTGCGACAGGATGGAGAAATGAGGCGATTCCATATCGAAGCTTTCGCCTGCTACCTGTAGCTTGAATATATGCTTGCGGTAACGTGCCCGTATTTCCTTCACATTGCCATGCAAAACTACATGCGACTTGTTGATAAGGGATATCTCGTCGCAAAGTTCTTCTACCGATTCCATATTGTGTGTGGAAAGGATAATGGTTTTGCCCTGAGCCTTGAGTTCCAGTAATTCATTTTTCAGCAATTCTGCATTCACAGGGTCGAATCCGCTGAAAGGTTCGTCGAGTATATACAGATCGGGTTCGTGTATTACGGTCGCTATAAACTGTATCTTTTGTTGCATACCCTTCGACAGTTCTTCTACCTTCTTGTGTTCCCACGATAGTATATCGAATTTCTTCATCCAGTGATACATCTTCTTCTTGGCATCTATTTGCGAGAGTCCGCGCAAACGGGCCAGGAAAATGATATGCTCGCCCACTTTCATCTTTTTGTACAAACCACGCTCTTCGGGCAGGTAACCGATATTGAAGATATCGTCGGCTACAGATTCGCGCCCGTTGATAAATACTTTCCCTTCGTCGGGAGCCGTTATCCGGTTTATTATACGTATCAGTGACGATTTGCCTGCACCATTAGGCCCAAGCAAACCATAGACACAACCTCTGGGAACCTGTATGCTGACCCCGTTGAGGGCAGTGTGGTCGCCATAACGTTTGACAATGTCTTGTGTTTCTAGGTAAAACATCTTGCTTTGTATGATTTATTTGTTCAACTTTTCGTTATTTGCACTAATGTTAAAAAGTAACACATGTAACGGTTTTTAGTCATGTTTTCACTGTTACTTTTTCTTTATATACAAGTAATAATGATACGAGACATAAGTCCATATCTTATCAGAAACCAACTCGTTAGCTCATCCACTGGCATCTTGCATCTTTCTAAAAAGTAACAAAAGTAACAGCTTTTAGCCATTTTCTCATTGTCACTTTCCTCTCTCCCTTTTCGTGGCTTGCGGCTCTCTGCCTTTTGGCGAGAGCGGGGAGTGAGGTGTAAAAAAGTAACAAAAGTAACAGCTTTTAGTCATTTTTTACCGTGTCACTTTTTGTCACACAACCCTCCTGTTATCTTTACAATAAAGATAAAATTGTGAGAATAAAATCACAGAAAACCCCTTTTCTTGTAACTTTTTTCCGACCGGCTACCTTATTAGTCGACGAAAGTAATTAAAAAATCACAGAGGCATAGGAAAAGAATTGATTTTGTGAGAGAAAGTCCTGAAAAATAGATTTGTGACAAAACAAAAAAAGCACCTGACTTCTCAGATGCTTCCTTTACACTATATTGTTGTTCTTACCTGTTTCTGCTGATATCGCATATATCTCTCAATCTCAAAGACATGACATGCAAATCCTGCAACCATATATCCAAAACCTCATGCGGGGTATCCTTTGGAGCGTCTTCTATTTGCTTCTGTGCAAATTGAATTTCATTAATTAATCTTTCGTATTGATCCATGGGACGTAATTTTCTAGGTTAAATATTTTTTTGCAATCTAAATATTACATTGGATAATCAATATTTACATCAAATACACCAATATTGCAATCTTTACATTGCAAATATAGGGCTTTTCGTTTCAAAAATGCAAGTCTATTGCAATATTTAATATATTATCCTGCTTTTTTTAACATTCGGAAGGCTGAAAACGGGGCTGAAAACAATCGGAAAAGCTACAGCCTGACAGTCAGGTATTTTCAGAACTACGGAGGTGATAACAAAGTCCACAGCTATCACCTAATGGCTATAAATCGGCTAAAGACACCCCATACAGATGTCGTAAATTTCCCCAACAAATAAGCCATCACGCCCTAATGTCCGGTCAACAGCCCATATAATTCGATAGAGATGAGCTTAATAATGTGTATATCTTGAACTTTTCACTATCTTTGCCTCGGAAAAATTCTGGACGAAAACATGGATAAGGACAAACAACTTTTGCTCGACGAACGTTATATGCGTATGGCTAGTATATGGGCCGAAAATTCGTATTGCAAACGGCGTAAAGTTGGGGCGCTCATCGTCAAAGACAAGATGATAATATCCGACGGGTACAATGGCACGCCATCGGGGTTTGAAAATGTATGCGAAGACGATGATTACCAGACAAAACCATACGTACTGCATGCCGAAGCCAATGCCATCACCAAAGTGGCCTGTTCGCACAACAGCAGCATGGGAGCAACCATGTACGTCACCACATCGCCATGTATCGAATGTGCCAAACTGATAATACAAGCGGGGATAAAAAGGGTAGTGTACAGCGAGAAATACCGCCGTTCGGATGGAGCCGCATTACTAGAAAGAGCCGGAATAGAAATTGTTTATATAGAGTCAATCAACAATACATCGCAAACTGAAAATATAGATGGAAAGTAATATCGACCTTTACCGGGAACCGGACGGCAACAACCGACCTCCGGTAAAACAACCTGGCAAAAACGACAAAAGCAGCAAAAAGATATATATCTGGCTCCCCCTATGTATTGCCCTCAGTATAGCAGTAGGTATATTTATAGGAAATAAATTCTCCGTCTTTGGCTTTTCCGGCGGATGGATCAGCAATTCATCGTCGGGAACAAAAAAGATAGAAACCATATTCGACTACATCAACAAGTCGTATGTAGACACCGTAAACATCAACGAAATAGTGGAAAGTGCGATACCATCCATCATTTCGGAACTAGATCCACACTCTACCTACATCTCTGCCGAAAACATGTCGCTATCGGGCGACGAACTCGAAGGGCACTTTAGCGGCATAGGCGTAGAATTTATGATAACAAACGACACGGTAGCTATCGTGAACGTGATTCCGGGCGGCCCCTCCGAAGCAGTGGGCATCATACCCGGCGACCGCATAGTGTATGTCAACGACAGCCTTTTTGCAGGAAACGAAGTAAGTGAAGACAAAGTATTCCGCAACCTGCGCGGCAAAAAGAACACCAAAGTAAAACTCGGGATAAAAAGGGCTACAAGCAAAGATATTATCAACTTTGAAGTAACAAGGGCAGACGTACCCGTGAAAACAGTTCCGGCGTCTTACATGCTCGACAACAAAATAGGTTATATCAAAGTCAATAAGTTTGGCAGCACCACTTACAACGAATTTATCTCGGCAATCGCCAGACTAAAGAAACAGGGATGCGAATCGTTCATTGTCGACCTCCAGCAAAACACCGGAGGATATATGGGCGCAGCCATAACAATGGTTAATGAATTTTTGTCCAACGGCGATATGATCGTATATACCGAAGGCCGGTCGTACCCGCGCGAAAATGTATTTGCCGACGGTTCGGGTACATGCAAAGACAATACTCTGGTTGTACTTGTCGACGAAGGCAGCGCTTCTGCCAGCGAGATTTTCGCAGGAGCTATGCAGGACAACGACAGGGGGCTGATTGTAGGACGCCGCTCGTTTGGCAAGGGGCTTGTGCAAAACCGCTTCACATTCAAAGACGGCTCGGCCCTGCAACTGACTATCGCACGCTACCATACACCATCGGGACGCTGCATACAAAAAGCATATACCAAAGGCGACCGCTCCGATTACGACCTCGACCTTATCAACAGGTACAACAGGGGCGAGTTTGACAGCCGCGACAGCATCAAGCTAGATAATCTGCCATTGTTCCACACTTCGGCAGGACGCCCTGTGTATGGCGATGATGGCATCCTCTCCGATGTATTTATCCCGCGCGATACTGCCGGAGTAAATTCGTACTATCTGCGGGTTGCCAACAGTGGGTTGATGCGCGAATACGCATTCAATTACACCGAACAACACAGGGACGCTATCAGCAAAAATGCCACATGGCAAGAAGCTCTTAAATATCTGGAAAGGCAGCCGCTTGTCGATCTTCTTGCAGAATATGCTTACCAGAAAGGCATACGCCGGCAACCGTACCTGATAGAACAAGCCCGCAAGCTATTACATACCCAGCTGACATCTTTCATTATCAGAAACATATATGGAGAAGAAGGATTCTATCCTGTCTTCCAGAAGGATGACCTGATAATAAAAGAAGCCGTGAAACTGATAAAAGAAGGCAAGGCGAGCCCCAAGGCGATAAGCGAAGAATCATACAAATAAAGAACAAATGACGTCAGGCTCGCTTTTCGGGTCTGACGTTGCTTTTTAGATAATGAAAAATATAAAACAGGCAAAAGACGAACTTCGAAAGAGAATATCGGCAGAGAAGAAAAAGATGCCGAAAGACGAACTAGCTGAAAAATCGCAGGAAGTACTGGATATTGTAGAAATGACCGGCGTATTCCAAAGCGCAAAAAACATTTTTTTATACAACAGCCTGAGCGACGAGATACAAACATCCGCCTTTTTAGACAAATGGTGCACCGAGAAAAAGATTTACTTACCGGTAGTGCTTGGCGACGATATTGTTTTCCGCCCATATTCAAAATCAACCGCCTTGCAACAATCAGCCTATGGCATACACGAACCTGAGGGCGAAAACTTCACAGACTATAAGAAGGTAGACCTTGTAATAGTACCCGGCGTTGCCTTCGACCGTAAAATGAACCGGCTGGGCAGGGGCAAAGGATATTACGACCGTTTCTTGAAAAAACTGACTGCTCCTAAAATGGGCATTTGTTTCGAGTTTCAGTTGTTGGATTCGGTACCGACAAATGAAAATGATGTAAAAATGGATTATCTGGTTTCAGAAAACGACCTGATCTGGCAATAAAATTATTAATACTTAGTTTGAAAAAGAGAATTGGGGGATACACAGGACAAACCCGATAAAAATTATATATTTGCAAAGTTAAAAAACGAACAATATTACACTCTATATATGTCTGTAACAATAAAAGCAATCGGCGAAAACGACAAAAAGCTAAAAAAAGCTTTCGTAAAATTCCCTATCAACCTATATAAAGACTGTGCGTACTATGTGCCGTCGCTGGTACTTGACGAACTCGACACGCTGAATACAAAGAAGAACCCTGCATTCGATTTTTGTGAAATGCAATTATTCCTGGCCTACCGCAATGATGAAATAGTAGGGAGGATAGCTGCCATCATAAACAACAATGCCAACAAAATCTGGAACAAGAAAGAAGCCCGGTTTAGTTTTGTCGATTTCATCGACGACAATGAGGTAGTAGATGCGCTTTTCTATGCTGCCGAAAAATGGGCAAAAGGCAAAGGCATGGATAGCATAATAGGCCCAATGGGTTTTACCGACCTCGACCCCGAAGGCCTGCTCATCAAGGGATTCGATCAGGTATCTACTATGGCTGCCAAATATAGTTTCCCTTATTATGAGAAACATATAGAGCGCATGGGCTATGAAAAAGATGCCGACTGGAAAGAATTTCGCATACCCGTGCCGGATTCGGTACCCGAAAGGCATCAACGAATAGCCAATATGGTGGCACAACGGTATGGGCTGAAGCTTCTGAAATTTGAAAATTACAAACAGATAGAGCCATACATCGGCAAATTATTCCATTGCCTCAACGAAGCATATAAGCCCCTTTATGGCTTTTCGTCTCTCACCCAACGCCAGATAGACCATTATGTGAAAATGTACGTACCCTTATTGAGATGGGATATTGTGCAAATAGTAATAAAAGAAGAAACAGACGAGGTAGTCGGCTTTGGCGTATCTATACCGAGTATGTCCGATGCTCTTATCAAATCGAGAGGAAAACTATTCCCTTTTGGCTGGTTTCACTTGCTGAAAGCATTGAAAAGCAAGAAAAACCCGGTTGTAGACCTTATGCTAATGGGTATTTTACCCGAATATCAGGGCAAAGGTGTGAATGCCATCATATTCAGCGACTTTATACCATCTGCGCACAAATCGGGATTCAAGTTTGCAGAATCGAACCCCGAACTGGAGATGAACAACAAGATGGTTTCGCTATGGGATGGCTTCAATGCCGAAAACCATAAAATGCGCAGGGCATATAAGAAACATTTCGCTAAAATTTAACAGGATTGAAGTAACCGTAAAGCAACTGTTATTTTGCCGAATAATTACTATATTCTTTATTCAGGTCTATTTTTACGAAAACAATAACAAAGGCCAATATACTGCAAAAGAAGAATGATGTGCCGACCGCAACAATGCTTCCGTCGCTGATAAAGCCTGATGCCAATGTGCAGATAAACGCCATTGCCAGTTGTATCGAACCGAACAAAGCAGAGGCTGTTCCTGTATTATTACTGTTGGCAAAAGGAGTGATAGCCAGTTCTGTAGTAGCAGGAAACAATATACCGATAGGGAATACATAGAAAAACAGCATAAAAAGGATAATCCGCATATCCACTTTTGCATACATGGCTGCAAGCATTACTACAGACATGGCAGTCATGGCAAACAATGCTAGTTTAACAAGCTTATTTGTTGCAATATGCTTTTGCAGGATACCCGTAAGGTACGATGCAAGCATCAGCCCACTGGCATTTACGGCAAAAATGATACTGAAAGCACTATTCGAGAACCCTCCCTTTTCCATAATAAGGAAAGGGCCATTGGCTACATATACCATCAATGCGCCGTTGACTATACCCGCGATAAGGGAATATATTACAAACCGTTTGTTGTGGAGGATTTCTATATAACCTCTTATTACGTTCTTTTCGTCTGTATGGCTTGCCGGCGTATAGGTTTCGGGCAGGAAAAACAGGGTGAACAGGAACAACAATACCCCCATTGTGGCCATAGCCCCGAATAGCCCTTCCCAGCTAAAGAGCAGCAATACGCCATTGCCTATTGTTGGGGCAACGATAGGTGCAATACCCATAATCAGAGCCAGCAGGGCGAATATTTTCAAGGTTTGGCTTTTGTCGAAATAGTCTGTTACAACAGCACGAGAGATAACCACTCCGGCACATCCGCCGATGGCTTGCAGAAAACGCACCAGCCATAGCTGTTCTATCGTACGGACATAGATGCAGGCAACCGAAGCTATCGTAAAAATCACGAGGGATACCAGTATCGGCTTTTTACGGCCAAACTTGTCGGCCAATGGCCCCCAGATTAACTGCCCGATGGCAAATCCCGCAAGGAATGTCGATAGTGATATTTGTACGGCGGCTATATCGGTGCCAAAGGTTTCGGATATAAGAAGGAAACCGGGCAGGTAGAGGTCGATGCTCAGAGGTTCCAAGGCTGTTAGTAGCGATAGGTTCAATACGATAACCCATTGTGTAAGACTGAAATTTTTCATACTCCTTTTTTTTGAGCTGCAAAAGTAGGAAAGATGTCTTATGCTTCACTTATAATTATAGAACCATTACTTGCACAAATGGGTCAGCTATCTCTGAATTGGCTGGGGGTAAACGAAGTTTGTTGCTTAAAGAAGCGGGTGAAATAAGCAGGCTCGTTGAACCCGAGATCGAAAGCAATTTCTTTCAGGCTCTTCCGTCCCAGCCTTATTTCTTTCTTTATTTCCAGAATAAGCCTTTCCTGCACGTGTTGTTTAACTGTTTTGCCTGTACTTCTTTTACAGAGTTCATTTACGGTTTTATTGGTCATCCCGACCTGCTCCGCATAAAAATCCGTTTCGCGATAGGCTACGAAGTTTTTGTCAATCAGTATCATCAATTGGTCTATCGTGCTGTCTCTTTTCTCTTTGAACACCTCATCCTTGTCGAACAGTGCGGCAATATGAAAGAAGAAAGCCTCCATATAGCTTTGTATCAGTGCAAGCCGGTTTTGCGAGTTGTATTCTTCAAAAATAAGCGAGTTGATCTCCACCAATACCTTCTTTGTCTCCCCATCTAATGCAATGCGGGTGTTGAGGAAAGAATCTTTATTCAATTCAGCAGCTATATGCTGGCTTATCCTGAAAAACACATCGTTGTGCATGGCATACAGGAAACCTTTCTTGCCATTGACATCCAGCTTGTCTATCTGTCCCGGAAAGACAAGGAAAGCAGTGTCTTCTTCAATCACATAATCGTTGAAGTCGATAGAATAACACGTGTCTCCTTCGGCTTCTGTAAACCAGATGAGCTGATAAAAATCGTATCGTTGGTAATTGTCAAAAAATACACCATCTTCAATCTCCTCAAGCTTGAAGACCTCGACAAAAGGTTTGTCGCTTAACTGGTTCAGGTATATTTTTTCTTTCATCGCTTACAGCATTTCCTACTATTATCCGGATACAAATGTAGTAAAGATAGGCGGGTTGAACATTATTTCTGTAATTAAATAAAATTTAAACAGTTACTAAGGTTTAAATAATTAAGATTTAAGTAAATTTGCAGGATATGCTGAAACAAATACTATTAGTTGGTACAGGAGGGGCAGTAGGAAGTATATTACGATTTCTTACTTCGGTGCTGGTTACCCGTTCCGAGCCGTTTTTGTTTCCTGTGGCTACATTTATAGTAAACGTATTGGGTTGCTTTTGTATTGGACTTTTTGCAAACCTTATTCCCGAAAACTATTTGAGATTCCTGCTTATCACAGGCTTTTGTGGCGGATTCACCACCTTTTCCACGTTCTCTATCGAAACTTTGACACTCGTAAACAACAACCAAGTACCCGTTGCTGTTGTTTATGTATTATTGAGTTGTATTGTAGGAATTCTGGCCGTTTGGCTGGGCATGGCTTTGGCTAAATAAAGATTTCTAACAAAACTCTAACCATCTTTAACATATTTGTATATGAATATATCCATCAAAAATTATCTCTAATAGAGATAATATAAATAACACAAGATATGAAGAAGCATTTTTTAATCGGTCTTTTGTTTTTAATAAGCATTGCAATGACAGCGCAGACATCCAACAACAAGTATGAAAAGGACTGGGAAGAGGTCAACCGCTTCCAGAATGAATCGCTGCCCAAGTCGGCAGTAGATAAGGTGGACGAAATCTTGCGGAAGGCTATTGATGAGAAAAACAGCACGCAGGTAATCAAGGCACTTATTATCAAAAACAAGTACAAAGGAGATATTGACAAGGACAGCGACAGCCTGATACCCGATATCGAAGCCCTCGTCGGGCAGACAGGAAAAGCAGAGGAGAAAGCTTTGCTTAACTCCATGTTGGCAGAACTGTACAACAATTATTACGACCAACACCGGTGGCAGATAAGGAGGCGAACAGCCCTCACCGATGTAGTGCCTGAGGATATGAAGGAATGGACTTCGAATATCTTTATCAATAAGATAGTGGAAAACCTCAATCTTTCAGTCGGGCAGGCTGCAACGCTGAAGAAGCATACGACCAAAGAATTCGACGATATTATCGACCTGGGAGTAGATAAGGATAAATATCCTACCCTTTACGATTTCCTGATGAAAAGGGCCATTGAAATAGCGCAACAGGTTGTTTCTTACGACTATTCCAATTTCGATCCCGAACAGACAGGTGCAACAGTGGAACAGCTTGTTTCGTTTGCTGATGAATATACTACCCTTAATTTGAAAGCCGGGGAAGATAATCGCTACACTGTATTTATTTATTACCAACAATACCTGAAAGATTTGAATCAGCGGAGGATGACTCCGACCATTGCTTTGACCGAAATGGATAAGATAAACTTCGTGGCATCCAATTCCTACTCTTTCGATGGCAAGTCGGCACATGATGCCTATATCAGGCTGGAAAAGAAATACGAGAATAACGAGATCAGCACCGAAATAATAGACAAGATAGTAAACTCGTACAACTGGGGCGAAATGCCCGTGGAAATAGCAAAAGAACAATACGAATGGATTCAGAAAGGGCTGAAAAAACATCCCGATTCATACGGTGCAAGGCTATTGAAGAAAAGCCTGGCTGTAATAGAAACTCCTTTTTTGCAGGTACAAGGCAGGGAAATAATATCGCCTAAGAACGATTTCAATATAACTATAGAGCATAAGAACCTGCAAGCCGCAAGCAAATCGCCGGTATTGTCATTATACAAGAAAGAAGGAAATAAATACACCCTTCTGAAAGAATATAATGACTTGAACCTTATCTCTAAGACCACCTATTTTGCCGATACCATAAAGCTCGATTTAGGCAAATTGCCGGTAGGCGAATATTGTTTCACAAGCCTTCCGGCAGAAGCTATAAATAAACTGGTTAACAACAAGAAGGCTAAATATACGCAGGATGCTCAGAGCCGGTTCAATTTTGTGGTAACCAATCTGATATCGTTTTCGCGCAACAGCAAGGAAAATGAATATGAGATATTCGTCACCGACAGGCTGTCGGGCAAACCTATGAAGGATGTGACTGTGAAGGTCGTACCTGAGAAATATAAGGATACTGATACCGATATTGCCCCTGTATTTTTGAAAACTAATGCTATGGGCATCGCCACATATCTGGATAAAACCGTAAAGAAGAAAGGTACATATCGCTGGACGGTAGCTAAATATACAATAGCTTTAGGCGCAGACTCCTGCTTGGAGGCACAAGGCTTACAGGAAAACTCATACCGATGGAACAATGCCCCGCAGTATGAAGGGGAGAATCTTGTTATCAACGTATTTACCGACCGTACCATCTATCGTCCGGGGCAAACCTTGTATTTCAAGGCTGTGGCTGTGGATAAAAACAGCAATGTAATCGCCGGAAAATCGTATCCGGTAGAACTTTACAATGTAAATGGCGAGAAAGTGGCAGAAAAGACATTAATCACCAACGAGTTTGGCTCCGTATCAGGTGAATTTATCATCCCTCAATCGGGATTGCTCGGCCAATATAATGTCGCTGTAAACGGAGGATACCGCGCCTATGTAAACGTAGAGGAATACAAGCGTCCTACATTCGAAATCACTTTCGACAAGATAGACAAGTCTTACTCGTTTGGCGATGAGGTGACGCTGAAAGGTTATGCAAAAAACTTCTCAGGTGTTAGTTTGCAGGACACAAACGTTGAGTATGCAATCACACGCGCCCAGTTTTCTTTCTGGCGTTGGGGAGGAGGCAGTTATAAAGCACCATTCCGTCAGGGAACAGCGAAGACAAAAGAAGACGGCTCATTCGAAATCATCTTTACGCCTTTGGCGGGTGATAACAAAGCTGTGCTTCCGTTGCACGACAGGCAGGTATATACATTCGAAGTAACTGCTGCTGTTACCGATATGAATGGTGAAACGCAATCGAATACATATTCCATAACAGTGGGCAATGTTTCTATGGCTATAAGCCTCGATATGCCCGACCAGATGGAAAAAAGCAGCGATTATAAGCTTGCTATCACAGCTAAGAACCTGCAAGGCGAAAATATAGACACCAAAGGTTCTTTCACAATCTATTCATTAGATACGAATAATTCCATTGTAAAAAGCGTAAAAGAAGGGACATTCGAAACAGGAGAACAAAGCCAGTTAAAATCAGTGATGAAAACATTGGCTTCGGGCAAATATCGCCTTAAAGTAAAAGCATTAGACAATAAGGGAATAGAAGTGGACAGCGAAAAAGACTTTGTATTATTCTCCTATTCCGACAAAAAACCGCCTGTAAAAACTGATGGCTGGCTGGTAGAAAAGAACACAACATTTACAGATAAAGGTAAACCGGCAGAGGTTATTTTCGGAGTGACAGAAAAAGATGTATATGTTCTTTATCAGTTGTTTAATAACAACAATGTCTTCGAACGCAGGTTTATCCCAATGTCTGATGCCAACCGCACATTTACTATCCCGTACAAAGCAGAGTACGGTGACGGAGTAAATATTTCGTTTGCCTATGTGAAGAATGGAAAGATGTACCAAAACGATGTGTCGCTGAAAAAAGAAGAAGCCGAACCGGATACCAAACTGAATGTAAAACTCGAAGTTTTCCGCGACAAGCTTCGTCCGGGGCAGGCTGAAACATGGACATTGAGCGTACGCGACACATTGAATAATGCAGCAATGGCAGAAGTACTGGCTTCTATGTACGATATTTCGTTGGATAAATTAATGCCTTATACTGCATGGGGTTTCAACAGACCACATATAAATAAGGTAGGGGTATATCCTATGAACTTCAATTTTCCGAGTAACTATTATGCAGATAACGATATGGTAAGGAGCTTCTTTGTTCAAATGAAAGAGTTGGATAAAGAGGCTGCTACTCCGGCTGCTGTTCAGTTAAGATTCGATCAATTAAATTGGTTTGGATATATACCAAACTACAAATTATTGAAGAGAGAAGGTTATGTAGGAGGAGGAAGTGGTGGAATAGCTTACGCAGTACCCACAGTAGAAGAACCAATTATACCGACTGAGATTATGGCCGATTCTGCACCTGGATTCAATTTAAGCCTCTCTAAAGCTAGAGTTAAATCTGCACCTATGCCACATTATATACCAGACGAAAGCGTCAGAGTGGGAAAACTTGACCCTGCAGCAGAAGCAGAAAGCGGCAACACCCCGCAAATCCGCCAGAACTTTGCCGAAACAGCATTCTTCTTCCCTCAACTAAAGACAAACGAGAAGGGCGAAACCCAAATATCGTTTACAGTACCCGAAAGTAATACTACATGGCGGTTTAGGGCATTAGCTCACGATAAGAAATCGCGTGTAGGCACAGTTGAGCAGTTTATCGTTACCCAAAAAGAACTGATGGTAACGCCAAATATGCCACGCTTTATCCGTCAGGGAGATAAGACAAGTATATCGACAAAAATATCGAACCTGTCGGAAAACGCGATATCCGGTAATGTAAGCATCGAATTTTTCGATCCTGCAACCGAGAAAGTTATTGACCTGAATATTGCAAATAAATCGCAATCGTTCTCTGTGGAAAAAGAAGCATCTGCTTCCGCAGCGTGGATATTCGATGTCCCTTCGGATATGGAACTTATCGGCTGCCGTATAGTTGCACAGAATGCGACATTCAGCGATGGCGAACAGCATGTGCTTGCCGTATTGCCAAACCGTATGCTGGTGACCGAAACCCTGCCGATGGATATTACCAAAGAGGGAACAAACACCTTTACGCTCGACAAGTTGTATAACAACAATTCTGCTACAGCCAGCAACTATAAGCTGACGCTGGAATACACATCCAATCCTGCATGGTATGCGGTAATGGCACTGCCAACCATGTCGAACCCAACGAATGAGAATGCTGTAAACTGGTTTGCAAGCTACTATGTGAATACACTAGGTTCGTCTATCGTTCGCCAATACCCGAAAGTGTCGGCAATGATAGAGGCATGGAAGAAACAAGGAGGCGACAAGCAAACATTGATGTCGAATCTGCAAAAAGATGAGGAACTGAAAAACGTTTTGCTCGAAGAAACCCCGTGGGTAATGGATGCCAAGAACGAAACAGAGCAAATGCAACGCCTGTCCCTATTGTTCGACCTGAATAATACAAAACAGCAAACCGATGCAGCCACACGTAAGCTGTCGGAACTAATGGACAACGAAGGAGGTTGGTCGTGGTACAAAGGAATGTACCCTAGCCGTGCCATATCGCAATATATCCTTTACGGATATGCACGCCTGCAACAAATAGGGCAGGTGCAATATCCGGAAGAGATAAAGAGAATGCAGATGCAGGCATTGAAATATATCGACAAGCAAATACGTGACGATTTCAGCCGCCTGAAAGAGAATAATAAGGATTGGGAAAAGACGACTTCGGTTTCTGTTTCTCAACTCGAATTTGCCTATGTCCGTTCTTTCTACCGAGATATACCGATCGATCAGGAAACACGTGCCGCAGAACGCTTCTATACCAACGTAGCAAGCAAGAACTGGACAAAACTGGGTATGTACGAGCGTTCGATACTTGTCCCTGTACTGATCCGCAACGGAGAAAAAGCATTAGCCGGCAAGATACTGAAATCTGTCCGCGAGCATGCTGTCAACGACAAAAAACTGGGTATGTACTGGCCGAACAACCGCAGCAATGTATTCATGTCGCTTTCGGCTATCAGCACACATACATTCCTGATGGAAGCCTTGCAGGAAGCTGGAGCGAAACCTGAAGAAATGAATGCTCTCAAACGCTGGTTGGTGAATCAAAAGAAAACCCAGCAATGGGAGTCTACGCACGCAACGATAGATGCAGTAAGCGCATTGCTAAGCACAGGTTCCGACTGGTTTTCGGGCGAAACTACCCCTGCGCGTGTAGTAGTTGGCGGCAAAGCCGTAGAACAACAAAATAAGGAACTGGGTACAGGCTACATCAAGCAAACATGGGATAAGGGAGAGATCTCGAAAGAGATGGGTAAAGTAGAAATCACTACAGTAAACCCTCAGCCTGCCTACGGCGCATTGTATTGGCAATATTACGAAAACCTGGATAAGATAACAGCGCAAAAAGGCGATTTGAGTGTAGAAAAGCAGTTATACAAAGAAAATGTAACGGCTGCAGGTAATGGTCTGGTACAGATAACAGAAAGCAATCCACTCACTGTTGGCGACAAAATTATAGTACGCCTCACTGTCCGCACCAACAAGGATATGGACTTTGTGCAGTTGAAGGATATGCGTGCATCATGCTTCGAACCGTTGCAAACCGTTTCGGGTGTGAAATGGGCTGACGGTCTGATTTATTACCAGATGCCGAAAGATGCTTCGACCAACTTCTATTTCGACCATTTGCCGAAAGGGACTTATGTACTCGAATATCCTGTATATGTGAACCGCACAGGAGAATATACCAACGGTATTACAACTATACAGTGTATGTATGCACCTGAATACGCTTCGCATACACAGGGTGTTAAGGTAGTGGTGAAATAGCTACAAGTGTTTTTTATTCAATAGATACAAATGAACGAACCAAAGCCTTACACACTACTTACGCTGTTATTGATTCTTTGCTTTAGCATGTGCAGCAATGCCAGCAACCCGCAAATACAGGAAAGGCTAGATAATGAATTGGCAGAAAAACAGGCGGCATTCAGCCGCCTGAAAGCCAAAGCCGATTCGGCAATGGTATATTGTAAAACCAAAGGACTGAATACCGATTATTGCATCTTGATAGACTTTAGCATCCATTCTGGCAAGAACCGTATTTTCGTTTGGGACTTCGCGAATGACACAATCAAATATACAGGGCTTTGCTGCCATGGCTACGGACAGGGCAGTACCGGGGCGAAACCTGTTTTCAGTAATACCGAAGGCAGTTATTGTTCCTCGCTGGGTAAATATAAACTAGGCATACGCTCGTATAGCAATTATGGCATAAATGCGCATTACAAGATGCACGGGTTGGAAAAAACCAACAGCAATGCCTTCCGGCGAATAATCGTGTTGCATTCGCATACTCCTGTACCCGATCACGAAATTCATCCGCGTCACCTGCCGTTGGGATGGAGCATGGGATGCCCGGTAGTAAGCAACAGGCTGATGAAAGATATTGACGCCTTATTGAAAAAAGAGAAGAAGCCGCTATTGATGTGGATATATACATGAATGCGCTTATCTGACGCATTTATAGTTAAAACTTATCATTTCTTCGGGAAGGAAAACCTTTTTTAAGAATAATGTATTAAATTTGTACCTTGATATTAATAGTAAACGATAGGAATAAATTTACCTTGACACCCAAATTATTATGAAGATGAGATTTATATTACTACCGATACTCTTTATAGTACTGTCTTTTTCGCTCAATGCACAAGAAAACAATACAGAAGCAGCCACTACAACAGAAAAGGCTGCCGACCCGTGTAACTGTGGCACTGTACGCGACTCGGTACTTATGCAGCTCAATTCGGGAGAAGAAGTTATCGTAATAAAAAGAAGCGCACAACAACTAAGCGTTGCCCAATCGGAAATGGCTCGCCGCAGGAAGTTCTACGATTGTCCGGATATATTCGCTGCTCCGGAGCCTCCGAAAGAAGCGCCAAAAGTAGAGATAACCCCGACTCTGCCATTCGACGTGAAACCTGAAGAGAAAGCAGAAGTAAAGAAGGTGGAACCTTTCTTCTTGCCCGATCCTGTATTCTTCCGTATAAACAAATGGGTGATAGACCAACCAGAGTGGGCTAAGATAGAACTGGCTGTAAACTACCTGAACAACAATCCTGGAGCAACAGTGGTAGTAACAGGTTATGCCGATAAGAAGACCGGTAATGCTACTATTAACCAACGCTTGTCAAAAAACCGTTCGGAAGCTGTAGCCAAGGCCATGCAAACTAAATATGGTATCGCTAAAAACCGTATATCTGTAAACTGGCGTGGTGACGGGCAACAACCGTTTAAACTGGATAATGATAAAAACCGTGCCGTGTTATTCTTGATTAATCCGTAAATAACAAACACGTAAACCTGCATACAAAAGAAGGTGTCCCCAAAGTAATAAAGGACAAAAGTGATTAGATGCGAAGCCGCTCATTTTTAGACAGAAGGGAGCATACAAAAGTATGTGACCGATGGCTAATAAATGAAGCAATGAAGCAGATGATTACTTTTGGGACAACTTCTTTTGTATTACCCCTATGCGATTAATTATCCCTTGTAAATACCCTGTATTCCCAAGGCTTCATAGTCTTCGGCAAATTGCCTACAAGCTTTCCGGTAAAGTAATCGTAATAATTATTCCTACCCAACGCATCGTTACTCGCATAAGTGATGCTTTTGCCCGAAAGGTTGAGCATTACCATCAGTTCTTTTCCGGCTTTCTCTCTCGAATAAATTAGCAGTTCTTTTCCATAATTGGTGCTGTACCGCCTAAACTCGCCGCCCATCTCTCCGGCACGAAGCGCGGGATGGTTGTGTTTCAGTTCATTCAACTTCTTATAGAACTTGGTAGTTGCATTTTCTGTCCACGAAGGAACCATGTCTTTCTCGAAGAACGAGAGGCGTTTTTTCAAACCTACTTCCTGCCCTGTGTAGATCATAGGCATACCATTCAAGGTATAAGTCAACACTGCAAAGGCTTCAGCCGCTTTCCCGTAGCGTTCGAACTCGGTACCATTCCACGAATTTTCGTCATGATTGGTCAGGAAGTTCATCTTGTATCCATCAGGACATTTTATCGAATCCAGCTTTTGGATATACGCTGCAATACTATCCGCATCCTTTGTTCCTTTATACACGTCTGCCATCATGTGCATCAGCTCCCACGAGTAGTTGGCGTCGAAAGCATGTTCGAGGAGGTCGTATTCTTCCGATTCGGCTAGCATAAATACAGGTTTGACACTGTCGAGGGCAGGACGTACATTGTTCCAGAAATCGGTAGGTACTTCATGCGCCATATCGCAACGGTAGCCATCTATATCGAAGTCTTTTATCCAATATTTAAGTGCGCCAATCATAGCCGCACGCATATCCTGATTGTCGTAGTCCAGTTCGTAAGTATCAGTCCAGTCGTACGGGCTTTTAGGGTTTCCTGCTGCATCTTTCACATACCAGTCAGGATGTTCGGCGAGCCAGATATTGTCGCCACCTGTATGGTTGGCAACCCAGTCGAGGATAACTTTGAATCCCATTTCGTGCGCCTTATCTACCACACGTTTAAAATCTTCTTTTGTACCAAATTCAGGATTCACTTCCGTGTAGTTCTTCACAGCATAATAGCTACCTAATGTTCCTTTACGGTTCTTCTCGGAAATAGGATGGATAGGCATAAACCAAAGCACATCTACGCCAAGTTCTTTGAGGCGTGGCAAATGCTGTTCGAAAGCGGTGAAAGTGCCTTCTTTGGTATATTGCCGTACATTCACTTCGTAAATGACGGCGTTGCGCGTCCAGTCCGGATGCTTTACCGTACATTTTTCGACAGGCCCTTCTGCTTCTTTCGGTTTCTCTTTACACGAATACCCGATAAACAGCGCGGCTGCGATAACTAATAATAACTTACTCTTCATATGCAATTCATTTAATCATTTGTTGACTTGCTCTAATTTTTGCTTTTCAGCATTTATATCTCTTACGAATGTGACGGAAATGGCAGCTAATGCCATCGCCACTCCTGCTACTATCATCATTACAATAGAACTTCCTCCTGCTACATATTTCAGGATAAGACCTCCGGTAAGCCCTGCTACGATCTGAGGTATTGTTATCGTTGCATTGAATATGCCCATATATACCCCCATCTTACTGGCAGGCAGTGCCGCCGATAAGATAGCATAAGGCATGGCCAGGATGGCTGCCCAAGCGATACCAACCCCAAGCATAGATAGTAGGAGCATATACTTATCATCGAAAACGTACATAGAAGCAAGTCCTAACGCTCCCATAAGCAGGGCAAACGAATATACTTTCTTTCGTCCCAGTTTATCAGCCAGTTTAGCCATCAGCATAGAGAATACAACGGCAAAGATACCATATACCCCGCTTAATACCCCGTTCCAGTTACCGGCTTCGTTGTATGCTTCGGAAAGGGGATCGGCCGTGTGCCATACATTTTCGGCAATACCCCCAATAGAATATACCCACATGATAAACAGGGCAAACCATGAGAAAAACTGCACTACTGCCAACTGCAACATCGTGGTTGGAGTCTCCTTTAATATTTGTATAAAAGATTTCTTCTGCTTTTCGTTGTCGGTAATATCATTGTACTCCTCATATTCTTTTGGCGGATACTCTTTTACCCGCAGGCTTGTCCACAAGACCGTGAGCAAAAGTACTGTGCCTCCTATATAGAAAGACCAGACGACCGAAGGAGCAACCTTTTCCCCGGCTTCGGGTATATTTTGTATGCCTATCCATGTCAGCAGGAAGGGGAGAAAAGATCCTACTACAGCACCCACATTGGTAAGGAAACTCTGGGTAGAATACCCCAGATTGCGCTGTTTATCGTTAACCATGTCGCCGACCAGCGAGCGGAACGGCTGCATGGATACATTGAACGCACAATCCATAAACAACAACATGAACGCACCAAATATGACAGGAGGCATAATTGCCGCCACAAACTCGGAATTAGGCATAAAGTACATGGCTATGGCCGAAACGATAGCCCCGCCCAATATAAATGGAATCCGCCTCCCCATCCTTGTCCAAGTACGGTCGCTCGACATGCCTATTATGGGCTGTACAATAAGCCCCGCGATGGGTGCTGCCAGCCAGAATAAAGGTAATTGGTGCGGGTCGGCTCCCAGGGCTGATAAGATACGGCTGGTCTGCGAACTTTGCAACGAGTATCCTATTTGTATTCCCAGAAATCCGAAACTGAGGTTCCAGATTTGCCAGAATGTCAATGTTGGTTTTTGTTTCATGGTTTTGTCTGATTTTTTATAATCTGCTTATCCCCCATCTTCCGGTGGCAGTTCGCGCGTTGTCTGCCGGGCTATGAGGGATGTTTTTATTATTTTGTTTTTTCGCAACGGGGCATTCTGGTTTTCGATCTTTTCCAGCATCAGCTTCATTGCTTCTTCTCCTACTTTTTGCGGATGCTGATCCATAGTGGTTAGCATAGGATCGGTATCCTGTGATATATTAGAGTTTGAGAAACCAAAGATGGATATATCTTCCGGCACTCTCAACCCCAGTTTTTTTGCGGCCGATAATATGCCCGATGCCGTATAGTCGTTCATTGCCATGAAAGCATCCGGCCTGCCGGGTTCCTGCAATATTTCCATCGCCTTTTCGTAGCCTAAGGGCTTTGTGTCGGCTATCCTTACCAGAGTCTCGTCTATCGGCAGGTGGTGTTTCCTGAGTGCATCCAAGTATCCGTTTTTCCTGTTTTTCGATATTTCGAGGTGCAGGGGTGCCGAAAAGAATGCTATGCGCTTACAGCCTGTTTTTATCATATATTCCACGGCTGTGAATGTCCCTGAGTAGTCGTCTACCACCACCTTTCCCGTATCGATACCCGTGCATATCCTGTCGAAAAAAATGACGGGTATGCCGTTGTCTATCAATTCCTGGAAATGGTCGTATTTGGTCGTAGTTTTCGACTGCGATATCAGTACGCCGCATACCCGTGCTTTTATCAGGGTTTGTACATTCTTTATTTCCTTGTTGTAGTCTTCCGACGATTGGCAGACAATGACATGGAAATCTTTTTCTTCGGCTATCGTTTCCATTCCCGAAAGTATTCCCGAGAAAAAATGGTTTGCCAGTTCGGGTACTATGACCCCTATAATGTTGTTACGTTGCGTTCTCAGGCTCAGTGCCAATTCGTTAGGCTTGTATTTATGCTCGCGTGCATAATCCTGCACCAGTTTCCTGGTTTCCAGACTGATGTCCGGATTATCTTTTAAAGCCCTCGATACAGTCGAGGGCGATATGTTGAGGAACTTTGCAATGTCTTTAATTGTAAGAGGCCCTTTTTTCATGGTAGTAGAATGTTGATGACTTTATAAAAATAATCAAAATTCTAATACCATTACGCTTCTTGGCTTAATTGTTAAAGATTCTGCATTCAAGTTTACTATATTTTCACTAATAACATCTCTTGCCTGATTCTTAGGCAATACCTCTTTGTAATCGGCTGTCTTGATTGTTTTTTCTTCATCCGAACCGCTAAGGATTACCACGACCGACTTACCGTTGTAGGCGCGCTGATAAACATACACCCCGTTTGCCGGAGCAAAGTGTTTGAGCGTTCCTTTCGATATGGCCTCGTTGCCCTTGCGCCAGTTGAGCAGTTTGCGCATATAGTCGAACGCTTCGTTTTGAGCGGCTGTTCTTTCGCTGCGGTTGAAAGCATTTACTTTGTCGCCCTGCCATCCTCCGGGGAAGTTGCGGCGCAGGTAGCCGTCGCCCTCGCTTTTGTCGGCAGCCATCAGTATCTCCGTCCCGTAATATATTTCGGGTATGCCACGCGTGGTGAGCAGGAACGCTATTGCCTGCTTATACCTGTTGAGGTTGGATGTCTGCTCTATCGTCCTGTAGAAACGCGATGTATCGTGATTGTCGAGGAATATCAGCAGTTCGTGCGGATTCTCATATACAATGTCTTGCCCCAGATATTCGTAGATTCGCGACATTCCCTGATCCCATGTCGTCTCTTCATCGAAGGCTTTTTCCATAACTCCCATCAGAGGGAAATCCATCACACAGCGGAGGTTCGAATTGTGTGGTGCAGCCAGCTTGCTGTTTTTTTGCCAGAAAGCAACTGCCACATTATTGTTAAGCCATGTTTCGCCCACAATATTGAAATCGGGATATTCGTCTGTCACTTCCTTGCACCAGCGCGACATCATATCGAAGTCGGCATAAGGGTGCGTGTCTTGGCGGATGCCATCTATGCCACCGTATTCTATCCACCAAATACTGTTTTGTATCAGGTATTTGGCTACATGCCGGTTGCGTTGGTTGAGGTCGGGCATCGACTCTACAAACCAGCCGTCTATCGCCAGTTTTTTGTCGGCGGCAGACACATAGGGATCGTGCTGCGTAGTGGTTTTGTATGAGGTTTGAATGTATTTTTCGGGATAGTTGAACCAGTCTTTCGCCGGACGGTCGGTGAAAAAGAAATGATGGCTTCCGCAGTGGTTGAAGATCATGTCCATTACTACCTTCATCCCTTTGGCATGGGTTCTGTCTACCAGATTTACAAAGTCCTGATTCGAACCGAAACGGCGGTCTACCTTATAATAATCGGTTGTAGCATATCCATGGTACGAACCTTCGGGCATATCGTTTTCCAACACAGGATTGAGCCAGATGGCTGTCACGCCTAGGTCGTGTATGTAATCCAGATGGTTGTCTATCCCTTTAAAATCGCCGCCGTGACGTGCATATTGTTCGTTCCTGTCCACTTTGGCTTCGAGCATTCCGGGTACAACATCGTTAGACGGGTCTCCGTTTGCAAAACGGTCGGGCATTATGAGATATAGCACATCACTCGAATTGAAGCCTGTCCTGTTGGCAGAACCGGGTTTGCGTTCTTTCAACTCGTAGGAAACATTTTGTTTGTTTTTTCCTTGCTGCAATACTATATCGAATTTTTCGGGCTTGGCATCGGTCAAATCGAAATAAAGTATCAGGTAATTCGGGCTTTCCAGCTTTACGGTTTCCTTGAGGCGGGCAGTTTTAGATGTAATGCTTACATCCGATTTTGCCACGTCTTTACCATAGATGAGTACTTGCAATTCTGCATTCTTCATTCCCACCCACCAGAAGGCGGGATCTACGGTCTTTATCTCGATAGAAAAGACAGTTTGGGCAAAGAATACCAGAAACAATAAGATCAAACAGTTTTTCTTCATTGGTATTTAATGTATTAATTAATTGAATATTTTATTCTCGTCCGGCAACTTTAATCATTGTCCTTATTTCTTGGTTGAAGTCGTCGGCTGCCAGAAGTTCTTCCAGAGTGATGTGCATACGGTAGCGCCAATAGTGCTGTGCAATAGCAGGAATGTTGATCCTTTCGGCTTCCGGGTTCGGATACTTCAAGCTGTCGCTTATCGAGAGCCAGTCTTGCAATGGCAATATGGCAAGCATCGATGGCGAGTTGAGGTGGTTGCTAACGATCTGCCAGCAGAGGTCGGAAGAGCAATCGTCAGGAGCAGGCCCTTGTTTCCACAACACCTGATTGTAGTATGTTTGGGTAAGTTCCTTGTTCTCGTGCCACCAAGCCCTTATAGGCGACATATCGTGGGTAGAGGTGGTGCATACACTGAGGTAAGGCAGGCTTGGCAGGCTGTTGAACAATACGTTCCGCTCCTTTGGCATGCGTTCTATCTCGAGGCTCAGTATTTGCAATTTGTTCATTACCCAAGGCACTGAATCGGGAACCATCCCTAAGTCTTCGCCACAAACCAGCATAGATGTGGATGATATCAGTGTCGGCAGCTTCTTCATTGCCTGATCGTGCCAGAATTGAGTATGGCGGCGATAGAAGAAGTCATCATACAGGCGGTTGAAGGCATATTTCTCACCCTCACTCAAGAATTTGTACGAATAGCTGAACTGGGCAGTGATACGCGGATGGTATTTGTCCGGCTCGCGTTTATCTTTTATGAACAATACTTCGTTGCAAAGGCTGTAAAGCCCATCGCGTATATGGCTATTCTTCACGTCTTCCTGCCCGGCAAAGAGAGACTTTATTTTCACCTGGGTATTGCATTCTTCATTCAGCCCGAAAAGCTGCCATCCTGTAGTATGCAGGTATTTTTGCTTGACTTCTTCGGCATATTCACCAAATACTTCGCCCAGATAATTTTCGTGGATAAACGGGCTGGCCATCCTTTCTTCGGAGAAGTACATGCCCGAAGAATTGATCTCGCCGACAGTAAGCGGCAGGGCAGGACTAAAATAGCCCAGCAAGCCTTGCACCGAAGACAGGGGTATTTCCCAAATGCGGAAGAATCCCAATATATGGTCGATACGGTAGGCATCGAAATAATCGGCCATCTTACGGAAACGTTTCACCCACCACTGGTAACCGTCTTTAGCCATTTCGTCCCAGTTGTAAGTAGGAAACCCCCAGTTTTGTCCATAGAACGAGAAATCGTCGGGCGGCGCACCCGTTTGCACATCCATATTGAAGAGGTGCGGCTCAGTCCATGCCTCTACGCTGTTGCGGCTGATGCCGATAGGGATATCGCCTTTGAGTATTACTCCGTGTGCATTGGCATATTGGCGTACTCCCAACAATTGCTTATGAAGAAGGAATTGGGTGAAGAACAGCAATTCTATTGCCGTTTTGAAATCTTTATTACCATCTACAGATTTCTGTAATGCTTTCTTGTTGTATTTTGAGAAAGTACTCCATCGTTTAAAATCGGGCGTCTTGTATTTGTCGCGCAGGTATGAGAAGCAGGCATAAGGAAAAAGCCATTCTTCGTTTTGGCTGTAGAAGTCCTTATATTCTTTGCTTTTCAGCACATTGCTACCCGATTCTTCGAATAAGTCGATCAGGTAAGACTGCTTGAGTGCATACACCTTTTCGTAATCTATCTGCGACAGTTTATTCAATTCTTTAGCCTTAGCCAGATATTCTTTGTACAATTCGGCATTTTCGAGCGGAAATTCCTTTAACCCTAAATAGATAGGGTGCAGGGCATATATCGAAATAGCATTGTATGGGTACGAATCTATCCATGTATGCGTGTTGGTCGTATCATTTATTGGCAATATCTGTATGATATTCTGGCTGGTTGCTGCCGCCCAATCGACCATCTTTTTCAGGTCGGAAAATTCTCCTATACCGAAACTGTCTTCCGAACGTAGCGAAAATACGGGTATAGCTACACCTGCACTTTTCCAGTTCATCCAGCCATGCCAGTACGAGAAAGATTCGATATGTACCGAGTTGTCGGGAAAACCGGCAGGTAGGGGTTGCAACATCCTGTTCGGCCCTTCTTCCCAATGGATTATATCTTTTTTGCGGTGGTCGTAGATCGCAAGCTTATATTCCTGAGGCTGTTTTATGTTGGCCGCATTTATTACTAGTTGCCAGAAACTATTCGGCTGCGGAGTAAAATGCAGGGCTTTTTCCAGTTTCCATTCCCCTAAAGTCTTTGTTGCCCCGACAAGGATAAGCGACTGGTCTTTCTTAACATACGGGCATTCTACTAACAAGACGAGGGATTTCTTGCCGAACTTAGCCTTTGCCGGAGGTTCGTGTTTAAAGAAACTGTCGGTAAAGCCCGATGTGTAGAGGAATTGCTGCTGAGGCATATTGCGCCAGGTATCTTCGACTTCATAGCACTTGCCTTTTTCCACAGAGAACCGATGCCCTCCCCATTCCTTGTGGATGATCCTGTTGCCTTCTTTTACAATATAATAATACTCTACTGTTCCTTCTTCGTTACATTCAAATTCGACAGACCAGGATGATTCGGGTGTATATACCATTTCCAGAGCATTACTCTCATCGTTGTTCCCTAGTGGGGGTACAGAACCGCATACAAAGAGAGTTTGCCCCCAATTGGTCTTATAGTTTACGTGTAATTTTATTTTCATTATATAAATGATTTAGATATTGCATTTCCCTGGTTTAGTTTAAACAAATCTACTTATTAATAAGTTTAATGCCATTTCCTTATATTTTATTTTAACAAAAAAGGTTTGCAAACGATTGCATTGTTTACAAACCTTTCATATTAAAGTCTGTTTCAATTTCATAGCAAATCTTTTTTATATCAGACTTCCATTAGTATAACAAAGGAAAATAAGCAAATCCGATTTATTGTCAAAGATCTATATTTTATATAGTTTTACAACCGAAAGGAAAGACTTTTTCTTCTAATACATATATAAAAAACACAAATGCCTGCTTTGAGCAAAACATAACGAAACATATTTTAATACAATGGTTTTCCTTAGCCGGGAAAACCATTGTATCTTTATGCGCTAACTATAATATCTGATATGGCTCAAACAAACTATATTTCCCCCTTTGCGCGCCCACTCTATGTCATGCTCAAGCCTGTAGGCGCTGTCTGCAACCTGCGTTGCCAATACTGTTACTATCTGGAAAAGAAAGGTCTTTATCCAGATATCAAGAACCACGTAATGACCGAAGAGCTGCTCGAAGAGTTTATCGAGCAATACCTGAATTCGCAGACGCAGCCCGAAGTCCTTTTTACATGGCATGGCGGCGAAGCCCTTATGCGCAATATCGGTTTTTATAAGAAGGCTCTGGAACTGCAAAGGAAATACGGGCGGGGAAGGCACATAGAAAACTGCCTGCAAACAAACGGAACGCTGCTTACCGACGAATGGTGCAGGTTCTTCAAAGAAAATAATTTCCTGATAGGTATCTCTATCGACGGGCCGCAACATTGCCACGATAAATACCGCAAAACACGTGACGGGCGTCCATCATTCTATAATGTAATGAAAGGCATATCGTTGCTGAAAAAGCATGGTGTTGAGTTCAACGTTATGGGAGTGGTCAATGATTATAATGTAGACTATCCGTTGGAGTTCTACAATTTCTTCAAAAGCATAGATTGCCGCTATATCCAGTTTGCCCCTATTGTAGAAACAGAAGATGGACAACCCGCATCGTGGAATGTACCTGCCGAAAAATGGGGAGACTTCCTTATAGCGATATTCGATGAGTGGGTGAAACAGGATGTCGGCAAATACTATATACAATATTTCGACTCTACACTAGCCAACTGGGTAGGCGAGAAACCGGGCGTGTGCATATTGGCAAAGACTTGCGGGCACGCTGGCGTAATGGAATTTAACGGCGATGTATATAGCTGCGACCATTTCGTTTATCCCGAGTATAAGTTGGGCAACATACGGAAAGACACGTTGACGGGAATGATGTATTCCGACAGGCAGATAAAATTCGGCAACGACAAATACGAAAAACTGCCTTCTACCTGTAAGGATTGCGAGTTCTTGTTCGCCTGCTATGGCGAATGCCCTAAAAACAGAATAATAAAGACTGAGCAGGGCGAAGACGGGCTTAACTACCTATGCAAAGGCTATTATAAATTCTTCAGGCATGTTGCCCCCTATATGGACTTTATGAAAAAAGAACTGGAGAACAAGCGTCCTCCGGCAAATATTATGTACTCGGATTTAGTAAAATAACACTATTATGCAATACATGGTATGCCATAAGTAAATCGGCTATCTGTCTCTCATCCCTAACGGAGTAGAGCACACCCCGTGAGGATAGGAGTGATTGCTTCACTTTACTTATAGCATACCCTTTTTTCTTATTCTTCGGTAATATCCTTATTCATCAAAACATCAGGCTTCTCTACAAAGTTGACAAAATCGGGAGCCGATGTGTGCCCTGCAAACGGTGCGTAAAAATGCTGCGGCTTATCGGCTTCCCACGCATTGCGCCAGAATAACACCCATCCTATTTTATATTGGCTGATTACAGGATATACCGCTTCGGTAAAATATGTAGGATAGGGGATAGCCTCCATCCCTGTTTCTCCCACAATGGGAAGCTTACCTGATTTCTGCGCATAAGTTGTTACTATCTTCAAGTTCCTGTCCATTGCAGCCTTGTAGTTAGCCACGGCTGTGGAATCGCTGCCTGTTGCATAGCAATCGTAACCTATGATGTCTACATATTCGTCTCCCGGATAGCGTTCGAGGAATTCCACCTCATCCTTTGTTTCGGATGGGGAATAAGCGTAAAGGAGGTTGTGAACACTTTTCTTGTTGCGAAGATGGTCTACAGTCATCATCCACAACTGTTTATACTCGTCGGGTGTACATTGCGTGCTACCCCACCAGAACCAGTCTCCTGTATGTTCGTGATACATGCGGAAAACAACCGGAATCGGCTTACCCTCCTCATCTTTCAGGTCGAGAAAGAAATCTCCGACCCTGTCGAGCCATGTTAAATATTTATCGTAGTTGGAGCCTCCGGGGAGGATGGTCTTCACGACCGTATCCTGGGCACAGTCCCACGAGGTATTGCCTGTTACGATATTGTCGCCGTGCCAACTGGCAGTAGTTATGCCGCCTCTTTTATATGTATCTTTTATGTACTGTTTCATATCGGAGAAGTAGACCGAATCGAGGTTATATTCTGCACCTATCTCCACATGTCCCAATTCCCAGCCGATGACTGCCGGATAATCTCCTGTAACGCCCTTCACGTCTGAACGCCCGTTTTCCTTATACCAGCCATGCCCATATGCCAAAGCATCCTGGTGGCCTACCATAGTCCCTGTCTCCATCAGTGCAAAAAGCTTGTTGTATAACTTAACGGTTTCTTCTGTAGCATCTTTATCTACAGGTTGATGAACAGGCTCGCCCTTTTGTACTTTTTTACAAGCCATAAGTAATACGCTCATTACTAAAACGGTAAATATTTTCTTCATCTTTTATATTATTCTGTTACGGTAAACAATACTTTCTCCTTTATATCTGCTGACGAAGCTCCTATCTTCAATTCAAAGTCACCGGGCTCTACCACTCTTTCGTTTTGCAGGTTGATGAAAGATAGGTCGTTCAAATTTAACTCAAATGTAATGGTCTTTGTTTCTCCCGGCTTTAAAGAAACCTTCTCGAACCGGCGCAAACGGATCATATCGGGAATAATAGAAGCATAGAGGTCGCTCGAATAAAGTTGTACGGCTTCTTTACCTTCCATATTGCCGGTATTTGTTACGTCTATTGTTATTTTTACAGTCTCTTTCGAACCTTTCGGCAGCGATGCTTTATCTATTCGCATATCAGAATAAGCAAAAGTAGTATAGCTTAACCCATAGCCGAAATGGAACTCCGGATTGAAGTCACCCTCGTAGTTATAAGCCCCCGCATTAGCAGTCTGCTCTTCCGAATATTTATGGTAATATGGAGTTATGGAGTTCGGAAAAGCCGGATAGGTATAAGGCAATCTCCCCGAAGGATTTACCTTGCCGATAAGTATATCGGCTAAAGCGTCAGCACCATAAGCACCCGGAAGGTATGTTTGCACAATAGCATCCACTTTTCCTGCAATACGCGATATCACACGCGGCCGCCCTTCGCTAAGTACCAGTATCACTCGTTTGCCTTGCTTGAGTATTTCCTGAGCCAGCCCGGTTTGCAGTTCGTTCAGATACAGGTCATCCAGATCGCCCGGTTTTTCGCAATAAGAGTTTTCTCCTAAGCAGAGAATTACATAATCTGCATTCTCGGCGGCAGCAACAGCCTCTTCGAAACGGTCTTTGTATTCAGTGCGATATTCTGTTGCGTCGGTATAACTGACGCCCGGAATATAATCAACATTCTCTTTGCCATAAGTCTGTTCGATAGCCGTCAATAGGGTATTAGTCGACAAAAATTCGTTGACTTTCTCTCCCTGCCACGAATATGTCCATCCACCATTGAGTGCGCGGCGGCTAACGGCATTAGGGCCTGCGACTAATATTTTCGCTCCTTTTTTGAGAGGTAGAATATTATCTTTATTCTTTAATAAAGTGATGGCATCGGCTGCTGCATCATAAGAGGCTTGCTGAAATTCCGGAGAATTGAACTCAGGGTAATCTTTGGCATAAGTATTCGGTTTTTCGAATAAACCAAGTTTCAGCTTAAATTCTATAATACGTGCTACAGCCTCATCTATACGCGCTATAGAAACTTCACCCTCATTTGCCAACTCTATCAGAGTTTCGCAGAAGCGCTTGTAATCGTACGGTATCATCGACATATCAATGCCTGCATTTATAGCTTGTTTGATAGCGTCTTTATGGCTGGTAGCCGAACGTTCGCGTGTATAAAGGTTCTCTATATCCTGCCAGTCGGTAACAACCATGCCTTTGAATCCCATTTTTTCTTTCAGTAGTGTTGTTAGTAACTTAAAGCTGCCGTGTACAGGCTCGCCGTTTATCGAGGCTGAATTTATCATTACTGTAGCAACTCCTGCATCTACTGCTGCCTGAAATGCCGGCACATGGTATTCGAGCAAAACATTTTCAGGAATAAAAGCCGGGGTACGGTCTTTTCCACTCACAGGTACAGAGTATCCGAGGAAGTGTTTCATACAAGCCCCGACTTTATGAGGATGAGAGATATCATTATTATCGCCTTCATAACCTTTTATAAGTTCGGCTCCAAAAACGGAACCAATGTAAGGGTCTTCTCCAAAACCCTCGTAATGGCGCGCCCAGCGCGGATCTTGCCCCAAATCGAGAACAGGAGAAAAATTCCATGGAACATTACTTGCACGTGTTTCGTAAGCTGTAATCTCTCCCATACGGCGGGCATGGGCAGGGTTCCATGTGGCGGCAAGGGCTATTTCCTGAGGAAACATGGTAGAACCTGCCGTATATGTAGCTCCATGAATCTGGTCGAGGCCATACACTATCGGTATTTTCACCCGTGTTTCGTTCATTGCCATGCTTTGCATCTGCTCCACTGCATTGTTCCACCACGAGGTAGAACGTGCACGCACATTGGGCGAGTTGAGTATAGAGCCTACATGGTAATTCACTACAGCATCGCGCAGTTTGTCCAAATCGAGTTGCATGGTGCTTGCAGGAGGAGTATCTTCCCCCTTGCATACGGCATCTATGCTTATCTGCGCCATTTGCCCAACCTTTTCGGGCAAGGTCATACCCTTTACTATTTCCGCTGCCCTTTTCTCTATGTCGATATTGCTTTGTGCCAATATACTACCCGACATGCCTATTGTTGTTGCCATTATCAATATACTTTTTTTCATTTCCTTTTCTTATGTTTATCTCAAATCAAAGTGTTCTATCATCTCCATGCACATACGGCTATTGTGGTATGGGCATTTCCAAAATCCGGCTTTATCGTCTTTTCTGTTAATAGCACCGTCTGCCATACGGCTCCAATGCCATTCGCCATGCTGCCGGTCTGCAAGGTTGTTTTGTATGTATTGCCAAATGCGGGCAGCCCTTTTCTTATAATTAATATCGCCCGAATTTTTGTAGGCATACATATAACCTACAATAGCTTCTGCTTGTACCCACCAATGTCGTTCGCGGTCGGTGTGCCCGCCATCCTTTTCATAGATCATGCTTCCGTCGGCTTCCAACCCTTCTGATGCGGCATCGGCAACATTAATCGAAAGTTGCCTGATTTCTTCCACTATTTCTTTGTCGTCTAATACTTCTGCTGCTTCGAACAACAGCCACGAGGCTTCTATGTCGTGCCCATAGGATATGGCAGACGATTTAACAGTCCAATCTTCAGCAAAGAACAAGTTTTGGTGATAAGTTTTGCCGTCTAAGATATTATCGCTAAAAATGCGGATCAGGTCTTTTTGCGCCTGTTTCAATTCCTCGTCTTTCCATACGCGCAGCAAATTGGTGTATGGTTCGAGGATATGCAGGTGTGTATTCATCGACTTCTTCTCATTTGCATCTTTTTCGCTAAGGCGCATATCATCTATCGGTTGCCATTCGCGGGTAAATGCTTCGAAATAACCGCCATATCGCTTGTCTTTATATTTCTCGATCAGGTGAAACAGGTCGATAGCTAAATCTAAAGCCTCCCTCTTACCTGTTGCCCTGTAATATTCGGAAAAACCATACAGCGCAAAACCTTGTGCATAAACTTGTTTTTTGGTATTTACCGGATTTCCCTTATAATCGGTTTCCCAGTAAACGCCGCCAAATTCTTTATCAACAAGATAGCTGTTAATATAGTCATATGCTCTCGTTGCTGTTTCCAGATATTCTTTATCCCCGAAAATGCGGTAGGCTACCGAAAATGTCCATAAGATACGGGCATTTAGTACAGCTCCTTTATTGGCTTCGGGATGCAGGATATCTTTTCCGTCTATTTGTCCGTAAAAGCCGCCATTTTTGTTGTCTACCATTTTGTGTATCCAAAAAGGCAGAATATTGTCGAGTAATTCTTTTTTTAATCCGTCCATTTTTCAGTTGTCAGTCAACAGTTATCAATATATTATCCACTTTTCTTCGATTATCTCAAAGTGTGTACAAGCCGAGAAGTTGCAAAGGATTTTACAAACCTGCCCCTCCGGGTGCAAGAGAACCTATTTACGCCTTCTCCGTGCATCCAGTTCTTCTGTAATTTCTTTTACCTTCTTCTCCGTCAGTGGATAAAACATCATACCGATAAATGCCAATACGCAACAGGCCGCAGGGATAAGGCTGATCATCAGCCGTTCGCCCATGATCGTTTCGGCACTTTGCTGTGCAATATCCGGATTGTATCTGAACAGGAAGAGAATCCAGCCAGTAAGGGCAGCACCAAGCGCCCATCCTAGTTTTTGCGACATGGAAGAAGATGAGAATATAAGCCCCGAAGTACGGCGGTTTGTAGTCAGTTCTTGATAATCTACTATATCGGCAAACATGCTCCACAATAGAGGCAGCACATATCCGGCAAAGAACGATATCAAAGTTTGAAGCAACAATATCCACCCGATCTGGTTAGGAATAAAGAAGAAAATAACACTCAAAACAGCAGCAACAGCCATTGCAATCATATATGTCCTTCTTTTTCCATATTTTGCCGACAGGGTAGGAGCAAGAATCACACCTACAAGATTTGCCGCCTGTCCGACAAGGAAATATATTGTGGTCATATCCCAACCTGTAAACGGCATTTTGTAGGCAAACTGCACATAATCGCGGAAATAATAGATAGCGACCCCATCGCGCACAGCATTGAACAGCAAAGCTGCCAGCCCCGTTGCAACCAAAATCCACCAGGGAGCGTTGCGGAACAGTATTTTCAGGTCGCTTTTTACCGAAGTATCCGTCTCCTCATTTACTGGTTCTACGCGTTCCTTTGTCCACTTAAAGCATAGGACAAAAAGGATGGTACACAAAACACCTATAGATGCTACAGCAAGAGTCCATCCAATAGGTGAGGTGCTAATTGAGGTTTCAGCAACGCCCTCTATTTGTGTAACGATATGCGAATCGAACGCATTGGCATATGTATCGACCAATGGTTGCAGCAACATGAATGTAATAAAGCTACCGATAAAGGCAAAAGACATACGGTAAGACGACAATACATTGCGTTCCTGCGGATTGGGAGACATTACTCCCAACAATGAGGCATACGGTACATTAATGAGTGAATACACGATCATCATCAGCGAATAAGTGATATAGGCATATACCAATTTGCCAGTCTCTCCGAAATCGGGAACAAAGAATGTTATAACTCCCATTACCGAAAAAGGTACGGCAAACCACAACAGATAAGGGCGATAGCGTCCCCAGCGGGTCTTGGTGCGGTCGGCCATGATTCCGACAAAGAGGTCGAAAACCGAATCCCACAGGCGGGCAACCAGAAACATGGTTCCGGCAGCAGCAGCCGTTATACCGAATACATCGGTATAAAAAAACAGGGAATACATCCCGAATATCTTCCAGAACATGGAGGAGGCCATATCGCCAAATCCATATCCGACTTTTTCTTTTAATGTGATTTTTGGTGTATTCATGGATATTTAGTTATACAAGTTTTTAAGTTTATATGTTTAGATACAAGTAAACAAGGTACAAGCAAACAAGTTTCAGATGTTACTTGCAAACCCGTACCTCGTATTTTGTTTACTAATTATTATTTAATTCTAAATTCCTTTTAATAATACCAGTAAGTGTTTCTACCGATGCTGCCGAACGGTAACCATCGGGGGCAGTGTTCAGGCAATAATCCAACAAGCGATCGACCGATGTTACAGCTACGTGCATACGCGTATCGCAGGAAGCATAATACATATAAACAGTACCGTCGTCGTCGGCAATCCATCCGTTTGTGAATAATACATTCGACACGTCGCCCACGCGTTCTTCGCCTATAGGGGCAAGTATATGCCCGGCAGGTTCGGCTATCAGTTTTGCCGGATCTTCAAGATCGGTAAGGTAAATATACAAAACATATCTCAATCCGGCAGCACATGCGCGCACTCCATGAGCCAGATGCAACCAGCCTTTCGGTGTTTTTATAGGGTGTGGGCCTTCTCCGTTTTTCAGTTCCTTTATCGTATGATAATAACGGAAGTTTATTATCCTTTCGTCTTTTACCTCAGCATTGGTTATATCGTCTACCAGCCCCCAGCCGATTCCACCACCGCTTCCGGCATCGATAAAGCCATCCTGAGGGCGTGTATATAGGGCATACTTACCGTTTACAAACTCAGGGTGAAGGACTACATTGCGCTGTTGGCTCTTCGTTTTCAGGTCGGGTAGGCGTTCCCAATTAACCAAATCTTTGGTACGGGCAATTCCGGCAGCAGCTACAGCCGACGACAAATCGCCGGGCTTGGCATCCGGATCTTTTCGTTCGGTGCAGAACACGCCATAAATCCATCCGTCTTCGTGGGCTGTAAGGCGCATATCATATACATTGACGTCCGGATTATCTGTTTCGGGCATTACAATAGGATAATCCCAGAATTTGAAATTGTCTATACCATTTGGACTTTCGGCTATAGCAAAGAATGATTTACGGTCGTTTCCTTCCACACGAACAGCCATCAGGTATTTGCCATTCCACTTCATTGCTCCGGCATTGAATGTGCCGTTGATTCCGAAACGCTCCATGAAATAAGGATTGGTTTTGGGCGACATGTCATATCTCCATATCACCGGGGCATGGGCTGCCGTAAGTACAGGATATTTATATCGTTCGAATATACCGTTACCCGGCAATACCGGTTCGTTTTTGCGTGTAATCAGTTGATCGTATGCTGCTGTGACAGCCTCCAGACGTTTTTTAAATAGCTCGTTCATCTTATTTAGCGTTTATTCGTTAGACTCTCTTTTATTTTAGTTGATCTGCGTACTCTTTAATGACTTTGATAGTGGAATCGGTATCGAAAACCGAATTTAAGCCTTGTTCTTCCTGCGAAGGGTCGCCTACATAATTGTCCCAAGGCTGCCAAAACTCGTGTGCAGGGCGTCCGAAGCCTCCCCATGCCCAGAAATTACATCCGGCTAAATATCCTTTATCTTTGTGTGATGCCAGTATTTGGGCAAATACATTGGCGTAATATTTATCGCGTGCGGTAACAGGATCGTCAAGCGTATATTTATGATTATCGCGAGGAAAACCAAATTCTTCCATAACTATAGGCTTGTTCAGTTTCTTAGCTACTGCGATATGGTTTTGCATATATTCATTTGTTTTTTCAATGCCTGTAGCTACCGAGCCGGGGATGTTGTTCACATCTATCCAACTCCAGTTTTTAGGCCAGACATGCATTGTCAGGTAATCGACATTCGGGTCGGCGTGCATTTGTTCAAATAAATCCATATCCATCTCTGTGCCCCATTGCCCTTCCGAGCCTATGGATATCAGGTGATTCGGGTCGAGCGAGCGCATCAAAGCAGTTGTTTCTTTTACCCATTTGGCAAATGCGGGTTTTCTTTCCTCGCTAAATGCGCGCGGCTCGTTGCCTACCTGCCATGCCATGATAGCAGGGTCGTCGGTATATTTCCTGTTGGTATATCTGTTTGTTCGGCCTAGTACATGTTTCACATGGTTGAAGAACAATTTTTTGCATTCTTCACAATCGGCATATTTAGCAACATGCTCAACGAACAAAGGCCAGTCGTAAACACCTTTTTCGGGTACGTTTCCTTTTCCTGCCCATTCGAGATACTGTCCGTATCCACCGCTCCATTCCCAACTGTTGTTCAGGAAGAGGACTGCTTTCATATCGCGTTTATCCATTTCGGCAAGCAGATAGTCGAGCCCGTCGAAGATAGTATCGTTGTAAGTACCCGGTGATTGTTGAAGTGTAGGCATTACTTTTACGGCTTGTCCTGCCACCCCATCGGCGCCTACAAGTATGCGCAGGTTGGTAATGCCATTGGCTTTCATAAAGTCGAGTTCCTTATGCAAACGTTCGCGATCTCCTCCTTGACCTTCCGAGCCGAGGATTGCTCCATACCAGAAATTTGTCCCGATGAAATAATAGGGAGTTGCCCCAATAAAGAACTGCCCGTCTTTTTGTGCTACAAATGGATTTATCTCTTCTGCCGGTTTCTCTTTACACGAGAATAACAACAGGCTTGCGATAACAGCTAATAATACTTTAGTCATGGTTTTTCTACTTTTAATTTTTTTCTGAATAAGGCCATAGCCGTATCATTAAATTCTTTGCCTACACTATGCTCGTACTCGGGGAATGCCATCCAACTTTTTTCTGCTTTTATCTGGTTGTATGCTGCAAAGTTGATATGAGGCGGACATACATCGTCCTGTACCCCTATTCCCATTACTACAGGGCATTCTATCCACTGGGCAAGGTTTTTTATGTCGAAGTATGTGAGTAGGTTATATATATCGTCCCATTGGGCGGTAGGATGACCTTGCATATAATTGTCGAAATCGCTCTTCGGCCAAAGGGCAATCTTGAAATAATCAGGATAATCGGATAGGAAAGGAATATTCGGTGCTGCGGCTTTTACCCGCTTGTCGAGCGCTGCTGCTACAAATGATAAGGCTCCACCCTGGCTACCTCCCCTTACCACTATTCTATCTGCGTCTATCTCAGCACGTGAAGAAACAAAGTCTAATGCACGGATAACATCTAGAAAGGCGCCACGGTAATAATAGTCAGATTTATCATTCAGTCCGTAGGTTATCCATGTGCCATATTTGTTTGCCGGCTGGTTGAGTGCCTGTCCCCGTATCGACAATACGAAATATGCAAAGCCGTCCCACCACTGATTCGGATAATAGGGAGAAGAGCCATAGCCCATATATTCTACTATCACAGGATGCTTGCCTTCGCGCTTAGGCTTGGCATAATATCCTCTTATCAGTTCGTTGCCGAAAGAACGCATCTCGACCAGATACATATCATAATCGACTTGCGATGCTTCGGGGATTGGCGTAAGCTTATAGTTTGGAGCTACTTTAGCCAATTCTTTCAGGTTATTGTCCCAAAATTCTTTGAAATCGGTTTTAGCATCAACCGGCGATTGTATTTTCTCAGGTTCGTAGCCTACATTGAATTTCTTTTCACAAACGGTTTCTCCTTTCCGTCTGAACTGCACTGTATAGCGATAAAATCCGGGAGCAGGATTTTTGAATGTATAATCCTTAATGAAATTCGAATTTTTGCCCACTTCGATGTCTAAAGAATCGGAGCTTATTGGCTGATAATCGTCTGTGGTAAGGGTGACATACAACCGTCCGTCTACATTCCATTTATTATTGTTTTGCAGATCAATTCCTATTTTTATTGGATTTGTTCCCATGAAAATATAGTCGGGGTCGTAGACAATAACTTTTAGTGCAAATTTATCGTTCGTGGTAGCAGAAGATACAGACAAACCTGCACCTTCGATAAATCCTCCGGCTGCGCTCCATCCGTCATGGAATTTGATGGCAATGGTATTAGTGCCTTCAAGATTCAGGTCTTTGTCGTAAACGATATAATTGCGTTCGTTGTCGAAATATCCCTTGTAGTTATGGGGAAACTCGCCAGTCTTTCCAACCAAGTTTCCATTGACGTAAACTTCGTCGCAAGCGGCAAATTTACCAAGATGCAACATTGCCGCACCAGACTTCTTGATGGCAGCCTGCAAGCTATCGCAGAACCGGATGGTTTTACGATACCAACCAAAACCGTTTTCGAGCGAAACATCTTGCTCTTTGAGCGATTTAGAAGATGTTATTTCCTGCCACAAAGAATCGTTGTAATTGGCATTCATCCACAAACTATCAGTCCCTTCCCCGGCATGGAATTTCCAAACGCCGGAATAAGATTCTTTGACGGGTGCAGATGTATCTTCCTCGTTATTTCCCTGACAGGAGTATAAAAAACTTATTCCGACAAGGATAACCAAACCTAACCTTAAAGCTTTCATTTTCCGTTATATTCTTTTATTGTTTTCCTTACTATTTGCCCCCACTCTTTCAGGTCGTTGTCGTTCCATCTGCTTAATGGCGAAGACGAATCTTTGACCATCGAACATGTTTCGTCTTTAGCAGATACCGACCACGCAACCCAGCTAAGCCGGTTGGCTTCCATCCAGTTGAGCCATTGTTGCCACGATTCGTAATTGATAGGCCCGTCGCCCGTTGCTTCCATCGAAGCGCATTCGGATATAAAGACAGGTATGTTTTTATTTAAAGCATAATCTGCTCTATCGCGTAAATCCTGTTTGTGGGTGGCTGCATAGAAATGTATTGTGTACATTATATTTTCATATCCTACGATCGGGTTGTCAGCTACCAGATGTATATCCTGGTCCCAATGTGGGCAACCAACCAGTATTACATTCTTCTTGTCTATCTGACGGATAGTCTTTATCAGTTCTTCCGAATAGGCTTTTACCTCTTCCCACGACTGATTTTCGGGTTCGTTGAATATTTCATAAATAATATTGGGATAATCCTTATACTTAGTAGCTACCTGCGTAAAGAATGCCTTTGCCTCATCTGCCTTGATGGTATGGCTATGCCAATCGACAATGACATACATGTTGTTCTCGATAGCTGCATTTATAACGTTATAAAGACATTGCATCGCCTTATCGGGATTGCTGATATAAGCACCATCGGGGTCGACCCCGATAGCAGCCCTTATCAATGTTGCATCCCAATCTGTATTTAGCCACGCAACAGTCTCTTTATTATAAAACTCAGACCACCAATTGTGCCATCCGAGGCTGACACCCCGTAATGCTATAACATCGCCATTGCAGTCTACCAGGTGTTTTCCTTTTACGGAAAGGAATCCATGTTTGCCGACAAAGCCCTGAGGTTTTCCTTCCACCAGAGACGGTGTTGCTCCCAAGCAATCAGCAAAAAACATGCAGAAGAGGAATAACAAACTCATACTCACATTATTTCTAACAACCTTGTAATTTTTCATTTTCTCCTTCATTTTATTATTCCTCTTCATACAGAATTATTTATTTCAGATTTGGCAACTGATCGCGCGTAATCACATAATCTTGGCTCATAGCATCTTGCCACCAAGCATCTGTAGCATGGTTTTCACCATTATCGTTGGTTCCATACCACGGCATAAACCACGCCCAACGCGCACCTGCATTCCACTGTTCGGACAGAAGCCCCAGTGTTCCGCTTTCGGTCAGTGCTACAATCTTGTGCCCGTAACGCTCAAATTCAGTCCAGTAGGCCGAATTGGAAGCGGCAGTATCTTTATTGTAGAGGTCGCGTCCTATAATATCTACGTAAGCATCGCCCGGATACCAGTCAGCATCATTCGGCTCGCTTGTCCATACCCAGATCAGGTTGTTTACCCCCTGTGCCTGGAAGTAATCGAACATGGCAATCCAGAGTTTCTTGCACGATTCGGCATCTTTGCCCCACCAGAACCATCCTCCGGCAGCTTCGTGGAATGGACGCCAGATAACGGCAATGCCTTCCGATTGTAATTGCTTCAACGATGTAGCGATTTTTGCCAAGTCGGCAGTAAATATTTCGTTTTCCCATGTACCTGAAACTGTAGCCTTAGCAGCATCGAAATATGTATTTTCCTTGTAGAATGCGTAATCGCCTTGCGAATTGGCAGGGATAAGATATACGCCTGTTACCGTATAATCGTGTCCGCTTAAGATCATACCCGACGATTGCAGCTTTTCCAGAATCTCGCCGGTTACCGGCATTTCGTAATAGCTTCCGCTTATATCAAAATATTCATAACCGCTGGCTATTTCGCCCCAATTACTTCCTTTGATCGAGCCTTGCGCCCCTGCTGCTAAATCTTTGATTGCGACACGTATAATATCGCCTACTTTGGCTATTGCAAAACTTTGCACAAAGGCATCATCTGTCAACTGTACATTGCCCGACCAGTCGTCCGGCATTGCTGTTTCGCCCGTCCACAATCTGGCAGATACAGGTACATTCCAGTGCCACATGGCAGAAACTATACCGCCTGCATTCCACCAGTCTTTTACAGGCGTAATATCGCTATAGTCTATCCAACTGCTTGGAGAGAATGGCAAGTGTACATAGTCGAACGTATTCATAGCCGGATATTTTCCCGTAAGGGCATATACTGCATCAGCACCTTCTACATTCCAGTTTACGTTGGCCATAGTTCCCGATATTACTTTCTCCTTGTAAGTAGATACCAGATATTGATAAAGTTTAAGTGCTTGAGCCGTAGGATTTGGAGTACAAAGCGTAGCTGTTATCTTCGGGTCGTCTTTTGCTGTGAAGCTAATAGAAACCGGCTGTGCACTTACATAGGTAGGGCCTTGCACTACGCCTTCGGGAACAACGAGGTTGTATATTTCGCCTTTTTGCAATCCGGTAGCTTTGATAGTTACATTGCTCAGCTTGGCGGCAACACTTGTAATAGTGGCGTCTCCCAGTGTAATCCTGCTATGTCCGGCTGTAGGGCAGAAAACATTCTGGTCGTATGTCAAGACGATGGTTACATCGCCGATGGGTACACCTTCTGCTCCATTTTCAGGGGTGCTGCTGACTAGTTGTGCCGGCTCCAGCGTTGCTATCACTGGATCGTCGACATCGGAACAGGCCGATGCTGACAGGAATAGTATCCCGGCAAAAAGGATGAAGAATTTATGTAGTATTTTATTCATAATCAATGTCGATTTATAGCGGTTTTCGAAGGCTTGCCCTGTAGCATTGCTTCACGGGCAAGCCTGTAGTTGTTTTTCTAAAAGTTAATAGCGTAGAAACGAAACATCTGTGGCGATATATTTCTGGCCTGATACAATCAATCCGGTAGATTGAAGCGCGGCTTTGATATCCTGAGTAACCTCTAGGGTAAAATCGCCTGATATATTGAAATATTCAGTACCCGGTGCTATTGCCGGCCAACCCGACGAACCGGTTTTGAGAGATCCCTGCGAATCGGCTGCCAGAGAAGACGGATCTACGGTTACCTTGATTATATCACCTACTTCAACAGAACCGAACTGAGTATTTGCAATCTGTACAGAGCCAGACCATCCGCCCATGTCTTGCACTCCCGACCACACAGAGGTGATTATAGGGCCTGCACCTTTTACATAAATATCATAAGTAATCTCGCCATTGGAAGACGTTAGTGTAAGTTGAGTATCTCCTAGTGCGTTGGTCGGTATAGCTACATTGAGCAATGTGCCCTGAAGGATATACTGAACAGTAGATCCATTCACTTTTACTCCTGTCAACTTATTTTCGTTTTGAACTTCAATCGCTAATATAGACCCTGGAGCAATATCTGTGTCCGAACCCGGAAGTACCGGAATGTAACAAAATTCGGGTTTGGTTATTGTCAACGACTGGCTTTTTACAGTTTCGCCATTTGTCATAGTCAAGGTGAGTTCGCCCGTTTCGGCGTCGACAGGAATCGCCACCGTAATGGCTGTTGCCGCACCCGGTGTTACTTCTACTGTTTTGCCACCTCCGAATGTAACTTTCGCTACAAGGTCGAGATTTGTTCCATTTATAGTGACATCGCTGCCTGCTGCTACAGAAGACGGGCTATAGGAAGTAACCGCAGGCTTCAATGTAGTGATAGCAACAGTCGCCGTATTTCCGCTGGCAGTATTTAATGTAAGGTTTCCGCTGGTTGTACCATCAGGGGCAGTTACCTTAATTTCGGTAGTGCTTTGAGACGATGGTGTTGCAGGATCGCTTACCCCTGGGAATGTAACTGTAGTCACCAAGTCCATATTCTTTCCGGTGATTGTTATCACTGTGCTTGCTTTAATATCGGAGGCAGGAGTGGCCACCAGTTCGGCAGGAACAGCCATTCCTATATTGGCAACCGTAACGTGTACACCGGAAGCCGGAATCATAACAATAGCGCCATTGGCAACAGTAGGAGAAAGGGTGAACGACAATTGGTCGTTTTGCACTTCGAAATCGACAGTATCGCCTGCTGCGCCATTGGGTAATACAACATATTCTACCAAGTCTAAATCTTTACCTGTAACCGTAATTTTATCACCCGGTTTCTTATCTGTCAAATCTACTATCTGATTTACCGAAGGAAGAACTACCTGCAATTCCATCTCCGATTCCAATTCTACAGGAATAGTAGCCATATCCGACAAGGTTATTTTACCTGTACGGGCTTCGGCAGGAACAACAAGCTCTATTTTCGAACGTTCCCATGTAATGAAATCTTCATTCGCCACTTCAACATCCTCTGCAAAGATTACCTTTTTCATCAGGTTCAGGTAATCACCCTCTATAGTGAGTGTTTCACCCGGTTTTACAGGAGATGGAGACAGACTTGTGATAGTAATAGGTTCGGTATAAGTAAGTAATGTTTTGGATGTGAGTATTCCATTCGGTGTAACAATCTGTACATAGCCTTCGGCGGCATTCTGAGGGATTGTTACTTTTATCCGTTCGCTACTTACTACTTCGATATCAGTAATTTCAATATTGTCGGGCAGTATAACTTTTGTTACCTTGTCCATGTTCTTGCCAACAAATGTAAGCTGGCCGCCACGCAATGCAGGACTGGGGCCATAGGCTTCGAGCACTACAGAGCCGGAACTATCGTCGTCGTCGGAGCATGCTGTAAATGAGATGGCAAGTATAGCCAGCATCATCAATATAAATCTGTTATATATTTTTGTAAACTTCATCTTTTCTGTTTTTAATCGTTATCGTTGAGCTTTTACAACACGTACATTGTCGATATGGAAAGTCGGGTTACATGTAGTACCTATTGCGGCACTACCTCCGACAAACAATGTGACTCCTGAGTAATGGCCTGATGAATTTGTATTGACCGTAGCACCATTCATTCCATATTTGACGTCTGTCATAGGGATAGTCACAGTAATCCATCCTTCGGTAGAATATTCTCCGGTTTCTGTCCATGGCATCCACATAGCGCGAGGATAAGATTCGCTCCATTTCGCATTTTCGTTAGGATTACCACCGTTGGAAGTTTCCTGCCAGTTCATCCAAGATTCCGATGCTCCTGTAAATATTACCTGTAGAGCCCCTGCCGACCAGTTTTGCACATTCACTTCAAATTTTAGGGCATAGTTTTCCAGATTGCCTGCATCGAAAAAGTCGGGATCGGTTTGGCGATATGTCCAACGATCGTAGCAGAAAAGAGGATCGCTTGTCGATGTATTTCCTTCTGCACTCACGGTTACTTCTCCCGCGAGGATCAAGTATTGCCCGTTAGCCCCGCCTTCGGTTCCATAACCTGTACCTCCGTGCCATCCATGCCAAAATTCACCGTCAGGGTATCTAGTGTCGAAATCGAGGATTATATTACGCTGGTCGCGGAAATCGAAATAGCTTTCGCCCGTACCATATACCGAAGTTACTTTCAATGGGCCGCTTTGTGCGCCGGAAGGTACTCGTACTACAAGGTTGTTGATGTCGTGGCTTACGACTTCAGCTTCGAGATTGCCCGGGAATACGACAGTGAGCGGGTTGGCATCTTCGTGTATAAAGTAAAGCCCCTGAATGTATGCCAGTTCTCCGTCTGCTACATACTCGTAGGTCATACTTCGAGGAGATGGTGCAGGCACTAATGTTTCGAACGTGTAGTAACACGAATCGTTGTTGGTATATAACTTAATCAAGTCTTCTTTCTCGCCGGGAATACCGGCCGGAATAGTAACTATGATTGCATTGTCGGTCACAAAATTGGGATTAAGCTTCGCTTTCTGGTCATTAAAGTATATCTTGTTCACTTTCGACAGGTTTTCACCTATAATCGCTATCTGGCTTCCCAGATAAGCTTTGTCGAGCAACGAGTCAGACTTTGTAGCATCGGTAGGCCGCACATATCTTACTACCGGGGTTTTGCCCGAGCCTCCATTGTCGTCATCGTCGGAACACGAGGTGAATGCAGCGAAAGCCGATAGTATAATAATTATATTGAATATATATTTTTTCATAATCGATAAGCTAAAAGGTTAAAATGGATAATCGACAGGCTCCTGAGTGATCGAAGGAGTTTTTGTTATCGTTTCAGCCGGAACCGGCAATACCAGATTCTTTTCTGTTATTGTTATCACAGAAGCATTCTTGTTGAGATAGAAAATAGAACCTTTGCCTGTAGGGTCGTCGGCCGGATCAACAGACGTGAAACCTGTATGGTAAGCCCCTGCTGCATTTCTTTCCTGCCATGTATAGCTGCCATTGGTTATATAGTGGCGATGGCGTTCCATTCCGTTCAGATATGCCAAAGCCTTGCTCATGTCTCTGTAGCCCATACGTTTGATATCAAAGAAGTTAATGCTTTCGAAAGCAAATTCTACACGGCGTTCTTTAATCAATTCGTCGTATGTTACAGATGAAACATCGGCAGTGAATCCTGCACGGGCGCGTACTTGTTTATACACATCCAGGGCAAGGGCATCGGCTGTAGAAGTACCCGAACCGATACATGCCTCAACATAACATAAGTACACATCTGCAAGACGCAGGATGTAAAGATTGTTTGCGGCATCCTGATTAGATACGCCAGCCAGCCCGTCGCAATCGGCATTAGCTCCAATTACATACTTCCTTACATGTGCCAGCATTTCGTTAGCTGCTTCAGTAGTTTCATCTTCAGAAAAATTCTTGTATGTATAGCCACCACCGCCCAAATTGCTATAGGCATCGTCGTTGCGCATATATGTATAATAACGGCGAAGATCTCTTGCATCGAAAGCTTCCTGCAGGCTAAGGGTAGGCCCTTTACCTGCACCCCATGAAGAACCCAGCGTAATCAAAGCATTGCGAGACAATGAAACGTTGCGCGGATTACCATAACCATATCCATCGTTTGTACATTGTATGGCAAACAGGGATTCGTCCTTGTTGTTTCCTGTAGGGTAAAACATCGTAGAAAGATCGTCGTATAATTTCAGTCCGCTTTCGTTGATCACTTCGGCTGCGTATGATTTAGCTTTTGTGAAGTTTTCGGAAGAAGAAGCATCCGACAGATGCGACGCCATAGTAAGATGGAGCTTTGCCAACATTCCTGTAGCTGTATATTTGGAGCAACGGCCTGCCTGAAATGCTTTCGCCGGCAAATTGTTTCTTGCAAATTCCAAATCCTGACGTGCAAATTCATATACACTGGCTTGTTTGTGACGTATTACCTGATCGCTAGGGATATTATTGTTGGTGATAATAGGTACATCCTGCCAGTATTCCGTCAATAGGTAGTAAGCGATACCACGGATGCAACGCGCTTCGCCCAAAGCCCTGTTTATTACACTTTCGGACACTCCATTGCTTCTTGCTGCATCGGGCATACCATTGATGATATTGTTGCAATAAGAGATTACACGGAACAGCCCGTTCCATCCTTGTGTAAGATATGTATTCCCGTTTTGGAAAGTCATGTAGTAAAACTGTCCTTCCTGATCGTATGTATAGAATAAGTCGCCTGCAAGTTCGTCGCCCGCCATCCACATGAAGTTCATGCTGAAATCCTGCCAAACAAATCCACTATACAACGAAGCTGTATTGGCATTGACAGCGTCTTCGGATGTATAGTAGTTTTCCAACACCAATTTATCTTCCGGCACCACTGTCAGGAAATCGTCGCAGGATGTTGCTCCCAGAATGAGAGAAGAAAGACAAATCGTTTTGATTATATTTTTAATTTTTTTCATGTCTTTTTTTCCTTATATATTTAGTAATTGTTCAAATTTTATCGGAACTATTTCACATATAACTATTTTTCATCCTTTGGTATTCTCTTTATGGTTCTTTCGGGTATCTTTTTTGCTTTTTCCTCTTGGTTTAGCCCGCTAAACCTGCTAGTAAAAAACCAAAAGTCCATCTTAAAATAACTCATAACAGAATACCAATAAAATTTAAACAATTACTTAGAAAGTAATATTTGTTCCGAAAGTGAATACACGAGGGGAAGGATAACGTCCCATATCTACATTGGATAAGCCTGCTTGCTGATTGTATGACCCAATCTCAGGATCGAGTCCCGAATAGTTTGTAAAAGTGTAAACGTTCTGTGCATTGAAATATACCTTGCAACTAGCCATTCCTACTTTCTTCAGCCATTTTGCAGGCAGGTTGTATCCTAGCGAAATATTTTGTATCCGTAGGTAGCTGCCGTCCTCTATCCAACGGTCGCTCATCCGGTTGTTACCATTGATGTCGTTTCCACTCCAGCGAGGAAGGCTTGCGCCCGGATTGATAATGTAGCTGTTGTTGATATCCGTCACGTTGGCGTTATTGTTGTCATAATATCCGATGCGGGCACGTTTAAGAACTGTAGACGACTGGTTGTCCCACTGAGACACCAAGCCTTCGGTCTTCACACGTACATAGTTCAGTATATCTGCACCTACAGAACCGGTCAAGCCGATGCCTAAATCCCAGTTTTTGTATGAGAACGTATTGCTGAACCCAAATGTGAAATCAGGGTTAGGATCGCCGATGATAGTCTGATCGTATTCGTTGATAATTCCATCGGGAACACCGTTAGGGCCACTTATGTCTTTAAACTTCACATCGCCCACCCATGTGCCTGTAGTACGGTGTATATCCACACCTTCGGGAAGGGCACTGTTTCTCAAGTCTTCGGCATCGGCATACAGACCGTCTGTGATATAGCCATAGAACACTCCTACGGGCTGGCCGACCATTATTTTAGAAACAGTCTGGAAACCTGCATACCAGTCGAGCTTGCCATAGATAGGCGTGTCCATGTCGTCCATAGCCTTCACCTTATTCCTGTTCAAAGAGAAAGTGATGTTTGAGTTCCAGTTGAAATCTCTTCCTTTTATATTGTGAGTATTCAGTTCTATATCAATCCCTCGGTTGTCCACCTTGCCGATATTCATATAAGGAGTCATGATGTCAGTCCAGCCCGAGCCTCCCAGTACCGGCGACACCGACGGGCGGAGCAACAAATCTTTTGTTGTTTTATAATACGCATCGAATGTAAGGTTTACGCGATTATTAAATAAGCCTATGTCCAATCCGCCGTTGTATTGTACCGATGCTTCCCATTTCAAATCGGGGTTTGCATTATTCGACATACGATAAGCTGTACCAAAAGCAGAAGGGAATGCCTGCATGGTGGAACCATATTGATAAGTATCTATATTGGAATTTCCTACTTGTCCGTATCCCAGACGGAGTTTCAGATTCGACAACCAACTTTGGGCACCTTCCATAAATTTCTCGCTCGATACACGCCAGGCTCCTGCAAATGAAGGGAAATACCCCCAACGGTTGTTCGCCCCGAACTTAGATGACGCATCGGCACGAAGAGTAGCAGTAAGCAGGTAACGATCGGCGAAGTTGTAATTGGCACGGCCAAAAACAGAGACTGTGGTGGCAGCATCCTTCCATCCGTTGTTGGATACAAATTTACCATCCGGCCCTATTACATGTATGGTATTCGACGAAAGTTGATTTTTTACCAACTGTGTTCCGTTCCATGAAGATTTGGAAGCTTCTGTTCCCGCCATGAAGTTGAGTCCGTGTTTTCCGAAGTTTTGATTGTATGTTGCATAGTTTTTCCACAACCAGTACGTACTGTGGTCTTCTTTTTGCATAATCGAAATATCTTCGTTTTTCAATTGTCCGTATTCGTAGCTGGGTTTAAAGCCTTTGTTTACATTATTGCTGATATCCGTACTGAATTCGGAACGGAAATTCAGGTTTTTGTTAAAGGTCAATAAGGCATATACATTTGCCATAACACGCTGACGAAGCAGCGAGTTGATCTGGTCGTTGGTCAAAGCCACAGGATTGTAGATTGAAGAACCATTTACGGTTTCGGGTCCTGCATAATTGCCATCGAAGTCGTACACCGGAACAGCCGGCGACATCAGCGAAGCTTGCATAACTACGCCATTGATACCATCATTATTGATAATTGATTCTTTGGTACGCGAATAAGATAATGAAGCTCCTATTTTTATATATTTATTAAACTCATTGTCAAAGTTCATTCTCGTTGTAAAACGCTCGAAATCGGAATTAATCAAAATTCCGTCCTGGCTTGTATATCCCAGCGAAACGAGGTATTGAGTTTTGTCGGTACCACCACTCATCGAAAAATTATGGTTGTGCATCCACGCATCTTTGGTTACTGCATCCTGCCAGTCGGTACCCTTGCCCAATAGCGAAGGGTCGAGATATGCCTGATCTACATTTGGCAAAAAGCCTTCGTTGTAAAGTTGCTGTTGGTATGTGCCAAATTCACGCAGGTTCATCATATCCAGGCTTCCGGCACGCACTTGTAGCGATACACTACCGTCGTAGCTGATATTCATACGCCCTTTACTACCGCGTTTGGTAGTAACGATAACCACACCATTCGCACCGGCAGCTCCATAAATAGCTGATGCGGAAGCGTCTTTCAATACATCCATAGATACGATATCTCCCGGTGCGATAGATGCCAACGGATTCACCACATTCTGCCCGTTCGATCCTCCCGACCAATCGAACCCTGCAACACCAGTGCCGGCTCCCGAAACAGGGATGCCGTCGATAATATAAAGTGGCTCGTTGCTGCCATTGATAGATGTGATACCACGTACGCGTATCGAAGTGGCTGCGCCCGGTGCTCCCGAGTTAGATTGCACCTGTACTCCGGCTACGCGTCCTTGAAGAATCTGGTCTACATTGGTAACGATGGATTCTTTCAGCCTGTCGCCCGAAACGCTTGCAACGGCTCCTGTAAGGTCGCTTTTCTTCATGGTTCCGTATCCTACTACAACTACTTCGTCTAGCGCCACATTGTCTTCTTTCATCACAATGTTGATAACAGACTCCGATCCCACTTTTACAGATTGGGGAGTCATACCTATAAAAGAGAATGTGAGCATATCGCCCCTGTTCGCAGTTATGGTATAATTCCCGTCTACATCAGTCATCACAGCAACTTTTGTCTGTGTCTGAACTGTTACGCCCGGCATAGGAGACCCATCCAGTGCATCTGTTACTTTTCCCGATATTTGAATACTTTGTGCAAAAGCACACGGAGCCAAACATATCAGAAACAATAAATAAAGGATTCTTTTCATAATTTAAGGCTTCTATTATTATTTTGATTAGTATTTTTGATGGTTATAGAATAATAATTTTTTCGATGGTAAAATTGATAATACAAATGTATTTGTGATAATAAAATATAACAAATACATTATTATCTTATAGTGATACTTTTTTGTCGCAAATTATATGTATATATTAGAGGGTATGTAATGGGGCGTGTGTTAATTGTTTGACAATAAGCTTTTTGATGGGGGTGAAAAGATGTGATAATAATCAATTTTCATAATTGATTATTTCAATAAAATATAATTGGAAAAAGATTTGGGTTAAGAAAGTATTGCAATCTTGATAAAATAGTATTATTATACGAAAAATTTAGATTCTTTATAATTCTCCCTGAATTCACGAGGCGTACAGCCCTTTTTCTTTTTGAAAATCCTGTTAAAATTCGATAAATTATTAAATCCGCAATCAATGCTTATTTCCGCAACGCTATGTGTTGTATCTATCAACATACGTGCAGCATGCCCAAGCCGTATGTCGTTTAGCGAATCAATAAAATTGCGTCCTGTACGCTGTTTGATAAAACGACTGAAAGCAACCTCTGTCATTCCGACAACGTTGGCTACATCGCTCAGGCGTATCTCCTTATTGTAGTTTGCCTGCATATAATTATATGCGCGCTCGATACGGCGGCTATCGTAACGTTGCTCCTTTTCGTAAAATGCCCGGCTCGATAGTTCGCGCACAGGAGACAACGATAGGTCGTAAAGTATCCCTAAAAGCTTTAGCACCGAATGAGCGCCTTGCGATTCCTGAGCCAGCTTATACAGGCGTTCTTTGATATTCATTATTGCCTCTTTGGAGAAAGTTACTCCATAAACAGCTTTTTCGAACATCTCTTTTACGGTGCGGAACTGGTTTTTCTGCAACAATTCTTCATTGAACAGATCGCCATGAAACTGAATTGTTATCTCTTTGATCTCTTTCGAACTGCATTTGTGGTCGAGCCAGCCATGTTCGAGATTCGAACCGGTAACTAATGTCAGTTCCAGATCGTCGATCACCTCTATGCTGTCGCCTACGACACGCTTTGCCCCGCCTCCGTTTTCTATGAAATTCAATTCAAATTCGGTATGTACGTGTATCGGGAAGGTAAAATGTTGTTTCACCCGCGAGAATATCATAAAACAATCTCTTTTGGAAAGAGGGGTTACCTCCCTTAATATCGAGTCTTTCATAAAACTGTATTTGTATTGCCTAAAGAAAACCTAAAAAATACTGAAACCAATATTGCGCATAAATATATTAAAAATACTGCAAACTTGTATCTGGCAGCCATCTTCCATGCTGCTATCAACTATAATAACACGAATGACGTCTTGTCAGTTCACGGATACTTTCATCCTGCTTTTTTGACAGAAATATTTTTTGGCACACATTTCGCTAAGCTCTATACAGAGAATATTTTATAAAAAATTATATACTAACAATTTAAAAACTTAAAAATCATGAGTATCAAACCATTAGCAGACAGAGTGCTTATTAAGCCGGCTGCGGCCGAAGAAAAAAGCGTGGGAGGCATCATCATTCCTGATACAGCAAAAGAAAAACCACTAAAAGGTGAAGTTGTTGCAGTAGGTGGCGGAACCAAAGACGAAGAAATGGTATTGAAAGCAGGCGACAATGTGCTTTACGGCAAATATGCAGGCACAGAAATAGAGTTCGATGGCGAATCGTACCTTATCATGCGTCAGTCTGATGTACTTGCGATTATCTAATCATAAATACAAAGTAGACAAGATACAAGTAAACGAGTTAGAAAAATATAGTTTAACAAATACTAATAGCTAAAGCTAAAGGCTATTAACTAAAAGCTTAAAAAACAAAATGGCTAAAGAAATAAAATTCAATATTGATGCTCGCGATGAGCTAAAAAAAGGCGTCGATGCATTGGCTAACGCTGTGAAAGTAACACTCGGACCAAAAGGCCGCAACGTAATCATCGAGAAGAAATTTGGTGCGCCACACATCACAAAAGACGGTGTAACTGTTGCCAAAGAAATAGAACTGGAAGAAGCTTTCCAAAATATGGGAGCACAGCTGGTAAAAGAAGTAGCGTCTAAAACCAATGACGATGCCGGTGACGGTACAACTACTGCTACAGTATTGGCACAATCGATCGTTAGCGTAGGTCTTAAAAACGTGACTGCCGGAGCAAACCCAATGGATTTGAAACGCGGTATCGATAAGGCTGTAGCCAAAGTGGTAGAAAACATCAAAGAACAATCGGTAACAGTAGGCGACGACCTCAGCAAAATAGAAAACGTAGCTAAAATATCTGCCAACGGCGACGAAACTATCGGTAAGCTGATTGCAGAAGCTATGGGCAAGGTGAAGAAAGAAGGAGTAATCACTGTAGAAGAAGCTAAAGGAACTGATACTTACGTAGATGTAGTAGAAGGTATGCAATTCGACAGAGGATATATATCTCCTTACTTCGTTACAGATACAGAGAAGATGGAAGCCGATCTTGAAAACCCTTATATCTTGATTCACGATAAGAAAATATCTGTACTGAAAGATATCCTTCCTATCCTCGAAGCTTCTCTAAAATCGGGACGTTCGTTGCTTATCATCGCAGAAGATATAGACTCCGAAGCATTGACCACACTTGTAGTTAACCGCCTTCGCGCAGGTCTTAAAATCTGTGCTGTTAAAGCCCCTGGATTTGGCGACCGCCGCAAAGAAATGCTTGAAGATATCGCTATCCTTACAGGTGGTACAGTAATCTCGGAAGAAAGAGGCCTTTCTCTCGAAGCAGCTACATTAGAAATGCTTGGTACTGCCGACAAAATCACTGTAAACAAAGATAATACAACTATTGTAAACGGTGCAGGCGACAAAGCTGCTATCTCTGCTCGCGTGGGACAAATCCGTTCGCAGATGGAAAAAACTACTTCCGACTACGACCGTGAGAAATTGCAGGAACGCCTTGCTAAACTGGCCGGTGGTGTTGCAGTTCTTTATGTAGGCGCTCCTTCGGAAGTGGAAATGAAAGAAAAGAAAGACCGCGTAGAAGATGCCCTTTCGGCAACACGTGCTGCTATCGAAGAAGGTACAGTTCCGGGAGGTGGTGTAGCATACATCCGTGCTATCGACGCCCTTGAAAATATGAAAGGCGAAAACGAAGATGAGACAACAGGTATCGAAATCGTAAAACGTGCTATCGAAGAGCCTCTTCGCCAGATTGTTGCCAACAGCGGAAAAGAAGGTGCTGTAGTAGTGCAAAAAGTACGCGAAGGCAAAGCCGACTATGGCTACAATGCGCGTGCCGACAAGTACGAAAATCTGAACGCATCAGGCGTTATCGACCCTGCTAAGGTAACTCGCGTAGCCCTCGAAAATGCCGCTTCTATAGCCGGCATGTTCCTTACTACAGAATGCATCATAGCAGATAAGAAAGAAGATAATCCTGCTCCAATGCCTCCTATGGGTGGTGGAATGGGTGGAATGATGTAATTCGTTCCAAATCATTATACAAGAGACAGGCAGGCTACATATAGCTTGCCTGTTTTATCTTAAAAACCGGATACAAGCAAAAAGCAAACTCCACCTTACAAAACAGACAAAAACGTGATTATCAATGTAAAAAACAGATATTTTGTGCTAAAAATAACTAACTTGATAAACCGGATATTAAATAATTTTGTTACTTTTGTATGGCTTTTCTGAGATGATGTTTTATAACATAAAACGTAAGTTTGCGGAAAGTTTTTAAGCTTGGATTAACTCGATTTTTTAACCAAATAAAAATTAAAACAAAATGATTAAAGTAGGTATTAACGGTTTTGGACGTATCGGACGTCTTGTTTTCCGTGCAGCACAAAGCAGAAGCGACATTCAAGTTGTTGGTATCAACGACCTTATCGACGTTGAATATATGGCATATATGCTTAAATATGACACTGTTCACGGAAAATTCAATGGAACTGTTGAAGTAAAAGATGGTAAATTGGTGGTTAACGGAAACGCTATCCGTGTAACTTCTGAAAGAAATCCTGCTGACTTGAAATGGAACGAAATAGGCGCAGAATATATCGTTGAATCTACAGGTCTTTTCCTTGAAAAACCTAAGGCTCAAGGTCACATCGACGCTGGTGCTAAATATGTAGTAATGTCTGGTCCTTCGAAAGACGACACTCGTATGTTCGTTTGCGGTGTAAACCACGACAAATATGAAAAAGGCGAGCAATTCGTTTCTAACGCTTCTTGTACTACAAACTGTCTTGCTCCTATCGCTAAAGTATTGAACGACAAGTTCGGTATCGTAGAAGCTTTGATGACTACAGTACACGCTACTACAGCTACTCAAAAAACTGTAGACGGACCTTCAGCTAAAGACTGGAGAGGTGGACGTGCTGCTGCCGGCAACATCATCCCTTCTTCTACAGGTGCTGCTAAGGCTGTAGGTAAAGTTATCCCTGAGCTTAACGGTAAACTTACAGGTATGTCTATGCGTGTTCCTACACTCGACGTTTCTGTAGTTGACCTTACTGCCCGTCTTGCTAAAGAAACTTCTTACGAAGATATCTGTAAAGCAATGAAAGAAGCTTCGGAAGGCGAATTGAAAGGTGTTCTTGGATATACTGAAGATGCAGTAGTTTCTTCTGACTTTATCGGTGACCCTCGCACTTCTATCTTCGATGCTAAAGCAGGTATCCAACTTAGCCCAACTTTCGTAAAAGTTGTTAGCTGGTACGACAATGAGTGGGGATTCTCTACTAAAATGCTTGAACTGATCGCTCACATGGCTAAAGTTAACGCATAATAGCTGATATAAATTTATCGAGCATATAGAAAAGCCGCAAGACTTAAAATCTTGCGGCTTCTTCTTTTCTCCGGATGAGAAATCTATTACTTATCTGCTGCTTGCGGCAAGTTTAGCCAACAGGCGAAGAATTTCGATATACAACCATACCAATGTAACCATTAGCCCGAAAGCACCGTACCATTCCATATATTTAGGTGCTTGGTATTCTGCTCCTTGTTCTATAAAATCGAAGTCGATAATAAGGTTCAATGCTGCAATGATCACGACAAAAACACTGATACCTATTCCCAATGGAGAAGCCAGATACATCGGCGAAGTCACACCGAAAAACGACAGGATAAAACTACCTAAGTAGAAAACTGCAATACCTGCCGTTGCTACAAAAATAATGCTTTTGAAGCGTTGGGTAGCTTGAATTATCCTGAAGCGATATAATAGGAGCATTACTGTAGCTACAATGAATGTCAACGAGATGGCTTGCAAAGCGATACCCGGATAAGAAGCGTTCAGTATAGCAGATATACCACCTAGTGCCAAGCCTTCGAGAATTGCATATACAGGCGACAGATAAGGAGCCGATTCTTTCTTAACTACAATTATAATACTCACTATCAATGCGCCAATAAGTCCACCCCAAAAAAGTGGCATAACCATGCCCGAAAATGTCAGGCTCGAAACCATATTCCATGTAATAATAGCTCCTACTGCCACACAGGCTAGGAGTATTCCTGTTTTGCCGATAGCGCCGTTGACTGTCATAGCCTGGCTCGAATCTGTAGCTTGACCTACTTTATCGTAGGCATTCTTGAACGAAGGGTTACCCGATTTAAATAATGCCATAATATGCTTTGTGTTTAGTGTTTAAAAATTAAAGTATAAAGATAAATACATCTGCCTGAATTACAAATTTAACGTATATTTCTTTTACTTTACAATAGAATAAACATTTATTCGCCAAAAGGCGTTAATTATCTGTCGCCTTCTCAGCAGGCAATAAGAGTATGAAGATCAAACCCGAAGAAATGAAAAATGGAGTAATGATGCAGTATTTCGAATGGAATCTGCCAAATGACGGAAACTTGTGGAAACAACTGAAAGACGATGCAAAGCATCTGCACGAAATAGGAATAACTGCCGTGTGGATTCCTCCGGCATATAAAGCCGACGAACAACAAGACGAGGGGTATGCCACCTACGACCTGTACGACCTTGGCGAATTTGAACAAAACAACACTGTAAGAACTAAATACGGGACAAAGCAGGAACTAAAAGAGATGATAGAAGAATTGCATAGATACAAGATTTCTGTCTATCTGGATACTGTAATGAACCACAAATCGGAAGGCGACTACACCGAAAAATTCATGGTGAAGGAAGTCGATCCCAAAGACCGTACTAAAGAACTGGGAGACGCATTTGAGATACAAGGCTGGACAGGCTATCAGTTCAAAGGGCGGAGCGGAAAATATTCCGGCTTCAAATGGCACTGGTACCACTTTTCGGGAGTAGGTTTCGACGATGCAAAAAAGCGAAGCGGTGTATTCAAGATTATGGGGGAAAATAAGGACTGGAGCAGCGGTGTAGATGATGAAAACGGCAACTACGATTTCCTTTTGGGAAATGATATAGACCTCAACCATCCCGAAGTGATAAAGGAACTAAATAGTTGGGGCTTATGGGTATCCGAAGAATTGAACCTCGACGGTATGCGCCTCGATGCTATCAAGCATATGAAAGACCAGTTTGTAAAACAATTCGTAGAAACCATAAGGGCTAAGCGGGGCAAAGACTTTTATGCAGTAGGAGAATACTGGAGCGGAGATCGCAAAAAACTAGAAAACTATCTTGAAGTGGTGGACAATACTGTCGACCTCTTCGATGTCCCTTTGCATTACAACCTATGGGAAGCTTCGCAAAAAGGGAAAGATTACGATATGCAAACACTGTTCGACAACGCATTATTTATATCCCACCCCGAAGAAGCTGTAACCTTTGTCGACAACCACGACTCGCAGGCGGGCAGTTCGCTCGAATCGCAAATACAAGATTGGTTCAAGCCTCTGGCATACGGACTGATCCTGCTGATGAAAGATGGTTATCCTTGCCTGTTTTATGGAGATTATTATAAAATAAAAGATAAGGAATCGCCTCACAGGCTGATTATCGATATTATACTGAAAGCCAGATGCCAATATGCCTATGGAGAGCAAACGAATTACTTCGACCATCCTTGCACAGTAGGCTTTGTGAGAATGGGAGATAAGGAACATGCAGATTCCGGGTTAGCTTTCTTAATCTCGAACGATGAAGACGGCGACAAGAAAATGAATGTGGGTAAAGACCGCAAAGGAGAAACCTGGATTGACATAACCGGTAGCATTGAACAAACAGTGGTGATAGATGAAAATGGGGACGGATTGTTCCTTGTAAAAGGGCGAAACCTGTCCATTTGGGCTAAAGGGTGAAAAATGAAGGTGTCCCAAAAGTAATGAAGGACACCTTTGTTTATTGAGTATACGCAGATAAGTAGCCGGACAAAGCCTCGGCGCACCGTTCGCCATCCATAGCGGCCGACACTATCCCTCCTGCATAACCGGCACCTTCGCCGCAAGGGAAGAGTCCTTTTATCTGAGGATGCTGCAATGTTTCCCTGTCGCGTACTATCCGCACAGGCGAAGATGTACGGCTTTCTACGGCTATCAGTACAGCTTCGTTTGTCAGGTACCCTTTATAATTTTTTCCCACCTTGCGGAAAGCTTCCTGCAATCGCGACACTACAAACCGTGGCATCCATTCGTGCAAAGGAGACGATATTACTCCGGGAGCATAAGAGGTTGGCGGCAAGGAGTTACTTTTCCTGCCATTTACAAAATCGTACATCCGTTGTGCAGGAGCTACCTGAGTCTTGCCTCCGTGTATCCATGCCTGTTCTTCTATATCTTCCACAAATTTCAGGAGAGACAGCTCGCCGTATTTTGCATACTCGGGAAAATCCTCCGGATGTATCTCGACCACCACGCCCGAATTTGACCAACGCGCACCACGGTTAGATGCCGACATTCCGTTTACAACCACCTGCCGCGGCCCACTGGCGGATGGAACAATCGTTCCCCCGGGGCACATACAGAATGAATAAACCCCGCGGTCGCCAGCCTGTACTACAAAGCTATACTCTGCTGCGGGAAGATAATCGCCCCGGCCCTGCTCATTGTGATACTGAATCTGGTCGATCAGGTGCGCCGAATGCTCTACACGAAAACCGACAGCCAAGCCTTTGGCCTCTATTGCTACATCCTGCTCGTGAAGCATATAATATACATCGCGTGCCGAATGCCCTGTGGCTAGGATAACCTGCCCGTGGAATATCTGCCCGGTATTGGTTTCTATGCCTTTTACTTCTCCATCTTCTATAATAAGTTTATCCATCCGGGTCTGAAAATGGACTTCTCCCCCCGAGTGGATTATTTGCACACGCATTTTTTCTATTATTCCGGGCAATTTGTCCGTTCCGATATGCGGATGGGCATCTACTAAGATAGAAGCATCGGCTCCATGTTGGCAGAAGACATTGAGTATCTTGTCCACATTGCCACGCTTCTTGCTGCGGGTATATAGTTTCCCGTCGGAATATGCGCCTGCTCCCCCCTCGCCAAAACAGTAGTTAGATTCGGGATTAACCAGATGCTCCCTGTTCATCAATGCTGTATCGCGCTTGCGGTCGCGCACGTTTTTCCCCCGCTCTACTACCACGGGGCGAATACCGAGTTCTATCAGGCGCAAGGCAGCGAACAGTCCTGCCGGGCCTGCACCGACCACTATAGCCGAAGGTGCATTTCCTACATTGGGGTAATAGGTGCTCTGAAAAGCCGGCTCTTGCTGCTCTTCGTTGATATAGCCCCTTATCCGCAGGTTGACAACAATATTGCGTTGGCGGGCATCAATAGAGCGCCGCAGGATACGCATGGAGGTTATATCATTTACCGACACCCCGGCTTGTGCCGAAAATATCTTCTTAAGACTATCTGGGTCAGATGCCTGTTGAGGCGAAACTCGAAAATCCAAATCTTTTTGCATGGAACAAAACTTAATGAGACACAAAGATATTACAATTATCAGGTAAAAAATACAGCCCGTCCATCTATAAAAAGATATAAAAGGGGAGAAATAGCCATACAAAAGGGAAACTTAAAGAAAAATACATATTTTTTTCCTGATATTTCTTTACATTTAAACCAAACTCTCTTTATTTTGTTAAATAAAATAGATTACCTTTGTTCAAATTTTTTAAAATAGAAACAAACATGAAAAATTTAGTAGAAAAATTACAAAATGATTTCGAAGGCTTCGCTAAAGATGCAAAAGCTCAAATTGAAAACGGAAACAAGGCCGCAGGTCAACGTGCAAGAAAAGTTTCTCTCGAAATAGAGAAAGCTCTTAAAGAATTCCGTAAAAAATCAATTGACGCTGCGAAATAATTAGTTTCAAGCTTATCAAAGAAAACAAGAAAGCCCTGATATTTCAGAGCTTTCTTTGTTTTTATACCGTGGCCTGTTTACAGGCTTTCCAGCATTCTTTTCAATACGGTCTGCGCCGATATCTCCCTGTTAGCAGCTTCGGGTATCACTATCGACTGTGGGCTTTCGATCACGTCGTCGCTCACAATCATATTGCGGCGCACCGGCAGGCAGTGCATAAAATAAGCATTATTGGTCAATGCCATCTTCTGCGTAGTTACTGTCCACGACATATCTTTGCTTAATATTTTGCCATAATTGGGGTCGGCATATGCAGCCCAGTTCTTGGCATAGACAAAATCGGCTCCTTCAAGTGCTTTGTCCTGATTGTATTCGACGCGTGCGCCACGTACAAATTTCGGATCGAGCTCGTAGCCTTCGGGATGTGTGATAACAAAATCCACGTCGGCCTCATTCATAAAATCAGCAAAGGAGTTAGGCACAGCCTGCGGCAAAGCTTTCGGATGTGGCGCCCATGTCATTACCACCTTAGGGCGTGCCGTCTTTTTATATTCTTCTATGGTTATCAGGTCGGCGAATGCCTGCAAAGGGTGGCCTGTAGCAGCCTCCATGCTAAATACTGGTTTTCCTGAATATTTAATAAATTGATTCAATATCTTTTCCTGATAGTCGTCTTCTTTATTTTCGAATTGGGCAAAAGCGCGTACACCTATTATGTCGCAATAGCTACCCATTACAGGTATGGCTTCGAGTATATGTTCCGACTTGTCGCCGTCCATTATTACGCCACGCTCGGTCTCCAGCTTCCATGCTCCCTGATTGATATCGAGCACCATCGTGTTCATGCCGAGGTTCATGCCCGCTTTCTGTGTGCTCAGGCGTGTGCGCAGGCTGGAATTGAAAAATACCATCAGCAGTGTTTTATTTTCTCCCAGATGCTTATAAGCATAACGGTTTTTCTTTATTTCCAGGGCTTCCTTTACAGCGGTTTGTAAGTCGCCTAGGTCTTTTACATTTGTATATGTTTTCATTATAAGAATATTTTTATGCGTTTATTTATAAAGATAATAACAAAAGAGGCAAGGATGGATAAAAATACAATCAATATAAACTCAAGTAGCGGAATAACCGTTTCGCCCCTGCCTGCCCATACCCTGAACAAGACATACATATGTACAAAATATATGGCTGATGGCAACTGGCTGAAATAGAGCTGCAATTTACTATCGCTCGTACTATATTTCGACAATGCCAAAACAAGCATGAATGCCGAGGGGCAGACCACTATAAGAGAAACATAAAGATCGCGGATAAACATTGTGCCGTAACCTATATACGATTCTGCAATCAGACACAAAAACCCTAATGAGCACAAGATATACAGGTGCTCTTTTTTTATCTTTTCATGTAATTGCTTTACTCGGATATAATACCCAAGCATAACAAAAGGGAAGCCTATAAACAAGCCGTTGCGTGCATAATGGTAATTGATATCCCTGACATATTCGATGAAATAGCCGGCTACAAACAAGATGAAGGCCAGTACTAATAAGATTATATCTTTCCTCAATGTCTTTTTCAGCAAGACCAGTAATGCGATGCCAACAATAGCTGCCGGAAGATACCAAAGATGGAAAAAACCAAAGAAGTATTCTTTTAAGAGAGCATCCAGTCCAACATTGGTAAATATAGATAAATGATCGAGCTTGTAATAAGGCCGCAGATAAATGATAAACCATGTAGTATAAATGACAAGCAAGTGAAGCAGATACTTCCTTACGGCTTTCCAGTCACCCAGTTTCGGGGCAAAATAATAACCGTTGATAATAAAAAAGCAAGGAACAGCCATGCGGGCAACCCCTTCCGAAACCAACCAATAAGCCAATCCGGGCTCATAGAGTAGTTTGAAATGGATAGTAATAACTAGAATACTCAAGACAAACTTAAAATAATCGAGTGTTATATTTCTGCCCATAAGTTTTGTCGTTATCCTTTTTCTAAATCTTTCTTATCCCTCTTGCGGTCGTACGCTTTCTTATTCTTATGGATTTCGGTGGTACGCTTCCATCCGGCAGATTGCGAAAGTTCATTATCCCTGTCTGCTTTCTTTACCGCTTTTATATAGTCTTCTATGGTTATCCTGCCTTTTGCTTTCTTCTTCTTTTTCATTATCAATTTCTTATCTGCCCATCGCCTTCTACAATCCATTTGTATGTGCATAGTTCTTCCAAAGCCATTGGTCCGCGGGCGTGCATTTTTTGTGTACTGATTCCGATTTCGGCTCCTAAGCCGAATTGTGCGCCATCGGTAAACGCTGTCGATGTATTGGCATAGATACAAGCTGCATCTATCACTCTTTCGAATAGTTTTACGGCGTCCCTGTCTTCGCTAACTATAGCCTCGCTATGTCTCGAACTGTATTGTGAAATATGGTCGATTGCTTCATCTATTCCGTAAACGGTCTTAACAGCCATCTTATAATCGAGAAACTCGGTGCCAAAACTGCTTTCGTCGGCATTTTTCAACTGGTCGTAAGGATAGCTAGGAAATAGCACTTCGTACGCCTGTTTATCGGCGTATATTATTACATCCTTTTTTGCCAGATCTTCGCATAAGAACGGCAGATCGACAAGCCTGTCTTTGTCTATGACAAGGCAGTCAAGCGAATTACATACGCTTACCTTACGGGTCTTGGCATTGGTGATGATATTCTTGCCCTTATGCAAATCGCCGTCTTTGTGGAAATATGTATGGCAAACGCCTGCCCCTGTTTCTATTACAGGTATGCGTGCATTCTCGCGCACATAGTCGATCAGTTGCCTGCCTCCGCGCGGTATTATCAGGTCTACATATTTGCGTGCATTGAGCAATTCGTCCGTGGCTGCTCGTTCGTTTGGCAGCAAGGTACAGACATTGGGATTCACCCCATTTTCGTCCAGCACAGTCCTTATAATATCTATTATCGCTTCGTTCGAAAAACGGGCATCCGATCCGCCTTTCAGCACACAGGCATTCCCCGATTTCAGACAGAGGGAGAACACATCGAAACTTACATTCGGACGGGCTTCATATATTATACCGATCACGCCAAAAGGTACAGTAACTTTAGAAAGATGTAAACCATTGGGAAGAGTTTTCTGCATCAAGGTTTTACCCACGGGCGAAGGTAATGCCGCCACATTGCGTATATCTTTTACAATATCCTTTATCCGCTGCTCGTTGAGTAAAAGACGGTCGTATTTAGGATTGCCTGCATCCATGCGCTGAAGATCCTTCTGGTTTTCGGCAAGGATATAGTGCATTTTCGACTCGGTTTCCTTTGCAATAGCTTCGAGTATTGCGTTAATGTCTTTTTCTTCCAGCAGGCTAAGGCTACGGGTAGCGTCGGCTACCGTTTGGAAGATACTCTGGTGATAATCGTCCATTTTTATTTTTCAATATATAAATAATCGTAATGAATAACAGCTTTCTTATTGCTTTTACCTATTATTTCGTTTGCTTTTTCGCTATTGTAAGCCGTACGGCCTATCCCTATTTGTTTGCCGAGGTGGTCTATGATGCGTACAATATCGTCTGCCTCAAAGTTACCAATTATTTTTGTGATTCCTATAGGTAGCAGGCTTACAGCCTTTTCGCCCAGCAGGGCTTCGCTTGCACCCTGATTGACATGTATTTCACCCTTGGCAAATCCTTCGGAGTGGGCAATCCATTTTTTTAGGCTATTGGCGGCTTTGGGCGAAGCTACAAAGCGCGTGGAAGGTACATCTTTTTTGCCAATCAGATCGACTAATATATGGCTTGTCCTGCCATTGGCTATTATGACTTCGATTCCCTCTTCGGCCACTTTGCGGGCAATATTGTATTTGGTAGTCATGCCACCACGCCCGGTAGATGACTTAGACGTTTGTATGCAGTCTTCTATGTTGTTTTTACCGTTTTTGGTATCTATTTCCCTTATCAGTTCGGAGGCAGGGTCGGAAGGATTTCCTGTATATATACCATTGATATTGCTCAATATGATAAGTTTATTACACCCCATCATAGTGGCTACCAACCCCGAAAGTTCGTCGTTGTCGGTAAACATAAGTCCATTGACCGATATCGCATCGTTCTCATTTACAATGGGCATCACCTTGTTGTCGAGCATCACCGACATACAGTTGCGCTGATTAAGGTAATGGCGGCGCGTGGAAAAATCTTCCTTTGTGGCAAGTATCTGCCCGCAGACTATGCCATGCTGGCGAAACAGATCGGAATAACGGTTGATAAGCTTGACCTGCCCCACCGAAGAATAAAGTTGCCGCGCCGATACGGTGTCGAGTTTGGCTTTTGCTTTTACTTCCGACTTTCCCGAAGCCACAGCTCCCGACGAGACAAGGATGATTTCTACCCCGCTCTTATTGAGTTCGGCTATCTGGTCTACCAATGCCGACATTTGTGTAACATCCAATGTGCCATCCTTGCGGGTAAGCACCTGACTGCCTATTTTTACAACTACACGTTCTTTCATGCCAAAAACTACCAAAACAACAAAGTTATAAATTAATTTTGGTAAAGTGTCATTGTTCTTTTCCTTGTAATAGAAAAATGCATTATATTGCAATAATCTGAATAAAGAGGCAGGAAATTTATCTTTATAATAGGTGATAGTGTTAGAATCAGAAGGAAAAAGTAACACGGAAAAACGGGTAAAAAGCTGTTACTTTTGTTACTTTTTATTTGGCGAAAGTAAAATAATTCTTTGATTTGTAATAAACTAATATTTGTGCTTTATTGTTGAAAGTAACAGGTAATATAATAATATTTTAAGCATATGAAGTATAATTTTTGTGGCAATAGCGGATTGCAACTACCCGAAATATCATTGGGTTTGTGGCACAACTTTGGCGATGTAGACAATTTTGATGTAGCTACGTCTATGATTCTGTACGCTTTCGAGAAGGGGGTTACCCATTTCGATCTGGCAAACAACTACGGGCCTCCTCCCGGAAGTGCCGAAACAAACTTTGGGAAAGTGTTGGCTAAAGAGTTGAAAAATCATCGCGACGAGCTTATTATTTCGTCCAAAGCCGGACACCTGATGTGGGATGGCCCTTATGGCGACGGAGGCTCGCGCAAATATATTATGGCGAGTATAGACCAGAGCTTGAAGCGGACAGGGCTGGAGTATTTTGATATTTTCTATTCGCACCGTTACGACCCTCATACACCGATAGAAGAAACCATGCAGGCTTTGGTGGATATCGTGCGGCAAGGGAAGGCCTTGTATATCGGTATATCGAAATACCCGCCACGGAAAGCCGCCGAAGCTTATGAGTTCTTAAAAGCGCAGCATGTTCCTTGCCTTATCTATCAAGACAGGTACAGCATGTTTGCTCGTGAGCCGGAAGCTGAGCATATGTCGCTCAACGAAAGGTATGGTGTCGGGTTCATTGCATTCTCTCCATTAGCGCAGGGGCTTCTTACCAATAAATACCTGAATGGTATTCCCGAAACCTCGCGTGCCCATAAGAGCCACGGCTTTTTGCAGGAGGATGAAATTACCCCGCAAGTGATAGAAAGAGTAAAGGCATTGAATATATTGGCTCAGCAACGGGGACAGACATTGGCAGAAATGGCTCTGGCGTGGCTTTTGCAAAATAAGCACGTGACTTCCGTTATCGTAGGTACAAGTTCGCTCAATCAGCTGAAAGATAATCTGAAAGCTACGGAGAATAGGGATTTTACACTTGACGAACTGGAGCAGATAGAACGTATATTGAAATAAGGAGGGATTATCTTCCGGTATGTGGATATATTACAGGATAGAAAAATGTACCTTTGCCGAAAAACAGATATTATGAAATATATTGAAGTCAAATTCACCTGCGTTCCTAACAATGAGATTGTAAACAGTATCCTCTCAGCTTCTATAGCCGAACTGGGATTCGAAAGTTTTGTAGAAGATGAGGACGGTACATTGGCCTATATTCAAAGCGATGTTTTCGATATAGCTGCTTTGGATCAGCTTTTAGCCGATTTTCCATTAGAAGCACAGATTAGCTATACATTCAAGAGTATAGAAGAACAGAATTGGAACGAAGAGTGGGAGAAGAACTATTTCCAACCATTGACTATAGATGACAAGTGCATCATTCAGAGTACATTCCATAAAGTTCCGGCAACATACGAATACAATATCTATATAGATCCTAAAATGGCTTTTGGTACGGGGCATCACCAGACCACCGAACTGATGATAAGGGAGATACTGAAAGATGATTTTGCCGGAAAATCGTTGTTGGATATGGGAACGGGAACAGCTATATTGGCTATATTGGCTTCCATGCGAGGAGCGAACCCTATCGAGGCAATAGATATAGACCAATGGGCGTACGACAATGCGATGGAAAACCTGAAACTCAATAGTGTGGATAATGTTTCCGTAGAGATTGGAGGAGCGGAGTTGCTGGGGGATAAGTCTTTCGATATTATATTGGCGAATATAAACCGTAATATATTGCTGAACGATATTCCTGCATATGCTTCGGTTCTCAACGATGGCGGGTATTTGTATATGAGTGGCTTCTATGTGGAAGATATACCTCTTATCACAGACTGGACAGCAGTGAAATATCAGAAGGCCTGAAATACATAAGAGGAGGCTTTTGAATCAAAACCTCCTCTTATGTGTGAGTCAAATTAGGTATTAGGCTTAAGGTAAAATAAAGATTGTTTGGTTATCGATACAAAGGAACGACTTTTGAATGCTCCTGCCAAATTAAAAAACATATTATAAAACATATTTTTTATAAATTATGCTAACCAAATAGCCCCTTTTTGCCAATACCTCTAAAAAAATTAACATTTGAATGGTCTTTGAAATATCTCTGTCTTGTTACGTAACCCCCTTTGCTACAGGTTGCTATTAATTGGTTGTGGTATCCTTGGCATTCTGTTGAACGGTATTCATCACACGGAGGAAGTTACCACCCCATATTTTCCCGATCTGTTCGTTGGTGTAGCCTCTTTCCATTAGTTTCATGGTGATGTTTATCATATCGTTGCTTCCATCGCAGCCAATCAGTCCACCGCCGCCATCGAAATCGGATGCAATGCCTACATGATCTATTCCTGCCACTTTAACAGCGTGGTCTATATGGTCGATAGCATCTTGCAGGCTGGCTTTCTTCCTGTCCTTGTTGATGAAGAGGTCTACAAGGCAGATTTGTACTACGCCGCCGTTTTTAGTTATAGCCTGCATTTGCTTATCCGTAAGGTTGCGGTCGTGATAGCAAAGGGCTTGTGCCGACGAGTGTGAAGCAATGATAGGTTGTTCGGATAGTTCGATTACATCCCAAAAAGTTTTCTCTCCTGCGTGCGATACATCTATCATCACTCCCAGGCGGTTCATCTCTTTTACCACCTGCTTGCCAAATGGACTGAGTCCGTTCCATTCGTGGTTCGATTTGCTTGAGGTATCGCAGATGTCGTTGTCTTTGGTATGGCAGAGGGTGATATAATTAACGCCCATCTTTTTGAACCTTGCTATATTGGCAATGTCCTTGCCTATGCCATATCCGTTTTCTATGCCGATAAAGATTGCTTTTTTGCCTTCTTCTTTGATTCTCCTAAGGTCGTCGGCGGTATAGGCTATTTCGCAGAGGTCTTTATTCTTTTCCACTTGCGAATGGATGCCTTTTATCAGTCCTTCTATCTTGTCGACGGTTTTCTGGCTCGAAACCTTGTCGCGGAGGCCTTGTGCGGTATATGCGGCGAAAAAAATAGCATCGAGCATCCCTTCTTCCATTTTAGGAAGGTTTACCTGATTGCTCTCTCTTTTGCCTATATCGAAACCTGCTTTCTTAAATTCTAAGGGGGTATCGCAATGGGTATCGACAGACAAGATCTGCTTATGGAGTTCTTTCGCTCTGCGGAACAGGTCGGCCTCGCCCATAAAGAATGAGAACAGTTTCAGCATTGTTGTATCTCCTGCTGCTGCCTGTACTTCGGGATGCCATTCTACAGCAATGATATTGCGGTTGGGATATGCTTCAATAGCTTCGACCATACCGTCGGAAGCCTTAGCTGTAGCCCTAAATCCGGGAGCCACTTTTTTCACTCCCTGATGGTGGTAGCTGTTGGTATGCACATTGGTCACACCCAATATCGAAGCCAGCTTGGAACCTGCATCTATCGAGACATCGTGCGTTACTATATCGCGTGGCTGCTTTTGCTTATGCTCTATGTCGCTTTTTGCCTGTAATGGTATGTCTTGATAGAGGCTTCCACCATAAGCTACATTTATCAACTGCATGCCGCGGCAGATGCCAAGGATAGGAATGTTGCGGTCGGCAGCCAGCTTGAGCAGTACAAAGTCGTAGATGTCGCGTATAGAATCTATCTCGTTTACTTTGGGTATCTCCTTTTCGTTGTAATAAGAAGGAGCAATGTCATCACCGCCTGTTATTATCAGCCCGTCGAGTTGCTTTACTATATCCCTTAGTACAACGCCGTCTGTCATAACGGGAATCACGATGGGTGTTCCTCCGGCTTTGAGTATGGCCTGTATATATGTGCCTGAGATAACCGAGCCGCCTTTGCTGCCTCGTGTAGCCGATACGCCTATCAGCGGGTTCTTTTTTGCTCTCAGATCTACGAACTCTTTATCTGTTTGCTCGTGTAGTCTGGGAAGTGAAGGGTTGTTCTGGCTTTTGGCTATTATGCAGAACAATAGGGCTATTGATATTGTAATCAGTTTAAAGTTCATAGAATGTTATTGTTTAGATGGAATACTTTTATGATTCTTGGTCCGGTTCTTGCCCTCGCTCAACCGTGCAACCAACATGGCACACACAACATTGCCTGTAGAGTTGAGCAAGGTGGCGGGAATATCGATGATGGTACTTATTATTAATATAGTGCCTGCTAATTCGGGAGAAAAACCGAATACGGAGCATATGAGCAGCTCTCCGGTCATTCCTCCGCTTGGTATTGCGCCCATTACTGCGCCGACCAGCAAGGCCATGCCTATAATAACAAAGACGTTGGGCATTGGCATCGTTTGCCCGAATATGGTGAACAGGAATATTATTTTAATGACGCCTCCCATTATCGAACCGTCTTTGTGTATGTTCGTACCCAGAGGGATTACAGTTTCGGCGATGGAGGCTGGTACGCCCATCCGCTTACTACTTTCTATATTGATGGGGATACAGGCGGCACTCGAAGATGTGGCGATGGCCGTGAGGGCAGGGGCGGGAATGTTTTTCCAGAATGCAAAGAAGCCTTTCCTGCCTCCGGCTAATAGGGCATATAATGAGTTCAACCCGAAGAACGAGATGCCGGTAAGTATCAGGAATAAGATGAATACCTGCATATACCCGTTTAGTATTTGCTCTCCTAGTTTTCCTACCGTATCGGCGAAATAGCAGCCCAGTCCTATAGGAGCGGCTTTCATTATTATGCTCATCATTTTGAGTATAACTTCGGTTCCGGCATTCAGGAACGAGACGACAGGCTTTCCCTTCTCGCCAACCATAGAGGTTGCCAAGCCGAAGAATATGGAGAATATGATCAGCGGCAGCAGGTTTGATTTAGTGAATAGCAGAAGAAAATCGGATACGGTAAAAGTTTTCACAAGCACTTCAGCAGACGATAGCTGATTGGCAACAGGAGGTATGTAGCCAATATCCGATATTGAGTGTTGTATTCCCCCTAAAGGGTTGTATATGGATATGAAGCCGTAGGCCAGCAGTGCTGAAACGACGGCGGTAGCCAGAAAGACCAGAACGATATTGAGAATAACTTTCCCCACCATATTCGATTGCCTCATATTGCATATAGAGGACGATATGCTAAGGAATACGAGCGGAACGATGAGGACGAATATCAGGTTGAGAAAAATATCGCCTATCGGTTTCACCACAGAAGCATCTTCTCCAAAGACGACTCCGCATATGCCTCCGAGCAGTATTCCGGAAAGTAAGAGTAATGTAAAGCTATAGTTTTTTAAGATATCCATTTGTAGCAAAAGATAATTTATAGATGCAAAAATACATTTTCATTCCTAAATATAGGGGTTATCGGGTCTTAATCTTTGTAAGCATAAAGTAAAAGAGTATATATTTTTTTGATCTTACTTCTTGTTATTATAAGAAATTTGCCTATATTTGCACCGCAATTGCAAATATGGTGATCGTAGCTCAGTTGGTTAGAGCGTCGGATTGTGGTTCCGAAGGTCGCGGGTTCGAGCCCCGTCTTTCACCCTTGAAAAAGAAAAGCTTTCAGTACTGAAAGCTTTTTCTGTTTTTCAGAAGATCATGCTCTTGCTAAAAGAGCGAACCTATCTGGTATACGGCAAACGACACAATCCAGGCAAGCATAGTGGTGTATATGGCACTGAATAGCCCCCATTTCCACGACCCACCTTCTTCTTTTATAGCAGCTATTGTAGCCACACAAGGGAAATATATTAAGACAAACAATAATAGGCTGACCACCACCAAGGGGGTAAACGTATTGTTGCCATCAGCATCTTTTTCGTTAAGCAGGCGTGTTTCCAGCGATTCATGGTTTTCAGGGTTGCCTGTATATAAGACACTAAGGGTGCTCACTACAACTTCTTTAGCAGCCATTCCGGTAAGCAGGCTTACGCTTATCTTCCAGTCGAAACCAAGCGGCCGCATTGCAGGTTCAATAGCCTTTCCGATTCGCCCTATATATGAATTTTCCTGACGAAGCATAGTGCGGCTGTTTTCTATTTCGGCTATTTGCTCATCCTTTTGTTCCCCCGTTATATGTTTGTTGCCGAATGAAGTTTCTATCTGGGTCAGTTGCTTGTCGAAAGCTTCATCAGCCTCTTTGTTCTGAGGGAAATAGCCTAAGAACCATATTATAATGGATGCAATAAGTATTACTCCTCCCATTTTACGGAGGTACTGGCGTGACTTGTCCCACATATGTGTCATCACGGCTTTTGCCGTAGGCATACGGTATGGAGGGAGTTCCATTACAAAAGGTGTATCTTCTTTAGGGAAGAGGAATCGTTTAAACAGGCGGGCTGAAATCACAGCTATAAGTATGCCTGTGAAGTAGAGCCCGAATAAAACGAAACTGGCATACGACTTGAAAAAGATGCCGACAAAGAGCAGGTAAACCGGAAGCCGGGCACTGCAAGACATAAATGGATTTATCAACATGGTTATCATGCGGCTGTTCCTGCTTTCGATGGTACGTGTAGCCAATATTGCCGGCACATTGCAGCCAAATCCCATAACCAGAGGGATAAATGATTTTCCATGCAATCCCATTTTGTGCATTACCTTATCCATGATGAATGCGGCGCGTGACATATAACCCGAGTCTTCCATAAAGGAAATGAAGGCATATAATATAAGTATATTGGGTAGGAATACGATAACGCCCCCTACGCCCCCTATTATCCCGTCTACAATCAGGTCTTTGAGCATTCCTTCGGGCATACTTATCCTGACGAGGTTTCCAATCCATTCCACGCCACTTTCTATCCATCCCATCGGATACCCGCCCAGCCGGAAAGTACATTCAAACATTATCCACATGAAAAGGAAAAAGAGAGGGAAGCCCAGATACTTGTTTGTAACAATAGCGTCAATGACACGTGTGCGATCCGACTCCTGTGTCTTTTCCTTCAATGTTTCTTTCAGTCCTCCGGCGATGAAGCCGTAACGGGCATTGGTCAGTAGCGATTCGGTGTCTTCGCCAAGGGTTTCTTCAATGCTCTTTATCTCATTGTCTCTGAGTGCAAATATCTCCTTGCTGTAGGGGAAAGATGCTACATATTCCTCTATGTCCTTATCTTTTTCTATCAACTTGATGGAAATATACCGGCGGGGAAATGCAAGATGGGCAACTTCTGTTTTGCTTAACTTTATGTTTATCTTACTAATGGCATTCTCTATGCTATTGCCGTAATATATATGTACCCTGCGCGAAATAGTATCGCGTTTTTCGAAGATGTCGATGATAGTATCGAACAGGTCTTCTATTCCCATTCCCGAACGGGCAACGGTAGGAACCATCGGGATACCTATCATCTTTGATAGCCTCTTGTAGTCGAACTCGCTGCCGCTTTCCTGCAATTCGTCGTACATATTAAGTGCTATAACCGCCGGAACTTCCATATCTATCAGCTCGGTAGTCAGGTACAGGTTGCGTTCGAGGTTCGAGGCTGCTACTATGTTCAGTACTATGTCAGGGTGATCTTCTACCAGTTGTTTTCTGACGAAGAGCTCTTCCGGAGTGTAAGCAGAAAGGGAGTAAGTGCCTGGCAGGTCGACAATAATAAATGTATATCCTCCGTATTTGAATTTTCCTTCTTTTGCATCCACCGTAACCCCTCCATAGTTGCCAACATGTTCATGCGCTCCCGATGCAATATTGAAAAGAGAGGTTTTGCCTGCATTCGGATTGCCTACCAATGCTACTTTTATCTCCTTTTTGTTTCCGGTAATACTTGGTGTGGCATTGGGTTCGAGACTTTCTGTTCGATTATTATCTTCTTGTGGATAGCTGAAATTCTCTATAATAGTTTCCTGCTTTTGGAGTTGGTCAGGATAGATTACCTCGATAAGCTTTGCTTCACTGCGACGGAGCGAAACTTCATAATCCATTATCTTGTATTTGATAGGGTCTTTCAAGGGTGCATTCAGTATAACCTTAATGGTTTTGCCTTTTACAAATCCCATTTCCAGTATCCGTTTGCGAAATGCGCCGCTACCGTTTACCTTTATAATAATGCCTCTCTCTCCGGTTTTGAGGTCAGATAATAACATCATTAGTTTATCCTTTTTATTTTCAGTTGCAAAGATGGATATTTTTTGCCATATTATATACAAACAAACAGCGTTTTTTATTTAGAATGAGTATAAAAAAGGTGCATCGAGAGAGTGAGGGCTGGTGCGAAATCTTTCATTGAATTATTTTTTTTTAGAATTTAATGTTAAAAAATGCATTAATAAAGGCTCCCATTTTACCTTGTTTTTTGTCTTTTTGACACATGAATAAGGTTTCGTTTTGGTGTAGCGAGGTTTTTTTGTGGTTTTTATTGCTGTATTTGGCTGTTTTTCTGTCAATTTGTGCTGTTTGCGGCATTACGGTTGCAATTTGTCATTTCCGCAATTTTTTTTAATTTTGTGTATCCAAAAATAAATAGATGCTAAAAATAAGACTTGCGTCTGAATGTTATGGGAGATATAACATTGGTTTTTAATATTTTATAATAAATAGTGTTTGTATGAAGAAAAGAATGGTGTTTTTTCTGTCCTGCTTATTTATAAGCATAGGGCTTGTTATGGCACAAACTACGACGCGGTTTAACGGTATTGTCGTTGACGGTAACGGAGAACCTGTGATTAGTGCTTCTGTTGTGGTAAAAGGTACTACTATCGGTACTGTGACAGATTTAGATGGTAAATATTCCATTAATGTTCCGGAAGGAAAGAGTACGCTGGTATTTACCCTTGTAGGGATGAAAACCGTAGAGGTTAAGGCTGTTCAAGGCATGACAGTGACGATGGCGGACAACGTGACAGAGTTGAGTGCAGTTGAGATAACTGTGCCTTATGGAACAACCCAAAAGGCTTCATTTACAGGAGCAGCCAGTGTTGTTACGTCAGATGCTATCAAGGATGTGCCAGCTGTCTCTTTTGAGAAAGCGATGCAGGGAATATCTCCAGGTATTTCAATTACATCTCCGTCAGGGCAACCAGGATCACAACAGTCAATACGACTGCGTGGTATGGGGTCTATTAACGGATCTAACGAACCTTTGTATGTGATAGATGGGATTCCCGTAGTTCCAGAAAATATGTCAGTGTCAGGAGTTAGTGGCTCGGCTGGTAGTTTGGGTATTTCAAGTTTGATCAGGACTTCTGATATAGCGTCAATAACGATACTAAAAGATGCTGCTGCATCTGCTATGTATGGTTCTCGCGGTGCTAATGGTGTTATAATAATAACTACGAAAGGTGGTAAATCAGGAAAGACAAGAGTCTCTCTGAAAGCTTCGGTTGGTTTTAATGATTGGGCAGTAACAAGCCGGAAGGTTCTTAATGGAGATCAATTCCGCGATGTTATGAAAGATTCATGGTATAATAAACAAATAGATGGGGGTGCATCTCACGAAGATGCCATGGCTAGTGCTCAAGCTCGCATCGACGCGTTTTACCCTATACCAGAAGGGGGATATTCTGATTGGGAGGATGCCTTGTTTAAAAGTACAGGAACTATTCAGAACTATGAGGCCTCAATAGAGGGTGGTAATGATAAAACTAAATTTTTTGCGTCGCTAGGTGCTCTTGACGAATCAGGTAAAGCTGAAAATTCATGGATTAAGCAATACACAGGTCGATTAAACTTAAGCCATGAAACCGACAATCTAAAAATGGGGGCGAATATTTCGATAGCACAAGTTAAGAAAAACCGTGTAGCAGAAGGTGGGGCTTATGCAAACCCTTATTATGCAACAAGAAACTATCTGGCGCCGACTACACCTATATACAATGCCGATGGTACTTTTTATGAAGGAACAATGCTTGGCGGTTTGGCCAATCCAGTTAAATCGTTAAATACCGATAAATATTTGTTAGACGTGTTTAGCGCAAGAGCTTCATTTTGGGCTCAGTACAAGATTTATGATAATTTGCAGTTTAAACAAACATTGAGTTATGATTATAACAATGTAAGATCAACTACTGTATGGTCAAAAGATGGTAGGAATGGTGCGAATGCAGGTGGTTTGACTATTAAAATGACGCCAGAATCCAGAAAATTATATTCATCTTCTATTTTGTCATATGATAAAACTTTTAAGGATGTTCATAATTTTGATGTGCTGATAGGCTGGGATGTTGAAAAAAGAGTCGAAGATATGATTCAAGCTGTAGGTCAAGGATATGCGTCGTCACAAGTATATGAACTTGCTGGTGCAGCAACACCTACTGGAGCTTACTCTGTGAAGGACAATGACCGCATATTGTCCGTCCTTTCCCGATTAAATTATAATTATGATAACAAGTATTATGCTTCGGCTAGCTTGAGACGTGACGGTAGTACTCGTTTTGGAGAGAATAACCGCTGGGGTACATTCTGGTCTCTATCGGGTGCATGGCGTGTATCTGCTGAAAAGTTTATGTCTTCATTAACATTTATTGATGATTTAAAACTTAGAACCTCATATGGTGAAACCGGAAACCTACCTTCGACATATTATTCGTCACAAAATACATATTATGTGACAGCCAGTTATATGGGGTCTCCAGGAACATATCCAGCAAGAATATTTAATCCTGACTTGAAATGGGAAAAATTCAATACATTAGACTTTGGTCTCGAAGCTAGATTGTTTAATCGTTTGTCTTTTGAGTTAGACTTATACAATAAAAAATCAAAAGATCTGATTGCTACGGTTCCAGTCTCTCATACTACCGGATTTGTCAACTATGTGGCAAACTTGGGCGAAATGTCGAATAAAGGTATTGAAATCTCAATAGGTGTTGATGTCGTTAATAATAAAGATTTCTTTTGGCATACAAAACTGAACCTTGCTCATAATTCAAATAAAGTAACAAAAGTGTATGGGGACCAGGAAATTAAGAGTAGAGACGGGTTGCCGTTTATAACAAAGACAGGAGAATCGTATTATTCTTTCTATACAAGGGAGTATGCAGGAGTTAATCCTGAAACTGGAGCGGAACAATGGTATACAAATAAATTAAAAGACGACGGAACTCTTTCCCGGGATATCACGGAAAACCCAGCATTGGCCGAGCGTGTCCTAATCGATAAAGCAGATCCAGATTTAACTGGAGGATGGTCTAACACCTTCTCTTATAAAGGATTTGAACTTTCGGCACTAGTGTCATTCTCTTTGGGTGGTAGATTTTATGATGAGGGATGGATTCGAGACACTAATGGTATGTATGACTTTAATTACAGTTATATGCCATCTATAGGACAATATGAAAATAGATGGAGAAAATCGGGAGATACAGGAGTCGGACGCCGTATCACTGGATATGCCTATGGAAACTACTCTTCGTCAAAATGGATACATAGTTCAACACATGCTAGGTTGAAAAATATATCTTTAAGCTATACTTTGCCAACGCATGTTGTAAAGAAAATTAATTTAGGGTCTGTAAGGTTTATTGTTAATGCTACTAATTTATTGACTTTGAGAAAAACTGCAGACTTCGATCCTGAAGTTCCGTCTGATTATATTGTTGGATATGCACTACCTCCTCTCAAAGATGTTACTTTTGGAGTGGAATTGAGTTTTTAATTTTAAAAAATAATAGATATGTATAATATAAAAAAATTGCTAAGTGGCGCAATTTTGTTGGGGTTAATTTCGTTTTCGGCATGTTCCGATTTCCTAGAAGTGTCTCCTAGCGACCAAATACCAAATGAAACAGCCGTTACCACTGTTGGTGAAGCTACAGCTGCACTAAATGGTGTATATACAGGTTTTGTTTCGCGTTATTATTATGGAACAGACATGATCACCTATGGTGATGTGAGGGGGGATGATATGGCTACGACTTTTAATGGTCAACGTACATATAGCCAATTTACATTTGGTCATGCTACAGCGTTGACATCTACAAATGGAGGTTCTTTCTGGCAATATATTTACAGAAATATGAATAGGGTAAATAACCTTATAACGAAGATTGATGCAGGTTCTGTTAAGATAAGTACAGAGAAAGAACAAACAACATTAGATGACGTAAGAGGGCAGGCCTTAGCTTTGAGAGCATTAATGCACTTTGATGTATTGAAAATATATGGGGAACCATATCTTAAAAATAAGAGTGCGTGGGGTGCAATCATCGCCGATAAGGTCTTTTCGAAAAATGATAAGCCTCAAAGAAGTACAGTTGAGCAAACATATACATTTATTTTGGGTGATCTGAAGGAAGCATTAGGTATAAGTACTTCAAAAGTTTTGTTGAATAAAACCAAAACAAATGGAAAGATGAGCTACTGGGCTGCAAAAGCCTTGCTTGCCAGAGTTTATCTCTATATGGGAGATTATGAAAATGCATATAAAGAAGCAAAAGATGTAGTTACAAATGGAGGATACTCTCTTATTGGTAATGCAGATTATGTGAATTCATGGTCTCAAGAATTTACTACCGAATCTATCTTTGAAATCCACAGTTCAGAAACGGACAATGCTGATAGAGAAGGAATTGGGTATGTATGGAGCATTGATGGATATTATGCCTCTATTATAACAAAAGAATTGCATGATATATTAAAAGAAGACGCTAAAGATGTTCGTTTGGGGTTATTGGAAGCTGAGCAACTGGACAATGCGGGCACAATGGGTTATTTTATAAATAAGTATCCTGGTAGGAATGGAAATGTTTATGTTAATAACACTCGTGTGATACGTCTATCTGATATGTATTTAATTGTAGCTGAAGCTGGTTCTCGAACAGGAAAATCAGATGCTTCTACCTATCTGAATGCTATACGTAAACGAGCTAATCCGGAAGCTACAGATGTTACAGCTACTCTTGATTTAGTAATGAAAGAAAGACGTAAAGAGTTATTTGGGGAAGGACATCGTTTCTTTGATATAATTAGAGACTTGGGTACTAGTACAGTTAATCGTGTGGGATATTTGCCTAACACTCCAATAACCAGAAAAGATCAAGTGCCAGTGACCAAGCTGAAATTGATGTGAATCCAGATATACATCAAAATGCAGATTATTGATTTATCGTGTAGCTTGTGATATAACAAAAAAGATCATTCAATACTGAATGGTCTTTTTTTGTTAACATTTTATATATGTCTATCTACTGGAAAAAGCGTAACTATTCTTTATCTTTAATCTCAATAAAAATAAGATCTTATGTTTCAAGAAATAATTGTCGGATTAATAGGAGTGGTTGTCTCAATAATTATTATATACAAAATATACAACTTTTTCTTCTCCGCAAACGAACAAAAAAAAGGCTGCGGCTGTTCTACATGCGGGTGCAGCACCAAGAAGAAAGACGTTAATTATTGATACAATATTTGGAAAGTAAAATTCTTTTGCATAACTTTGATTTAGCTAAAGGAGATTAGTTTAAGTCGTGTTGGTCGATTGGGAAACTCATCAATTAATACAAATATCCGAGACAAGCTTTTGATTCTAATGGCGGGCCACACCTCCGGGTTGCATCGCACAGTGGATTACAAAGGGATCAAGGCACTCAAATCCTGTTTTATGGAGTTTCGGCTATATCCACCAATACGGCTTTATTATACTAGAGGAGTAATCTGATTTTCAGATTGCTCCTCTTTGTTTCTATTATTTACTCCAAGTTTAAATATATTTCTTTATGCTATAATTTCTTTTATTTTATCTATAAATCGTATATTTGTAGCCTGATAAAATAGATTGTTGTTATTTTGAAAAAAAAAATATGAGCACCAGCACATTAGAAAAGCTTACAGCAGAAAAACTCCTTAGTATTAGAGCTATTAAACTGCAACCATCCAATCCCTTTACTTGGGCCTCGGGGTGGAAATCGCCAATATATTGCGATAACCGTAAGTTGATATCATACCCCCGTATCCGCACATTTATAAAGACAGAACTATCGCGTCTTATTCTCGAAAATTTTACAGAAGTTGATGCCATAGCAGGCGTTGCCACCGGAGCCATTGCGCCCGGAGCATTGGTCGCCGATTTACTAGGGCTTCCTTTCATATATATACGTTCTACACCAAAAGATCACGGACTGGAAAACCTAATAGAAGGCGAACTTAAACCAGGCAGCAAAGTCGTTGTCGTCGAAGACCTTGTATCTACGGGGTCGAGCAGCCTAAAGGCCGTAGAAGCCATTCGTAAAGACGGATCGGAAGTTGTAGGTATGGTTGCCAATTTTACATATGGATTTCCTATCGCAACCGATAAGTTTGCTCAAGCAGGAGTCGAATTGTTGACTTTGACCAACTATGATGCTGTGCTCGACGAGGCGTTGCGCATAGATTATATCGCCGAATCCGACCTCGAAACACTTCAGGAATGGCGTAAAGCTCCGGCAGACTGGAAATAAATAAGATATAGGAGATGGCTGAATATACCAGTGAAATAAAGATTATACCATATCAAAATAAGGATGTATTTGCAGTCTTGTCCGATTTGAATAATCTGGAATTAGCAAAAGATAAGATACCTCAGGATAAAATTAAGGGATTTTCTTTTGATAAAGATTCTTGTACCGTAACTGTAGACCCGATAGGTCAAGTCAGATTTCTTGTAGTAGAAAGAGAGCCTGACAAAACAATAAAATTCCAAGCAGAGCAATTGCCCTTCGACGTGAAGATGTGGATACAGCTATTGCCCGATTCCGAAGGCAATTCCAGAATGAAACTTACCATACAAGCCGATCTAAATCCCTTTTTGAAGCCGATGGTCTCCAAACCCTTGCAGACCGGAATAGATAAGGTGGTAGAAGTGCTCGCTGCATTGCCGTATCGTGAAATTTTGAATAACAGAACAGAAGAATAACCGATGAAACTTTGGGAGAAGAGCGTTCAGGTAAATAAAGATGTAGAAACATATACTGTTGGACGCGACAGGGAGCTCGATGTATATCTTGCTCCATTTGATGTTTTAGGATCGATGGCTCATATAACAATGCTCGAATCTGTCGGGCTTCTGCAGCAGGAAGAACTGAGGCTCCTTTCCAAAGAGCTGAAGCAAATATATGAGATTGCCGTTGATGGTAAATTTGTAATAGAAGATGGTATCGAAGATGTTCATTCGCAAGTAGAATTGATGCTTACCCGCAAACTAGGCGATGTGGGGAAAAAAATACATAGCGGACGTTCGCGCAATGACCAGGTTTTGGTCGACCTGAAATTATTTACACGCCATCAGATCCATATTCTTGTCGATTCTGTATCCCGTCTTATAGATATTCTAATAGATCAGAGTGAAAAATATAAGGATGTGTTGATGCCGGGATACACCCACCTGCAGATAGCGATGCCTTCATCTTTCGGGCTTTGGTTTGGTGCCTATGCCGAAAGTTTGGTCGACGACCTGCAAGTTCTTCTGGCAGCATATAAAGTCTGCAATCGCAACCCTCTAGGTTCGGCGGCGGGCTATGGCTCGTCTTTCCCTCTCAATCGCCAGATGACCACCGATTTGCTGGGATTCGATTCTATGGACTATAATGTAGTATATGCGCAAATGGGCAGGGGGAAAATGGAACGGATAGTTTCTTTCGCCATTGCATCCATTGCAGGTACATTATCTAAACTGTCGTACGACGCATGCTTGTACAATAGCCAAAACTTTGGTTTCATTAAATTGCCGGATGAATATACAACCGGATCAAGCATTATGCCCCATAAGAAAAATCCTGATGTATTTGAACTTACGCGAGCAAAATGCAATAAACTTCAAGCCTTACCTAACGATATTACCTTGATTATAAACAATCTGCCTTCAGGATACTTCCGCGACTTGCAAATCATAAAAGAACAGTTTATCCCTTCATTCGAAGAAGTGAACGATTGCCTGAATATGGTGGGGCATATGGTTAGCGAATTGGAGGTAAATAGGAATATACTAGACGACCCTAAGTACCTGCTTATATTCAGTGTCGAAGAAGTAAACCGCCTAGTTTTGGAGGGAATGCCATTTCGCGATGCTTATAAACATGTAGGATTGGAAATAGAAAAAGGCAATTTCGCCCACGATAAGACAGTAGCCCATACGCACGAAGGTAGTATTGGCAACTTGTGCAATGACCGCATAAATATACTAAAACAGCAAATCATAGATCAGTTCGATTTCGCAAAAGCAGAAAAAGCAGAAAAAGCTTTACTCGCTTGATTACAAAGTATCAAGAAATCTGATTATTAGAAATTACAATGGAAAATTCGGAAATAATATTAGCAAGCCTGTCAGGTGAAGATAAACCTGGAGTTACAGCGGCGCTGACAGCCGTTTTAGCAAATCATAATGCAAATATACTTGATATTGGCCAGGCAAATATTCATCATTCATTGTCTCTTGCTATTATGTTTGAGGCTTCTAATGCAGGAGAAGTCATTAAAGATTTGTTGTTTAAAGCCACAGAGATTGGCGTTATAATCCGTTTTTCGCCTATCAGCAAAGAAGAATACTCCCGTTGGGTATGTACACAAGGCATAAAAAACCGCTACATTGTGACCTTGCTGGGGCGTACATTAAAGCCCGAGCAGATATCGGCCGTAGCACAAATCAGCCAGAAATATAAGCTTAATATAGAGAAAATAATACGCCTGACCGGACGTGTCCCTTTGAATGGAGCAGACAGGCCGGGAAGATCTTGTATCGAACTTGCAATAAGAGGTGCAGTGGACGATGTTCAGGAATTGAAGCATGAATTTATGAAGCTTGCCGACGAACAGGGCATAGACATTGCTTTTCAGGTAGAAAGTATGTATCGCCGTATGCGCCGCCTTGTATGTTTCGATATGGATTCTACATTGATACAAACAGAAGTGATAGACGAACTGGCAGAACGTGCCGGAGTGGGCGAGCGGGTAAAAGCTATTACAGAATCGGCTATGCGTGGCGAAATAGATTTCTCCGAAAGCTTCAAGCAAAGGGTTTCATTGCTTAAAGGGCTTGATGAATCGGTAATGAAAGAGATCGCCGAGAATTTGCCTATAACAGAAGGTATGACCCGCCTTATCCGTGTATTGAAGAAGAGCGGATGCAAACTGGCTATCTTATCAGGGGGATTTACCTATTTCGGTAATTATCTGAAAGAGAAGTACGGGTTCGACTATGTTTATGCTAACGAACTGGAAATAGAAAATGGAAAGTTGACAGGCAACTATGTAGGGGATATTGTAGACGGTAAGCGTAAAGCAGAGCTTCTACGGCTGCTTGCTCAGGTAGAAAAAGTTGATATACAGCAGACTGTTGCAGTCGGCGATGGTGCTAATGATTTGCCAATGTTGGGAATTGCCGGTTTGGGAATTGCTTTCCATGCAAAGCCTAAAGTCAAAGAGAATGCCAAACAATCTTTGTCGACAGTAGGGCTCGATGGTATTTTATATTTCTTGGGTTATAGAGATGCAATGCTCGATGGCGAAGCCTAACCTTTAGAAAAACAGGATAAAAGGGGAGCATTCCAGTAACTCAATATCCTAAGAAATACTTTCACAAGCAATTATTTGAATAGTTTGTAAGGTTGGTATAAACTTACGGTTTGTTACCAGAGGAAAATTAATGCCCAGAACACCATATTACTCCCCCTTTATTTTTGGTCTTAATTACTCAATTGTTTTCTCCACTTTCACATTAATTTATCTTCAATGCAAAGATATGAATGAAATTGGAGCAATCAAAATTATTCGTGTTAAAAAGACGCATTGGGGAAGGGTGATAAAAAAGAGAGCTTTTTAATGCTCTCTTTTTCAGATTTATAAAGCTGATTATCCTCCTTATTTATACATCTTCTCGCGCAATGCTTTTATCTCATCCGATGTGATATAATCATCATAATCAATGATTTTATCAATTGTTCCGTTTGGCGTAAGTTCTATAACCCTGTTACATACAGTCTGAATAAACTCATGGTCGTGAGACGACATCAAGACATTGCCTTTAAAGTTTATCAATGTATTATTGAATGCTTGTATAGATTCCAGGTCGAGGTGATTTGTCGGAGAATCCAGTATCAGGCAATTGGCATTTTTCATCATCATACGCGCTATCATACAACGCATTTTTTCACCTCCCGATAATACTTTGGTGTTTTTAAGAACCTCTTCTCCGGAAAATAGCATCCTGCCCAAAAAGCCTTTAATATATATTTCGCTCGTATCGTCAGAAAACTGAGACAGCCAGTCTATAAGGTTTATATCATCTTTGAAGTAATCGCCATTGTCGAGTGGTAGGTATGCAGTTGTAATTGTTTGCCCCCAGCTAAATGTGCCAGCGTCAGGCTTCGCATAGTCGTTTATGATCTCGAAAAAGGCAGTCATAGCCCGCGGATCTTTCGACAAGAATATAACCTTATCGTCTTTTTCTATGTTGAAATTAATATTGTCGAACAACACCTTTCCTTCTACAGACTTGCTAAGCCCGTTGACCTCCAGTATTTTATTTCCCGGTTCCCTGTCTGGCGTAAATATTATACCCGGATACCTGCGCGAAGATGGTTTAATTTCCTCTATATTAAGTTTTTCGAGCATCTTCTTCCGGCTGGTAGTCTGCTTCGATTTGGCTACATTGGCACTAAACCTGCGGATAAACTCTTCCAGTTCTTTCTTCTTCTCTTCGGCCTTCTTGTTCTGTTGTTGTTGCTGGCGAAGTGCAAGCTGGCTCGACTCGTACCAGAAGCTATAGTTGCCGGCAAACATAGCAACCTTGCCAAAGTCTATATCTACAGTGTGGGTACATACCGAATCGAGGAAGTGGCGGTCGTGCGAAACTACCAGTATCGTATTTTCTGCATTAGCCAGATAATTCTCCAGCCACATCACGGTTTCTATATCAAGGTCGTTGGTCGGCTCATCGAGCAGCAGGTTGTCAGGATTACCAAATAGGGCACGTGCAAGCAATATACGTACTTTTTGTTTTCCGCTCATGTCGCCCATCATCTGGTAATGGAATGCATCGGGAATCCCTAAGCCGTTGAGCAGGATTGCAGCATCGCTTTCGGCATTCCAACCTTCTAATTCGGCAAATTTCTCTTCCAGTTCCGAGGCTCTTATGCCATCGGTATCCGAGAAATCTTCTTTAGCATACAATACTTCTTTTTCTTTCATTATATCCCACAGCACATCGTGGCCTTGCAATACCGTGTCCATTACGGTTTGATGGTCGAAAGCAAAGTGGTCTTGCGATAGTACCGAAAGCCTTTCTCCCGAACCTAATGAGAATGTACCGGTAGTTGCATCTTTTTCTCCGCTAAGTATCTTGAGGAATGTCGATTTTCCTGCTCCATTTGCACCGATGATGCCATAGCAGTTGCCGCTGCTAAATTTGAGATTCACATCTTGAAATAAAACTCTCTTGCCAAACTGAATGCCTAAATTAGAAACTGTAATCATTTTATATCTTTTGTTGTATCAATATTGTTTACGTATGATAGCCGTACAATGAATTTGGGCGCAAAGGTAGGGATTTTGAATGATAATTATAAATAAATCAAGACAAAGATTCTGCTATTATGGCTAAACCTTTGTCCCAAAACTTCGTATAATGTATTTATTTATAAGGCTTTTACAATAACCGATTCGCGTATTTGAGGTGTTACCCTAAATATGCGGTTTTGCATACCGTCCCACGCTTCTATCGTTATAGCCTTATCGTTGTTGTTGATATTTACATAGTTACGGAAATTATACAAGTACGAAAATATAGTAAAATAATTGCTCTTCTGGAAATTCTTGGCAATATCGCTATAGTAGGCCGGATTCCATAACATACACTCTGTAAAACCTTCTGCATTTGCAAATTGTGTCGATTTATCCCTCATACTCATTGTCTCGGCAATGAAGTGCTTATAACCGTTCGATAACTGGTCTTTTGTATAATCGAGTTTCTTCCCGCCAATCTTCTTTATTACGTATCCGGGGCGCAGGCCGGCCTCGAATGCGGGCGAACCGGCATCAATATCCTTTATCGTAGTCAGGTTTTCGGTATCGTAATATATACCGGTGTAATTGTACCGGTTAAATTCTACCTTATATTCTGCTCCGATCTTTGAGTTTGAATAAGGGAACTGCTTTAACATCAATGGAGTATGAAACTCCACATACCTGTCTAGCGGATAGCGCGAAGCCAGATAGTCGGTAATGTTGCAATCCCATATTTGTGTCAGTTTTGTGGTGTCTATATATTTACGGTCGTATATGCTAAAGCCATATTCTACAATGAACTGGGCGGCCGTTTCGGTATTCGGTTCGTTTTGCCCGAATATAGGTAGTTCTACCATCCTTTTCTTGTCGCTGTCGTAGCGCCATGTAGATGATGAGTAGCTGGGGTTGACCAATGCCGTAAACCGTGGGTTTGGTACATAGCTGTAATAAACCTGCACCAGCATATCCGGATCGGTGGTATCGCGTACTAGTCCTTTTGCCAATAATTCTTGTTCGAGCAGGGCTGTTATTTTTGCATCTATCGGCGGCACTTCTTCTCCTTTGGCCAGGTAGAAATCGAACGAGTGGTAGTCGGTAAACTCTACATCCTTATCGGGTTCTATGGCTAGTGGAAGGTAGAAGTTTCGTTCGTTGGTATCTTCGAGGCTGTAGAACGAAAAGATGCGGGAGAGATCGCGCTCGCTTATCGACCCTATAGCAATACATTCTCTGTTCAGTGTATATTCCTTGAAGTATGTATTCATATTGCGGATGGTAAACTTCGCTGTAGGCGCATACATATCGTCGAACAGCCAGTTTGCAATAGTCTGGTTATCGCGCAGGTATGTAGCTTTACCGTTTATCTCCATGATGATATCGTTGACCTTCACCCCTGCTTTTTCGGCAGGCGAGTTGGGGGTAACATCGGTAATGATTAGTTCGCCGAATCCCCAGTTTTTGTTCTGGCTGACTTCGAACGAAAAGCCAAAATAGCAATTCTTGTCGTATCCTTGCGATTTTATGGCTGTTGCAGAGAAAGATAGTAGCAGGATGATAATGAGTGTTTTCCTCATAGTTTTATAGTTGAAATAAATATTGGACGCAAAGATAAGATTTTTTGATAAATGTGTATATCCGACGCCTAAGGCTACGGATTCTTTTCTTGGCTTATTGTCACTCTAATAACAAGCCAGCCCTGAAAATGTTGTTGTTCAGGGCCGGTTTATAGTGTTTCTTATATTTCTACTTCGTAATTCTTTCGAGCCATTTCAGCATGAACAGCATCGTAAACATGGACACGCAGCAGGCTGCAACGAATACGACCCACGTAGCCCAGATCGGAATGTTTTCGTATAATATAGCTCCGATAAACAGGAGTTGGTTGCCCAATGCTGTAGCTCCCAGCCAGCAACCTTGCATGATGCCCTGGTATTGAGGAGGTGCAACCTTCGATACGAACGAGATGCCCAATGGGCTGATAAACAGCTCGGCTATAGTCAAAATCAGATATGTACCTATCAGCAGGAACGGGGTTACGCGCGCGGCATCAGCCAATCCTCCCATTGCTTTTACTTCCGAGTTGAGAGGAAGCCCAAGAGAACCTATCGTCATAACCACATAAGCCAGTGCGGCGATACCCATACCGATAGCAATTTTCTTCGGAGCGGAAGGTTCTTTACCTTTAGCGCGAAGCCATCCGAACACAGCAAGTACTACGGGGGTAAGGAATACTACAAACAGCGGATTGAAGGATTGGAACAATTCTGCACCTTCCAAGGTAACCAGTCCGAACAAATCCAGCTTCATTTTGCTCAGGTCTGTATATTCATTCGCGAAATATGTCAGGGTCAGCCCGTTTTGGTGGAATGAGAACCAGAAGAAAATAACAACAGCAAATACTGCAAACAAAGCATAAAGGCGTTGCTTTACTTCCGACGGATCCATTACTTTTTCTTCTGTTTGTGTTCCAACAGAATCAACCTTTGCTACAGCTTTCTTTAGTGCCGGGTCTGGGAAGCGTTTCTTATTGATAGAGTAAATTATAAAAGATATAAGCATGGCAACAATGGCCACCCCAAAGGCATAGTGGAAACCAGTGTTGAATACGCCCAGGTATTCATTGGCAAAAGCCGTTAAATCAGCAGCTCCTCCGTTAAGGCTCACTTCCGAGGCCAGGGTTGTATATCTTTCTGCTGCGTCGCCCGAAAGCGTTCCACCCAAGTGTTGATGGCAAAGAGCCGGAAGGTCGGGGTTATATACAAATCCGTTGATTTTGAGCCACCAGTTGCGGACACCTACTGCAATGAGGGGTGCGAATATTGCACCTATATTGATAAACATATAGAATAAGGAGAAACCGGAATCCCTCATTTTTCCATACTCTTCGTTGTCGTACATTTGTCCTACCAGCGCTTGCAGGTTTCCTTTGAACAACCCGTTGCCAAAAGCGATCACAAATAAGCCAAGGCAAGTAAGTGTAAGGTATAATCCTAAATTTGGAACAGGGGTAGGGGTTGGAATGGCGATAAGAAGATAACCGACAGCCATCAGTACAATACCTACCTGGATAGTGCTTTTATACTTTTTGGTTTTGTCGGCTATAAGCCCTCCCACTAAGGCTAGGGCGTATATGGAGAAGTAAAATACGGAATAGATTATTCCTGCATTTGATTTGTCTAGCCCGAATTTCGACATGAGGAATAGGGTGAGGATTGCCATCATAATATAGAAGCCGAAACGCTCTCCCATATTAGACAATGAAGCGGCTAACAGACCCTTCGGATGATTTTTAAACATAAGGCGATATTTAAATTAATATTATAAGTTAATTGTTTTTCAAGGTTTGCTTTTCTCGTTTACAAAAGTAAGAAAACACCGCTAATAAAGTGCCTGTTGCACTATATTTTATAACACTTTTCTTCAAGAAAACAGGATTGTCTTATTTTTATATACCAAAACCCGCCGGCCGAGATGATATTCTATGGCATGGGATAAGACAATCTTCTCCAAATCTTGCCCTTTGTGCACAAGGTCGCTGATGCTGTCGCGATGGCTTATGCGGGTGATATCCTGTTCTATAATCGGGCCGGCATCAAGCTCTGCGGTTACATAGTGGCTTGTTGCCCCGATTATTTTCACACCTCTTTCGAATGCAGCGTGGTATGGTTTTGCACCCACGAATGCGGGAAGGAAAGAGTGGTGTATATTGATTATCTTATTGGGATAAGCCTCGATGAAGCTGTCTGTCAATATCTGCATATAACGCGCCAGGACGATGAAATCTATCTCTTTCTCTTTCAGAAGAGCCATTTGCCTGGCTTCAATTTCGTCTTTATTATTCTTGTTTAGTTTCAATACATGGTATTCGATGCCAAACTTTTCGGCTACCCATCGCAGGTCTTCGTGGTTGCTTATTATCAAAGGGATTTCCACATTCCACTCTCCGGCAGTGTAGCGAGCCAGTATATCGAACAGGCAATGCGACATCTTGGATACGAAAACGGCCATACGCGGGGTATAATCGTTGAAGTAGAGGCGGAATGTCATATCATATTTGTTGGCATACATCGTCTGGAAGTAATCGCTGATCTTTTCGCGGGGAATGATGAAATTTGTCAAATCCCATTCTATGCGCATAAAGAAGGCATTCTCTTGCTTGTCGACATGCTGCTCCAGATTGATAATATTACCGCCGTTGACGTTGATAAAGTCGGTTACGGCAGCTACCAGGCCCGGTTGGTCGGGCGAAGAAATAAGTATAATTGCGTTAGGATTGTTGTTCATATATTGTATTGTAATTTGTACCTCTCCAAAAAGTAACACATGTAACACATTTTTCCATGTTTTGTTGAGTTACTTTTTTTCTCTTGTCATGGCTTGCAGCCTTCTCTCCCTTTGGCGAGAGCGGGGAGCGAGGTGGAAAAAGTAACAAAAGTAACACATTTTCGCCTGTTTTATCATTGTTACTTTTTTCCCTTTTTTGCGGCTTTGCCCAAAAGTCCCTTTCGGGGATTTAGGGGGCTCTATATAGATAAATGATTGGGAACAAAATTGCCCGGTGTTACCCTTTTTATAACATTATTAATTGCTTGTTTATAATTTCAGATTAATGCAGGCAAAGCACTAAATGTCATCTTCCTCCACTACCAGATTGTCAATAATAAACTCTTGTCTTTCGGGCGTGTTCTTGCCCATATAGAAATTGAGCATATTGCTTACAGAATCCTCCTTCTTCATCGAAACCCTGTCGAGGCGGATATCCTTCCCTATAAAATGGCGGAACTCGTCCGGTGATATTTCTCCAAGTCCTTTAAACCGGGTAATCTCGGGGTTCGCACCCAGTTTGCTGATTGCAGACAAGCGTTCTTCCTCCGTATAACAATAGATCGTTTCTTTCTTGTTGCGTACACGGAAAAGCGGGGTTTGCAATATATAGACGTGGTTTTTCTTTATCAGGTCGGGGAAAAACTGCAAGAAGAACGTTAGCAGCAGCAACCGGATGTGCATACCGTCGGTGTCGGCATCGGTGGCTATTATTATCTTGTTGTAACGCAGGTTATCAAGCCCGTCTTCAATGTTCAGGGCTGCTTGCAACAAGTTAAATTCTTCATTCTCGTAAACGATCTTCTTGGTAAGCCCAAAACTGTTCAGCGGTTTTCCCCTAAGGCTGAATACTGCTTGCAGGTTTGGGTTGCGGCTTTTGGTAATAGAACCGCTGGCCGAGTCTCCCTCGGTGATGAATATGCTGGTATCGTCGAGATTGTCGCCCTTGCTATCGTTGTAGTGTATGCGGCAGTCGCGTAACTTTTTGTTGTGAAGGTTGGCTTTCTTAGCCCGTTCGCGAGCCAGTTTCGTAACTCCGGCAATGGCTTTGCGCTCCTTTTCCGAATCGAGTATCTTTTTTAATAGTATTTCCGATGTTTCGGCATTCTTATGCAGGTAGTTGTCCAGTTCTTTTTTTAAGAAGTCGCCTATAAATTTCTGAACCGAAGGGCCTCCGGGACCCATATCTTTCGATCCCAGTTTCGTTTTGGTCTGCGACTCGAATACGGGTTCTTCCACCTTTACGCTGATAGCCGCCACTATTCCGCTGCGTATATCGGCATAGTCGAAATTCTTGGTATAGTATTCCTTTATTACGCGTGACAGCGATTCGCGGAAAGCAGATTGGTGGGTTCCTCCCTGTGTGGTATGCTGCCCGTTTACGAATGAGTAGTATTCTTCGCCATACTGGTCGGTATGGGTGATGACTACCTCTATATCTTCATCTTTGAGGTGAATAATCGGATATAGCGGGTCGGATGTCATATTCTCGTTGAGCAGGTCGGCAAGCCCGTTTTTCGAAAAGAACTTTTTGCCGTTGTAAACGATTGTCAATCCGGTATTCAGGAACACATAATTTTTCAGCAGGCTTTCTACATAGTCGTCCCTGAAATTATAGTTGATAAAAATAGTTTCGTCGGGTATGAACTCTATCAGCGTTCCGTTTTTTTCGGATGTAGGCTGCACGGTATTCTCGGCGGTTACCATAGCTTTCGAATATTCGACGGAAGCAGTCTGTCCTTCGCGGAAACTTTGTATGTAGAAACGTGATGACAGGGCGTTGACAGCTTTGATGCCGACACCGTTCAACCCTACCGACTTCTTGAATGCTTTGGAATCGTATTTTGCCCCGGTATTCATTTTCGACGATACATCTTTTACTTTGCCGAGGGGTACCCCACGCCCGTGGTCGCGTACCGTGATCGCACCGTCGGCTATTGTGACTTCTATAGTCTTACCGAATCCCATCATATACTCGTCGATAGAGTTGTCGAGGACTTCTTTCAGTAATACATAGATACCATCGTCGGCCGATGTGCCATCGCCAAGTTTACCTATATACATCCCAGGGCGACGACGGATATGCTCCTGCCAGTCGAGGGTTTTTATATCATCGTCGGAATAATTTACTTCGGGTAGTTTGATATCTTCTTCTGCCATATACTTAAAAATGCTTTTTCGAAATTGCGATGTAAAAATATAAAAAATAGCGCGTATATGATAATAAAAGGATGGGGTTTGTGCGAAACTTTCTTTTATCCTGCTTCTGAAAAGTATTGTGCCGGATGTTTGGGGATTAATAAACTCGTAGGGGTTATTTTGTCGTCCAAAGTTTCGAAAAATGGCAAATCATTCCTGAAAAAAGAGGAAGGCTGTCTGAAAAGTCGATTAATGGTATCAAAAAGAAATCAAAAATTACTTTTTAGGCAGCCTTCTTCAATTGTAAAATCATTGTGGATGAGTGTCTAAGCTTCCACTTTCTTTGCATCCAGCCGTTTTACTACTTGTCCGTATATAACCAAAGCTATAGCCGAAACCAGTCCGATGCCGACAAATACATACCATATATAGTGTGCATGTTCGGTAGCAACGGCATATTCTGCCTTTGATGCAAAATTGCGGGGATCGGGACAGTATTTTTCCAGAAGGAAACCCGAAAGCCCGAAAGCAAAGAGGTATGAGAAGAACGAATGGAGGTGGCTGAATCCTAAGTATAAACCTTCTTCTCCCTTAGGCGATTGCAAAGAGAAATATTCGAGGAAACGTGGCGATATAAAGCATTCTGCCAATGCCTGCATAGCAATACCTATCACCATCATAAAAGCTACCGGGTGCAACCCAAGTATGCTTTCTTCGCCAAACAGGTTGCCGAACGACATCACAAGCGCCGAAAAGGGTATTATAAGCATACCTATCATCATCGAATTGAGAGCCGTATATTTCTTCATAATAGTAGTCACCAGATTTACGCACAGGAAGACTACCAGCGGATTTACATTGGCATACCACCCCGGCGAGGCATCCTGGCCTATCAGGCGGATTACGTATTTGGGCATGGTGGCATACAGTTGGCTTTGTATCATCCAAAACCCGCTTATGATTAATATCAGGGCAATGAGGCGTCCGTTCATACATACTTTCAGCAATGCTTTTCCTATTTCGGAGAAACTTTTGCCCTGACCTTCGGTTTTTACCGATTTGTAGAAAAAGAGTACGGCAACCAGTGCCAGCAAAGTCATTGTTGCCGAAAAGAAGTTGAGGTACACCAACCCTTCGTCGCCCATGCTGCGGCGTAGAGGGTCTACAACGGTTTTTCCGGTAAATGCACCGATGTTTACCATCATGTAGAAGATGGAATAGCCCCGCGCACGGTTTTCGGAAGTGGTTTCGCGGGCTACAGTGCCCGATATTACAGCTTTGATAAATGCGCCGCCTATCACAAGCAGGACAAGGACAGGGGCAATACTCCATCTGAGGTGACTGTCTTCGAGCCCTGTAAATGTAGTGGTCATGCTATAGCTTACCAGTCCCGAACTTTGCAGCAGGGTGGGCAATATACCCAGTCCGGCATAGCCTAATGTGAGCAGGGTAAATGCTAAGATGATAGATGAACGGAAGCCGATCTTGTCGGCATAGGCTCCTGTAAATGTCGGTAATAGATACAATGAAGCGGAAAATAGACCGGAAATAACTCCGGCTTCTATATCCGAGAATCCCCAGACATTGGAAAGGTATAGGGTTATTACAATAAATACCGCATAGTAGGCCAGCCTTTCGAGTAATTCCACAGAATTTGCAACCCAAAAAGCTCTTGAAAACTTAGTCATAAAATAGTGTATGTTTGTTAATGTTTAGACAAATTGCGACAAAAATAGGGAATATATCCCAACCGTATAAATAATATATTATTGATTTATTCTATTTTGCATTTTTTAATTCAATGCAAAAAGTAGTTCCCGCGCCGATTTGCGAGTCTTTTACATATATTTTCCCCTCGTGATACGATTCTATGATGCGTTTGGCTAATGATAGCCCGAGCCCCCACCCGCGTGTTTTGGTGGTATAGCCGGGATTGAAGATGGTTTTGAATTTCGATTTAGGCAGTCCCTTGCCTGTGTCGTTTATTTCGAGGTAAATGGTATCATCTTTCAGGTAGAGGTGGTAGGTGATTTCGCCTTGTCCTTCCATGGCATCTACTGCATTCTTAGTCAGGTTTTCTATCACCCAGCTTACCAGCGATTCGCTTATATTGGAATATATGGGGGCTGATGGGAATATCAATTCGATATTGACTTTCTTCGATATTCTTTTTTCGAGATAAGTCACGCTTTGCTGTACGACGTCTGCAATATTTTTCTTTTCCAGAGAAGGTACAGAGCCTATTTTGGAAAACCTGTCGGATATCATTTCCAAGCGGCCCACATCTTTTTCCATGTCCGAAACGATGTCTTTGTCCGTATCTTTCAGTTTCAGGTATTCCATCCATGCCATCAGCGACGAAATGGGTGTGCCCAGTTGGTGTGCTGTTTCTTTCGAAAGGCCTACCCAGAGCCGGTCTTGTTCCATCCTCATGGTGGTGAACAGGGCAAAAAATGCTGTGATCATAAATATCAACAATACCCCAACCTGAATGTATGGGTACATTTGCAAGCGTTTGAGCGTGTACGAATCGTCGTAATAAACATACTGGTCTATTTCTTCCACCTCGATGGCGATGGGTTCATGCTTTTTGCTGAATGATTGGGCTTTTTGCCTCAGGAAATCCTGTTCGTCAGTTTCGGGCAGGTTGATATTTACGGAGGTGAAGTAATCTATCTTTTTGTCGTATAGTATAACAGGTATGGTTGTGTTGCCGGTAAGTATATGTATTACCAGATTCATGTTGGAGCTCTCGCTGTTGCTTGCCATTTCTTTGGTTGCCTCAGCCCAAATTTCAATCTTATTGCGCTCTTCTTTCGAGAGGTCTTTTACCAGAAAGTGTGAGATGACAAGCGAGCCGCAAACAATAACCAATGCTGCTACAATAAACAGGTAGCGCAGCAAGGTTCTATTGTTTTCGACTATTTTCATTCGGGTAAAGATAGGGATTTATCAGAACTTCTTCAATTCCTGATACAGCCGTTGTACGGGCAGCCCCATGATATTGAAATAAGAGCCGGATATATATTCTACGGCAACATAGCCTATCCACTCCTGAACGCCATAGGCTCCGGCCTTGTCGAAAGGCTTATATTTCTTTACATAATATTCTATTTCTTCGTCTTCGAGGTGGGCAAAACGCACATCGGAGGATACGCTGAATACCGACTGCTTATTCTTCGTAGTTATGCAAACGCCAGTCGATACCTGATGGGTTTTTCCCGACAGGTCGCGTAGCATCCGGCAGGCTTCAGCTTCATCTGCAGGCTTGCCGTAGACTTTATTGTCGAGTACGACTATCGTGTCGGCTGTTATGAGCAATGTGTTATCCTGCATCTGGCTGCAATAGGCATTTGCTTTCTTTTGCGCTATATAAGCGGCAATGTCTTTTGTTTCCAGATAGGGTGGGTACGATTCGTCTATATCGGGCAGTGTTTTTACTTCGTATGTTATATCCAGCCCGTTTAGCAGTTCCTTGCGGCGGGGCGAATTGGATGCGAGTATGATATTGTATTTCGATAGGTCGAGCATTATATATTCTTATTATAATGTTTCTCCATTTCCAGCAGGTGGCGTTTTATATCCATGTCGTAGGCAAAACCGCCCAGTTCGCCGTTTTCGTTTATTACGCGGTGGCAAGGTACAACAATTACAAGTTTGTTCTTGCCGTTGGCAGAACCTACGGCTCTCGACCCTCGTGGCGAGCCTATCGCGATTGCTTCGGTTTTGTACGAAACGGTTTCCCCGTAGGGGATGGTGGATAGGTAGTTCCATGCTTTTTGCTGAAATGCAGTTCCCGGTTGTTTCAGTGGTAGTTCGAAGTGTTTCCTGTTGCCGGCAAAGTACTCCTGTAGCTGCGTAATGGCTTTGTCCAGTATCGCATTTTCAGGGTTTTCTTGCTGAGGCCGTTTTTCAACAAAAATTACAGATGTTATATATCCGTCATTCTCCTCTATTTCTATCACTCCGACGGGTGATTCTAAATAAGCCTTCATTTTTTTTCTTTTTAGGTCTGTTTTCGTATGTGCTCCAGCTCCAGTTTACCATCTGGCGAAGCCTTTTCAGGAAACGTTTCGATGGTTTATCCCTTAGGTATGATTCTATGTGCCGTTTCTTTTTCTCTTCCAGTATTTCGTCCTTATTGATAAGGATGCCTGTTTCTTCTACATTGCCAAACTCATCGTTGACGGCAGTCCCAAACATCTTCATCTGGGGCGAGAGGCTCATATAGGCATTTACCAGAGGCGGAATGTTGAGCCCCAATTTGCGGACGGCTGTATTCAGTATTTTATAGTCTACTTTAAATGTCTCGCCATTGAACAGCCGCGACAGTTGCCTTTTGTCTGTTGCCATCTGTAGTTCCTGCTTGGGCCATACAAGCCGTTCGTGGTCGGGGAAATACTTGCTGAGGAAATAAAGGATCATATCGCGGGCATCGGTGTTGTAGGTGTCGTACATTGTTACCTTGCCGAAGAAATATTTCATCGAAGGATCGGCTACAGACAATGCGCCCAGCCCGTCCCACAGGTTGTCGAGGGCAAATATGCCTTTCGATCCGGCGCGTGTAGATTGGTATTCGAGCGTAACGAACGACCTTCCCAACTCGAATGTGTATGGCAGGTATTCTTTTATAAACCTGTCGGAAAACTTGAACAGGTGCGAGGTGGCTAGTATCGGTTCTCCATTTTCGTCGAAACGGATATCGGGGCCGCATATAAAGCGGTATCCTCCCAGTATTTCTTCCGCTTCGGGGTTCCACACAATGAGTTGCTTGTATGGATTGTCCATTATGTCGTATTCGTCGATGTCGGTCGACTTGCCTGTTCCTCCGCCATAGTAGCGGAATGCTATTTCGCGTAGCCGGCCTATCTCGCGCATGGTGTTTGGCGCGTTGTGATGCGTGATTATGTAAATCTCATTGTTGGCCTTGTTGGTATGTCTCAGGAATTTATCCTTTGTCAGTTCGGCTTTCAGTATATTTTTATCAACAGGGGCTATTATTGTTTCCATCTATCGATTGGTTTTATTTTTTAAGTTGTATGCCTGTTCCTTTACAAAATCAGCCCATTGCCGGGCGTCTTTCGAGTTGTCGAAGGTTGTATATGGAATAGGTTTGCCAAAGGTTACAGTAAAGGTCTGCCCCTTGTTTTTGAACATTTCGTCGGGCAGGAAGACCAATTCTACATTGAACTTAATGCCCAACCGTTTCCTTATGTTTGCAAATCTATAAAAGAAATTCGAGTTTTTGGCATCGAAGTATATGGGAACTATATCCCGCTTGTGCTCAATGGCTTTTAGTATGAAGTTTTTTTGCCACGGCAGGTCGTATACTTCCCCGTTCTCCTTGCGCGAGCAGAGCCCGGCGGGAAAGGTTATAATCTGTTCGTCCGATTGGTATGCAGCTTGCGACATCGCTGTAGCAGCTTTGGTTTGCCGTCCGTATTTGTTTACAGGCAGGAATATAGGTTGTAGGTTGCGGATGAAATAGAGTACATCGTTGACCACATATTTTATTTTCTTGTCGTACCGTTCGCCTAGTATGGCAGACAGGCATATGCCGTCGAGCCCTCCAAGCGGGTGGTTCGATGCAAATATATAGCGTCCGTCTTGCGGAATATTTTCTAGTCCTTCAACCTTTAATGTAAGCCCGAAGTAGCCGACTACTGCTGTCATAAAATCTACTCCGTACTTGCCGGCATAGATGGTAAGTATTTCGTTCAACTCGTCCAGGTGTATTTTCCGTTTCAGGTAGTTGATAACGAAACGGGGCGTTTTGCTGTAAACGCCCGGAGCTTTTTCCATTAAAACTTTATCGAGATCCAGTATTTGAGGTTCCGGGTTCATTCAGTTGTTAATTGTTTTTGCCTTTTGTTACACAAAAATAGTTGATTTTCATTTATTATACTCTTTAAAAAAGAATAAATAGCGGCTTAGGGTAGTCTATTATATCTTTTTAGCTGTTATATTTGCATCCGGAATAAAATTATAGAGTAATTATGAAGAATAAAATATTTGTATTTGCGGCGTCTGCCATACTTTTTTTATCCGCTTCTGCGCCTTTGGCCGCACAAGGAGCTAAAGCAAAGGAGGGGAAGCCCGAAATAGTTACGCTGTCGGCCTCCAATTATGGCAGTGAGGTAAAAAATGGTATAGTACTTGTCGATTTCTGGGCTGCATGGTGTCGCCCGTGCCGTATGCTTGCCCCTGTGCTGGAAGAGGTTGCCAAAGACTATAGCGGTACGGTGAGGATAGGGAAGCTGAATGTGGAAAACTACAAGAAGTTTGCTTCGGATATGGGTATAGAAGCCCTGCCTACAATCATTGTTTACAAAAACGGAAAAGAGGTACAGCGCATAAAAGGGCTGGTGAAAAAAGAAGAACTGGTGCGGGTAGTAGAAAAATATTCGGATAAATAAAGTTCTATCCGGGATAATCGTCGAAGCGCAGATAGGGAATAACTGTTTGCGCTATTTTCATTATATAGGGATACGAAACCGAAGTCTCGCGCACATCGTCTTTTATCAGTTGCCTGTTTTGGTCAAACTCCACAACTATATTCAAAATTATACTGAATACGATAAGCCATTTTACGGCACAGAATATAGCCCCTGCCAAACGGTTGAGGGCGGTCATTTTTAATGCGTCGATAGCCGATTCCAGCAATTTTCCAGCAAATATAAGTGCTATCATTATCAATACAAATGCTACGATGTAGGAAAGCGGACTGATGATATGTGACGAGGCATTGACAAGTTCCATTAGTTTAGGTGCTATTATTTCCGATAACTTGCCTGCAAAAATAGCCCCTAAGATTACTCCCAAAAGGGTGGCAGCCTGCATGATAAATCCCGAAAATGCACCCCTGACGAGAGTAAGCCCAATGATGATAAGGATAACAAGGTCGAACCAGTGGAGTTGTTCCATATTATAAAGTTTTGTTATAGCTATAAACAACAAAAGTAAGAATTAATGTTAATCCTTACTTCGTTTGCTGTAGCAAAATATCTTTTACGGGCGATTATTTGCTGTACTCGTCAGAAACTGTTAGTTTTTTTCTTCCTTTGCCTCTACGAGAAGCCAATACTCTGCGTCCGTTTGCAGTAGCCATTCTTGAGCGAAAACCATGTTTGTTTTTTCTCTTTCTGTTAGATGGTTGAAAAGTTCTTTTCATCGCTTTATATATTATTCTGTTATTATTTCGTCTTCAGTTTCGGGTTGCAAAAATAGAATCTTTATTTTATATAAGCAAGAATATTAACCTTTTATTTTCTCGAAACGGATAAAACTATAGGCATATTTGTGCTTTTGGTCAGCCGGATGGTCTTCTTTATAAGCTATTTCCCATATTTTAGGATTTACTTCAGGAAAAAAAGTATCTGTACCTCCGAATGTGTGGTGGATGCGGGTAAGGTAGATATTGTCGGCAATATCTATCACCTCTTTATATATAGTGCCGCCACCGATAAAGAATATTTGCTTTTCGTATTTACATAATTCAATCGCTTCTTCGATGGTCGATGCTATTTCGCAGTTTTCGAACTTCAGGCCTTTGTTGCGTGTAACGACGATATTCCGCCTGTTGGGCAAAGCACCTTTGGGCAACGACTCGAAAGTCTTCCGTCCCATGATTACCGGAAAGCCGCTAGTGACTGCTTTAAAATATTTCAGGTCGTTTGGCAAATGGCAAAGCAGGTTGTTGTCTTTGCCTATTGCATTCGCCTCGTCGGCAGCTACTATAATTGATTTTGTAGTCATTAGTCGATTTTATTTATTTTACAGGTTTTAGCCCTATCTTTTCCGCTTTTTTCAGCAGGTACGCATATGCCGAATCATAATCATTTGTAATCGTTCCTTCCAGTATCGCGTCCTTGATAGACGATTTCAGGCGTCCGACCTCGCATCCGGGAGCAAGTCCGAATATATCCATTATCTCCTGCCCGCCTATCGGTGGTTGGAAATTGCGGATATGGTCTTTCTCCTCTATGTCTTTCAGCTTTTGGCGCACTAGCTTGAAGTTGTTTATATAACGCTGCACTTTTGCCGGGTTTTTGGATGTTATATCGGCTTCGCAAAGCGTCATCAGGTCTTCTATATCGTCTCCCGCCTCGAATAGCAACCTGCGTACAGCCGAGTCGGTAATTTCTTCATCTACAAGAGCCTGCGGGCGCATATGCAGGGTTACCATTTTCTGCACATATTTCATCTTCTCATTTAGCGGCAGTTTCATCTTGCGGAATATTCCCGGAATCATCTTCTCGCCGATGAAGTTATGGTTGTGAAAAGTCCAGCCTGTTTTCGGGTCGAAGCGTTTGGTTGCAGGCTTGGCAATATCGTGCAAAATAGCAGCCCACCTGAGCCAGAGGTCGTTTGTCTTTTTGGCGATATTGTCCAGCACCATCAGGGAGTGGTGAAAATTGTCTTTGTGTCCTATTCCTTCCTTCGTTTCAGCACCTTTGAGGGCTACCAGTTCGGGGAAGATGATTGATAGCAACCCTGTTTGGTCGAGTTGCAGGAAGCCTACGGATGGCCTTGGCGATAGTACGATCTTATTCAACTCGTCTATAATCCGCTCCTTCGAGATGATTCCTATCCGCTCCTTGTTGCGGGCAATGGCATCGAAAGTTTCAGGCTCTATATCGAAACCCAGTTGCGAAGAAAAGCGTATAGCCCTGAGCATACGCAAAGGATCGTCGCTGAATGTAATATCCGGATCGAGCGGTGTGCGGATCGTCAGCTTTTCCATATCCTGCAATCCGCCAAAAGGGTCTATCAGTTGGCCATAGCGGTCTTTGTTGAGGCACAATGCCAGGGCATTTATCGTAAAGTCGCGCCTGTTTTGGTCGTCTTCCAGTGTGCCGTCTTCCACTATCGGTTTGCGCGAGTCGCGTTGGTACGATTCTTTTCGCGCACCTACAAACTCTATTTCAGTGTCCTTGTATTTTATTTGTGCAGTACCGAAATTCTTGAATACAGATAGCCTTGCCTTTCTTCCCAATGCCAGAGCTACAGCCTGGGCGAGTTCTATGCCTTTGCCTACGGTAACGATGTCGATGTCTTTCGACTGCCTGTAGAGGAATATGTCGCGTACATATCCGCCTATTACATAGCATTCGAGCTGCATACTATCGGCCACATCCGATATTGTATGGAATATGCTATCCGATAGTTTTGCGGAAATTACATCCTGTATTTCTTTGTCTATATGTTTGTTTTTTTGCATTTCTTTTATCGAATCTTTTGCAAAGATAGTAAATTACACGATTTTATTTTGCAGGAGAGTTTATCTCCGTTAAAGAATAAGCTGTATAATTAGGGTTCACTGAATAATTCCCTCATAGTTTTCTCCACAAAGAATGAATTTTCTTGGTGGAGAAATTATTCTTGTATCTCGTTTCAAATTTAGGC
>NZ_QVMQ01000019.1 GCF_010501105.1 Dysgonomonas sp. 511 | reverse complement strand
ACTTGACAATGCTACATTTCACAAAAGGAATGATGCTTTATTGGCTGTACAACAACATGGACATACTTTAGAGTTTCTTCCTCCTTACAGTCCCGACTTAAATCCAATAGAAAGAAAATGGGCACAAGCCAAAAGTATCAGACGTAAGTGTGGATACTCAATTCAAGAACTTTTTATTTGCGCAAAAATATGACGCTTTATTGTGATTTAGCTATAAAAAAGGCATTGTATTCGGCCTCCTTGTTTTTGCGATAGGAGCATTCCTTTTTTATCCGGCTACCTTAATCAAAACTTTTTATCCATTCCTTATCGCCCTATTTGTAATTGCCTGTGGACTAACTTGTCTGGAAACAGCAGCAAATCCTTATACTACAGTGCTCGGACCTTCAGAATCGGGAGCAAGACGTATAAATCTTGCTCAGTCTTTCAATGGGCTAGGATGGATTTTAGGCCCTTTAGTAGGAGGTTTACTTATCTTTTCAGGAGAGGGAGATCCTTTCGCAGCCTTAGCCAAACCATATGTCGGTATTGGTGTTGTGGTTTTGCTTATAGCGGCTTTGTTCATCAAGACTCCATTGCCTCAGATTTCGGCGGAAGAATCCCAGACGGCAGGACATTCAGTTCCGTCTGAAACAAAAAGCAGGTATAGAGATTTATTGAAACATCCATTGTTTATTTTTGCTATTATAGCCCAGTTCTTATATGTGGCTGGACAAACAGGAATTGGCAGCTTTTTTATTAACTATGTTATAGAAGTACGTCCAGATATAAACCATTTGGAAGCATCTCAAATATTAGCTTTCGGAGGTATGGGTATGTTTATGATAGGTCGGATATCAGGCTGTTATATGATGAAATTCTTCAATCCCAAGAAACTCTTATCTATCTATGCATTCATTAATATTTTATTAATGATAGTTGTAGTTATGGGATTAGGAATGACATCGGTTATTTGCCTGTTTGCTTCCTATTTTTTTATGTCTATTATGTATCCAACCATATTTGCCATAGGTATTAGCGGACTAAAGGAAAATACCGAAAAAGGATCTTCACTTATTGTTATGGCTGTTGCAGGCGGGGCTGTAGTTCCTATGCTAATGGGCAAAATCGCTGATATGTGGTCTATGGCCGTTGGATTTATTATCCCATTGGTTTGCTTTGTTGTGATTATGATATTTGGATTAAGTAAGCTAAAGAATTAAGGGCTTTAAGAACTCAATTAGAGAGGAATCAAGAACAGAAAACAAGAAAATGCCCAAGTATATAGAAGACTATAATACTTGGGCAAATTTTTAACACCTTAATCTCTTGGAGATTTAGAGTTTACACTCTTTCATTTTCTATAATGCAATATCATTAAGGTTTTGTTCCGTCATATCTATAACCAACCTCTATTCGTTTATTTTTGTCGAATAATAGACCTCCCGGATTTGATGCCGGATTTCTATCTATAAAACCATCAGGGTTATTACCAGTATAGTCTTTGAAGAAATATGTATCAATTTCCATTTTCTCTGCTGACGTTTTCAAATCGGTATCAGATTTATTTACCATCGTCTTGCCTGTGGTGTAGCTGTCCAGTTTCCAATATCCCAATAAGTTTGGAGAATCTTCCGGCACACCATACATGTTGTTTTTGAGTTGCTCTACGCTTCTGGCTTCTCCCCAAAGGCGGACTTGCGAATAACGGTAACGTGTTGACACTGCAATATTAGTACCCGTCCTATTTTCTCCGGCGAGCCTGATACCTTGTTCTTTGACGAATTTCACTTTATCTAAACCTGCCGAGATAGTATAATTTGCAACACCATCTACATATACAGTAATGTTTTTGTTAGCACACACAATTGCAATATGATGCCAGATACCTGTATTAAGCCCTACCTTTCCTGTACCTTTTCCGGCAAACTGTATACGGCCGTTCAGGATATTACCTTTTGTTCCTGCATCTCCTAAACGAAGGAAAAAACCATTTGCAATTCCAGATCCCCCAGTGGCATTATACCCTGATGCAGTTGCAGCAAAAGTAGGGGAAGAACTAGTGAAAGCACTAGCATTAAACAACATCTCGTAAGTCCAGTTTTCCAACTCATAATCTTGCGACAATGGAAGTTGCATAATACAGTATTTTTGCAGCTGAGGCACATCTGCCATTGGAACAGGCATAGCTGCATAAAAGAAGGTAGAAGATGACTCTAAAGAAGGTAGAGAATTATCTGCCGCTTTTACAGCCAACGGTAAGGCATAGATAAAGCCCGATTTATTTTCTTCAGGGATAAGGGCGTCTAAAGACACATACACCGGCTCGGCAAGTACTTTTCCGGCAGGGATTACAGTTTTAGTAACACTCAGCGAATAACGGCCCTGATCCATTAGCTGGTATGTTGTTCCATTTTTCTTGTTGTAAGTTTCAAGGGCGCTTTCGTTGACAAAAACTTCTATTTCCAAGTCCTTATCCAGCGCCTGGGCAATACGCGGGGTAACGACAACCTGTGTACCCTCATCCGGAATTACAAAGGATGACGAAACTTCAAGTCCACTTGCTTCGTGTAAGAAAACTCTATTCGAAATAGGGTCTTCAGAATCTTTACATGCAACTAATCCTACGATTATAGCTACAGCAAGCAACATATATTTTATATTCATTATTGTTTTCATAATTTCAGTTTATAAATTTTATGTTGTTATATTATTCTTGAGGGGGGTGTACCCACCTGATTGCATTTCTGGTCCAAGGATAAAAGCCGGATTTACCACTTATTGTATATTCTTTTTCGATATGATATGCACCATATCCTCCTTTTCGGTAAGTTTCTCCGTCAACTACCGGCTGCCAACGTGCAAACCCTTCGAGTCTGTTGACTGAAATGGTTTTTCCATCTTCCCCCGTCATAGAGAATGCACCTCCACCTGTTGCCGAATAAGATTCAAAGTTTACAGTAACAAAGAGCTTCTTCAGAACTTCTTCTGTAGTCATAGTCTCTGTTGTATATTTCTTCGAAATTGCTGTAGCAAAACTATTCAAACTGTAGGCCGAAGGTGTCGAATATGCTTGGTATAGCAAATAATCCAGATAAGGAATAGTAGCAGCAGTCAATTTTTCCACCTGTCCGTCGACAGCTAGCAGGGTGCCGGGATTTGGCGATTTAGGTCCAAAATGTTTAGAAAAGGCACGAACCAGAACTTCTGTATTTTCCGGATGGCTAACAAGTTCTGCAGCATTGTGTGATTGAGGTTCGTAATCGATATCCAGCCCGTCATATCCACCGCGTTTCAAGCTATCGGCAATAGCCTCAGCATATTTTTCAATAGCAGCTACCTGCAATGCTCTTTCTTCGGGATCGGTCGATACACATTTTTTACAGCCCGAAGAGGCATGTTCCCATGTCCAACCCCAAGAGGCACGGCCTTCTGCATTTTTGCTGGTAAGCCCTTGTCCAACATACTCCATAAACATACATACCATTACCTTGCTACCCTTCAGTGTTTGGAAGGTTTTAAGGTCTTTTTTCTTGGCTTCGGTCATAGTATGCGGCAACCACGGGCCCCACAAGGAAATTACGTGTACACTGTCGGGTAAGCCTATCATAGAGTTGCCTAACGAAGTTCCTTCTCCCGACCAGAATCCAAACCAGCCAAATGCCATATCGTGCTGTGTCTCAGCTTTCCATTTTCTTAGATTTTCGTAATACTCAGGACTTTTCCCGTCCCCTGTTTCCAATGTCTTTGATTCTACTTCGGTCCAGTCGTCACACGAAGTGAAGCAAGCAAAACAGAGCAACATCGACAGACCTATCAATAATATTTTATTCATGATTTTTCGTTTTTCAGTTTATGCAATTGATTTACAAACTAACATATAGCACAGACCTTACTACCAGGTTGGTTTATTTGTTTTAACATCCCACCAGAGTTTGGTTCCATACAGGTCGCCTCCTCCAAGTAGCTGAAGAGCCTTCTGATAATTTTCCGCGTTACCGTCTTTTTCGGTTGCCGGATATAATGTCCGCGAAGCACCAATAGTCTCTAATCCTGATTCAGATCCCTTGTAGTTGACGAAAGAGTAGAAACGAGGATATCCTGTACGCCGCTGCTCACACCAGGCTTCTGTACCAAGAGGATAGAGAGCTATCCACTTTTGTGTGATTATTTTTTCCAGTTTTTCTTCTATTCCTGCAGATTCTTTCCACGCTAGAGTCAAATTGTAAGGTGTTGGTGGAGAATAGTTCAAAGAAGCATCCTTTCTTGCATCGGTATGTGCCGCCGGCACAAGGGTACTGTTTTTGTAATATGTAGCAGCCTGAGCTTCCGAAAGTTTATTTTGCAAGAAAGACAAAGTAATTCCCTGTTCGTAGAATTGTTGAGCTGTACCTCCGGCAGCCCATCCCTTCAAAGCCATTTCGGCTCTAAGGAAAGCAACTTCGGCAGCACTAAGCCACATCATCTTATCTGTTTGTTTTACAGCAGGAAGGGAATAAGAACTGCGCCATGCTTCTTTGAAATAAGCACCGACACGAAGTCCGGCATAATCTTCGCCAGAAGCCGGTTTGTTGAAATAAACTTCCAGACGCGGATCGCCATAACTCTTCATGTAAGTAATGATATCAGCGGCACCCACAGCTTCGTTATAACTATAGGCCATCCACCAAAGAGTGTTCATATCTCCTGTTCCCGAATAATCGATTTCGGCAGTGTCATCAACTGATGTCATTACCCCAAAAGCGTGAGTAATAGCCTCTGTTGCAAATTTTTCAGCATTCGTAGGATCAACATAGGATATACGCATAGCCATACGCAACTTGAGAGAGTTGGCAAATTTTACCCATTTCGATATATCTCCCTGGTAAACCAAATCGTATGGAGCATACGAACGGTCTTCAGGAGACAATGTTGCATAGGCTGTAAGTTCCTTGATGGCAACATCCAAATCGGCAAACATATTCATATAAACATCTTGCTGAGAATCGTAAGCTGTTGTCAACTCTTGACTTTTGCCCATCTGAGAATAAGGAATAGGTCCTACAATATCGGTCAGGCGATGCATAGCTGCAATGCGTAGTACCTGAGCCCATGCATAGTTAACACCTTCGCCTCCACTCTTGCTCTGAACCTTAAACCACTCGGTATAAACATCTGTCATTATAAAATTGAATGGATTATTATACCAACCGGCAGGAGCGTTAAAGTTTGCGTATGTCTCTGTCCATGATGCAGATGAATGCGCGAAATAACGTCCATAGACCCCACCTAGCAGATTTTCAGTACGTTGATACCTGTTTTTTACTCCATGAATTATCACACTTTGCAAATTTTTCAGCGACATCCCATAAGCCACTCGGTCTGGAATTTGTGAAGGCTCGGGTTGGTCGGGAAGAGAGTTGTGGTCCATGAAATTGCTTGTGCAGGCTGACGTAGTCAGAATAACCACAAAGAGGACTTTTGTTATTATGTTATTGATAAATTTTCTCATAGCTTTTATAATTTTGCTCAAAAATTAGAACTGAAGTTGTATATTGAAACCCAAACTCCTAAGGCTAGGCTGCATAAAATAGTCTATCCCTTGCATGAAAGTTCCTGTGGAAGCAGTTAACTCAGGGTCGAACGGCGCTTTGCAGTATATCATCCAAAGATTACGTCCAACAAACGAAGCTTTAATACGTACTTTATTATTGAACCATTCAGGAGGGAGCGAGTACCCTAAGCTAAGCTCTTGCAGGCGCACATTAGTAGCACTATAAATATAGTGTGACATTACTTGCCCCAGACCTACGGTTTGGAACCAGGTTTGAGTGTCCATTTTCCCATTATTTACAGGAACTCCTCCTGCATCGCGGAAATCGGCTGATGTTTTAGATACCCCATATCCATCAAGAATAGCTTGTGTATGAGATGATACGATGCCACCCAAACGAGCTGTAACCAATATTCCGAGATTTATACCTTTCCATGAGAAATCGTTGCGGAAACCAAGGTTCCATTTTGGCAATACAGAACCAACTTTCTTCTCTGTTGCTATTGAACTCAATGAACCTGTTGCCGGATCGACATGATAGTATCCGTTTTCGTCAAGCAACAATTCGTTTTTAGCCCACAGGTCTCCCATCGTACCACCTTCTTTAATGATAAACTCAAGATTATTTACACCACCTCCGGTATATTTGTCGAGAGAGTAATATGCATTTGTTTCGGCATTGTAAACGTTATCCATCAATTCAATAACTTTATTCTTGTTGTGGGTAGCTGTAAAACTTGAGCCCCAAGCAAAGTCTCCCCACTTGTTGTCGTAGGCAAGGGTCAATTCAAGACCTTTGTTTTCTACATTACCCGACTGCAAATACATTGAAGCATATCCCGATGATGCAGAAAGTGGTATATTGAATGTTTGGTTTTTGGTATTAGAGTGATAATAAGTAGCATCTACCGAAATCGTATTATTCAGGAATTTGGCGTTGAGCCCAATTTCCCACGAATTTGTTCTTTCCGGTTTAAATCTATATATCCGCATTATTTGCTCATAGTTCCATCCGTTGAGGTTTGGAACATATTTTTGAGACTCAATAGATATATTTCTCGGTATAGGAGAACCTACAGATGCCCAAGAACCTCTCACTTTGAGGAAACTTATAGCTTTAGGCAAGCTTACCATTTCGTGCACAAGCCCCGAAAGCCCGACTGAAGGATACATGAAATATTTCTTCTCTGTATTAGCTAGTGCTGAATCCCAGTCGGAACGTCCGGTCAACGACAGATAAAGCATATCTTTCCACCCTATTTCGGCACTGGCAAAAATCGATTGAGTTTGTTGCCTATAACGGTCGTGTATCATATTTCCATTCGAGCCGAACGGGTTAACTTCCATCAAGGTAAAGAAATTAGGTATCTCTCTCAGCGGACCGCGCGCTCCTGCTGCACTATATTTCTGATCGAAGGTGCTCGCTCCGGCATTAACGAAAAATGAGAAATCTTCCAATCGTTTGTTTATTGTACCAATGATGTCGGCGTAGCGTTGAGTTTCTTTTTCTTCCTTGAATGTATAGTGTCCGTTTTCGCTTGCTGCAAATTTGGTATCTGTCGAGGCATATAATTTTTGAGAATAATCTCCTGCAGTTATGTCTACTCTTGCACGTCCTGTTACGCTCAACCAGTCATTGATCTTATAATCGAGGTTTACATTTGCCATAATACGCTGACGCTTGGTTGCACGAATATTACGGTTCATTTGCCATAATGGGTTTTGTAAATCAAGATTCTCAAGTCCCCATTTCCAGTTTTGCTTAGAATAGCCTGCTGCAGAATTGTATGTTTCGTAAAGCCTCAGATCTTCCAGGCTTTCGCCGCGCGGATAAGTATATAATGCAATCAGAGGATTGAAGTACTGACCCGAACCAAGCATATTTTTTTCTTTCTGGTTTACGTAAGTGAGACCTGCATCAAGCGTCATCTTGTCATCGAGGAAAGATGTGGTATTGCGGAAGCTAAGTGTATTTTTATTCAAATCATTGTTGTCGAGAAGACCTTCGCCTATTACATTTGATACAGATACATAGGTTTGATTTTTTTGGCTACCTACCGAAAGGCTTACCGATGTTTGTGAAGTTACGGCTGTGTTGAAAAAATCTTTCGGGTCATATCCCGGACCGTTTTCCTGCTTGGCTCCCCAACTGGAATAGACTTTCGGCATATTAGCATAAGTGTTTTGAAACTCATGCATTTTCAGTGGATTTGAAAATGTTGTTTGATTGGAAACTGTAACCTGAGGTTTTCCTTCTTTACCTTTCTTTGTTGTAATAACTATTACCCCATTGGCAGCAGCCGAACCATAAAGTGCGGCTGCTGTAGGGCCTGTAAGCACTGTCATGCTTTCTATATCGTCAGGGTTGATATCAGAAACGCTTTCGCCGCCAGGCTGGTCTGAGTATTGGTCATTTTGACTAAGACCTCCTCTACTTGCATTTCTCAAGGGCACCCCGTCAATTACATAGAGCGCATTGTTATCTTTAGTTATTGATTTTGTACCACGCATAACTACGCGTACCGCACCGCCAATACCTGCGGATGAAGAGTTGATGTTTACTCCGGCCACTTTACCTGCCAGTGAGTTCATGAAGTTGGCATCTTTTACAGAAGTCAAATCCTCCGATGTGATTTTTTGCACACTATAGCTCAAAGCTTTTTCGGCTCTTTTGATACCCAGCGCTGTTACTACTACTTCGTCTAGTGCAACATTGCTTTCGTCGAGGACAACTTTAATTGTCGTCTTATTGCCTACTGCTATTTCTTTTGTTTTGTAACCGACATATGAGATGACGATAATGTCCCCATCTTTTACATTCAAGGCAAATTTACCGTCGATATCGGTCATTGTGCCTGTTGTTGTTCCTTTAACAGCTACGCTAACTCCTATAAGAGGCTCTCCGGATACATCTTCTACTGTACCTGTTATTGTCCGTGCCTGTTGTACTGTTTGTACCCCGGCAGCGTCTTTTACAGAAACAATAATATGATTGCCTTCCATAGAATAGGTCAGGTCTGTATTGCTGAATATTTCAGATAAAAGCGTACTTACAGGCTTATCTACAACATCGACCGAAAGCGTTTGCTGTTTAGCTTTCACTTTGTTGTTGTAAATAAATAGATAGTCTGTTTGAGTTTCTATTTCAGTCAAGACCTTGTCTAGCTGAACATTCTTCATCTTTATCGACACTCTAGCTGACTGAGAGTACGAATTACCGGCATACATGAATTGTATGCTACATAATAATAGCAAAATTGCTGTTCTCATAATTCTAAAGAATTGTTTAGCCTTGCGATATTTTTCTCGAAAAACATCTGGCAAATCGTTATTTTTCATAGATTTGTAATGATAATGAAGTTGATACAATTTTTAGTGTATTAATTTTTGCTCAATGCCAAAAGATGTTGCCGCATTTTTTGGCATTTTTTTCAATTATTTCCCTTAGTCATCTTTCATAAGCGTTTTCCATTCTTTGTTAAACATTTTCATGATTATTTGTCTATAAATTTTCATATTTCAATTCAGATTTATACTCATGACATAGCAGGGCTTTTAGCCCTTAGGTATTAGATTAAAGTTGTATTGAGTGCTCTATATCACTCAGGTTTTATTTTTCACAGTATCCTATTACATCATAGTCCGGGTTGTCTATATTCACGTTTATTTGATATATAAGTCATTGCTCTCAGGATCGCGATTATAGGTAAAGCGCAGGTCTTTTTGCAATACCCTTAATGCATGATCTATACCATCGATCACTCTGAATTTGCCTGTATAAGAGTATTTTAAGATTCTGCTATTCTGGATGATAATTTTCACCCCATAACTTTTTTCAAACTCTTTCATGATATTTTCAAACGGGCAATCTTCGAAACTTATCAGACCTTCTTTCCAACGATATGGGTTTTGATCGACTAAGGGTACTTTATACAGTTTGTCACTCTCCATGTATGCTTTTGTATCGGGAGATAAGGTTATTACTTGTGTCGGGTCGGAAGACAAGGCAACTTCGACAGAACCTTCCATTAACGCTGTCTCGAATGTGTCGGAATTAGAATAAGACAACACATCGAACTTAGTACCCAAAACACGTATCCGTCCTTTAACGGTTTCTACGATGAAAGGCACTTCGCTGTCATGCTTTACCTCGAAATATGCCTGTCCGTCTAGTTTTATAAAACGTTCTTTATTGTTGAAAGAGACAGGATATTCTATAGTTGTTTGTGCATTCAGCCATACATTGGTGCCATCGGGCAATAGGATATTTATCCGCTGGCCTGCTGGTACTGTTATAGTTTGCATAGCTGTATATTTGTTCTCTTCCGGCTTGTTTACAGCCAGATAGCCTATCAAAAATGCAATTACAGCAACAGATGCTATTTTTAATATTTCTCTAAACAATGGAATCCTGCGCCCTGAAGATGAATCTGTCTTAGATAAAAGCACTTGCCTGAGATCGTCTTCGTCTTTAAGCAAGGTCAGGGAATCATATAATTTTCGTTGTTCGAGGAACAAATGCTCATTTTCGGCACTTTCCTCTACCCAAGATTTTAAAGCCAGTTCTTCGTTTTCTGTCGCCTGACTGTTGAGAAATTTATATATTGTTTTCTGATCCATGTTCTAATTATTGGCAATCTTATTTAATTGTTTTCTTTGCCCTCTATATATTAGGACACATAAAGAATTACACCTCCTAGTGAAATTTTTAATTATTTATAAAAAAACACACAAAAAGAGCAAAAAGGATAGATGCTATATAGTCCTTCAGGTGTGTACGCAATATTTTAAGTGCTTTTGTAATATGAAATCCGACTCCTTTTGCCGAAAGCCCCATTTCTTCTGCAATTTCTTTATATGTTTTATCCTGATAGCGGCTTGCCATAAAAACAGCCAGCGTTTTTTCGGGCATCACGGCCAAAGCTTTATCCAGCAAAGCTTGAAGTTCGCCGGAATATATTTCTTCGGGGTCGCAGGCTTCGAGGCTGTTTATACGCATCTCTCTATCCCATATCGAATATTCCGACATCTTTTTTAATATATTTTCCTGTAACTGGGTATCGCGCAGATGGTTCAAACATTTATTTTTAATACTAGTCAGTACATAGGCGCGAATGTTTACATTTTCGCCCAAAGTCTCTTTATTGATCCAGCAGGAAATAAAAGATTCTGTCACAAAGTCTTCTGAAACAGGCATATCCTTTATATAACTATAAGCAAAATGAACAAATTTCGTATAGTTGTTTTTATAAAAATCATTAAAGGAGTTTGAGTTTAAAAAGTTATCCTTATTCATTGGCAATGACTTATTTGTACAAAAAATAACCTGCAGTAGCGTGAAATCTTAATTTTATATCTCAGAGTGCAACACTGCCGAATTATATTGAAAACAGCAGACGGATATTTGAAAAGGGAGTAGGAATTAAAATCCTAAGTACACATCATAAAACAAAATACAGGTAAAGAAGACATCGTTGTGGCAACGCCTTCTTTACCGTATATTATAACTTGATTTTTTTATTCATTGCAACATAATTTCCTATTTAGCATATCTAAACCAGTTGTCAGGAATGTCTCTAGGGGCGCTGCCATTAAAGCTATATTGCAGCCTTAATGTATATCCTCCTCCTCCTTCAACAAAATCGAGTTTAAACGGATGAAGCCCTTTTTGCATTGCTGCCTGCCCGCTTTTTAGTATTGCTGAGTGCAGCCCATCATTGTCTATTACCATTTCGTTGTCGATATACAAAACCCCACCGTCATCGCAGGTAAAAAAGAAACTATAGATACCAGTCTCCGGCACATCTATGTAGCCGTTAAACACCAAGCCAAAAGATTTTGTTTCTTTCGGAGCTTTAATATTGGCAACAACGAAGGTTTCGTCGGCTACCTCACTTGCTATCTCTTTTGTGTTTTTAAATTTCTTGTCGAAAAAGCCACATAGCAATCCCGATTGAGTATCGTTTGCCGACACAGAGACTTTCATATCACTCGGCTTAAAATTCAGATTATAAATCTCCCCTCTTGCTCCTCCGGGACTGAATAGAGCCATTCTCAATGCTGTTGGAGTTGATATAGACACAGGAGACTCAAGTATTGGCGATGTGTGCTGTGGAGTGCTTCCATCCAATGTATAATGTATCTTCATTCCCGGTAGTGGGCTTTGAACCAGAAACCGGGTAGAACCAACATATACGTTTTCCAGGGCAAAACCTTCGATATCAGGCAATCTGTAATGTACTCCCATAGCATCGAGTTTCGGAAAATGTTTTAATAACCGTGTATAGAAAGCGTCAAAATGCTTAGTGTCATCAGTCCAGACTCTTTCGGCCAAAGCAAGCATACGCGGATACATCTGGAAATCTGCCTGTTGCTCTGTCGGGATATATTCAGCCCACAGATTAGCTTGTGCCCCTTGTATCAGAGAACGTTTATCTTCTGGTATTTCAGGATATATGACATTCATGGTATATACATTGTACACACTGGTGTTATTATTGGCATAATCGAAATACAATGGGTTGGTAGGGGTCATAATCACTTCGTTCCCATTATTTACAGCCTCTAATGGTGCACCCTTCACCCAGCCCCTCCAATACATTACAGTGACATCCGGATTGGTACCTCCCTGCAAAATCTCATCCCAGGCAATTATCTTTTTCCCTTTCGATTCAACAAAACTTTGCATTTCGTGTACGAAATAGCTCTGTAGCTTACTTACATCTTCGAGATTGTGTTTTTGCATAAACTCTTTACATAACTCCGATTTTTCCCAAGTCTCCTTATCCACCTCATCTGCCCCTATATGAATGTATTTGGATGGGAATAAATCTATAATTTCGGCTAATACATTCTTTGTGAATGTATAAACGTCTTCTTTGCACGGACAAATCGGAGTTGAAAAAAGTTCACCCCATCCGGCATCTCCATCTACCAGAAAAGGATAGGATTTGATAGCAGCCATCATATGGCCCGGCATATCTACTTCTGGTATAATTTCGACGTGCCTTTCACGGGCATAAGCGATCAACTCTTTCATCTGCTCCTGTGTATAGAACCCTCCATAGACCTTTACCCCGTCTTTTTCGTGGATGAAACGAGAGTCAATCTCAAAATTAGGATTCTCTTTCGATCTTTCTATACATATAGAATCGTGCTTATTTTTGAGGGTGCGCCAAGCTCCTTCTGTAGTTAATTTAGGATATTGTTTTATCTCTATCCTCCAACCCTGATCGTCAGTCAAATGTAAATGTAGCTTATTGAATTTATAAAAAGACAAACGGTCGATATGTTTTTTAATATACTCCATGTTAAAAAAATGGCGGGAAATATCCAGATGCATTCCTCTCCATTTGAATGCAGGACTATCTTCTATCTTCAGGTTAGGAAACGACATGAAACCCTGTGGATCGGGATTCATTATTTGGCTTAATGTCTGGATTGCATAAAAAGCTCCTTGCCCTGCTTTGGCTGAAATAGTAATTTGGGCTGAGTTTACCTCCAGCATATAAGCTTCGTCTGATACTAGTGCTGGATTATATTTAAATTCGATTTTATTATTCCCTCGATTGTTTGATATTGTAATATCTTTACCAATAACGCTTTTGACCAGCGATTGTAAATAACTGATTTCATTTTCGAACTTATAAGAACCAACAACCGAAACAGAGGTCTCTCCATTCAAAATAAAGTTCCCGTCCATCGTCTGGATGTTAGATGGGTACGGGATTATCGGGAGTTGCGGATTATTTGAAGCTTGCAATTTAAACATACAAGCTATAATAAACAGGACAATTAAAATATTCTTTTTCATGAGGGTTTTATCAAAAATTATATAGTCAGTTTAAAAAAATCACCAATAAAAGGAATCCATTATTTTCTGCATGTCGGGATTGTTATCTACGTCCTTGACCTCAGACTTTAATTCCAGCATTTCTTTTTTCATCCGTTCAATAACCTCTTTGTATTGAGGATCACCGTATTGATTATGGTTTTCCTGAGGATCGGCTGTCAGATCGTAAAATTCCCATGCCGGGATTGTTGCTGTTTTTTCAGAACCTTTTAAGCCTAAAGGATTTCCGTAGAGAAACATTAATTTGTAGCTATGATTGCGGATTCCCATATGGGCAGGACGAATACCATGATGCGTCCAATACCTGTAATACATAGACTGCCGCCATCCTGCGGGAGTTTTCCCTTTCAGGTTGTCGCGAAAACTTTTCCCTTGAGAGCCGAGAGGTACACCCGTATTAGCATAGTCGGCCAATAGCGAAGCAAAATCTACATTCAATATGATATCTTTGTTGCGGGTACCTTCCGGTATTTCTTTCGGGTAACGGATAACAAACGGCATTCGTAACGATTCTTCAAGCATCATCCGTTTGTCGAAAAAACCATGTTCACCTAAAAAATAACCCTGATCGGAAACATAAATAACGATTGTATTTTCTGCCAGCCCTTCTTCGTCCAACATATTCAGAAGCCTGCCAATATTGTCGTCAATAGCTGCACCACAACGCAGATAATCCTTAATCATCTTCTGGTATGTTTTCTTGCGTGCTTCTATTTTATCTAACCCTTCGGTAGTAAATGGAAGTTCGGGGTAAACGCACCACCAACCGGCGGGATCTTTCGAGGCTGTTTGCCATCGCCAAGCCATATTTTCCAATTGTTGCCCCTGATAGGTACGTCCGGAGCTTTGTGGCGTAAATTCCATCAAATTCTCAGGCTCAGGAAATACGACGTCATCATACAAATGCTTAAATCGTTCGGGAAAGTCCCAGGGTTCATGCGTCGCTTTAAAATGACAAAACATCATAAAAGGCTTATCTTTCTCCCGGTGCTTAATCCAGTCGATAGTCATATCTGTCACTATATCAGTAGAGAAACCGCATATCGTGTCTCCCGATTTTCCGGCATCATCATCTACCCAATTGTGTTCCGCCTTCATGATTGGGTTGTAATATTCCCCCTGATCGTGAAACACCCGGAAATGATCGAACCCCGAAGGCCTTTTCTTCAGGTGCCATTTTCCGAACAGAGCCGTTTGATAGCCTCCGGCTTGTAATTGTTTCGCTATATTGTCTTGTTCGGGCAGCAACGCATCTTCCAATGTATATACACCATTGACCTGGCTATACGCCCCTGTCATTATCGACGCCCTGCTGGGCACAGAAATGGAGTTTGTGCAAAACGCATTATCCAAGACACACCCTTCCGCTGCCAGACGCCTTATATTCTCGTTTTTTACATAATTACTCAATATTCCGCCATAAATACCCCACGACTGGGATGTGTGGTCGTCGGAAAGGATAAAGAGTATATTGGGGCGTTCCTTTTCAGTCTTTTGCGGCGGCAGCTCAGTTTGAGCGGCGGCTGGCATCAGGCTAGCCAACGCCCCTATCGGTAATAAAAATCTTTTTCGCACTTCCATTTACTTAAAGTCTTTGGTCAATCCGGCTTTGCGTCGCCCAGTCCCTTCTGCTTTCGTAAGATTATCACCTAAGTCACTGCGCATTTCATTTGCAATCTGAGTCAGTTCCAATACTTTCTCCGGGTATTGGCTCAACACATTGTAACGTTCTCCCGGATCGCGGCGAAGATCATACAGTTCGCTCTTTTTCAATTCTGTTTCCAACAATTTGCCTGGTTGGCCATCATTGCCGGGAACATACTCTGTGTATGTGGTATAAGGGTGTGGGAATACTAGTTTGAACATACCATCTGTTACTGCCTCCAAATCATTTCTCCTGAAATAATAGACAAACGATTTACGTGGGTTAGCCCCTTCCTCGCTTTTCATCAGAGGCAATAAGCTGACACCATCTATCTTGCGCTTTGGCAATGGGGCATCGGCTATTTCGGCAAAAGTAGGTAAGAGGTCTATATTAGATGCCAGTTTATTACATGTAGTTCCGGGTTCTATTTGCCCTTTCCAGTACATGATGCAAGGAATACGGTTTCCTCCATCGAACGTCGTCGCTTTAGCTTCTCGTAGCCCACCGGTAGAACCTGCATGGTTTCCATAATTTGCCCAAGGCCCGTTGTCGGAAGTAAGTATCACCAACGTATTTTCTTCCAACCCTAATTCCCTTAATGCTTTCAACACCTGACCGACACTCCAGTCTATTTCCATCATTACATCGCCAAACAATCCCTGCTGGCTTTTCCCTTTGAATTTGTCGGAAACTGCCAGTGGCACATGCGGCATGGAATGAGCCAGATAAATAAAGAATGGTTTATCCTTATTCTTCTTTATAAAGTTCACCGTACGGTCGGTATAGTCTGTAGTAAATTTTGTTTGGTCGGTATTATACCCTACAATAGTATTACCTTCGAAAGTCGGTAAATCAGGAAAATTGAACACATCTCCCTGCCATGGATGATATGGCCACATATCGTTGGAGTATGGCAAGCCATAATATTCGTCAAAACCATTTTGCAATGGCATAAAAGGCTTAGCATCACCCAAATGCCATTTTCCGTATATAGCTGTATTATACTTCTTTTGTTTCAGCAACTCACCTATTGTCATTTCCTCCGGATTGATGCCATAATCGGAATCAGGTCCCGGTGCTCCCGAAAAGCCTATACGATTTGGGTAACATCCAGTAAGCAATCCTGCGCGAGAAGCTCCGCTTATAGGCTGTGCCGCGAGAAAATGCGTAAAACGCATCCCTTGCGAAGCCATATGGTCTATATTGGGGGTCTCGTAACCAAACGCTCCGTTGAAAGAGAAATCGCCATAACCGACATCGTCAAGGTTTATAAGAATTATGTTGGTTGGTTTTTCTGCTGCATAGTTGTTCACGCCTACAGCACTTAGCGCACCTAATACTAATAGTTTATTCCTATTCATTTGTTTGCGGTTTTATTTTAATGAATCAATAGATACCAAAACAACATGAAACAGCTCTTATGTTATTTTCATAGATCAATCAATTCTGGTTTTTCTTGGTAATTGTCAATCAGGTTTTATAATACCCTTTATAAATTAAAACACATAACTAGCCCCTCTTCCTAGTGAAAAATGGATAATTGTGGAAAATAAATTGATTAAAAGGTAATCAAGAGGTAGTCAAGAGCCTGATTTGTATAAATAATCGGGATTTATATTTTATATGCTCCGGAGGTGTTGTTTGCATTCTTTACAACTAAATGTTATTCAATCGCTAAACTATAATGGTAAATAGATTTTTTACATTATGGAGTTACAGCCATTTTTTCAATTAGGCATAAAACAGAAGAAATATATTTTTATCAAATATTAGATTTTTCGGTTACTTGTCATTACATTTGTTAACAAGGAAATACGTAAATGTTATTTATTTTCAAAATCATTGAGTACTTTATCCTACTAAATTGTATTAAATATGATGGACGATAAGTATATCGATAAAATTATTGAGTTATATAGTAAGACAAAAGCGGAAGGCGCGACAAAAGATGAGTTCCATGAATGGCTTATAGATGAAGAATTTTCCGAAGAAAAGGAAGATGCTTTATTCCGTTTATGGGAGCAGGATAATAATGCCTCAACCGAAGATAGTTTACCATCCTTCGTCGCTTTACAGGAAAAAGTCATACAAAGGAAGAAAAAAACAAAGATTCTGCTATGGAAATCTGCGGCAGCAGTCGCGATAATATTGATAATATCTTCTATTTTCTTTTTGCCTCGATCAAAATCTACTGATATATCATTTAATGAATACTTTACGCAAACGGGGCAAACTGAAACTATGATTCTGCCGGATGGTAGTGCTGCTCAAATCAATTCAAAATCCTTAATCATTTATCCCGATCATTTCGGAAAAGAAGCACGCACTATTTATCTTTCGGGGGAAGCTAACTTTGATGTACAAAAAAACGAGAAGGTTCCATTTATTGTAAAATCGGCAGGGATTTCAATAACAGCCTTAGGTACAGAGTTTAATGTATGCGCATACCCGGAGGATGCGTATATCAAGGTGACCCTGATAAACGGAAGTGTGAAAGTTGTTCAAGCTAGCGGGTTGGAACATACCCTGCTGCCCGGGCACCAACTTATTTATGACAAGCATACAGGGAAACATAATGTCAGAGATGTAGATATACATGAAATTACAGCATGGCAAAGAAATGAACTTTTGTTCAGGGGCGTTACAATCAATGAGATACTAAATGTACTGGAACGCAACTATAAGGTGTCATTTCAGTACGAAAATAGTGCTTTTGATAACGATAAATATAATTTCAAGTTCAAAAAAGAGGCTTCTATAACAGATATAATGAACATAATAAAAGAAGTTGCCGATTTTGAGTATAAGAAGGATGGAGACTTATACTGTATAAGTCCGAAAAGAAAATAAATGTGTTAATAGGTATAGTTGAGACCGCTGACTTTATTAATCTTGTTTTCCTATGAAGTTTATAGATAATAATCCTGTATTAAGAGAAGATTTCGCAAAGTTCTTTATAGAAACTTATCCGAAGGTAAAAGCTTTTGCCCGGCAAATATTGATGTCGGAAGAAGATGCTGAAGACGTTTCTCAAGACATTTATCTGAAATTGATAGACATGCCTGAAATATGGAACAACTTGGAAAAAAGGAATAATTATTTATTCAAAATGGTCAAAAACCATATTTTCAATTTTATCAAACACAAAAATATAGAAAGGAAATACCAGCAAGGACAAGTTGATAAAAATCCCATAATAGAAGAATTTGGCATAGATGACAAACTTCATGCAAAGGAAATAGAACTTATCCTTACGTATGCTATAGAACAAATGCCCGAGCGTAGAAAAGAAATCTTTAAAATGAGCCGTTTCGAAGGCAAAAGCAACGCATCTATAGCCCAATTGCTGGATATGTCGGTAAGGACGGTCGAACGTCATCTTTATTTGGCGCTAGCCGATCTGAAAAAAAAGTTGTTATTTTACATTCCGCATTGAGTAGTATTCTTTCGTTGGTTGTATATATAGTATATGCAATCAAGAATGAACAAATATATAAACGAAATAATACGATTATACACTGGCTCAGAAATAAGTGAACCTGCAAAAAGGAAATTTCACGAATGGCTGGTCAATGGAGAATATACAGAAGAAAAGCGAGATGCTTTACTTTACATATGGAACAATACCGATAATCTGCAAACAAAAGATATTTTCCAATCCCTTCTGTCCTTACAGGCAAAATATTATTCATTAAGGATGAAAAAACGTAAGAAAGCTTTAGCCTTTTTGCGTAATGTTGCAGCCATCGCTTCGATTGTCATTTTATCTTCCGTTTATTTTTTTACGAACACCAACAAAACACATGTTGAAACTAATTTCGTAGAACATTTCTCGGAAGCCGGAAAATACAAATCTATCACATTGCCCGACGGAAGCATCATATATGCAAACTCAGGAACGATAATCCTCTATCCTGAGTCTTACGGAGAAGATACGAGAACTGTATATATTTCGGGAGAAGCGAATTTCGATGTGAGAAAAAATTCCGACATCCCCTTTATTGTTAAGTCCAAAGGGTTTTCAGTAACAGCCCTGGGTACAGAATTCGATGTATCCTCGTATCCCGATGATGTCTATTTCAGGGCAACCCTGATAAGTGGAAGCGTAAAAGTGCAGAGTGATAACGATCCGGAAGAATATATACTGAAAACCAACGAACAATTTGTGTACAAACGGGATACCCAACATAAAGAAATTGAGCAGGTAGATATCCATGAAGCTACAGCATGGCAGAGAGGAGAACTCATATTCAGAGGATCTACTATAAAAGAAATATTGAATGCATTGGAACGTAAATATGCCGTGTCGTTCCAGTTCAGGTCCAATGTATTCAATGACGATAAATACAACTTCAGATTCAAGAAAGACGCTTCGCTTTCCGGTATAATGGATATAATAAAAGAAGTCGCCGACGACTTCGATTACAAACAAATAAAAGATTCATATTATATAAACTCAAAAAAAATGAAATAGATTGTAGAACGCCAAAAAAGTGATACTATGGAAAAAAGTATCCGGACTCGGCCAATCCGGATATGAAACAAAAATTATTCAATACTGATGGAAGCACCTCGTGTGCATCCATTTGCGAGAGTAAAAACTAATACTAAAGTACTAACACCCAAAATGTATTAATTTATGGAATATTGTCGTGTAAACACACACTTTAAATTATTACTTTTATTTTGCTTCTTTTCTTTACATCTGATTGGTCACGCCCAGAACAATGTAAGAATATCAATTAACAATAGTAATATCACTATTAAGGAAGCATTACAGGAAGTAGAAAAGCAGTCGAAAATGTCAATCGCCTACAATGAATCGAAACTGAATGGGGATAAACGTATTCAGCTAAGTATTGTGAGCCAACCTTTAGAATCAGCCTTAAGCACTATCCTTGCAGGAACAGGATTCAGTTATCAGTTAAAAAATGAATATATAATTATCGTACCTCAAAAGAAAGACGAACCTGTTGGCAAAACAGTGACGGGTAAAGTTCTCGACGAAATGGGTAGCCCACTTCCAGGAGCCACCGTGAGTGTCAGAGGAACAACTGTCGGAACCATTACCGATGTCGACGGCTATTTCAGTCTGCTTGCAGCCAAAGGAACAGTGCTTGTCGTTTCTTTTGTGGGCTATGATTCTCAGAATGTAACAGTTTCGGACAAGAATAGTTATGATATAAAATTAAATCCTAATACTAAAGATCTGGAAGCCGTTGTTGTTACAGCTTTGGGTATCAAAAGGTCTGAAAAAGCATTGAGCTATAATGTGCAACAAGTAAACTCCGATGCTATAACCACAAACAAAGATGCAAACTTTATCAATGCATTGAGCGGAAAGGTAGCAGGGCTAAATATCAATGCTTCATCGTCGGGCGTAGGAGGAATCTCGAAAGTGACAATGCGTGGTACAAAATCCATTATGCAATCATCCGACGCTTTGTATGTGATCGATGGTGTGCCTATGTACAAGCAAGTGCTGGGCGGTGGTGGCAACGACATGCAGAACAAAGAAGCCGACTCACGCGGATCGACTGACCCTATAGCAGATATTAATCCGGAGGATATTGAATCAATGTCGGTATTGACGGGAGCCGCTGCCGCAGCTCTTTATGGTTCTTCGGCTGCAAACGGAGCAATAATCATAAATACGAAAAAAGGAAAAGAAGGTAGGATAAACATTTCAGTAAACAGCAATGTCGAATTTGGCAATCCTTTTGTAATGCCAAAATTCCAAACACGATATGCAAGAGGCCTTGGTGGTGTATTGAATGCTAGCCCCGATCATAGCTGGGGCCCAAAACAGACAGAGGCACAGTATATTAAATACGATCCTAAAAGCGATTATTTCCAAACAGGCGTTATTGCTACAGAAAGTGTATCCCTGTCTACCGGTACAGACAAAAACCAGACTTATGCATCTGCCGCAGCAATAAATTCGAAAGGTATCGTTCCCAATAACAAATATGCACGTTATAACTTTACTTTCCGCAATACCACTTCTTTCCTCAACGATAAGATGTCGTTGGATGTGAATGCCAATTATATAAGGCAAGAAGACCGGAATCTGACAAACCAGGGAACATACAACAACCCGATGGTAGGAGCTTACTTATACCCGAGAGGAGTTGACTGGGGAGATGCTAAAGCATATGAAGAATACGATCCCGCCCGTAAAATATATACTCAGCGATGGGCTCCGGGCGATGCCAGTATGACTATGCAAAATCCTTACTGGATCAATTACCGTAATCTGCGCGAAAACAAGAAAGACCGCTATATGCTCGGCGCAAGTTTGAGCTATCAGGTGTTGGATTGGTTAAGCATTGCTGGCCGTATCCGGATGGATAACTCAGATAATGATTTTACAGAGAAGTTCTTTGCTACCACTAATACGCAATTAACCGAACTGTCGAACAGGGGGCTTTTTGGAATAGTGAAAAGCAAGGATAAACAGCTGTATGGCGATTTCCTTGTGAGTGTAAATAAATACTTTGGAGACGACTGGAGCTTGCAGGCCAATCTGGGAGGATCGTTCAACGATTCTAAATATGACGAGTTGGGAGTACGCGGCCCTATCGCAGACGGATCGGATGCTTTCCCCGGAGAACCGGTTGGCTTAACAAACGAATTTTCTGTTCAGAACTTAAGCAAATCTAAGACCAAGTCTCTTCAAAACGGATGGCACGAGCAGGTTCAGTCTCTTTATGCATCGGCCGAACTTGGATATAAAAGTACCTATTACTTGACGCTGACAGGTCGCAACGACTGGCCGTCGCAATTGGCAGGTCCTCGTTCAAAAAACAAATCTTTCTTCTATCCTTCGGTGGGTTTGTCGGCTGTCGTATCAGAGTTGATACCTAATCTGAATAAGAATTATTTGTCATATGCCAAACTGCGCGCTTCTTATGCTTCGGTAGGTAATGCCTTCCAAAGATATATTGCAAATCCGCGTTACACATGGGATGAAGCTACCGGAACATGGGTAGTACTGACCTCAAGGCCTAAATACGATCTGAAACCCGAACGTACACAATCGTTCGAAGTAGGGCTCAATTTACGCTTCCTCAAGAACTTCGAACTGGATGTTACTTACTATAATTCTAAAACAGAAGATCAGGTATTCGAAATAGACGGAGGTACACAGTATTCTGTAGTATATATGCAATCTGGTGCTGTACGCAACCAAGGATTGGAAATGGCATTGAACTACAATAACAAATGGAGCAATTTCACTTGGGATACCGGAATTACGTTCTCTATGAACAGAAACAAAATACTTCGTTTGGCGCAAAACGAATTGAATCCTGCAACCGGGGAATTGATTAACATCGACTATATGAACGTAGGTGGTCTGGGCAGTACCCGCTTTATACTGAAAGAGGGTGGAGATATGGGCGACCTATATTCGATGATGGATCTTAGAAGAGATGCTAATGGTGCTATCTATATAGATGAAAATAATGGAGTACACACCGAATCTATACAGGATATAAACAGTTATATCAAACTAGGTAGCGTATCACCTAAGGCCAACTTAGCCTGGCGAAACAATTTTTCGTGGAAAAACCTTAATGTCGGCTTCATGGTTACGGCACGCCTGGGAGGTATAACATTCTCGCGTACACAAGCCATATTGGATGAATACGGAGTATCTGACGCATCGGCTGCTGCCCGCGACCGTGGTTATGTAGCTGTTAACGGAAACGACCGGGTAAATCCGGAAGGCTGGTACAGTGTAGTGGCAGGAGGTACAGCCGTTCCTCAGTATTATACATACTCTGCTACAAATGTACGCCTGCAGGAAGCTTCTATAGGATATACCATCCCAAGAAGATGGATAGGGAATATATGCGATGTTAAAGTATCCTTAGTAGGACGCAATCTTTGGATGATTTACAATAAAGCTCCATTCGATCCGGAATCTGTTTCCAGAACAGATGCTTTCTATCAGGGAATCGATTACTTTATACTTCCATCTATGCGTACCTATGGTTTTAACATAAATCTTAAATTCTAAAAATGCAGGTATGAAAAATATAATAAACAAACTGACGATTGTCTCTCTTGCTGCACTAATGTCCTGTACAGCAAACTATGAGAATATAAACAGTAATCCTCACGAACCGGGATCGCTGGAAGCAGATGATTATGCTTTAGGGTCGGCTATGAACAACCTGGCAGGATGTGTAGTATCGCCGGACGTGAATACCGCTCAGTTTACCGACTGTCTGTTAGGCGGTCCGATGGGTGGATATTATGCCGATGCAAATGCCGGATGGGCAAATACGATTTCCAACTACAATCCGAAAGATGACTGGAGTCGGGTTTTCCTGAAAAGTGATAAGATTATCCCAGTGCTAAATTCCAACTTGGCTACGGTAAAACTTGTCTCCGAAAATACCGGAAACCCTGTGCCTTATGCTATCGCAAACATAATAAAAGTAGCTACTATGCATAGGGTGGCAGATACATTTGGGCCTATCCCTTATACCAAAATGGGAGAAAGCAACAACCTGGCAATCCCTTACGATTCGCAAGAAACTGTATATAATGCATTCTTCGAGGACTTAAACAGTGCGATAGATATTCTGAACGAATATCCGAATGCTATGTTGGTAAAGGATGCCGACTATATTTATGCAGGAAATATCAAGCAATGGATTAAATTTGCCAACTCGCTGAAACTCCGTTTGGCTATCCGTATAGCTTATGCCGATCTGGCAAAAGCTAAAGAAATGGCAGAAGAAGCTGTCGCTCCGGCAAATGGCGGTGTTATGGAAACAAATGATGATAATGCAGCCTGGAAGTATTTCTCTTCCAGTATCCAAAATCCTATTTATGTAGCAACACGCTACAATCAGGTACCGGAAGCTGATATAGAAGAAGGTTATACTAATACCGGAGGTGACACTCATGCTGCGGCAGATATTATTTGTTACATGAATGGATATGGCGATGCCCGTCGGGAGAAATACTTTATAAAATCTATGTGGAAAGGATATGATTATGTAGGCTTACGACGCGGCATTATTATCCCCGATCTTACCAGCAAAGGACATAAATATTCGGGAGTAAATATCTCCACTACATCTCCTATCTATTGGATGAATGCAGCAGAAGTTGCTTTCCTGCGCGCAGAAGGAACAGCTATTTTCGGCTTCAATATGGGGGGAACTGCCGAAGCGTTTTATAATGAAGGTATTCGTTTATCTTTCGACCAATGGGATGCCAGTGGAGCCGATGCATATCTGAGCGATGCTACCAGCAAACCGGAAGCTTATACAGACCCTGCCGGCGACAACACTTATACCAGTGGACTATCATCCATCACTATCAAATGGAATGAGGGTGCAAGCAAAGAAGAAAAGCAGGAACGCATTATCGTCCAAAAATGGATTGCCAACTGGCAATTGGGAAATGAAGCCTGGGCAGATTTCCGCCGTACAGGATACCCTAAGTTGATACCAGCGACAGCAGCAGGAAACAAGAGTGGTGGTATAGTAGATTCCAATAAAGGGGCCCGGCGCATGCCTTACCCTCTTGATGAATATAATAGTAACTCGGAGAATATAACCGAAGCTGTATCCAAATACCTGAAAGGTCCTGATAATATGGCTACAGACTTGTGGTGGGCTGCTAAGAAATAATAATCACCTTAATGAAAGTATATATGAAAAATTATTTAAAATATTCTCTATTTGTAGTGATAGCATCGATGTTAGGCCTAGCCTTCAACTCGTGCGACGACTGGACAGACCCGGAAAGTCTCGACCTCAAAAATCCTACTTTAGAAGATTCGAATCCACAGTTATATGCAGACTATCTGAAGAATCTGAGAGACTATAAGGCCGGCGAACATAATGCAATCTTTGTGTCGTTCGATAATCCCAAGACAATACCAATGAAACAAGCCGAACGACTGACTGCGCTTCCCGATAGCGTCGATTTCATTTGCTTGAATAATCCTGACAACCTAAACTCTGTTACTCAGGAAGAAATGGTGAAAGTGGAAAACGATAAAGGCACGCGGGTCTTGTATGTGATTGACTATAATGGATTTGAAGCAGACTGGCAAGCGATGGAAAAGGCAAATCCTAAACTGACAGAAGAAGACGCACTTCAATACCTGGGAGGACAGATAGATGCCGCACTTGCTCTTTGCGACAAATATAGCTACCATGGCATTGTTGTCGACTACACAGGCCGTTCGTTAGTCAGCCTTACCGAACCGGCTTTAGCTTTGTACAACGCACGCCAACAAAACCTGTTTGATAGAGTTATGGCTTGGCGCGAAACACACAAAGGCAAGACGCTGGTACTGTATAGCAATATCCAATATCTTGTACCCGAGAATATGGATATGCTGGAAGAGTATGATTATCTGGTTATTAAATCGGCCTCTTCGACCAATGCAGACGATCTTTCGGTGAAGACATATTTGGCCGTTCAGGCAGGAAAAGACGCTGTGTTAGGGGTAGAAGGCGGTATCAACCCTGTCCCTACCGACCGTTTCCTTGCATGTGTGCAATTACCTCAGGCCGACGATAAAGATAAAATAATTGGTTATTGGAATACTCTGACTGGCGACAACGAGAAAACCATAGCTGCACTTGGTGCTGCGCAATGGGTTACGCAAGAGTCTCCCGACTTTAGCCGCAAGGGCTTGTTCGTGATGAATGTTCATAACGATTATTATAACAGGACTTATGGATATGTACGCGACATTATTCGTATTATGAATCCAAATAAATAAGAATGAATATGAAACACAATAAGAATATTTTCGCATTATTATTGGTTGCAATAACACTTTTGGTTAGCGGATGTAAAGATGCAGATATCGTAAACGAGCATCATTTCGGAAACAGGCTTTATATCACTTCTTCTACCATTAATGACGACCTGTTGATCAAACCCAATATTATGGAGGCATCACGGGAAATTAGCTATCGCATCGCTTTGCCTGCCGAGAAAGATATACATATCAACTTCGATGCAGTGCCGGCCCTTACAGCAGCTTATAACCTGATATATGGAGATGAAGCAACCGCGCTCGAACCTGAATATTACGAAATACCGGAAAAGGCGACAGTTATCAAAGCCGGAGACGTATCAGGAGATAACATTCTCATTAATTTTATGAATACCGGAAATCTGGATAAATCCAGACGCTATGTGCTGCCGGTGGCTGTAGTAAACGCTTCTGACATTGAAATAGCTAAAGATCAGAAAACAGTATTTTTTATCTTTAAGGGCGCTGCACTTATCAATGTGGTTGCTGATATTTCAAAAATTTATTTCCCTATAAAATGGACAAGCAACGTGAGTAGCGTACCTACAATCACAGTAGAAGCGTTGGTGCGCAGTGCCGATTGGGTTGCAGGACGTGATAATGCTCTGAGTTCGGTATTTGGTATAGAAGGAAAATTCCTTGTCCGTATTGGAGATGGCGATCGTCCGCGCGACCAACTTCAGGTAGTAGCACCGGGCGGAAATTTCCCGGCTCCTAACAAAGTTTCGGGGTTACCCGTTAACGAATGGGTGCATATCGCCATCGTATATGACAATACTACCAAAGAGCGGCTGTATTATAAGGACGGAGAACTCGTTTACAGCGATAAGGCTGCATCAGGGTCTTTGAATCTGACAAGTGGTTGTTATATAGGTTATGCATGGGATGCAACACGTTGGTTGCCAGGCGAAATATCTGAGGTTCGTATCTGGACTGTGCAGAGAACGGCAGAGCAAATAGCAGGCAATCCTTACGAAGTAGAGCCGAATTCGCCGGGACTGATTGCCTATTGGAAATTTAATGAGGGTGCAGGCAATGTTATTACCGACCATACCGGAAACGGAAATAATATAACCGCAGCAAATAGCGCATCGCCGACTTGGGTGAATGTAGAGATACCCCAAATAAATTGATAGATGTTTAATCTTACTTGAGAATTTAATTATGAAAATAAAAAATATATCATTCATATCATCGTTGGCCTTTATACTGGGCAGCATGATATTTCTCATGTCTTGCGATGACGACCTGGATATCGGGAGAAAAGTAAATGAATCGGACTACAATAATGTATATGAAAATAATGCATACCTGCGTGATGGAAAAACCAATAAGGCATCTAATATTATAGAGCTTTACAAAGGTTCTTATACCACAGCTGTGAAAATGGGATTGACAAAGTTGCCGACGGCAGGTACCAAAGCGAGGGTGGCGTTTGATGCTGAGTATTTGACAGCATACAATCTTAAATATGGAACCGACTTCGAAATATATCCCCAAGATGATGTAATCTTCGACAATGACGGCACGTTTGCTATCAATAGTAATGTGAAGTCTGCCGAGGTAGGCATTACTATCAATGCTTCTGATAATATGGAGGATGGTAAAACTTATGCCATTCCATTGGCGATATCGGAATACAGTAGCGATATTACCATCAGCAACGACGACGCAAAACATTGTATTTATTTTGTAAAAGATATGCGTAATGCGGCAGATGCATATAAGGGTGAAGATGTTGTAAGAGGTTACCTGTTTTTTGAGATAAACAATGTGAACCCGTTGAATACACTTTCTTTCGAGTTGGAAAATGGTAAACTTCTGTGGGATGTGATTGTCTTGTTTGCAGCCAATATCAATTATGACGCTGAAGCTGGTCGTCCACGCATACAATGTAACCCGCAGACCCAATTTTTGCTGGATAATAACGAAACCTACCTTCAGCCATTGCGCAAACGCGGGGTAAAAGTATTGTTAGGTTTGTTGGGTAACCACGATATGACAGGTTTGGCTCAACTCTCGAATCAGGGAGCGAAAGATTTTGCCCGTGAAATAGCCTCGTATTGCAAAGCCTATAATCTGGATGGAGTAAATTATGATGATGAGTATTCTACTGCTCCAGACCCTAGTAATCCTGCTCTTACAACCAGGAGCAGAGAAGCAGCGGCCCGTCTGTGTTATGAAACCAAAAAAGCGATGCCTGATAAATTGATGACAGTATTTGCCTTTGGCTACATGTATGGTGTAGCCTCTGTTAAAGATTTGGAAACGGGGGAAGATGTGGATGCTAAGGAATGGATAGACATTGTAGTGCCAAACTATGGAAGTAGTGCATCGCCTATTGGGCAAATGACTCGAAAAGAATGTGCAGGTCTGGCATCCGAATACAACTTAGGTATTGGAGGTTCGCTAAGCGCATCGTCTGCTCAGAATCTGATTAATAACGGATTTGGCTGGTATATGGGCTTTGACCTGAAACCAACGAAGTTTAGCAGTGCCTTTGGCCGTTTGTCGGGTGCTGAAGTATTATATGGGTCGAAACTGAAACCTATTACTACCTACTATAAGCATCAGGATCCAAAACCTTATAGCTATTTAACAGATCTCCCTATAGAAAACTAATTTATAACAAAAAAGATATGAAATATTATAAATTATTTTTTGCTCTGATAGTAAGTGCGTTATTTGCACTTATGAGTTGCGATGATGACGAAAAGCTGGGGCTGCAACCCTTTCCCGATAACCAACCATCAGTTTCGATATCTGATGCCGGCGAGGGAACAGAATTGGTATTGAATGCAGTCTATAACAGTGACGGTATATTAGAACTCGACGATGTGGTAAGCCGGACATATATGTTCAGGTTTAAGGCTTCGCCCGAAGATATCAACCTATCTTACGAGATATTGTCTGAAAACATTCCTGCTGACCTGATTGAGATCAGCACTACAAAGGAAACCCTAAAAGTTGGTCATACCGATACATACGTAACGGTAACGCTGAAAGAAGAAGACTTTAGTTTTGCACAAACCAATTATGATGAAGAAACTTACGAGATAGGAGTGAGGGTTCGTGCCACCGGCTATAAAACGCCTGTAGATCCGATTGAGGCGAAAGTCATTGTCAAGAAAGAAGCCTATATTCCTACGGCCTCTATTGTAGGGGAAGAAGGTAGCAGCACTATTTTCGGGCGTGCATACTCTAACGGGGCAATCGTGAATCCTGACCCTATAGCTTACAAGTTTACGGTTCAGCTTGACAAACCGGCGTTGAAAACCACTAAAGTCAAGTTTACGACAACCGGTATAGAAGATAAGTTTATGAATACAGTAACGATAACTCCGGCCGAAGTTACCATTCAGGCAGGAGAAAAGACCTCGGCAGTTGTAACTTGGGGTATAACAGATGATTTCTTGTTGCAAACAACAGAGGAAGAATCTCACGAGGTAACTGTTGCATTTACTGCCGACGATCCGATTATTGCTCTGGATGAAACGAATGGGGTTGCTGTATTGAAAATACTGAAAGTATTCAGAAACATCCAATATCTTGCTGAAAAAGATCCAGCTTGGGTTAATATAGAGAAGCTCGGTTGGACGGGAAGCTCTATCGTTCCTGTCGGCAAAAATATTTCTTCTATTATCAATGGTTATGGAGGAACGGGTGGAAGCTCGCTATATGTATCTTCTGACGAATTGTCATTCTACGTAGATATGGGAGCGGCAAAAACATTCGTGGCTCTGGGAGCAGATTATTACCGGAATACAACAGCCTCCTCTCCTAAGAATATGAAGATATCAACATCTATGGACAATGTGGATTGGACTTCGCAGGGAGAACTAGAAACACCTCAAAGCCTTAACCATTATTTCGGATTCTATGTGCCGGTGACTGCACGTTATGTGAAATTTGAAATGACCGGACGTTACAATAGTTATTTAGATGTTACAGAGATTTGGGTATATGAATAATCCGGAGACGGTTATGTAATAGAAACTTTATAGTAGGGGCGGGCAAATAAGTCCGCCCCTATTTAATAATAGATATCAGCCATTCTATAACTAAAAATTATGAGAAAATACATATTGTTATTTTTAGCCTGCTTCGCTTTGGCTCCTACAGTATCAGGGCAAATAAAAGACTGGACAGGTCACGTCAACCCCTTAGTCGGCACTTTAAGTAAATATTCTTTATCAACGGGTAATACTTATCCGGCTATTGCCCGTCCGTGGGGTATGAATTTCTGGACACCACAGACCGGTAAGATGGGCGACGGGTGGACATATACTTACTCTGCCGATAAAATCAGAGGACTGAAGCAGACTCACCAGCCTAGTCCCTGGATCAACGACTACGGGCAGTTTTCCATCATGCCAATAACAGGAAAACCAGTGTTCGACGAGGAGGAACGTGCCAGTTGGTTTTCTCATAAATTGGAGGTTGCCAAGCCCTATTATTATTCCGTTTATCTGGCCGATCATGATGTTGTAGCCGAATTGGCTCCGACCTCACGGGCGGCAATCTTTCGTTTTACTTTTCCCCGGAATGATAATTCATACATTGTTGTCGATGCCTTCAACAAAGGGTCATATATTAAAATTATACCAGAAGAAAATAAGATTATAGGCTACACAACAAAAAACAGCGGAGGCGTACCCGATAATTTCAAGAACTATTTTGTAATAACCTTCGACAAGCCGTTCACATATAAAGCCTCTGTTGCCGGAGGGGATATCGCAGAAGGAAAATTTGAGGTGTCGGATGACCATGCAGGAGCAATCATTGGCTTTTCGACCACTAAAGGAGAAAAAGTCCACGCCCGTGTAGCATCATCCTTTATTAGTCACGAGCAGGCAGAGCTGAACTTAAAAGAACTGGCAAACCACACCTTTGATGAAATAAAAACTCAAGGTAAGCAAGAGTGGAACAAGGTGTTGGGCAAGGTAGAGGTTGAAGATGATAATATTGACAATGTAAGGACATTCTATTCCTGCCTTTACCGTTCAGTGCTTTTCCCCCGCTCATTCTACGAAATAAATGAAAAGAATGAAGTTGTACATTACAGCCCTTACAACGGAGAGGTTTTGCCGGGTTATATGTTTACCGACACCGGTTTCTGGGATACGTTTCGTAGTCTTTTCCCTCTGTTAAACCTGCTTTATCCCGACATGAATATAAAGATGCAGGAAGGATTGGTAAATGCTTACAAGGAGAGCGGCTTCCTCCCCGAATGGGCCAGCCCTGGCCATCGGGATTGCATGGTAGGCAACAATTCGGCCTCTGTAGTTGCAGATGCTTACCTGAAAGGCTTAAGAGGATACGATATCGAAACTTTATGGCAGGCACTTATACATGGAGCCGGTACTGTTCATCCGCAAGTAAGTTCTACCGGACGTAAAGGATGGGAGTATTATAATAAGTTGGGGTATGTTCCTTACGATGTAAATATCAATGAAAATACTGCGCGTACTCTTGAATATGCTTACAACGACTGGTGTATTTACCAACTAGGCAGAAAACTGGGTAAACCTGAGAGTGAAATCGAGGTATATAAGCAAAGGGCTTTCAACTACAAGAATCTCTTTGATGAAGAACATAAACTGATGCGTGGAAGGAATCAGGATGGAGGATTTCAGTCACCTTTCAACCCCTTGAAGTGGGGCGATGCTTTCACCGAAGGCAACAGTTGGCACTATACCTGGTCAGTATTCCATGATCCGCAAGGACTGATAGACCTGATGGGAGGAAACGAAGGTTTCAATCGGATGATGGATTCAGTTTTCAATGTTCCGCCTTTGTTCGATGATAGTTATTATGGCCATGTTATACACGAGATACGGGAAATGCAGATAATGAATATGGGTAATTATGCTCATGGTAACCAACCTGTGCAACACATGATATATCTGTACAACTATTCGGGAGAGCCGTGGAAAGCTCAATACTGGGTTCGCGAAGTGATGGATAAATTATATACGCCCAATCCTGATGGATATTGCGGAGATGAAGACAACGGGCAAACATCGGCTTGGTATGTGTTTTCAGCCTTGGGTTTTTATCCTGTTTGTCCGGGAACAGATGAGTATGCATTGGGTTCTCCTTTATTTAAGAAAGTGGCGCTGAATCTGGAGAATGGTAAGCAAATAAAGATACTTTCTGAGAATAACAATAAAGCCAATCGTTATGTACACTCTGTGCAGTTAAATGGGAACCTATATTCTAAAAATTACCTGACACACCAGATGTTGATTGATGGAGCAACAATAAGTTATCAGTTGGGAGATAGCCCCAATAAGATGAGAGGTGTAGTTGATAGCGATGCGCCTTATTCCTTCTCCAAAGAATTTATCGAATCTTTTTCCCATTGAGAAACTCCTGATTGATTATGGTTGCATATTTTTTAGCTTTAACGTGAATTCGAAATAAATAGAAGTTGAATTCTAAATTTGCAGGAAACTTAGAATTCAACTTCTTTCCATGTTTTAGATATAATATTAGAGCCTTAATTCTTACTTAAAAGCCTCATTTATATTCCATTTTTCCTGCCAAGCAATATCAATGGAATCACCACTGAATTTGATAGGCAACCAGATGTATCGTGAGTCGATGAGGTCTGTCTTGTTCCATTTGTCGAACATGGCTATATAAGCGTCTTTCTTACCTTCTACTTTAAGGACGTTTGTACTTTGCCCGTAGAAGGTGATATTGGCATCTTTGCCCGAACAAGGGTTGCCCATTACTTTCCATTGCCCCATTATAGAATCGGCAACAGCATATTCCGCCTGATTGGGATCCCATGCAGTACAGCCCGATGAAAGGATGTAATATTTGCCGTTCTGCTTGAATACAGCCGGGGCTTCGCGCGATTGGTCTATAAAGTTGCGGGTGAATTGCCCTGTGGGTTTAAGATAGTCGTCGGTAAGCAGGCTTATATACAATGTCTTGTTCTCTTCGGAAGAATAGAAATGATAGGCTTTCCCGTCATCATCCTTAAATAATGTCATATCGCGGCTCATGGCATCATTCGGGCGCATAGACCCCAAGTACTCGAACTTGCCGTTAGGCGTATCGCAAACAGCAACGCCGGCCGCAGCCTTGGCATAGTCGTGACTATCGACATGGAGCCACATTACAAATTTCTTGGTCTTGTCGTTGTATATCACTTTCGGACGTTCCAATACATTGGAATAGTGAAGTTCCGAACTTTCGTTTACTGTATCCGATGGCAATACCACTCCTTCAAATTTCCAGTCTACAAGGTTTTGCGACGAATAGCAGGAAACGCCGCCGGCTTCGGTACGGTAACATTCCCAACTGGGTACTTTGGGATTCCAGTATGTGGAATCGCCTTTGTATTCTCCATACCAATAGTATGTGCCATCGTGGTAGAGGATGCCTCCGCCGTGAGCGTTTATCGCGTTGCCATCAGTGTCGAGCCACTTTTCGCCCGATACTATCATTTTGGCTTCTGCTTCCGCGTCTTCGCCTTGTTGTTGGTTCTTTTTCTGTCCGCAGCTGCAAACAAATATGCAAGACAGGATAAGTAAATAAATCAGATACTTTTTCATTATAGGTTAGTTTTGTTTAAATGGTTTTGCCTTGATATATACTTTGAAATCTTTTATCATACCTGGTTTCTTGTCCTCGGCACGGGGCAGGTACGAGAATCCTGTTATTCTCTTGTCTTCGCCTAGGTCTATTACAATTTGGTGCGGGTGTTTGAATTGGGCGTCGATATTGGCTCCTGTACCGAAATTAATAGTCCAAACTAAATCTTCGAGAGCATTGTTTTCGAAATTGGAGTTCCAGTCGCATTGGAATAATGGCACATCTGTAAACCCAGCACCTTTTACTATGTCGCGTATTTCGGCAATATAGGGCTTATCTGTCATACAGTACATAGATTGATTAAAGTTGCTATTTTTGTTTTCATCCCTGTTTCAAAGGTTTAGTTGGAATATTGTGTTTTGGGATCGGCATAGTAGCTTTCGGGTACAGGGGTGTTGTCTGCCGGCATTTCGAAGCCTTTGGGGATTCCCCATTTATCGGTCAGGGCTTTTAGTTCATGGCGTGTTATTGGTATTATCGAGCCGTGGCGCGGATGAAAGTTCATCGTAATATTATTGTCCACTACTTTAAATATATCAAGGTCTTTGCTTTCGCAAAATTGGTATTTACCTTTCATATACACATCGTACATCAGTATATATGTATCACTGTTTATAAGCCTGAAAATACTCGAACCCTCTACTGCATCTCTTGTCTGTTGCTTGTAGCCGGGTTGCTCAAGCCATTTCCCGGATGCAAGGCTGTCTGTCAATGCAAGGCGGATACCATTGCCATGCCCCTCGGTTTTGTAGAACATGTAATAGATGCCGTTTTTGTTGATTATGTCGCCGTCGATGCACGATTTTCCGCTTTTGGGTCTAAACAAAACCTTAGGCTCGCTTTCGAGGCCGGAAAAGTCTTTATTGGCATAGGCATAATAAATAATGTCGGGTCCGTTGCCATGTTTCATCGACCAGTAGACCATGTATTTGTCAACGGCAGGGTCGTAAATGGTTTGGGGCGCCCATACTCGTTTCAGGTTTTCCTGATTCGGGTATTTCTGTTGGATGTTTATAATACTCGATGTCCAGTTTATCAAGTCATCCGATTTAAGGAAGGTCATAGCTCGATTCGAGTCCCAACCTTTCGACGAGGTCATATCGGTGACCACCATGTAGAATGTTCTACCATCCTGACAACGAAGCAAGTGAGGGTCGCGAACTCCTCCTGTCGAACTGATTTGTTTGGAGTCTAATATAGGATTGTTGTTGTTTAATGCCAGATAGTTATATCCATCGCGGCTGATTGCATAACAAACGGCTTCGTCTTTTATGTTGTTTCCTTTGAAGTATGCAAACAGATAGCCTGCATAATCTTTTTCTTCGGCTCCAGAGTTGTGGTTTTGGCTATCTACGGTTGAGATGCCGGAGAGTAAGAGAATGGCAAGCAGCAATATTTTATTCATATCTTTTATTCTTTAATGTGATTGTTGTACCCTTTCGGTAGCCACGACAAATTCATTTATTATATGCAAATATTGTATTTTCCTTTTAAACAAAGGTTATGTTTTGGGCTCAAAAATGGTGTAAAAAACATTCAGGTAACAAAACAGGGGTGCTTTTGTAACAAAGCATCCCTGTTTCCATATCCTTGTGGTTTTCCGGAATCGCTATAAAGAGTTAATATCGGCTTGCCTGTCTTGCTATCAGTCTCTTATTGCATGGTCTTTGGCAAATGGCTGTCCGTTCCACGCTTTTTTGGATGTCCAGTCTTGCGAAGGTGATGTCCAGAAAGTATGATTGGCCGGCAGCCCTAACGGGAGGAATACTTCGGAAGTGAGGTACAGGCTGCCATTGTTTGTGTACGAATCGGCAAGATCGACCTGATGTCCGGCGAAGCCTAACTGAAGGAATCCTTTTTCGTTAAAGTTTCCTTCTACCGAAAACATCCGTTTCATGGAGCAAGTGAGTGCGCTTCTTACTTGTCCTTCTGTTAGTTCCTGAGGTAGTTTTTCCTGTAGGGCTAGTAATGCCAGTGGTTGGAAAACTCCCAGCCGATATGTCATAGAACGTCCGAAAACGGGGAATGTACCTTCGGGGGAGATGAAACGCTCGAGGATAATGCTATAACGTTGCATCCTTTTAGTTGCTAAATCCAGATCTTGGTTAATCTTGTTTTGATTCTTATTCGACAAGCTGACTTTCTTTTTCAGAAGGTTTTCCAAAACGCCTACATACATTGGCTGAATGACGAAACTGTTGTAATAATCGAAGGAAAAGTGTTCTCCATCCGAATACCATCCATCGCCTACATACCATTCTTCTATTTTGCGGAGGGCAGAGTTGATGCGGTATTTGTCGTATTGAGCATCGGCCGACATCAAAAAAGTTTCGACTATAGCCGAAAATAACAGCCAATTGGAATAAGGAGGGTCTATGCGGCGAAGTTGCTGAAATTCTTTAATATAACGTTGTTTTGTAACGTTGTCGAGCGGTTCCCACAACTGTTCGGGTGCGCGCAGGAAACTGTTGGCAATAAAGGCTGCATCGACCAAGGGCTGGTTTTCGTTCTGCCATAAGAGATAGTCGGGACTATCGGGATCGACAGCGTGCTTGTAACTCTCTAATGCCCATTCGCGAAGTTGTTTTCTTTGTATTCCTTCAGGGGTATTGTCGTCGGGTAAGCTAAGCCAGGGAGCAAGTCCCGACATCAGGCGTCCGAAACATTCCATGTAGGCGACTTTCTTGTTGCGTCCGTCCCATGTCGGGCTTAATTCCAGCTGCATGTTTTTAGATAGCTCGCCTTTGCTCATATTGCTCAGTACGGGTGCAGCCATCTTATATAGCAGGCTAGTCCAATAGGTGCGGTCGTCGTTGTCTTTCTCTTTTTTGTTTTGAGCATATGTATTGAAGCTAAAAAAGAGATAGAGAGCGATTGTTAAAGTTAACGTTTTCATAAATATACTTCTTGCTTTAATATGTTTCTTCGATGTTGAACTGATTGTATTGTAGTACATTGATAACAAAATCAAGGGAGCTCAGCTGTGGGTTGTTCCTATTCTAACGTATCCCTTCCCTTATTTTATTTTCAAGCCATTCAGCAATTCCTTTTTCTCCGGCGTTATCCGGTAACTCTCGCGGGCTTTCTGGATAGCTTTGTTATGTACAAATTTAGAGAATACCTGCTGTTCCAGCAATGGAATGGTTTTGTCATAAAATTTAACAAGCCCTACGCTAATCGCCCAGGCAATAGCCATATCTACATAATATTGCCCCTGCTGTATTTCGGGCAAATGCTTTAATGTCATATCAATATGGGTCTCGCTCATAAAATAATCCATCAGGAGAATGATAAAAGTACGCTTGGTGAATTCTCCTTCGTGTGTCTTGAGCGGCAGGTAATGTGCCAGCACTTCATCCGGGTGTTTTTGGAAGATTTTCAGCGATGAGACAATTGTATCCACATGCGCCCAGTTGTCAAACTTCAGGATAAGAGGGTCTAAATAATTGAACACTGTTTCTAGTTCCGGTTTTTTGAGCTGTCCTAATACCAGCCCGTAGAGCAAAATATGTTCGTATGTCGTATATTCTGCATTTTTTAGATAAGAATCGACATCTACCCCGGTTGCTATCTCCTTTGCCAGTTTCTTCAATGCGGGCATACGTATGCCAAGTATTTCGTAGTTGGTTGGGATCAGTTTTTCGTTGAATGCCTTGTAATTGCTTTCTTTCAATGCTTGCAGGCTTTGGTTTATTTGGGTATTCATATGGCTTTGAGATATATGATTATCCCGTAAAGTTACTTAGTAATTGTTAGAAAATATCTCGTTTTGCTTATTTTTAGCCTGCTTCTGGCGCAATTAGCAAAAAGGGATTTGGGAGTGGGCAATGGCAAGATAAAATACTCCGGCGATTTTGGCAGAAATTAGATGTTATATCGCCAATCAAATATTCTTCCTGTGGCTTTTTTTAGTTGCTAAAGACGGAAAATCTATCAACCTGAATATTTCCCTCAATATATTCAATATACCAATGTGTATGAGATCTTGCTCTTTGGCAGGAAAATTCACTTCCATATAATCAATTTGCGCAGAAGAATTTTCAATATCCGCTTCAATCCGTTCTGTCTTTTTCATATTATGTATATTTCAAATTGGTATTTCTCTAAAATATTTACTCTAAAGCCTGAGCCAGAACAGAAATCGGATGGACACATTCACGCGATGTAGACATCTCGATCTGCCATTTGCATGTTTCGCAATCGGATACGACAAAATCAATATCGAGCGATTCTATCTGTTCGAACAGAGATCCTCCAACCGCTTGCGAGGTGTCGTAGTTTTCTCTCTTAAACCCGTATGTGCCTGCAATGCCGCAACATTGCGATTTCAACTCATACACTTCAATGTTGGGTATCATCTTCAGCAATTCGATTGAATAATAAGCCCATCCCATTTTCTCCATATGGCATGCAGTATGGTATGCAACCTTTATTTTTTTTGCATTCAGTTTCAGGTTGGTACTGCCTTGCATCAGTAAGCGGTAGATATGGCGGGTGGCCAGTTCTGTTTTATCGCGGATATCAGAATTGTCGATGCCTAAGAGATGCGGATATTCGTCGCGCAAGGTCATAATGCAAGTAGAGGATGTACCTACAACCGGAACATTGTTTCCTATAATAGATTCGTGCAACGATGCAACATTAATTTCCGCCTGCTTCTTAGCCTGGTCAATAAATCCGTTGGAAATGAGGGCGACTCCGCAACATTTCTCCTTCTTCAATAGTTGGACTCCTATCCCTAGGGCATTAAACACTTTAACTAAATCTTTGCCCAGTTGCGGATGATTGTAATTTACATAACATCCGTGGAAAAAAGCGACTTGTTTGTTGTATCGTTGCTGAAGATCTGCCTGCTTTTTATACCAGCTTTCGAAGGTTTGCGAAGCATATTTGGGGAAAATACGGCGATGGTCGATTCTCAAAGCCGCATCCATCATCCTGCGCACAGGTTTCGTCTTTATTGTTGCATTCACTACCGGCGCCATCATTGTAGACAGCGAACCTACCAGATCGGTGTTAGCCAACAGGAAGTTCCTCAGGTTAAAACTTTGCTTTCCGTATTCTATTCTCGCGGCTTGTATTATATCTCCGATTTGGATGCCCGACGGGCAGGCAACTTCACACCGTTTGCAATTCAGGCAATATTTTAGAGCTTCGTCATATAATTCAGAATCCATCAACCGCAGGCGCTCTCCGTCGGGTCCTGCATGCTTAGGCCCGGGAAATAGATCGACAATATTCAATAGCGGGCATGCTGTGGTACAGATTGTACATTTAGTACACTCTTCGAAATTGTTAGGGCTTGTATATAATGATTTTGTATCCATGCTTATTTATCCAATAGATGGTTAGCGACATTTAAAGCTGTCAGCAAGGCAACCCCGGCTCCACTACCTTCTTCTACAGGATTGAAATCGGATAATACCGAGCCTATGGCATACAGGTTATCTACCGGATTTCCTCCCGACAGGGCTTTGAATGAAGAAGTGGTTTTAACACCGAATCCAAAATAATTTTGCTTTGTAAATAAATCTTTCGAATACCAGTCTCCCCGGTTTGGAAGAAATTCTACATCACAATCAAATATCGGCTCATATATCGAGGTGTTGGTAGCAATAAGCCCCTTGTTGAAAAAACTGCCTGTAGCCAATACGTAATTATCGGCAACCATAGGGATATCTCCATGATTGGCAGTATAAACACATTGCACCTTACCCGATTGGATCTCACCTTTCAAAACCGAATCACCTGCAAAGAATACTCCCCCATGTGCTTTAAACTCAGTAATAAGCGAAGATTCTATTTCCAATCCGACAACCGATGGAGGCATAGTTGGCAACAGAAACAATTCAGTCCCCAATACCATGTTTTTTAATTTGCCAAATGCTTTGCCGTCAGCGCTGTATAATGCTGCCGGTAAGAGAATAGCATCGTTGTCTTTTGCTATCAGATTCAAAGCCTTTGCCAGCTCTTCAAGATTTTCCGTCTTTTCGAGTAAGCGTGCAATGCTTGCTGAACGCATTTCTGTTGCATTCTGCCTTATGCTATCTAAAAAGCGAACCTTAATAGAATGTGTATTTACTTTTACGCCCAAAGATGCCAGTTGCTCTGCAAATATCTGGTGAGGAAAATCTGTAAATCCCTGTAGGTTGCATACAGCTAATGTTCGCCAAGGCAGTTTGTCGGCCGATGGGCTGGTAGCCAGGGTATCTACCGACAACCAGGTTGGCCGGGTCGTACCCATAGGAGTCAGCCTGAAATGATTTTTCCGAACATCGCCTTTCATTTTTATATCCAGATTATTTAGTAAGGCATAAGACTGTTCCAGTAATTTTTCGATTTTAGAAACTCCGATTTTCGAATAGGGATGTTTTTTGTCTTTATTGGCTAATATCGAAAGAGATTCTAATAAATCATATACTGGTTTATCTTCGGATGTATGTCCTAGCAAATCGAAAGAACCCGAAAAGAAACATAAAGAACTTTGTCCTGACGAAACAATGGCACATCGCTGGTTGTTTTGGGCAAGCCTGATGCCACAAGCCAGACCGGCAAGCCCCCCGCCTATTATTATAGTATCGAATTTCATAGAGTCTGTTTAACTGTGCTTACTCTTTCCTTTTGTAGTGGACTGCTTTTAGCCGACATCCCGAACATGCCGCGATAGAGCCAGCTCATATATTCGCTTTCGCGTAATGTGTCTGCCCACGCTATAGGAAGCATTCCCTTCCATCTCTCGTTCAGGAAATCAATCAAATCCTGTTTGGCATTATAATCACACCTTACCTTTTCTTCATTCATTATAGCAGCAGCACGACATGCGCAAAGCGTACCCTGACAGGTGCCCATCCCCAGGCGTGTTCTGCGGCGAAGATCAGACAAGTTGCTGATGTGAAATTTATGGATAGCCGACCTAACTTCGTCGGCTAATACCTCTTCGCACTCGCAGGCAAGATATTTGTCTTTTATCTCGGGCGATATATTACCCGACAAATCGCCATAGCGCGACATCAGTACTTGTTTTTGCATCCGGGAGATTGAGGGGTTCGACTCTACTGGCATTTTATCATCCAAAGCTCCCGGAAGTTTGTCCGACGCTGTTGTGCAGCCTGCCGTGAGATTCATTTTTTTGCAGATCAGGTCGGTTGTCATTTCTGCCATCAGGCGGTATGTTATCAGCTTGCCTCCGACTATAGATACGAACCCTTTCAGCCCATCGCGTTTTTCATGGTCGAGCAATACAATGCCCCGGCTAATATTGCGCCCGCCAATGTCGCCATCGGCTGCCACCAATGGGCGGACACCTGCATAAGCGCGTAATATCCTAGTCTTTGCCAAAATAGGGGATAGTTTGCTGCCTCCCCTTATCAGTTGGTCTACCTCCTGAGTGGTTATGGTCAGATTGTCAATGTCTTGGTAAGGAATACGCATAGAAGTAGTACCTATAACGGAAACCGTTTCGCCGGGAACTAATATGTCGGCATCGGCGGGCTTGCGGCACCTGTTCAGGATAATATTGTTCAGCCGGTGCCCCATGATAAGCAAAGAGCCTTTGGCGGGAAGCATCTTCACGGGATTGATATCGGCATACACAGTCATTTTCTGCCCCCAGATACCGGCTGCATTTACTACAATAGGAGCATGGATGTTTTTCTCTGTTTTCGTTATTTTATCCCAAACCGCCACGCCTTGTACCTGATCTCCATTTTTTAGTATTTTCAAAACTTCGTGGTATGTATAGATGGTTGCACCGTATTTTTTAGCATCCAGAATGTTTGATAAAGTAAGCCTGAACGGATCGATAGAGCCATCGGGTACTTTTACTGCCCCTATAATGTCGGGATTGGCAGATGGTTCGAGCAATAAGGCTTCTTTCGGATCTATAATTTCGGCGCTGATCCCGGCTTTTGAACAAGCATCTACAAATGTCTGCTGATAGGTAGGGTCGTCTTCGGGGAGGGTAAGGAACAGACCGCCTGATGGCTTGAGGCAATGAGGCGCTATTTTCTTTAGGATATTATTTTCGTCGATACATTCTTTAGCCGATTCATGATCATTTACTGCGTATCGTGCACCACTATGCAGCAATCCATGATTGCGCCCTGTTGCCCCCGTTGCTATATCATGTTGTTCGAGAAGCAAAACGTTGATTCCACGCTTGGCGCAATCTCGTGCTATGCCGGCTCCTGTTGCTCCTCCCCCTATGATTATTACATCAAAACCTTTCATTGTCTTACTAAATAAATATTAAAAGCAAACGATTAAAATCTAAAACGAAACAATATGATGCAAATAAAGATAATAAACGGAAGAAAACAAAACTTTTTATATTGTTTTTTATGCTGAGACCCTAAATAATCGTAGTGTACGAAATGGTCTTCATATCTTTCGGTTGAAATAATTTGTGTATTTTTGATTTCCAGATGAATAATACTCTTATATAAAACGAATATACTGTTAAAATAAAATACATAGACATTGGACGAATTTGAATTATTTGAAAGGATAAAGCACCGGGATAAAGATGCTTTCGATATGCTTTTTCGAAAATATTATGTCCCCTTGTGCCGGTTCTCGTTTGCTATATGCCTCTCGCATGAAGATGCGGAAGAAAGTGTACAGGATATGTTTGTCCATTTGTGGGAAAAGGCTGCGGCAATCAATATCGATACATCCGTAAAGGCATATTTATATACTTCTGCGCGTAACTATACACTGAACGTTATAAAAAAACAACAGACAGAGCAGCGTCACCTCGATGTGTATTCGGAATACGTGGAAGGGCATGATAGCGACGAGAAAATGTCGGATGCGCAAATTGCAGCACTGATACAATCGGGGATAAATACTTTGCCCGAAAGGTGCCGCGAGATATTTATCCTCTGCAAACACGAGGGGCTCACATATGAAGAGATAGCCGACTATTTGAACATATCGAAAAAAACAATCGACAACCAGATGGGCATTGCCCTGCGGAAGTTACGCGACTATTTACAACCAAAACTTAAAAAGTTGCCATTAATCTCCATTTTATACCTATTGGTTTGGGGATAACAGGTTTCGCCATTGTCTAACAATATACAAGACTTAGAATAAAACAGATATGAAAAATATTCCTTACGAGTTGATTGCCCGCTATCTTGCAGGAGAATGCAACGATGACGAGAAACAGCAAATCCGCGAATGGAGCGAACAGCATCCGGGGGTAATGGATGAATTTTCGAAGATATGGCAGCAAATTCCTGCCGATGATTTTACGCCGGATGTAGAACAGGCACTACAGAAAGTAAACCTTCGCATCGGTGGTGCGAAGAAAAAGAGCTTACCCTTGCGATTCTTTTCGTTGATAGGAAGTGTAGCTGCAGTTGCCGCTATTGTGATTATATTAATAAACATTATAAGCACTCCCGGGCAGGATGCCTCGAATAATTATATTGCCGAAAACCTTTCGACACTGAATACCGGTGATGATGAAATGCTTGAATATAAGCTATCCGATGGCAGTACAGTCTGGCTCAACCGTTCTTCCTCGCTGCGCTACCCCGAATCATTTTCCGGCAATACCCGCGAGATATATCTCGAAGGCGAAGCTTTCTTCGAGATAGCCCCCGATGCACACAAGCCATTTATCATACATGCAAACAACACACAAACGAAGGTGGTAGGCACTTCGTTCGGCATAAAAGCGGCTAAAGATGCCGGAGAGGTAGTGGTTACCGTTTCTACCGGTGTGATCAACTTCTCTGCCGAAGGGAAATCCGGACATATAGAACTGAAAAAAGGTGAACAGGGAATTTGCGATACGAAACAGCGAAAACTGGAAAAGAACAATAATCCCGACCCTAATTCATTGGCGTGGAAAACAAAAATACTTGTATTCCAACAATCGCCACTTAGTGAAGTTGCCAAAGTTATAGAAAATACATACCGCATCCCCGTATCGGTAGACGGTTCTATTGCCAATCTGCAAATAACCAGTACATTCGACCGGCTGAGCCTCGAAGAAATTATGCAAATCATCGAACTGACTTTACAGATAAGGGCAGAGGATAGTGCAGGCGGGATATTATTAACCTCTCAGTAATACTTTTCTCCTCGAAAAAATAATATTTTACCTCCGTTTTTGGGGGTATTAACTTTTAGCCTTGTCTAATGAGAAAAACAACTTTGAAAAGTATAGTATTCATAATATTTCTGTGTGTAGGAACAATTCCTATAATTGCGCAAAATACGGTTCTTGAGAAACGTATCAGCGTTTCACTGAATGCTATGCCTATGGAAAAGGCCATTGAAAAAATTGCGGCGACGGCCGGTATCCATGTTTCATATTCGAGCGACCTGTTTTCGCATTGCAGCCCCGTAACACTTGCAGCCCAGGATCAGATGCTGCTGGCGGTTCTCAATAAATTGTTTGCGCCCTATAAGAAAATAGCTTACACGGTTCATGCCGGACAACTGATTCTTTTTCCAAAGAAAACGATCATTGTAAAAGAATACACCATAAAAGGAACTATCTGTCACGAAACATCGGGAAGTCCCATCTCTTATGCCACGCTGCAAATAAAAGGAAAACCCAAAGGGGTGGTTGCCGACCATAACGGCTTCTTCGAATTTACATTATCGGAACTCGAACTGGCCGACAGCCTTACAGCATCTTGCCTGGGTTACGAACGCCGGACATTCGGCACCGACACATTGCTGGCTAAACCCGAAGTAAGGATTGCATTAAAAGAAAAACCTCTGAATATAGAATCGGTGATTGTAACAGCTACCAAGCTCCCCAAGAAAAGCAAAACGCTGGGGAACAGGAATATATTCACTACGGGTTCGATATATCTGGATACCCACGGACAGCAGATAGCTTTATACATAGAGAACAAGAAGCACCTGAACGGATATATACGCAAGGTTAGCTACCACCTCTCCAACAAAGGAAACGTAGAAGCTCCCTTCCGTGTACGTATCTTCGATGTGGATACATTGACCAATGCCCCCGGAAAAGATATCCTGCCGGAAATACTTGTGATTCAGCCTCCGCAAGATACAAACGGATGGTTTGATGTCAACCTTTCCGAATACCAGATATTTGTTCCTCCTAATGGCTTTTTCGTAGCCATACAAGGCGTATTCCCCAACGACTACAGTTTCTATGCCAACGATTCGGAACTCGTGGATACCGGAAAACTCCGTCGCAGGTCGAACGATGATTTTGCGCCCAAGTCCATTCATTACGGGCAGCGCATCAATTATTCGGGCAAAGGGGGAGGCAATACATGGCACTATTCATTATCTCACCAATGGTTTCAGATGGAGAGAGATAACTATAGCGTAAAAATTTCTGCCGAAATAGGCATTTTTTCAAAAAAGTAATCATCCCGACCGGATTCAGGTACCAACCGGCAGGAATGAAATACACGAAATTAAAGATTAAGATTATGAAACATATCGGTTTACTATGCCTGATTGCCATCTGCCTCTGTTGCGGTCGGATGAGCGCACAGTGTGACAACACACTGGTAGATAAGGCTGTTTCGCAAAGTGGTGCCAATGCTGAGTACTTGCGCGAATTTAAGGTAAAGTTTGATGGGCCCGAACCGGGGAAAGCTATTCCCACTGCCAAATATCCGCTCTTGTTGAGCAAGAATACCACATACCGTTTCAATGTTTGCAATGCTGAAGAATCGGAAGGAAAGGTAATACTGCAACTATACCTGAAGGATAAACTCATAGGCAGCACATTCGACACACAAACAGCTACCGACCTGCAACGGTTCGACTTTGCATGCAACAAAGCGGCGACTTACCAGGTAGTCATGTCATTCGACCAGGGGAAACCCGGTTGTGCTGTGGGGATACTATCAATGCTTACCCAGAATGTTAAAGAGCCCGAAGACGAAGAGTTGGATATACTCTATGCCCTTGCCGACAATCCTCTTATTATTTACGATGATGAAGACGAATTTGCCGAAATAGACGTCACTATAGACAATGGCACTATAACCAAAGCCGACAGGATAAATTATATAGTCCGTCCACAAAAAACAGGGACTGCATTACTGACAATGCGCGTACTAAATACGAATGGCACATTGAGGGAATTTAAGCAAAAACGGTTTGCCGTGCTTACACTCGACAAACCCTATGCCACAGTTAGCGGAATGGAAAGGGGGCGGATAAACCGGTGGGAGCTTATCCAATCGGGACGCCTCGAACTATGGTTTTCGCCGGGTATGAAATGCAATTATCAGGTCACCTCGTTCACATTGTCTGACAAAGACGATCTCATCAGTGGCATCAGCTCCACTTCTGCTCGGTTTTCGAAACAGCAAAAAGACTGGATTAAGGATTTATCGCCTAACAGCCGTATATACATCAAGAATATTCAGGTGAGAACGGCAGAACATGCAGTTATGGATATTGATCCGTTAGAACTCGAAATCGAATAACTTACTGAGTCAAGCGTAAAATCAGGTCTATTAATTAAGAAAAAGAATAAATATATGAAACTCAAAACCTTATATACAATACTACTTTTGTTTATCTGCACCGCAGCTATTGCACAGGAAATGCGTACCGTTTCGGGAGTCATCAAAGACAGGGATGGAGAGCCGATAATAGGGGTTAGCGTAGTGCAGAAGGGAACTACAAATGGGACAATAACAAACCTCGACGGATATTACGAGATAAAAGCACCTCTGGGAAGCACGCTCATATTTTCATTCGTTGGTATGAAAACAACGGAGATGAAGGTCACTACAAAAAATTCGAAGCCGATAGGGCAGCCGGCAACAGCCGTTAAGCCGGAAACGCCCATAGTGCCGGAAGAGAAAAAAGAGCCGAAAAAAACAGAACCGGAGAAGAAGAAGGCAGAACCCATCAAGGTTGTCCCTACCAAGGAAGGGCAATCCCTGTCTCCTTACTTCCTTGTGAAAAGCAACTCGCCGAAAGATGCCTGGATGCCTCTTAAAAAGACAGATGTAACCGCAAATATTGCCGGAGTTATTGCGGATGTCTGCGTAAAACAGATATACATCAACCAAAGTAAAGATACGCTGGAGGCCATATATGTTTTCCCCGGCTCTACTCGGGCTGCCGTATATGCTATGGCTATGACTATAGGCGACAGGCGCATCGACGCAAAGATAAAGAAGAAAGAACAGGCGCGAAAAGAATATGAGCAAGCCAAATCGGAAGGCAAATCAACTACCTTGCTCGAACAGCATCGGCCGAATGTGTTCCAGATGAATGTGGCCAATATATTGCCCGGCGACACCATCGTAGTGGAAATGAAATATACCGAACTTCTCGAACACAATGCCGGAATATACGAATTTATATACCCCACTGTAGTAGGTCCCCGCTATTCCGAATCGGGCGAACAGTGGGTAAATCAGACTATCGACATGTTTGAGAACGATAAAAAACCTGAGTTTTCTATCAAGACGACCATACAGGCGGGTATGCCTATACGTAAGATCAGCAGTGCGTCGCACAACCTTGCTATCGAATCGGATACACCCGACCGGGCATCTGTTCTGTTATCGAACCCGAAAGATAATGAAGGAAACCGCGACTATATCCTCCAGTACGAATTGCAGGGAGGACAGGTTGAATCGGGATTGTTGCGCTACGAACATGGTGACGAAAACTTCTTCCTGCTGATGATGCAACCGCCCAAGAAGCCGACATCAGACCAGATTCCTCCACGCGAATATGTGTTTATAGTCGATGTTTCGGGTTCTATGCACGGCTTTCCGCTTAGTGTATCCAAAGAACTGATCCGTAATCTGGTATCAGAACTCCGCCCTATCGACCGTTTCAATGTCATGTTGTTCGAGTCGGGCAATAAGATGCTTTATAAAGAATCGGTTGCGGCTACAAAAGAGAATATAAAAAAAGCGATGGATGTGATAGACAAACAGCAGGGGGGCGGTTCCACCCAGCTCTATTCGGCAGTTAAGAATGCCATGAGCTTTAAAGAAACAGAAGGTTTCTCACGGACTTTTATCATCGTTACCGATGGTTATGTTACGGTAGAAAGGGAAGCGTTCAATTATATCCGCGAGAATCTGAACAAGGCTAATCTATTCCCCTTTGGGATAGGGTCGAGCGTAAACCGCTATATGATAGAAGGCTTGGCGCATGCCGGAATGGGAACACCGTATATCATCACCAATCATACACAAGCCGAAGCTATGGGCAAGAAAGCCATCAAAGAAATATCGCAGCCTGTACTGACCGATATATCTGTCGACTGGGGCGACTTCGATGTATATGATGTAGAACCTGTAGCCATACCCGATGTGTTTGCCGAACGCCCTATTCTCATATATGGGAAATATAAATCTCCGGCAGAAGGCACGATCACTGTCAGCGGTATTGCCGGAAATACTGCCTATGAACAAAAATTCGATATAGCTAAAGCACGCACCGAAAACAATCAGGCCTTACGCTACCTATGGGCACGCAACCAGATACGCTATATCGACGATTATGCGCAATACTACGAAGGCAGCATTAACGCATGGAGAGACGATTATGGCAATCATCAGCGTAGTGCGAGCCAGATTGAACGGGTGACCAACCTGGGGCTAAAATACAACCTCCTTACGCAATATACTTCGTTCCTCGCAGTAGACGATGTGGTACGGGCTGCACAACCGATAAAAAAATCGCCGACTCCAAAACCAACCTCAACGCCACAAAGTGTAAGTGCTCCCGATTTTCAGTTGGATGAAGACAACTCGAACTTAGAGGAGGTAGTGGTTGTAGGCTATGGGGTATCCAGAAAAAGTACCTTAACTTGTGGAGTATCCAGCGTGTCGAGCAGCGAATTGTTGGCTTCCCAATCGCTACAAGGAAGAGTAGCAGGATTACAGATTTCGCAAACCTCCGGCGAACCGGGCAATCCGTCAAGGGTTCGCATCAGGGGCAATGCTTCTATAATGGGCAGCAACAGCCCGCTGGTAGTAATAGATGGTTCGCCTGTAGAGTATGCCGATTTTTCGCAGATGAATATGAATGATGTGGAGAGTGTCAGCGTCCTCAAAGATGCTTCTGCTACTTCGCTGTACGGATCGAGAGCCGCCAACGGTGTGCTGATAGTTACATCGAAAAAGGCGCAACAACGAAACAAGATGGTCTCATTGTCTTCCTCTTTCTCTATAGAAGAACCAAACCGCCTGCCCAAGCTGCAACGCCGGTTTGCTCAAGGGCGTCCCGACAATGGGACTCCTACGTGGAATACGGCAAACGAACCATTTAGCTGGGGACCCGATGCGAAATCGGTAAACGCCCCTACATACGACGCATACGATATATTCAAAACCGGATATTCATTTAAAAATTACCTGACACTTTCGGGCAAATCGGATAAGTTGTTCCACAGTCTGAAATTGGGTAATAATACGCAGCATGGCTTTATTCCAGAATCCAAATTTGCAGAGAACTCTATCGGTTTGAAATTGAGTAGCGAGATGAGCCGCCAGTTCAGCTTCAGTGCCGACCTCGACTACAAGAATAGCAAGGGTAAACGCTTGCAACGCGGTTATAATATGTCGAGCATTATGCAGGGGATATTGCTTACGCCTCCTACATTCGACAACCGTACATACACCGCTGGCGATGGCAGTCAGCAAGCGGCAGGTAATGTAGCCGACAATCCGTATTGGACAACAAAGAATAATCCGTTCAGCGACGAAACAAACCGCTTGATAGCTAATGTAAACCTGACTTACAAACTGAATAACGCCTTTTCTTTCAAATATCAATTGAACGGGGATTACCTGTCAAACGACGCCAAAACCGCATTGAATCTGGGCTCGGCTTATATGCCAACCGGACATATCATGAAACGGGATGAAAAGTTTAAATCCTTGCTATCCAGATTTTCCGTACAATTTGATAAACACTGGGATAATTTCGAACTCAATTCGACAGCAGGGTATGAATATACAACCTCGAAACGCAGCATCGACAGGCTCGACGGTTATCATCTGGCCGAAGCAGGCAATTACAATATTCAGCAGGCAGGCAGTATCATACCTTACGAACAATCGTTCAGACGCCATTCCAATGCCATCTTTGGTAAAGTAAACCTGGGGTATCGCCGGATGATCGATGTGGAAACTGCTATGCGTGGGGAGTGGAGTTCGATAAATAATACGACATTGCTTTCGCCATCGTTGGGTATGGGATTCAATGTGCACGAATTGTATAGAAGCGACCTGCTTACCTATATGAGAGTGCATGCAAATGTTTCGCAGGCGAATAAAGAAATACCGCTATATATAGACCCTGTTTATTTCAATTCGGCGACATACAACCTGAATGATGCTTCACAACATTTCGAAAGCCGGGAAGTGGTTTTGTCCGACAACGTAAAACCCGAACAGATCAGGCATTATGGAATAGGAACCAATATGGCCTTGTGGAACAATCGTCTCAATATTGCCGCTTCGTGGTACTGGAAGAAGGGTAAAGATCAGCTATTGCCAACTCAGACAACCGCTTCTTTTGTACACCTCGAAAATTGCGGAACGTTTAAGACTAATGGCTTCGAAGCCGAAATCGGTGCATACCTTATTCAAAACCGGAATTTCTCATGGCGTAGCCAGTTGATTTTCTCCCGCGAGCGAAACCGTGTTACCAACCTGGGAGGAAGGACGCTGATGCTGGCAGGTATAGAAGGGGCAGTGGGCTCGTATGCCATAGAGGGTCAGCCGCTTGGAGTATTGTATGGCACAGCTTACCAACGGGACGAGCAAGGGCGTATGATTATTGGCGATGACGGTTTTCCTGTCGAGAGCAGCGAACATAAAGTGTTGGGCAACCCGAATCCTGACTGGCAATTAGGCTGGGGGCACACATTGGAATATAAGAGATTCTCCCTGTCGGCTCTGTTCGATTACAAAAAAGGAGGGAAAATGTGGAACGGCACAATGAGTGCAATGAATTATTACGGTACATCGCAATATTCTGCCGACCATAGAAATACGACAAACTATATATTCCCGGGAGTGCTATCGAATGGAAGGATAAACGATATCCCTGTAAACTTCTATGGTAACAATCTGAGCGAAAACCGCTGGGTACGTTACGGGCAATATGGTGTTGGCGAAGATGGTATTCAAGATGCCAGCTATATCAAACTCAGGGAAATATCGCTGGGATACCGCATTCCTTTAAACCTGTTTAAACATGGCGGACAAATGAAGGTTTCTGTCTTTGCTACCAATATATTGCTGTATAGCAGGTACAAAGGTGTAGACCCTGAAACAAACCTGACAGGCTCGTCTAATGGGTTTGGGCTGGATTACTTTAATGTGCCGGGTGCTCGCAGTATTGGAGTATTGTTGAACTGGGAGTTTTAAGGTTATCTTTTTATAAACGATAAAGAAGGTGTCCCCAAAGTAATAAAGGACACCTTCTTTGTGTTTCTGTAGTGAAGTGTTCAAAAAGTGATTAGATGCGAAGCCGCTCATTTTTAGACAGAAGGGAGCATACTAAAGTATGTGACCGATGGCTAATAAATGAAGCAATGAAGCAGATGATTACTTTTGGGACAACTTCTTTGTTGTTTATTTATAGGGAATGCCAATCAGGAGTAGAAAAGTTTATCTATATAACACCTCCCCCCGAAATAATACTTTAAAAGAATAAAATATGACACTGAGATACACGAAGAAGCCACTGAGAAACACTGAGGGAGAAAAAATCTCAGTGAACCTCACTGTTGTGCTCAATGTTTCTCAGTGTAATAAGAAATCAGAACTTAACAGTCCTGCCAAAGGTAGGGGGTAGAGCGAAGCTGAAATAGGAGAAAAGGTAACAGTAAAAAAGTAATGAAGATGTGTTACATGTGTTACTTTTTAGAGAGATACAAGATCCCAGTAGACGAGTTAACAAGTTGGTTTATCATAAAATAAGAACTTGTATCTCGTATCTTGTCTACTCGTATCTAAAGATATTGTTGACTGATAACTGAAAAAACTGTTACAAGTGTTACTTTTTAACTATGTATTGCAAAATAAGGTTAAAATTACATGGTTTCTATGAATGCAAATATTAATTACAAAACGAGACGCCAAAGCCTTTAGCTTCCTTTTGGACAATGTAAAAAGGAAGTCCAAGTTTAAGAGAGTGCGGCAGGATGAGTTGAAGATTGAATGTTTAACTTAAGATAGCTTTTGTGCATAATTTAAAAGAACAAATAGCCTTCCCTCATTCCCCTAATTCTCAAAAACTTTCTGTACCTTTGTTCGATTTTAAGAAGTTTAGAAAAAATATTTATGATGAATCCGATTACAAAGAGTATCGATTTAGGTGATGGAAGGACTATCACCCTCGAAACCGGAAAATTGGCAAAACAAGCAGACGGAGCAATAGAATTGCGCATGGGCGACACCATGTTGCTGGCTACTATTACAGCTGCTAAAGATGCTAAGCCGGATGTTGATTTTATGCCACTATCAGTGGATTATAAAGAAAAATTTGCGTCTTTCGGACGTTTTCCAGGAGGTTTTCAACGTAGAGAAGGACGTCCTTCCGACTACGAAATCCTGGTTAGCCGCCTGATCGACCGCGCACTTCGCCCACTATTCCCGGACGATTACCATGCAGAAGTTTTTGTTAATGTTACGATGTTCTCGTCCGATGGTAAAGATATGCCCGATGCACTTGCAGGCCTTGCAGCCTCGGCAGCATTGGCTGTTTCCGACGTACCGTTCAACGGCCCGATATCGGAAGTGAGAGTTGCCCGCATCGACGGACAATTTGTTATCAACCCTACTTTCGAACAACTTGAGCAAGCCGATATGGATATCATGGTAGGTGCCACTATGGACAATATCATGATGGTAGAAGGTGAGATGAAAGAGGTTTCGGAAGAAGAAATGCTCGAAGCTATCAAAGTAGCCCACGAAGCTATCAAAATACAGTGCCAAGCTCAGATAGAACTGATGGAGGCCGTGGGCAAAACCGTAAAACGCGAATATAGCCACGAGGTTAATGACGAGGAGCTGAAAAAAGATGTATGGGCAAAATGCTACGACAAAGCCTATGCTGTAGCCACTTCGTGCAATACCAACAAGCACGAGCGCGGCAATAACTTCGCAGCTATCGTAGAAGAATACAAAGCTAGCTTCACAGAAGAAGAACTGGCAGAAAAAGCAACATTGATATCACGCTACTATCACGATGTAGAAAAAGAGGCTATGCGCCGTTCTATCCTCGATGAAGGCAAACGCCTCGACGGACGTAAGACAACCGAAATACGCCCTATATGGAGCGAGGTTGATTATTTGCCCGGCACTCACGGCTCGGCAGTGTTTACGCGTGGTGAAACACAATCGCTGACTACTGTGACATTGGGTACAAAGTTGGATGAAAAAATCATTGACGATGTGCTGAACAATGGAAAAGACAGATTCCTGTTGCATTACAACTTCCCTCCATTCTCTACTGGCGATGCAAGACCATCGAGAGGTGTGGGCCGCCGCGAGATAGGACACGGAAACCTTGCCCACCGCGCACTGAAACCGATGATTCCTGCCGACTATCCTTACGTTATCCGTGTGGTGTCTGATATTTTAGAATCTAACGGTTCGTCGTCTATGGCTACTGTTTGTGCTGGCACACTTGCACTGATGGATGCCGGGGTGAAAATAAAGAAACCGGTAACAGGTATTGCAATGGGCTTGATCTCGGAAAACAAGGGAACAAACTATGCTGTGCTTTCCGATATACTTGGCGATGAAGACCACCTTGGAGATATGGACTTCAAAGTGACAGGAACAAAAGACGGTATCACTGCCACTCAAATGGATATCAAGGTGGACGGACTGTCTTACGAAATCCTTGAAAAAGCATTGCTCCAAGCTAAAGAAGGCCGCCTGCATATCATGGGCAAAATCCTTGAAACATTGTCTGAGCCACGTCCAGACCTGAAAGACAATGCTCCACGTATCGAAGTTATCATTATCAATAAAGAATTTATTGGTGCTGTAATCGGACCTGGTGGTAAGATCATACAAGGTATTCAGGAAGAAACCGGAGCGGTAATCACTATCGAAGAAATCGACGGTTACGGACGCGTCGAAGTTTCGGCAACCAACCGCCAGTCTATCGAAGCAGCCGTGGCTAAGATAAAAGGTATCGTAGCAGTGCCGGAGGTAGGCGAAGTGTATGAGGCAACTGTACGCTCGGTAATGCCTTACGGTGCATTCTGCGAATTCCTTCCGGGTAAGGATGGCTTATTGCATATCTCTGAAATCTCTTGGGATCGCATAGAGGATATGGAAAATGCAGGACTGAAAGAAGGTGATAAGATAGAAGTTAAACTGATAGACATCGACCCTAAATCGGGTAAATTCAAGCTATCGCGTAAAGTCCTTCTACCTCGTCCGCCTCGTCCGGAAAAACCTCAGAAGAATAACGACAAAGCGGAGTAAGTAAACTAAACTCCCTGTGAAATATAAAAGAAGGTGTCCTAAAAGTAATAAAGGACACCTTCTTTGTGTTTGCCGTATTACAACGAACTTTCGTAAAGGTTTGCCTGATAGTCCAACAACCTTTTCTGTGCGAGGAAATATTCTCTCGTAAACAGATAGTAATAAGCATCTATCGAATCGAATAATGTAGTAAGGTTTGTCTCTATATAGGTTGTCCTGTTGAAATATGTCAGGTCTTTCGATGTATATGCTTCCAGCATTTCGCGCATCGGCTGATCTATTTCGCTTCTCATGTCTTCCATATCCAGATAGAGCCTGATCTCATTTTTCAGTTTCCTTTCCAGAACAACGACATGGTTCAACTTTCGCATTATCTCTTCCGGCTCCAGACTTAATTGCAGGAAACCGAGAGCATCGCAGATATCCGTATGGATTTCCCTCTTCTTGTCGAACTGGCTGAATACGGCAAGGCTTTGGGTATAAAGGTTTTTGTAGTGGGATTGTACACCCTGCTTTTTCGCCAGATTGTTGAAGTAGATAAAGATATTGTCGTCGTTCTCCTTTATCTTCGCTTTTATATCCTCCAGTTCTGTTTCCAGCCTTGGAATCAGTTTGGAAGCCTTGCGGGCAGAATATTTTATGCCATCGTAGTCGAACGATTTTACAGGATATCGTTTAGCTGCAATTTCGGAGAGTGTATATTTGTCGTTCTCCAACGATAAACTCTCGTAGATCATATTGACTTTTTCTTTGCTGAACAATTCATCCGGACTTAGCGAGGCGTCTATATCTTCCAGATTTTCGATATCAATTATAGCTGGTTCTTTACTATTGTAATATCCATTGTATATTTCGCTGAAATCGTTTTTGTTATACTTTTCCGTATATTCTTTCTCGAAATCTTCAAGTTCGATAACCGATGGTGCTTCTTTGAATTGCACGAGAGAGAACAGTTTGTCGGTCAATTCTTCCTCACATTTTTTAATATCGCTGAACAACGATCCGGCAGGCAGGTCTTTTTCCACACTCTTTGCAATGTTAAGTCTATCGAGTGCTTCTATCCTGTCTTCGCTGCTGGGATGCGAAGCCCATTGGTCTTTTATATTCAGTTTCGAATGGTTGTATTTATTCAGGTCGGCGATAGAAACCAATGGCAAGCCGTTCTTCACTGTCATCTGGCTTTTAGCGGCGGTGAAACCCAGAACGAAACTTTGCTCCCTGAATATGTTCCTGCTTTTGAAGTTTTGTCTGATTTTATCGTTGTAGAAATCTATAACCGTATTATACGAATAGTCGCTCAGGTTGAGCCTCAATAATGATTCTTTCATTGGCACTGTCCCTGTAACGTTGGCGGCTACCTCATCGGCATAAAACTCCATGTCTCGCGAAAGAGCCATATAGTTGATGTTTATCAGGTCGTACATCTTACGCAATATCCACTGTATGCCTTGTATGATTTTCACCGCTACAATAGTCGATATAGCCAGTATATTAGCTATGTTTGCCCAATTGTTTATCCATTGCGAAAAATTATCGTTGTCGTACAGCATATTATATATAGCCTCGTTTATATTGTAAACATAGCTGCCTACAGCCATGCTCCTTTGCGAGAAGTGCCCGAATTCGTGCGCCAGTATAGCTTTCAGTTCCTCGCGGGTAGTCGTATTCACCAGCCCCATACCTATTTGCAGGTTTTTTTTCACAGGAAAGAACATACTCCAGAAACTGGAATCGTAAAACACTCCGGCATTGACGTGCGGCATCAGGTAAATCCTTTTCGGGAAACTCGTGCCTACTTCCTGGGCTATTTCCTCTATAAAACGGAACAGTTCGGGTTCTTCTTCCCGTGTAATCTCTGTAAGGTCGCTACGGTCTACTTTATTGCTCTTGAAGAAGAATTTGACCAAAAATATAAGTATAATTGCTCCCAGTCCAATAAGTGCAGCCCCGACAAGGATTGTGATTACCGCTGGTTTTGCTGCAATGATGGTCACAGCCCCGATGATGCAGAAGACTGCCAACCCTACAGACAAGGCGAGCAGTATAAGATATACTACAGCAAATAGCACAATAGACAGTATGGCCTTCACTGTATTTCTTTTGAAAGTGGCAGATACTTGTATTTCCATGATATATGTTGTGGTTAAGGTAAAAACGCGTTATTGTGTCAGCATCTGGCTATTCTACATAAAGCACCAGCCCTTTCAGGTATTCTCCTTCGGGATGGTAAATATTGATAGGGTGGTCGGCCGGTTGGCTCAGTTGGTGCAATATCCTTACTTTGCGCCCTGTAATGGCAGCCGCGCTGAACACTGCGAGGCGGAACGCTTCTTTCGATATCACCTGCGAGCAAGAGAAGGTGAAGAGTATGCTGTTTGGTGGCATTTTTTCGAAAGCTGCTATATTCAGCCGCTTATATCCCTGTAGGGCATTCTTTACCGCTCCTCGGTGTTTGGCAAATGCAGGAGGGTCTAATATGACGAGGTCGTAAGCACCTTTGTCCATCTTCGCAAGGAATTTGAATGCATCTTCGGCAAAGGCTTCGTGCCGCTTGTCATCAGGGAAATTGATTTCTACATTGCGGTTGGTAAGCATTATCGCTTTCGACGAACTGTCTACCGAATGTACGAGCTTTGCCCCTCCACGCATGGCATAGAATGAGAAGCCCCCTGTATAGCAAAACATATTCAGTACTGAACGCCCCTTCGAATATTTTTCCAGCAGTGAACGGTTGTCGCGCTGATCGACAAAGAAACCTGTCTTTTGTCCTTTTATCCAGTCGGGATAAAATTGAAGCCCGTTTTCCAGTGCTATTTCTTTTACATCGTTGCCGCCATACAGGTATTCGTTTTCGGCACCCAGGTCGGCCTTATAAGGCAAGGTTGTTTCCGATTTGTAATAGATATTTTTTATGTCGTCTCCCATCACGGCTTTCAGGGCATTGCATATCGCCATACGGTCTTCGTGCATGCCTACCGAGTGCGACTGCACGACAGCCGTTTCGGCATATATGTCGATGATAAGTCCCGGCAAGAGGTCGCCTTCGCCATGTACCAACCGGTATGAATTGTTTTGAGGATTTATCAGCCCTATGCTTTTCCTCAATTCTAAAGCCGAAGCAAGCCTTTTTTGCCAGAATCCGGCGTCTATATCTTCTTCTTCGAACGATAATACACGCACCTCTATGCTGCCTATCTGGTAATGCCCTATGGCTATGAAGTCGCCGCCGGCTGTATATACCTTAACAGTTTCGCCTTCGCTAAGGTTGTCGTCTTTTTTTTGTACAGCTCCGGAGAATATCCACGGGTGAAAACGCTTTAGAGATTCTTCTTTTTTAGGTTTGAGGGTTATCTTTTTATAATTCATATCAGGTTTTGTATAAACGGCAAATTTAAAGAAAATTGAAAACGATTGTAAAAATACAATATTCTTTCGAAAGAGTATCGTTATGCTAGGGCAAACGCATGGAAAAATAATATTCCAGTTTTGACGACTGTAGGGGCGAATTGAGTTTGGATAAATTTCATGCGTTTGACCTGATAGTTATGCCAATCGGTAGTTGAACTATATGTTGCTTTTATATACTGCGCGCAATCACAGATTGCTTGCGTTCCTTTTGGCCTAAGCCCCAAAAGGAACCAAAAACTCTTTTGCGCCTCGCTTAGCCGTACGACCCACTTTGCGCTTTGACGGCTGAATGAAGTGAACTAACAGCAATCTTTTAGTTAGCTTAGTAAAGTTGCATAACAGCACCCCCACTTCATTCTACGCCGTCTGCATCGCGTGGGTACCCCGTACGCAAAGCTAATGGCGCGGGCTAACGCCGGACAAGAGTTTGCGACAATTCTAGTCGTGCGTCAGCCGACGTGCATTAGTTCCGCAGGCGAACACCTGTCCGGTGAAGGCAGCGTAGATGCAAATGGNAATGGGGCGGTAGCCCATTTATTTGCATCAGCTGGCAAACCGTTGACAGGTCGCCGAGGAACGAAGCACTAGCCTTTTGCTTCCTTTTGGGCAATGCCAAAAGGGAGGCCAAGCCCGGGAGGGCGCGGCAGCATGAGTTAAAGATGAAATGTTTAACTCAAAATTGCTTTTATGTATAATATAAAAGAACGATTTTACTATGAGACTCCATCTCCCGATTCGCATTAGTTATAAATGGATAGTATATGTGTCGAACACGATTGCTCTGGCTCCAAATCCTTCTTTCGAGTGCATAAGGTTTGTGTTTAAACCGTAGTCGTCATCTCCCAGCGATGTGCCGTAGTCGAAATATGCTTTGTCGGGAAACGCTTTATTTATTATATGGTCGATAAGGAAATCCGTAGCCCCCATTCTCTTGCCTTCGGTGGTGGAAACTATGTATTGGATACGGGCGACTGTCTCTGTCTCGAAAACGATAGTGCCCCCGACAATGTCTTTTTGTGGCGATAGTACGATGTATAAGTGTATATTCCGGGGAAATTTATCCTTCAGGTAGATTATTTCTTCTAGCGAATGAACCGGATCGGCATCATATTTTTCTTTCAGGTACGAGGATAATACTTGCCAGAATTGCGGCCAGCCTTCGCTTTTTTCTACAGCCAATCCTCCTCCCATAGCTTTGTTTACTCCTCTTTTGCGCAAAGGAGAATAGGGGGGCTTATTGTCCATATATATACACGATGCGATCTTTCTTTCCGATATTACGGCTTTATAGTAATGCAGGGCATATAAGTCTTCTTCGGCAGGCTGCCTGTGGTAGATATGCGGAATGGCTTTATATACAATCCTTTTTATCCCCTGATGCCGAAAGATATGTGTAAGTTGCTTAAAGATTTCGAGTACATCGCTCGCAGTTGTTTGCCCGCCCATAATCAGCCCCGCGTAGGTCAGCCCCATGTGGGAATGAAAATCCTTTCCGGAGATATGTCCGGGTAGTAATGCCATAAGCTTGTCGTTTCTATAAAACATTAGGGAATAATCATTGAACCTGTTCCCGTGATACTCGATAAAGTCGCGATAAAGTAGGAAAGTCCCGTTTTTAGACCCTGTTACAAACTTATCCCATTCTTCCTTTTCAGTCGGAGAATACAATTTCATCCTTATGTTTGCAGTATTAGCCTTTGCGCTCATGGCATAAATGGTATATGTGTTTATCTGAGCCACAGCTCAGGGTTGAGCATTTGTGTCTTTCGCCATAGTTCAAAATGTATCTGCGCATGCTTAGTATCAGGTTCGGAGTAAAGCCTGCCCAGAGCTTGCCCTGTTTTTACCTTATCGCCTTGCCGCACATACAACTGGTCGATATTGGCATAGAGGGTAAAGTAATCGCCATGACATACAACGATGCAGGTATTATAGCCCGGCATAGCCACAATCCTCGTAATCTCCCCATCGAAGACAGCCTTGGCTTCTGCTCCGGCCTGCGAACGGATATCTATGCCATTATTCGGTATCTCTATTTTCCATATATTTTTCGATTGATTGCCAAACCGGGAGACGATAGCGTAATTGCCCGAAATGGGATAGGGCAGCTTCCCTTTGTTTGCTGCAAAGTTTTTCGATAATGCGATATTCCTGGGTGTTGCAGCCTTTTTATTTGTTGCCCGCGGCGAGGGAGTGGATGAAGGCGAGGCCTTTCTTTCTGCTTTTTCGTGTTCGGCGGCAAGGCGTTCTTCTTCCCGTTGCTGACGGGCTACCTCTTCTGCTATCAGACGTGCTATTTCCTTGTTCAGGTTGTTGGCCTGCTGCTGACGTTGGGTAAGTATCTTTTGCAGTGTGCTTTGTTTCGACTGGGCTTCGGCTACTTCAACTTTGTAATTCTTTTCTTCTTTTTTCAGATTGGCCTGCTCGGTAATACGTTGGCTAAGAAGAGTTGTCTTTTCTTTTTGTGCTTTTGCCAGAGCAATTTTCTTTTCTTTCAGCTGGTTGTTTTTTTCTATTATCTCATTGGCTTTTTCTTTCCGCCATTGGGAATAATTCTGTAAGTAACGAAGCCTTCTGTACGATTCGGTAAACGATTTTCCCGACAGGATAAATAATAGCTGGCTTTCGTTTTGCCTGTTTTTCAATACTCCTTCTACAGCTTTGGCATAACTGTCCTGCTGTTCTTTCAGTTCTATTTGCAGCTTTCCGATTTCTGCTTCTATCCGTATTTCTTCACTTTTTAGCCCCTCGATTTCCTGTTCCAACAGGTTCAGTACTTTCTGGCGCGAAAAAATCTGGTTGGCTATCAGTTTCACCCTGTCGATCAGGGTTGCAGTATTCTTCTGGGTTTCGGCCAGCAGCCTCGTTGTGTTCGATATTTCGCGCAACGCTTCTTTCCTTTGCCGTTCCAGTTCCTTTATCCTGGCATCCTGAGCAAAAGACGAGATTGATATTAATAAAAGTAATGAAAAGGCTATTGTCCTCATTCCAACTTTATAAAATTCTCTACCAATTCTTTGAAACTTACTTTCTTATATTTCGACGAGATGGAGTTGTCGATACTTACTTCGCCGTTTATTTCCAGCTTATTATACGACACTTCCAGTCCTATCTCTTTTTTGTTTATTCCTACAACAGCTTCCATAAGCGTGGGATATATGTTACTCCCGTCTTTTATAAAGTCGCGGTATGTCCACTTCATCGCTATGTTTTTCTTTTCGTTTGCGATGAGCGTCCATTGTATGCGGTTGGAGGCATCGGTGGAAAATACACATTGGGTTCCACTCTTATCTTTTGCCTGCAACAGGTACATATTGTCTGTAGTCCCGATCTCCAGCTTGCTGTATTGCGATTTTGCGATCTCCTTGACTCCCGGCACGAACAACTTATTGGTAAGCAGTGCTTGTAGGTTATAGAAGTTGAAATCGAAACCTTTGGTCAGAGATGAGTTCTTGAAATTTTCGGCGACATATTGCTTGTGCATCCTGTCGAGGATGATTATGCTGTCGGAGGTCATGGTCATCCGTGCCACTTCGCTACCTATTATCGGCATCCTGACGGACACTTGTATTACCTCGTCTTTAACCATTTTATATACGGCTGGCAATTTCTTGCTCCCTATCTTTACATTCCCTTTTGTATATATGGTTCGAAACTCTGTTTCAGCATTCAGTACATCTTCTATTATCTGGCTATGTGTCTTATTTTCAATCAGGGCATTTTCTCCTCCTCCGATTATCTTTTTCGACTTACAGCTATCGAACAATAATATCGACGCGAAGATTAATACGAATGCTATTATCTTATTTTGCTTCATCTGCTACAACCTCAATATAAGTTTTCTCTTCTATTTTTTTATCCAGTGTTTTGGAGTCGCTGTCTCCTTTTTCTTTCGCCTTTGTCCAGTATTCCAAAGCTTTTTCAGGTTCTTCGGTTTTGTACAATACATCTCCGTAATGTTCAAGAACCTCTGCGCTCAGTTCCTCTTTGTTTGCTTCGCTGTACTTTATGGCGTTTTCTATATATATTTTTGAGATCACATAAGCTCCTTGTTGGAAAAGTATCCAGCCGTAGGTGTCCAGATAAGTGGGGTTCGATGGTTCGGCTTTCACTGTTATGCTGCTCATCTTCTCTGCCTTATCCAGATTCTTCTTTTGCAGCGAGAGGAAATAGCTGTAATTATTGAGGATACCGAGATTGTTCGGGTTGAATGAAAGCGACTTATCGTAAACGGCGAATGCACTGTCCATCTGCCCGATATGGTAATAAAGATCGCCTATCTGCCCGTAAAAATCGGAAAGCAGGCTTTTATTATTCTCGTCTACATATTGTACCCCTTCCTGCAATACGTCGAGAGCTTTCCGGTGTTCATCTTTCATATACTTGGATATACCCAGATAGAAGTAAAACTGGGGCTGGTCGGCGATGTAGGTCAGAGCCTCCTCGCATATGCTTATCGTCAGGTCGACACTGTCGGGAAAAGCAGTAGCCAACATCTGTTCCCACCCTGTAGGGTTGGTAGGGTTTGCTTCGGCAAACAGCCTGTACTGGAAACGGGCTTCATCCTTCTTGGCCTGCATCATCAGCAGGTTGCCATACATCAGGTTGAGTTTGGGCTCTTGCGGATGCTGTATCATCAATGTGTCGAACAGGGCATTGGCGGCATCCGTGCTGCTCTTGTTTTGTTGCAGCGTACCTATATACTGGGCAAGAATGGCCAGTTTGGTGTCCACATCCATTTTGGGACTGATAAGCACAGTCTGCAATTCGTTTTCCGCAGCGGCTTTATTGCCAGTCTGCTCGTAATACTCGGCGATGGACGAAATCAGGTAAGGGTCTTCCGGGTCTATAGATTTGGCTTTGCTGTAGACCATAAACGCCTCCGGTTTTTTCCCTGCCTGTAGATAAAGGTCGCCTAGTAATATCTGGTATCTTATTTCGTTCGGGTATTTATCAATATACTTTTGTATTTCGGCAAATGCTTTTTTCTCCTGCTTTGTATATGTATAGAGCTGGTATTTCTGTAGGCTGATTTTCTCGTTCAACCCCACTATCGTTTCCAGCTTGTCCAATGTAGAGATTGCTTTTGGTATATTGCCATCCACACGGTACGATTCCGAAAGATAGACATACAAATCGGCATTGTCGGGGTTTTCCTTTATTAGTTTTTCAAGTTGCCCGATTGCATCGCTGTATTGCTTAAATTCGAGGCATAGCATGGCATATGCTATGTTGTAATAATAATTGTCGGCGTCGTAGCCGATTGCTTTCCGGTAAAGGTCTATCGCCTTATTCTTATTGTCGGTAGAATTGTAGTAGCTGCCCAATTCGTAGAGTACGTTTGCATTGGTAGAGTCTATCTGCGTACAATATGTGAGGTAGTCGTACAAGGCATCGTATTTGCCCAATGCTTTTGCGTTCATAGCCTCGTAAAAATAATAATCGAATTTACGTTGCTGGTCTAAAGGCAGTTTTTGGGAAAAACCGGTTGTTCCCTTTTTCGATTGCTGAGCCACAAGAGAGAGGCTGAAACACAAAAACAAAAAGGTGATGAATGTATATAAATAAAATTTCTTCTGCATATTTTGTTATAAAGCAATTGCCGGCCTGTTATTGTTTTCCTGTATGACCGAAGCCTCCGGCTCCACGTTCTGTTTCGTTGATGGCATCTACCTCCTCCCAGCTCACCTGGGCATGGGTTGCTATTACCATCTGGCAAATACGTTCGCCGTCGTTAATAACAAACTCCTCGTTGGATAAGTTGACCAGTATCACACGAATTTCTCCACGATAGTCTGCGTCTATCGTTCCGGGAGAGTTCAAGACAGTCAATCCGTGCTTGAATGCCAGCCCGCTTCTTGGGCGTATTTGCGCTTCATAGCCTTGCGGCAGTTCCAGGTAAAGGCCGGTGGGAACAAGTGTGCGTTCCAACGGTTTCAATGTTATTGACTCTGTTATATTAGCCCGCAAATCTACTCCTGCTGAATATGGAGTGGCGTATTCGGGGAGTGGATGATGCGATTTATTGATAATTTTTATTCTCATTGTGGTGTAAGTATTATATTCTTGCGAAATTAGTTAAATCTTTGCAATCTACTCTGTTAATTGATAAAAATTAAGAATTAAAGCAATGATTGCCTTGCAGGTTAAACTATTCGCTGCCGCCAGCCGTTAAATACATACCATAATCGCGGTATAAAAATACCATGACAAAGCGATTGATAATCTATTGCAATCCTCGTAGTTTTGTATCAAATATTAATGGCAATAAAAAGGAGAAAAGTTTATCTATATAGTCCCTACACCTCCGAAGTGAGGAAGCCCCCTAATCCCCCAAGGGGGACTTATGAGCAAAGCCACGACAAGGGAGGGGAAAAGTGACAATGAAAAAATGATAAAAAATGTGTTACATGTGTTACTTTTTAGAGAGATACAAGACACCAGTAGATGAGCATTATCATTCGCCCGGAATAGGGAAAATCTGCGGGCGAATGATAATTCGCCCCTACAAAGCTCAGAATTGAGTTTGGATAAATTTCATGCGTTTGCCCTGAGTAGGTGAGTTAACGAGTTGGTTTCTTATAAAATATGAACTTGTATCTTGTATCTTGTTTACTCGTATCTTAAAGATATTGTTGACTGACAACTGAAAAAACTGTTACTTGTGTTACTTTTTGACTATATATTGCAAAATAAGGTTAAATCAATAAGGGATTCGCAAGGATAAACGTTAATATAAAACCGAAAAGTAACTCTTAATAAATACATAAAGTATGGCACGTATAGCGAAAAAACTGACAGACCTGATAGGCAATACACCCCTTATGGAGCTGTCGAACTTTGATAAGAAACATGGATTGGATGCTAAGATAATAGCAAAACTGGAGTATTTCAATCCTGCATCGAGCGTAAAAGACCGTATTGCTAATGCAATGATCGAAGATGCCGAAGCATCGGGCGTACTAAAGCCCGATAGTGAGCTGATAGAGCCTACAAGTGGCAATACAGGTATCGGGCTGGCATTTGTAGCAGCAGCCAAGGGTTACAAACTGACCCTTACCATGCCCGAAACCATGAGTATAGAACGTCGCAATCTGCTTAAAGCATTGGGTGCAAACATCGTATTGACTCCCGGCCCGGAAGGCATGAAGGGTGCAATAGCAAAAGCGGAACAGTTGCAACAGGAGAACCCGAAGGCTGTTATCCTACAGCAGTTTGCCAATCCTGCCAACCCCGCTATCCACAAGAAAACAACTGCTGAGGAAATATGGCGCGATACCGATGGGCAAGTCGATATCTTTGTGGCTGGTGTCGGCACAGGCGGAACTATAAGCGGAGTGGGAGAAGTGTTGAAGAAATATAAACCCGAGGTGAAAATTGTGGCTGTAGAACCTGCCGATTCTCCTGTCTTGTCGGGAGGAAACCCCGGTCCTCATAAGATACAGGGTATAGGTGCAGGCTTCGTCCCTGAGACGTATAATGCCACAGTAGTAGACGAGGTATTGCAGGTGAGCAACGACGATGCTATCCGTACCAGTCGCGAACTGGCTAAAGCAGAAGGTTTGCTGGTCGGTATATCTTCGGGAGCTGCTACTTATGCGGCAATCCGGTTGGCTAAACGCCCTGAGAATAAAGGAAAAAATATCGTGGTACTTCTGCCTGATACGGGCGAGCGTTATTTATCTACTGTCTTGTACGCATTCGAAGAATATCCTTTGTAGGGGGGCAGGGAATAAATATATAATTACGAGGTGATTGGCATAATTTGGCAATCGTCTCGTTTTTTTAACAAAATGGAAATATTGGTGCCGCTAAACCCGCAGAATACGGGATATTCTTTTATATTTGTAAATCAGATATTCTGTATTGCAAAATAAGGCACAAAATAATTCCGTTTCCATCATGAAAAAGTATTTGTATTTCCTCTTATTATCGTCCTTGACATGTTTTTTCGTCTTCAATTCGTGCAAGAAAGCGGGCACGCGCAATATAAATCCCGAATTTGCGAAATATATTGCAGCATTTACTTACGGACAGGTATCTTCATCGTCAAACATTCAGATAGAACTGACGCAGGATATACCTTCTGTAGAACTGAATAAGGAAATAGACCAGAAGTTGTTCGAGTTTTCCCCTTCCATCAAGGGCAAAGCCTATTGGACAAGTACGCGCTCGATAAAGTTTGTACCCGAAGCCGGGGAATTGAAACAAGGACAGGAGTATCAGGCTACATTCAGGCTCGATAAAGTGCTGAAAGTAGACAGCGAATACAAAGAGTTTGCATTCGGATTTTATGTACCCGAACAGAATTTCAGCGTAACCCTGACCCCCTACTCGCCAATGAAGGACAACGACCTGGCATGGAATACAGTACAGGGAACTCTAACTTTGGCCGATGATGCCAATATACAAAATGTGCAGAAGATGTTCTCGCTTTCGGGAGCAAACCGGGCTAAGGATGCGAAGATAAAGATCGTTCCGGCTCAGGGCAAGGGGCGTTTCAGCCTGCAAATAGACAGCCTGTATAGGGGAGATAGCGATTTAGAATATGTATTGAATATAGATGGTAAGCCTATAAATTCGGGTAAGACGGACGAGTTGAAGATTGCTATCCCTAAGATTCAGGATTTCTCTGTGCTGGGTGTCGAAATGGAATATTCGCCACAGGAATGTATCCGGGTTACTTTCAGCGACCCTTTGTCATTGAACCAGAATATTCAGGGGTTGGTAAAGCCGGGTAGTATAAAGAACTATACATTCGATATCCAGAAGAATATTCTGCGTATCTATCTCGACAAAGCAGCGGCGGGAAGCAGTATCAACCTCAAAATATTTAAGGAACTGAAAAGCGCAGGCAACCGCACCTTACAAAAGGATTATACGGCTGCCATCAGCATAAAGAAAAACAGCCCGGAGATAAAGCTGATAGGTATAGGCAATATCCTGCCAAACTCCGACAACCTCATCATCCCGTTCCAGGCTGTAAACCTATGGGCTGTGGATGTGAAGGTGGTGAAGATATTCGAGAACAATATATTGGGATACTTGCAGACAAACGACTTCGGTGAAACAGGCTCGTTGAAGCGATTCGGCAAGCTCATAATGAAAAAACGCCTGCGACTCGATACCGACCCGAGCCTGCGACTAGGAGAGTGGAATACATTCTCGCTCGACCTTTCCAAGATGATCAAGCAGGATCCCGGAGCTGTATATCGCCTTGAGTTTTTTATGCGGAAAGAATACTCCCTCTATCCATGCGACGGGGTAGTGCCGCAAATACCGGAAGAGGCGTCTCTCGAACGATTTGACGAGATAGACGAAGAGGAACAAAAGAGTTGGGATATCCCTGATTACTATTACTATCAGAGTCGCAATTGGGACGATTATGTATGGTCGGAAAGGGACAACCCTTGCCATGCAACCTACTTTATGAATAAGTCGTCGGAGTCTTGTATGGTATTAGCATCCAATATCGGCATTACAGCTAAAATGGGATCTGACAAGAAGATGTCAGTCGTCTTGACAGATATTCTAAGTACCAACCCTATATCCGGTGCAAGGGTAGATGTTTACAACTACCAGATGCAGCAAATAGGAAGCGGATCGACCGATGGCAACGGATTTGTAGATATAGAATATAGCGATGGTGTGCCTTTTGCCGTAATAGCTTCGCACAACAAAGATAAAGCATATCTGAAAGTTACATCCAACCTGTCGTTGTCTCTTAGCAACTTCGATGTAAGCGGGCAAGAGATAAAAAAGGGGCTGAAAGGCTATGTTTATGGCGAACGTGGCGTATGGCGTCCGGGGGATTCCATATTTGTCACATTCATACTTGATGATAAGAACCGGACCTTGCCGAAAGACCATCCGGTTTCGCTGGAGTTGTACAACCCGCGCGGACAGTTGGTGAGAAACTATATTTCGACCACCGGAAAGGAGAACTTCTACCCGTTTCGCATGGCTACAGCTTCCGATGCTATTACCGGCAACTGGCAGGCTCGGGTGAAGGTTGGAGCAGTAACGTTTCACAAGACATTGAAAATAGAAACCGTAAAGCCTAACCGTCTGAAAGTCCGTCTCAATGTCGGCGATATGGTAGATGCCAGTCGAGGTTATCTTTCTGCCGGACTGTCGTCGCAATGGTTGCACGGTGCACCTGCTGCAAACCTGAAAGCTAAAGTGGAAATGACATTGAGTAAGGCTTATTCCCCGTTCAAAGGGTATGAGCAGTATTCGTTCAACAATCCCGCATCTAATTTCAGGTCCGACACATATACGATATACGAAGGAACTCTCAATTCGGCAGGAGAAGCTCAGCTAAGCGCAAAGCTTCCTCAGGCATCTAGTGCACCGGGTATGTTGAGGGCGAACTTTGTGTCCCGCGTGTTCGAATCGGGAGGCGATGCCAGTATTTATACACAATCGGCAACCTACTCTCCATATCCCGCTTATATAGGGATAAAATCTCCGGCATCGACCGAACACGGCTGGCTGGAAACAGATGCGGATAATATGATTGATATAGTGACATTGGATGCAAAGGGGCAGGTGGTAAACCGCCCGAATCTGAATGTTAAGATATATAAGCTGTCGTGGTCGTGGTGGTGGAACTCCAACGACAACCTGTCGTCTTACATAAATAATACATCAACGAAGGTTGTGCTCAACGAAACCATTTCTACCACAAACGGTGGACGTGCCAAAGTGAAGTTCCGTATAGACTATCCGGAGTGGGGACGCTATCTGGTAATGGTGAGCGACAAGCAGGGCGGACATATTTCGGGTAAAATATTGTATGTAGACTGGCCTTCGTGGCGGGGTCGTTCCGAAAAGAAAGACCCGAATGGGCTGACAATGCTATCTTTCAATACAGACAAGCAATCGTACAAAGTAGGCGAGGAAGTAACCGTTACCCTGCCTAAGAGTTCTGCCGGGCGTGCTCTTATCAGCATCGAAGACGGTTCGAAGATATTGTCGAAGACCTGGGTGAAAACCAGTGCCGAAGAAGATACGCAATACCGCTTCAAAGTGACTGAGGAAATGATTCCTAACTTCTACATATTTGCAAACCTGCTTCAACCTCATGCGCAGAAAGACAACGACCTGCCTATCCGCTTGTATGGTGTACGCAACATAAATGTAGAAAATAAAGATACTAAGCTGACTCCGGTTATTAATATGGCAGACGAACTTCGTCCGGAACGTGAATTTACCGTATCAGTTTCCGAAAGAGAGGGTAAAGACATGACATATACCCTTGCCCTTGTAGATGAGGGGCTGCTCGACCTTACATCATTCAGAACGCCGAATGCATGGAACGATTTTTATTCGCGTCAGTCTCTTGGTGTACGTACGTGGGATATGTTCGATATGGTTGTTGGAGCGCAGACCGGAAAGATAGGCCCATTGCTGAGTATTGGGGGTGATGAAGCTCTCAACCCTACGAAGAACGAAAAGAACAGGTTCAAACCTGTAGTTAAATATCTGGGGCCATTCACGCTGAAAGGCGGTAAAACGAATAGCCATAAGATAATACTGCCGTCTTATTTCGGGTCGGTACGGGTGATGGTGGTTGCCGGAAATACGGCAGGGGCATATGGCAGTGCAGAAAAGACGGTTCCGGTGAGGAATCCGTTGATGATACTCTCCACATTGCCGCGTGTGGCAGGGCCGGAAGAAGAAATACTGTTGCCTGTAAATGTATTTGCTATGGATAAGAAGGTAAATACGGTAAATGTCACAGTTCAATCGCAAGGCTTATTCAGCTTTATGGATGGCACAAGCAAATCTGTAACATTCGCCGAAACCGGCGACAAAATGGTCTATTTCAGAGTGAAGGCCGGAAAGAAAACAGGCTTCGAGACTGTTACCATAAAAGCAACAGGAGCAGGAGAAACTGCTACCGAAACCATCAATATAGAGATACGCAACCCGAATGCTCCGGTTGTTACGACTTCGCAGGCTTTGGTTCCGGCAAACGGTTCGGAAATGCTGAATCTCTCGTTCGAAGATATAAAAGACGGAGATTGGGCACGTCTCGAAATATCGCGTATGCCGGGAATTGATCTGGGCAAAAACCTTGAGTTCCTGCGCTACTATCCGCACGGATGTTCCGAGCAGGTTACTTCCAAAGGTTTCCCATTACTGTACATCGACAACTTCAGAGTGTTGACCGATGGCGAGAAAGAGAAGATAAACGAACATGTAAAGAGTGCGATCTCTCAGATAATATCGCGCCAATTGGGCGATGGAGGCATTGCCTACTGGCCGGGCGACCGTTATCCTAGCGAGTGGGTAACGACATATGCCGGACATTTTCTTGTAGAGGCTCAACGGGCAGGATACGAAATACCTTCATCGGTGTTGACCAAATGGAAACAGTTCCAGAAGAAGACTGCACAGGCATGGAATAAGCAGGAAGTTTATAAAACTTACTATACCAATTCTATGAGCGAATTGCAGCAGGCATACCGTTTGTACACGCTGGCATTAGCAGGAGATGCCGAATTGGGGGCAATGAACCGTTTGAAAGAGATGGCTAATACTTCTGCACAGTCTCGTTGGCGGTTGGCGGCTGCATATGTGCTTGCCGGCAAGAAAGATGCCGCCCTGCAACTGGTGAACAATGTCAGCGATCAGGTAGGTTCTTATTCGTTCCGCAATAATACATACGGCAGCCCTGCCCGCGATATGGCTATGATAATGGAGACTTACCTGTTGCTCGACAGGGTGGATAAGGCATTGGCATTGTCGTTTAAGGTGTCGCAAGAGCTAAGTAGCGGCTATGTTACAACACAAACGGCTGCGTACGGACTGATAGCTATGTCGAAGCTGGCGGAGAAAATGGGAGGAGGAGTTTTGTCGTACGAATGGTCGTTGAACGGAGTAAAACAGCCGCCAGTCAATTCGGGGAACGTCTTCCAGGAAATATCAATAAAACCAAAAGAGCAGTTGAATGTACAATTTTCGAACAAAGGCGAGGGACAGTTGTTTGTCCGCCTATTGGGGCGTACGCAGCCGCTTACTGACAACACACCGGCTCAGAATAACGGTGTAAACCTGTACGTGAAATATATAGACGAGAACAATAAGGAAATAGATGTGACTTCGTTGAAGCAGGGAACAGAGTTCTATGCGAGTGTTATTGTACAGAATGTTTCCGGTCAATACCTTACAGATATGACTCTCAGCCAGATATTTGCATCGGGATGGGAAATATTCAACAACCGCTTGTTCAATCAATCCGCCCAGTCTTCCAGCGGGTCTTTCAACTATCAGGATATTCGCGACGACAGGGTTTATACATACTTCAATATCAGTTCGGGACATACCAAATCGTTCAAAGTGAGGTTGCAGGCTGCATATTGTGGTAAATTCTATTTGCCTGCCGTTGCCTGCGAAGCGATGTACAGCCCGGCAGATCAAAGCCGCACCAAAGGGCAGTGGGTGGAAGTGAAGCAATAGTAGGCTGAATTAGAGGGTTTTGTCTGGTTGTTTTATGGGGCACTGTTAAGAGAGAATCCTGATTAGTGAAATTTTTATTAAAATATTTCATCGAAATGTTTGTAGTATTCAAAACTTTGTTTACCTTTGCATCGCATTCGGGAAAAGATGCAGTGTAAACAAGGGCGTTTAGCTCAGCTGGTTCAGAGCATCTGCCTTACAAGCAGAGGGTCGGCGGTTCGAATCCGTCAACGCCCACTTGAAAATCAAGCAGTTACAATAATATGTAGCTGCTTTTTTTGTGTTTATACATGATGGTTTTTTGATGAAAGTTAATTGGGATCTTCCCGAATTCTTGTGGATAGCGATTTATAGCCGCCTGCTTTAGCATAGCTTTGACTAAAGTCTTTACATATCTAAATTGGTTTCCCCGACTTAAAAGTCGGGGCTAGTGAAAACTTTGGCTCCACAACTTTTCGGGGTGATCCGTTAATTGGAGCATCCCGGAAAGTTGTGGAGTCAAATTTTATCTTTCAAGCGGGAAGGAATAGAATGCACACCTCAACTTATTTGCTTTTATGAGCTTTATATGCTACTTTTGATATAACGTGAGTTCGAAATAAAGAACAGTATGCAATCAATAGTTTACTCAAATATATGGAATAAAGCTTCGTGTTCTTTGTGGTTTTTCTTTGTGCCTTTTGTGGTAAAAATAAGATATAGCCGCATAGAACACAGGGCTTTGCATAAAGTCTACAAGGAGGATGTGTAACCGGATGCTATTTAAGTGTTTATATTGAGCTCGCGTTTGATATAGTATGATAGAAGAATAGATCAGGAGTTAATAAAGATTAACTATCCTTAATTTGGAGAAGTAAAGGGGTCGAGATACATCATTTTAAACAATAAAAGAACATAAAATATGAAAAAAGTAATAGCAACAAACGATGCACCTGCGGCAATAGGCCCATACAGTCAGGCAATAGAAGCAAACGGCATGATATTCCTATCGGGGCAGTTGCCGATAGACCCTGCAACCGGCGATTTTCCGGCAGGCGGGATAAAAGAACAAACATACCAGTCGTTTGCAAATATAAAGGCAATATTGGCAGAAGCCGGTCTTACTACCGATAATATAGTGAAAACCACTGTTTTGTTAAGCGATATTGCAAACTTTGCCGGAATGAACGAGGTATATGCCACTCAATTCGCAGGTACATTCCCTGCACGCTCGGCCTTTGCAGTAAAAGACCTGCCGAAAGGTGCTTTGGTAGAGATAGAGGTGATAGCAGTGCGGTAATCTTTTTATAAATTATACTTAAATTTAAAATATAGTTGGAATAATTGCGTTTCTGATTTTAGAAACGAGAAAAAGATGACTGCCGACGAAAAATATATGCAACGATGCCTGCAACTAGCCCAGAACGGGAGAGGAGCAGTAAGCCCCAACCCGATGGTAGGTGCAGTAGTGGTGCATAACGGTAAAATTGTCGGCGAAGGATATCACCGCAAATATGGCGAGGCACATGCCGAAGTGAATGCAATCGGCAGCGTAGAAGATAAATCGCTGTTGAAAGAGTCGACTATCTATGTTTCTCTCGAACCTTGTTCCCACTATGGGAAAACACCTCCTTGCGCACAGTTGATTATCGACTCAGGAATACCAAGAGTGGTTGTGGCTTGCCTCGACCCCTATGTTGCCGTATCGGGTAGGGGAGTGGAAATGCTGAAAGCTGCGGGAGTAGAGGTAGTCGTCGGCATATTGGTAGATGAAGCAAAAGAACTTAACAAGGAGTTTTTTAAGTCGCAAACAGAAAAGCGTCCTTATATTTACCTGAAGTGGGCGCAAACCCGCGACGGCTATATCGACAGGCTTCGCAACGAAGGCGACAAAGCGCAACCCACGCTCATCTCCAATAATTTTTCTCAGGTATTGGTGCATAAGAAACGGGCAGAGATCGATGCCATAATGATAGGCACCAATACGGCTGTAAACGATAACCCGTCTCTAACCACACGTTTCTGGTCGGGAAAGAATCCGGCAAGGGTAATTCTGGATAAGACAAGGCGGATTCCCCGTGATAATAAGATATTCGACGGAAATGTGAAAACAATTGTATTTACAGAGAAAGATGAAAAAAGCTCGTCGAATGTAGAATTTAGGAAAGTCTGCTTCGACGACAACCTGCTGGATAATATTTTGTCTGTTCTGAATAGTTGCAATATAAACTCGGTACTGGTGGAAGGCGGAGGGCAACTGTTACAAGCGTTTATCAGCAGGGATTTGTGGGACGAAGCATATATAGAGGTCTCAAATGCAGAGTTTGGGGCAGGGATAAGAGCACCTGAGATAGTGGGTGATGTAAAAGAAGAACTCTATTGGGGAACGTCCAAACATGTCCATCTCAGGCATTTCGACAACTATAAAATTTTATAAATATTAGATTTATTGACGCATTAGCCGAAAATCTTTCTATTTTTGCAAATTAATATTGGAAATAAACCTATTTAATAATAATGAAATTTAGGCAAAACTCTAAACTACTATTCTTTATCATCTTGTCTCTTTCAGCATTTTTTGCATGCAACAAAGATGATGATGATTACACCACATCTATAACAGCATCGGGCGATGCCCAGATTTATTCTTTTGCATTATCAGCCAAGCGTTACGATGCGGTCGATTCCCTTACATATCCGGTATTAGGCAAGACTCTGTTTTCGATAGACCAGTTTCAGCATTTGATTTATAATGTAGATTCATTGCCTCACAATATCCGCTTGAAAAACTTTTATGCAGCAGTTACATTTCCTACAGGCGGAACGAGTTCGGTAAATTTGATATACCCGGATACTGTGGTGGAATGGAATAAGTCCGATTCGGTGGATTTCAAAAGAGGTATCCCCACATTTCAGGTGAAAGCCGCGGATGGGAATACTACTTACGAATACAGATTAGACTTGAGAATACATAAGATAGACCCGGATGTTATCGGATGGCTGCAATCATGGTCTTTGCCCGGAGCAATGGTGAAACAAAAAACAGTGTTGGACGGCGAAAATGCAACGTTTTATACATTGGCTAAAAATAATGGTAATAATACCCAATTATATATATACAAATCGGAAAAAGCAAGTTTAGCTTACGATGGCGGCACAGGCGTGGCAGGTTTGCCGGCTCCCGACAATGTAGTATTGGAAAGCTTTACATCGTTGAACGGTAAATTCTTTGTCGCCGACAATTCGGATAATGCCTATGTATCGACCGACAACGGGCTGAACTGGAGCAATGCCGGCATGAAAACATATAGCATAATAGGCATACTTCCGGGTAGCACTCAGGCCGACGATGAAATACTGGCAGTGGTAGATAATGGTGGAAAATATTGTTTTGCCAAAACAAAAGACTTTGGTACAGTCGATATCATTCGCGAACTTTCTACCTATGAAGCAAATAATATGCCGATGACAGGATTTTCGTCTACTACCAGTTATACGAGGAGCAACCTGAATACAAATATACTTTCCATTACCGGAGGGCGAAACAAAAGTAATGTTTCAACCAATCTTACATGGTCTTTCAAAGTAGACGACAAGGGTGCTTTGCAGGTGGTTTCTAACCAACAGCATACTGTGTTCCCGGCCAGAGATGGGATCGTTTCGTTCAATTACGATGGATATTTATATGCGTTGACAGGGAATGTGCTATACAAAACCTCAAGTTTAGGTTATCTGTGGACCGAAGCGTCAACGAAGGAGCAATTGCCTTCCGATATGCCGCGTACTTCGAGCCAAAGTGTAATAGTAGATAGTGAAAATTATATCTGGATATTCGGCGGAATAACAGATTCGGGCAATACACTTTCGCCTCAAATATGGAGAGGCCGATTGAATAAGCTGAACCCGAGATAAAATAAGATTTACAGAAGGGTATATACTTTTATTCATGGTTTTAGCGTTTTTATAAAATAGATCAGAAACAGAATATGATAAGGATGAAACTTTTTTTTACAGCCATTCTGTTTGTTATTTGTTTTTTTCTCTCGCAGAAGATAGAAGCGCAAGACGATTACAGGTATGAAATAGGAGGTATGCTCGGTACATCTTTCTACATGGGGGATGCCAACAAAACAAAACTTTATCAGGATCCGGGACTTTCGGCAGGAGTGATATTCCGCTATAATAAAGACTTGAGGTGGTCGGTGAAAAGTAACTTTGTGATAGGAAAAGTATCCGGAGATACACGAAAGTCAGGAAATAAGTTCCCATACGACCGGCAAATGTCTTTCAGTAGGATGTTTTACGAACTGGGAAGCCAGATAGAATTTAATTTTTTCAACTATAGCGATAAGTTTTCCTACTTGGGTACCAAACGGATATCACCATATGTTTTTACCGGTATCGGTATTACATTCGGTTCGGGAAAGAAAACATTTATAGACGCCAATATCCCGATAGGGATAGGAGTGAAATACAAAGTCAAAGACAGATTGAATTTGGGATTTGAATTTTCGTTCCGCAAATTGTTCAGCGATTCGTTCGATGTAACGACAAAGGACGAAGCCAATCTGGATGCCCCCTATAACATAAAGGGGAGTATATTTAAAAACAATGATTGGTATTCTCTGACAATGTTTTCGGTCACATGGGATTTTGGCTCCCGGGTATGTCCATGTTTGAATATAGATTATTAAAAAATAAAAACATAATAAATGTCGTATCTTGACAAAATAGATAAAACGCACCTTCCGAAGCACATTGCTGTGATAATGGACGGTAACGGGCGTTGGGCGCAGCAGCGCGGACTTGATCGCACATTTGGACACAAAGAAGGAGAGGCCGCAGTGAGAAGGGCTATAGAAGCTGTTGCCATTGCAGGCGTTCCGTATCTTACCTTGTATGCCTTTTCTACTGAAAACTGGAGGAGGCCGGAAGAAGAAATCAAAGCCCTTATGGCGTTGATGATACAGGCAGTATCCAGGCAGACAGCCGAGCTGGTGAAGAATAATGTCAGGGTAAAAGTGATCGGCGACATCGCCCGCCTCCCCGAAGATACACAAAAGGCATTGGACTATTGCCTACAGACCACATCGGTATGCACAGGTTCTACTGTTATAATTGCATTGAGCTACTCCTCGAAATGGGAAATAACCGAAGCAGTAAAGGCTATCGCCGCCGACATTGAAGCTGGCAAAATAGAAACAAAAGATATAACCGAAAATCTGATAACTTCATATCTTGCAACAAAAGATTATCCCGATCCCGATATTCTGATCCGTACAGGAGGTGAACTGAGGATAAGCAATTTCCTGTTGTGGCAGATTGCATATTCGGAACTATACTTTACAGATGAGTTATGGCCTGAATTCAACGAAGAGTCTTTGTATAAGGCAATTGTCGATTACCAAAACAGGGAAAGACGCTTTGGTAAAACAAGCCAGCAAGTATCAGGTAATCCGTAATTAATAAACAGGACACCATTAACACTAAGTATCAGAAAAGAAATTATCACATATATGTTCAAAAAAAGCTTATTTATTCTATTACCTATCGTATGCTCCATCTTTGTAGGGGTTAAGGCTCAGAATACAGGTAACACGGAACTTGACAACATTAACAAGGCTTTGCAGATTAGTGCGGACAGCCTGCCGGAAATATCGTATAATCATAGCCGGAAATATAAGGTTGTAGACATAAAAGTTACCGGGGTGCAGAATCCTATGTATGAAGATCATACAATACTAGGGTTTGCCAACCTGTCGGTAGGTTCGACATTGGAAATACCCGGAGCCGAAATAACAAATGCTATCAGACGCTTTTGGAAACAAGGGCTGTTCTCGGATGTGAAGATTGTTGCCACGAAGATAGAAGGTGATAATATCTGGATAGAACTGGTACTGAAAGAGCGTCCCCGTATTTCCGATATCGTTTATACCGGGATGAAAAAAGGCGAGCGTTCGGATATCGAAGCCCGTATTGGTATGGTGAAAAATTTGCAAATCACACCAAACCAGATGGATAGAGCGAAGGTCATCATAAAAAAATATTTTGATGAAAAGGGCTTTAATAAAGCTGAAATCACAATGTCCGAAACACCAGACCTTTCGAAAGAAAACCACATTATACTCAACATTGATGTTGTGAAAAAGAACAAGACCAAAGTAAATACTATCGACATCGACGGAAATGTGGAAGTAAGTGATGCTACTTTGGAAAAGGCAATGAAGAAGACACGGCACAAAAGCAATTTCCGTGCATGGATCAGAAACTTCTTGCGTTCGACTAAATATGTGCCCGAAAATTACGAGGAAGATAAGGACAACCTGATTTCCAAGTACAACGAATTGGGATACCGCGATGCAACTATATTGTGGGATACCGTTTATCAGGCTCCCGATAAACCAGAAAAGGTAAATGTGACAATCAAGGTAGACGAAGGAAAACAATATTTCATTAAAGACATAAAATGGGTAGGAAATACAATACAACCAACATGGATGTTGCAGGCAGTATTGAATATGAAACCCGGAGATATATATAACCAGAAAAAATTGACAGAACGTTTGTCGGTCGACGATGATGCGGTAATGAACCTTTACTATCAGAATAAAGGATATATATTCTCTAATGCCGACCCTGTAGAGGTGAATCTCGACAACGATTCTGTAGACCTCGAAATCCGTATTACAGAAGGACCGCAGGCATCTATCCGCAAAGTTTCCATATCCGGAAACGACCGTGTGTATGAAGATATCGTACGCCGTGAGCTGAGGATAAAGCCGGGAGCACTATATAGCCGCGACGATATTATCAGGTCGTTGCGCGAAATTGCCCAGACCGGGCACTTCGATCCCGAAAACTTAAATCCGGGTATCGTTCCCGACCCAGAGTCAGGAACAGTGGATGTGAGCCTGCCTTTAGCATCGAAAGCAAACGACCAAGTTGAATTTTCTGCCGGATGGGGACAGACAGGGGTAATAGGTAAGTTGAGCTTGAAATTCTCGAACTTCTCACTTAAAAATCTATTCAATCCGAAGTCATACAAAGGTATCATACCACAAGGGGAAGGACAGACTTTGGTCTTAAGTGCCCAAACCAATGCGAAATACTATCAGTCTTACTCAATGTCGTTTATGGACCCATGGTTTGGAGGCAAGCGTCCTAACTCACTTTCGGTAGGTGCTTATTATTCAAAACAGACTGATATCAACAGCCGCTATCTGAACAATGCTTATGGAATGTACAATCCTTACAGTAGTTATGGCTATGGTTATGGAAATAGTTATGGTGGAGACTATAGCATTGGTGCAGACCCTAACAAATCTATCCAGATGATAGGGGCATCGGTAGGGTATGGAAAACGTTTGAGTTGGCCAGACGACTACTTCTATGTACAAGCAGAACTTTCGTACCAATTATACAAAATGAAAGACTGGGCTTACTTCATCGTTAAAGATGGAACGGCAAACAACCTAAGTTTGAACCTCTCTCTGAACAGGCGGTCTATCGACAACCCTGTTTATACTCGCCGGGGAACAGATATCTCGTTGAGCCTGCAAATAACACCTCCATTCTCTATGTGGGATGGCAAGGATTATGCAGCAATGCCACTTGTCGACAACTATTACGAGTCGCCCGACAAATTTAAGTGGATAGAATATCACAAATGGAAATTCAAAGCGAAGACATTTACTTCACTGTACGAAACCAAAAGGACTCCGGTGTTGATGACCCGTGCCGAGTACGGATTTGTAGGATATTTCAATAAAGACAAAAAATCTCCTTTCGAAACATTCTATATGGGGGGAGACGGTATGTCGGGATATTCGAGCACTTATGCAACCGAAACCATCGGATTGCGCGGTTACGAAAACGGATCGTTGGGTACGCAGGCTAGTGCATACACACGCCTTGCCCTTGAGTTGAGGTATCCGCTTATACTCGAACCTTCTTCTACAATATACCTGCTTACCTTTGTCGAAGCCGGTAACGCATGGCGCGACCTGAATAAGTTTAATCCGTTCGACTTGAAGCGTTCTGCCGGTGTCGGTGCACGTATCATGCTGCCAATGATTGGCTTGATGGGTATTGACTGGGCTTACGGTTTCGACCCGATAAACGGATCGCGTAGCTATAGCGGAAGCCAGTTCCACTTTGTGATTGGGCAGGAATTTTAAATGATGTGTTTATTTAACATTCTTTAAAACAGAAGGGAATAAACAAATATGTAAATTGGTCATCTAATTATATGACACCAAAAAATAGATGTAATGAAAAGAATTGTATTGTTGTGTGCCTTGTTTGTGGGAATTATAACTTGTAGTTATGCCCAGAAATTTGCATTGATTGATATGGAATATATCCTGAAAAATATAAGCAGCTATGAGACTGCTCAGGAACAATTGGAAGTTATGTCGAAGAAATGGCAGGGAGAAGTAGAAAAAGCACAACAGGAAGTGAAGAATATGTACAAATCGTATCAATCCGACCTTGTGTTCCTGTCAGCTGAGCAAAAGACCCAAAGGGAAAATGCAATAGTGGAAAAAGAGAGAGGCATACAAGAGCTCAATAAAAAATATTTCGGGGCCGAAGGCGAACTTTTCAAAAAAAGGGAAGCGTTGGTAAAACCTATACAAGATGAGATATACAATGCAGTAAAAGAGATATCGGAGCAAAAAGGATATCAGTTAATTTTGGATAGAGCCTCGGCAGAAAGTGTTATTTTTGCATCTCCTAGAATTGATATTAGCAATGACGTTCTGGCAAAACTGGGATATTCGAAATAATTATATATATTTGCTCTCATAAATTTGAATTAACCAATTAAAGAACTAAGAACTTTTAAACTATGTTGAAAAAACTAACACTATTACTATTGGTAATAGCTCCTATGGCGATATTTGCACAGGATAAACTTGCATATATCAATGCGAATGAGATTTTTTCTAAAATGCCTGAGCTAAAAGAGGTAGAAACCAAACTTGCGTCAAAAAGCGAAACTATAAGGAAAAACGCAGCCGCTATCGAAAAAGAGTATAACGATTTGATTGAAAAATTCCAAAAGACACCATCGGATAGTATCACTCAAAGTATTGCTATAGACAGACAGACTCAAATTGAGAATCTTCAGGCCAGATATCAAAAATTCCTGCAAGACAGTCAGGTAGAACTTGAGAAAGAGCAACAAGCATTGCTGGCTCCTCTTCAACAAAAGATGAGACAAGCTATTCAGGATGTAGGTAAAGAACAAAACTATGGATATATCCTTGATGCAGCTTCTTTGATGTATGTAAGCCCTTCGGCAGTAGATGCAAGCAAACTGGTAAAAACTAAACTTGGTATAACAGACTAAGAGTTTAGATTTTAGCGTTGAAATATATAAAAAAGAAGGTGTCCCAAAAGTAAGTAGGGACACCTTTCTCGTGTTTCTGTAGTGAAGAGTTCAAAAAGTGATTAGATGCGAAGCCGCTCATTTTTAGACAGAAGGGAGCATACAAAGGTATGTGACCGATGGCTAATAAATGAAGCAATGAAGCGGATGATTCCTTTTGGGACAACACCTTTTTTGTGTTTCTATTTGCTCCTTATGACATTTATGTCTCCGCCTTTCTTATATTTAATGCCGTCCGAACCTAATGCCTCTATTACGTAAAAATAAACGCCGGTATTCACATATCTGCCTCCGTACCTGCCATCCCATCCCTTAGCCGGATCGGTGGACTCATATAGTTTCTGCCCCCACCTGTTGAAGATGGTGCATTTAAACTTGACCAGTGATTTGTAGGCTACCCTGAATTCATCGTTCGACCCCGGAGAATCCCCCGGAGAGAAATAATTGGGAATGTCGAGAAACGACTCGGTAACTTTAAACTCTACACTTGTCGTATCAGAACAAATAGAAGTGCTTTCTGCCACTTCCAGTTTTACAATAAAGTCTCCCGATTCTTCGAATGCGTATTTTATATCTTTGTCGGTATAGCGGGCTACGGGGTTGTTCATATCCCTTTTGTTGTATATAAACCATGTGTAATACCCCGCGACAGGCTCGTTGCCATATCCGTAGAAGTTGATAGTCACAGGTGCCGATCCGCCCAGGTCCGTGCCTTCGGTGCGTACTTCATTGGCAATGTTTCGTTTTTCCTGAACGGTTATCATATGGGCTTCCACAGCTATTGCCCGATAGGGGGCAGACTCCACCGTTTTTGCCTGTCCGAAGTGCTTGGCAAACTGGTCGCCTTGCAACGTGAACTTAGTATCCATCAGAGGGGCATTTATGATAATCTCCGTTCCTATTTCCCTTTCGGATATGATTGTTTCCTTATCTTCAAACGCTTCACTATTGCCGTTCCATTCCAGGTTGTTGTAAGAAATGGTATATTTGCGGCTGATATTCCTTTTGCTCCCGCCAACAGTATAGAAAGATAGTTCGTCCGATTTGTCAATGAAAAGCTTTATATTCTCGCATTTGTCCTCGTTTTCTATTACAGATACGGAGCTTAATGCCGGCTGATGCTGTTGATAGTCGACAATCCATACAGCGGCTTTTAATACATCGTTTTCTTCAGCCATATATCCCCGGCTATCTTGTATGTTGGAGATGGTATATGTTGTTTCACCTCCGCTCGACGACGAACTGATGTCTGATGCCGGTACTTGTACCTTGTCGGATAAAGTGTTGGTGTAGTAGTAGAAATTGACGGATATAGCCGACGACTTATATTGTATAGTGGCATTCGATAGCGAGTTGAGCAGATATATTTTCTCAATTCCTGTCCCTGCCAGGTTTTCATCGTAGGCATATGGTACTCCCATCCCCCCCGTCACTGTATATTGGGCAAACAATGGAATGGATAATAATATACTCAGGATAATTGTTGTCAGTTTCTTTATCATTTACTTTGAACCATTAAAAGTGAAACCCTCTACCTTTTAACGGGCAGAGGGTCTTTTTTATTATTTTTCAAAAAAATGTTTGTTGTGCCCTATTGTATTCTAAACAAGAGCTCCCACCTTTTTGAATACTCTTTCTATTCTTAGCAATGCGGCATCAACCTGCTCTTTGGTATGTGTAGCCATTAGCGAGAATCTGATCAATGTATCTGATGGGGCAACTGCCGGAGATACCACCGGATTTACAAATACGCCTTCTTCGAAAAGCATTTTGGTAATCAAGAATGTCTTTTCATTGTCCCTGATAAATAGCGGGATGATAGGTGTAGAAGTGTGGCCTATTTCGCAACCCATATCGCGGAATCCATCCAGTGCATAGTGGGTTATATCCCAAAGGTGCTTTATTCTTTCGGGTTCGGCTTTCAGTATGTCCAAAGCAGCACTAGCTGCAGCTGTAGCTCCCGGGGTGGCACTTGCTGTGAATATATATGCGCGAGAGTTGTGGCGCAGATAGTCGAGTATAGTTTCATTTCCGGCAATAAATCCGCCGATAGAAGCCAGCGATTTACTGAATGTACCCATTATCAGGTCTACATCGTCTACCAGTCCGCATTGTTCTACCAATCCTTTACCGCTATAGTTTTTGCCAAGCACGCCAAGGCTGTGAGCCTCGTCTACCATAACATTGGCATTGTATTTTTTCGAAAGTTCAACTATTTCAGGCAGTTTAGCAACGTCGCCTTCCATGCTGAATACACCGTCTACTACAATAAGTTTCACCTTGTCGGGCTCGCATTTCTGGAGTTGTTTTTCCAGCGAAGCCATGTCGTTGTGCTTGAACTTTAGCTTTGTAGAGAACGAAACCCTGCATCCTTCGATGATGGAAGCATGGTCGAGTTCGTCCCACAATATGTAATCTTCTCGTCCGGTAACGCAAGACAGTACTCCCTGATTGACATTAAACCCGGTAGAGTAAACGATGGCGTCTTCTTTTCCTACAAATTCTGCAAGTTTTTTCTCCAGTTCGATGTGGATATCCAAAGTACCATTCAAAAAACGCGAACCGGCCATACCTGTTCCGTATTTTTTTGTAGCTTCAATAGAAGCTTCTTTTACTTTAGGGTGATTGGTCAGCCCCAGATAGGCATTCGAGCCGAACATTAATACTTTCTTGCCATTGATGACAACTTCAGTGTCCTGGTCGCTTTGTATTTGTCTGAAATAGGGGTAGATTCCTGCCGCCCTTGTGTTTCTGGCCGCATCATACCGATACAACTTATCAGTTAATAAATTCATATTTGGTTTTATAACAAAATAAAGGTTTTTTACCGCATTTTGGGCTCTATCTACTTGATTTACCCCATAAAACGCAGGTTGCAAAAATAGCTAAAAAAAACCAGAAAGAAGACTTTTTTTGTGTAAATAATTTCAAAAAGGATATTTTAATGTTTTCTTTCCTGCCATACTGTCTAAGTTGGCTGTTTTTTTCTAAATTTGTAGTTTGGTATATTGTACAAAAAGACTAAGGGGTAATAAAGCCTGACATTAGATGTTGATAAACCTGCATGGTGAAAAATAAAAAAAACAAACATGATCTTTGGAAACGCTTGCGTTTCAAATACAGACTTTCGGTAATGAATGAAAATACCCTGGAGGAGGTTTGGACTATCAAGGCTTCCATATTCACAGGGGCGGTGCTGTTGTTGGTTTTTGCTTTCCTGCTGATAACCGTTACTTCCGTAATCATTATTGCCACGCCGATCCGTTACTATCTTCCGGGATATATGGATGCCGAAATCAGGGAGAATGCACTGAGGGCAGCCATGAGGTCCGACTCGCTGGAGAAGGAGATCGACTACCAGGAGGCCTATATCCGGAATATGAAAGATGTATTTGAAGGAAAAAGGCAGATAGATTCTGTGAAGATGATAGACACGATATCCGTTTCGGCCGACGATCCTGCTTTGCAGAAGACCAAATCGGAGAAACGGTTTGTGAAACAATACGAAGAGGAGGAAAAATATAATTTGTCGGTATTGCCTTTAGACGGCTCGAACCCGATGGATGGGTTGGTCTTCTTCAAGCCGGTAAAAGGAATTGTAGCAAACAAATTCGACCCTCTGAAAAAACAATTTGGCATAATGGTGAAAACTGCCGGAAAAGAAACCGTGCTGGCTGCTTTGGAAGGGGCGGTTATGTTTGCCGGATATGATATAAATGCCGGTTATTCGATACAGATACAGCATAAGAACGGTTTTATCTCGGTGTATAGCAATGTCTCTATGTTGCTCAAACAAGCGGGCGACAAAGTGCGTACGGGAGAGGCAATAGCCATAATAGAAGATAAGGGCGACGGTTCGCAAGGGCAACAGCTCGGCTTCGAACTATGGTACAGAGGTAGTGCTGTAAATCCCGAAAACTATATATCTTTTTAAAAAAGAATAATGAAACGAAATATTGCAATTTTAGGCTCAACGGGATCAATAGGTACACAGGCACTCGACATAGTGCGTCAGCATCCCGAAGCCTTCGAAATATATGCGCTCACAGCTAACGAAAATGTAGACTTGCTCATCAGGCAGGCTGTAGAGTTCCAGCCCGAAGTTGTTGTTATAGCAAACGAGGATAAGTATGGCAAACTCAAAGATGCTTTACGCGAATATCCTATCAAGGTATGGGCGGGCAGCGATTCTATTGCCCAGGTAGTAGAGAGCGAGCCTATAAACATGGTGCTTACGGCGATGGTTGGCTATTCGGGATTGAAGCCTACAATAAACGCCATTAAGGCAGGAAAAGCCATTGCGCTGGCCAATAAAGAAACCCTTGTTGTAGCAGGCGAATTGATTACAGCCTTGGCTATAGAACACAAAGTACCTATCTTGCCTGTCGATTCCGAACATTCAGCTATATTTCAATGCCTGACAGGTGAGCAAAATCCGGTAGAAAAAATAATACTTACCGCTTCGGGCGGGCCTTTCCGCAAGCACTCAGCCGAACAGTTGGCTCAGGTGACAAAAGCTGAAGCCCTTAAGCATCCCAATTGGGATATGGGCGCAAAGGTTACCATAGACTCTGCGTCACTGATGAACAAGGGGCTTGAAATGATAGAAGCTAAATGGCTGTTTGGCATAGAACCTGATAAGATAGAGGTTGTCGTACATCCGCAATCCATCATTCACTCTATGGTGCAGTTCGAAGATTCGTCTATCATAGCCCAGCTGGGTTTGCCCGATATGCACCTGCCGATACAGTATGCTTTGTCGTACCCTAAACGGTTGAAGTCGGACTTCGAACGTCTCGATTTCTTCAAACTGGGGACGATGACATTCGAGCAGCCCGATACCACCCGTTTCCGCAATCTTGCGTTTGCTTACGAAGCTGCACGTCAGAAAGGAAATATGGCTTGCATAATGAATGCAGCGAACGAAATAGCTGTGGCGGCATTTTTGCAGGATAAAGTTAGTTTTCCCGCGATGAGCGATGTAATAGAAAAAACAATGCAAAAAGCCAGCTTCGTACTGTCTCCTGTTTACGAAGATTATGTACAGTCCGATATGGAAGCGCGGCTTATCGCACAAGACTTGATTAAATAAATATATACAACAATCTGTTAATGGAAACAATCTTAATAAAAGCGTTACAGTTAATCTTCAGTTTATCTATATTGGTTATCGTTCACGAGTTCGGACATTTCCTCTTTGCCCGTATATTCAAGATAAGGGTTGAGAAGTTCTACCTCTTTTTCGATCCTTGGTTTTCCCTGTTTAAGTTCAAGCCTAAAAACAGCGACACCGAATATGGTATCGGTTGGTTGCCGCTTGGCGGATATGTAAAGATATCGGGAATGATAGACGAGTCGATGGATCGCGAGCAGATGGCACAGCCACCTCAACCGTGGGAGTTCCGTTCCAAGCCCGCATGGCAAAGGTTGCTGGTGATGGTAGGGGGCGTATTGTTCAACTTTATCCTGGCAATTATCATTTACGGGATGATACTATTTTCGTGGGGCGATTCGTACATACCTGTCAAGACAGCTCAAGACGGGATGGCATATTCGAAAACGGCGAAAGAACTGGGAGGCTATCAGGACAAAGATATTATTCTCAGCATCGACGGCAAGGATATGAATTTCCGTTCCGGCATACTTAATATGAATACTTATATGCAGTTTCTCGATGCCGGAGAAGTTGTTGTATTGCGCGATGGAAAAGAAGTGACATTAACAATGCCTGATAATTTTGCCGAAGAAGTAGTACAGTCGGGCGATCCCACTCCTCCGTATTATTTCTGGATGCCTACCGTTATCGATTCGGTATTTGCATCGGCAAAAGGAGCCGGTTTGCAGAAGGGCGACAGTATTACGGCAATCAATGGAAAGAAAGTCTTCTCGTGGATAGATGCCGTAGCAGCAATATCTCAGGAAGAAAATAAAGGTAAGGAAATAACCGTGTCGTATATGCGCGACACGACAGCAGTAGATGCTAAAGTATTAGTGAGCGACGAACTGACTATCGGCATTGGCTCGAAGAAACCGATTTACGACATAAAAGAAGATTCTTACGGATTGTTGCAGGCAATACCCGCCGGGGCAGTACTTGGGGTAGAGACATTGAAAGGGTATGTAGCCCAGATACGTTTTGTGTTTTCGTCGAAAGGGGTGCGTAGCCTTAGTGGCTTTGCAGGTATCGGCAATATGTTTCCTCCGATGTGGGACTGGCACGCATTCTGGTCTATGACAGCCTTTCTTTCCATTATATTGGCATTTATGAATATCCTGCCTATACCGGCACTCGACGGAGGACATATCATGTTCCTGCTCTACGAAGTGATTGCAAGGCGCAAACCAAACGAGAAATTTATGGAGCATGCGCAAATAGTGGGTATGTTGTTTATATTATTGCTGCTTATAGTAGCCAACGGGAATGATATAATCAGGATTTTCTTTTAAATAAAGCACAGATGACAGTAGCGGATTTAATAAACAAAAATAAGAAAACAGCTTTTTCTTTCGAGATATTGCCCCCATTGAAGGGCAACGATATCGAAAAGGTGTACAGTATAATTGACAGGCTTATAGAATTCGACCCTAAATATATAAATATCACTACCCACCATAGCGAATATATAGACCAGCAGATGCCCGATGGATCGTTGCAGAGGGCGAATATACGCAAGCGTCCGGGTTCGGTGGCTATAGCAGCCAGCATACAATACAAGTATGGGGTGACAGCCGTTCCCCATATTATCTGCAAGGGATTTTCGAGGGAAGAAACCGAATACGCCCTGATCGACTTGAACTTCCTGCATGTTCACAACCTGTTGTTGCTACAGGGAGATACCAAACGCTTGTCGCCCGAACAGATATATCCTAACCGCAACGAGTATGCAACCGACTTGCAGGCTCAGGTCAACGATTTCAACCAGGGAGTGTGGCAAGACGGTTCTCGTTTCGAGAAGAATGCAACGCCTTTCAGCTACGGCATGGCATGTTATCCCGAAGTACATGAAGATGCGCCGAGTATGGAGTCGGATATTCACTATATGAAGAAAAAAGCGGAGGCGGGAGCAGAATATTTTGTGACCCAGATGTTTTTCGACAACGAGAAATACTTCTCGTTCGTCGACAAATGCCGCAAAGAGGGAATAACCCAGCCCATCATACCCGGAGTGAAGCCTATCGTATTGATGAACCAACTGGAAGTATTGCCGCGCATTTTCCGTTCGAGCATACCGGACGAACTGGCGGCGGAGTTGCGCAAATGCAAGACCGACGACGAGGCTAAGATAGTAGGAGTGGAATGGGGTATAAAACAATGTAAGGAACTCATTGCGCATGGTGTGCCTAGCCTGCACTTTTATTCGCTGATGGCTACCGATAGTGTGGCTAAAATAGCGAGTGCAATATATTGATAAAACTTTATCTATATAAGCCTTCTACATCTCTTCCAACCCATCCAAAGGGATGGGAGTAGAGCGAAGCTAAAACGGGAGAAAAAGTAACAATGAGAAAATAGCAAAAAAGTGTTACATGTGTTACTTTTTAGGAAGATACAAGATACCAGTAGACGAGTTAACGAGTCGGTTTCTGATAAAACATGAACTTGTGCCTTGTATCTTGTTTACTTGTATCTAAAGAAAAAGTAACAATGAGGAAAACGGAAAAAAGTGCATAGTACATGACAAAAATTAAAATTATTAGGGGCGAATTATCATTCGCCAGTCGGTTGTGTCGGGCGAATGATAATTCGCCCCTACAGGCTCTCGAGAGAATATCATTTTTTTGTCATGTACTGTGAAAAAGTGTTACTTTTGTTACTTTCTCAACCAACGACCGGAATAAGGACTTGTAGCTAAATTATAAACAATGTTATTTAGAGATATAATAGGACAACAGGAGGTGAAAGAGCGGCTGGTACGTACAGCCCGTGAGGGATTTATTCCCCATGCACAGCTTTTTTGCGGGCCAGAGGGGATCGGTAAATTTCCTTTGGCACTGGCCTATGCCCAATATCTCAACTGTGAAAACCCTACCGAAAGCGACTCGTGCGGCATATGTCCTTCGTGTAGCAAATACAACAATCTGGCGCATCCCGACTTACACTTCGTATTCCCTATTGTAAAGAAAGCGGCGAAGAAGAAGGACGTTTGCGACGACTATATCAGCGAATGGCGCGAATTTGTAAAACGTAGCAGCTATTTCAATCTTAGCCAGTGGCTTGGTTTTATTGATGCCGAAAATTCTCAGGGGTTGATTTATGCTAAGGAGAGCGAGGAGATTATACGTAAGCTGAACCTGCGTATCTACGAAGCCAAATACAAGGTGATGATGATATGGCTTCCGGAAAAGATGCACGAATCGTGCGCCAACAAACTGTTGAAGATAATAGAAGAGCCTACCGACAATACATTGTTCTTGTTGGTATCCGATATGCCCGACCATATAATTACTACAATACAGTCGCGTTGCCAGCGGATAAATATACATGGCATAGAAGAAGACGATATTGTGGGCGCTCTGCAATCGGGCTATAACATTAGCCGCGAAGATGCAGCAAATGTAGCACATCTATCAAATGGCAGTTACTTAAAAGCCCTCGAAACCATCAGCCTGAACGAAGAGCATAAGTTCTTTTTCGACCTTTTCATCCAGATGATGCGCGCATCCTATGCCCGCAATATCAAACAGATAAAAGCTATCGGCAACGAACTGGGTGGCATAGGACGCGAAAATCAGAAGAGCTTCCTTGCTTATTGCCAGCGTATGGTGAGGGAATATTTTATAAGCAATTTGCAACAGCCTGATATGATTTATCTGGCGCAGGATGAAGCCAATTTCGGCGTAAGGTTTGCCCCTTTTGTCAACGAAAAGAATATTTTCGGACTGATGGACGAACTGGCGTTGGCCGAACGGCATATCGAACAGAATGTAAATGCAAAGATGGTGTTTTTCGATCTTTGCCTCAAAATAACAATGTTGATTAAGCAATAAATATAGACCCACAAAGCCGTTAAAGGGGCTTTGTTTTTCAAGAACTTGATAAATATAACATAATGGAATCAGATCAAAACCAAAATACATCATTGCCTATCGGTTGTCAGGGCACTTGCAAAACACTTATCGGCTGCACTTGTGGCAAGGTTGATAACGAGACTGTAGAAAATGCAGAAGACAATCAGGAGAGCCGGAAAACTGTAGTCAATAAAGATGCCGGCAAAGAGAAAACGGTAGAAAAGGCGGCTAAAGGCGATTGCGAAAGATGCACGACAGGAGGATGCTGCAATGGTACTCACAAACTGGAAGTTTACAACTGGCTCGAAGACATGCCGGAGCTGATGAATACCTCAAAGATGGTAGAAGTGCAGTTCAAAAACACACGAAAAGGCTATTATCTGAATAGTAATAATCTGGAGTTGTACAAGGGTGATATTGTAGCCGTAGAAGCTACTCCCGGTCACGACATCGGCGAGGTTACCCTTACTGGCAAACTCGTAGATCTGCAAATGCTTAAAAATAACTACCGGGGCGAGACTAAGCGCATCTACAGGACTGCAAAACCCAACGATATAGAAAAATGGGACGAAGCCCGGGCCAAAGAGCATAAGACGATGCTCCGTGCCCGCGAAATAGCAGAAGAGCTCAACCTGAATATGAAAATAAGCGATGTGGAATATCAGGGCGATGGCAACAAGGCTATATTTTATTATATTGCAGACGAACGCGTCGATTTTCGTCAGTTGATCAAGGTATATGCTTCCGAGTTTCGTGTAAAAATAGAAATGAAGCAGATCGGAGCACGTCAGGAAGCCGGAAGGGTAGGTGGTATCGGGCCTTGTGGGCGCGAACTTTGCTGCTCAAGCTCTATGTCTAACTTTATATCGGTGTCTACATCGGCTGCCCGTTTGCAGGATATCCCGTTGAACCCGCAAAAGTTGGCAGGGCAATGCGGAAAACTGAAATGCTGCTTAAACTTCGAAGTAGATACTTATGTGGAAGCCCAACGCAAGTTGCCTTCGCGCGATGTGGTGCTGGAAACGAAAGATGCTTCCTACTATCATTTCAAGACGGATGTGCTATCCGGCATGATGACTTATTCCACCGACAAGAACTTTGCCGCCAATCTAGTGACTCTCTCTAAAGACAGGGTGTATGATGTAATAAGGACTAATAAGCGTGGCGATAAACCTTTGCACCTTGTATCCGAAGAGCAGGAGCAAAACGAAAAGCCGGCTTCATACGATATATTGCAGGAAAATATAACTCGTTTCGACAACAGTTCCAATAATAACCGCGACAGAGGCAACCGTAAAAAGTTTGCAAAGAACAAGCAAGATGGTAGCGGCGATAATAACAAGCAAGGCAATAACAACAAGCAGTTGAAAAAGCCCCAGGCCAATACCGATGCCAAACCTCAGTCTCAGCCCGCCGGCAAGGCAGAACAACCTGCACAAAACAATAATCAGAGATCGAATAAAAAGCAGCATTATCGCAACAACCGTAACCGGAATAACCGGGATCGCGACCAGAATGCAGGTAACCAGAAAAACACAAATGAATAGACGGCTTAATATATTGACCTTGCTGATCGCAGCGCTTTTCTTCTCTTGCCAGAAGGGGGAAATATATTATAATTTCTACGAGCTGGATAAGCAGGAATGGAAGCAGAAAGATACTTTGTTCTTCGATGTAGATTCAACCTCTTTCGAGTTGAATATCCCGTATGCAGTATCGTTGGAGTTGGTAAATAATACCAACTATCCTTACCAGAACATTCATTTCTTTGTTCAGCATGACCTGGGTGACGATTTTGCATATTATCTTCCACCCGAAGGATTCCTTTTGACAGACGAGTTTGGCAAATGGCTTGGTTCCGGCTTTGGTTCTACTTACCAGAAGTCGCTGCCTTTGGGCAAGATAGTTTTCAGGGAAAGGCACAATTACCGGATCAAGGTGGAACATGCTATGCGCGACGAACCTCTTATTGGCATCGAGAAAGTAGGGTTGAAAATATGTAAAGGCAATAATTGATTGGTTTTTCTTATTGTCACTTAGCCGGATTTTCCATTATCAGGGGAGTTTTATATTTAGACAATTACTTTAGCAATCGATATTATGAATAAACTAACATTTACCCTTGTTTTTCTATTTCTGTCATTACCTTTGTTTTCGCAGGATTATACTTTACCCGATATCCAGGGATTGAGAGACCGAAGAGGGGGTGTTGTATTAGAGGCAGGTGGCTATGAAATCATTATTTCCGGTATGAAAGGAAATATGGACGATGACAAAGTATTGGCTCAACTTAAGAAGAAATATAATATCAAGGATGTTTTAGCCAACTATTCCGATTCCACACTGGATGTGCCCAACAAAGCCTTTGAAGCTATAGCAAGGCGGGAAGACCGGCCTAACACAACATTCAATATGAAAGGCTATCTGATAAGCGAGCCGGAAAAGGGAATCACTACTATTATCTTTCAAACCCTGAACCAGCGTAATCCGCAGTTGGAACAAGCTATTGTACAGATATATCTGGATGGGAAAATAGATGATTATATAACCGATCTCAGAGCCGATTCCATTCAGTTTGCAGGCAGGACTATCCATCTGGGTAATGCTTGTTTGTGGCGCAGTGCTCACAATGTCTATTGTATGGGAGGGCAGATAAGCTGGTCGGAACACACCTCGTTCGAAGCCGCCAATCAGGATATAAACAACCGCATAGCCGCCAATGCCGATGGCAAAGATGTTGTAGTGTTGGATGAGGGACCTCTCGATATCATGTTCGAAGGGATACCATCCTTGGCTTACCGCGTAGCTTACCAGCAGGAGGAGAAATATGAAATTGCTGCCAGTGCCGCCAGAAGCCTTATCGTTTACTACATAGTGCAGGAAGTAAGAGGGCGGTACATGAGTTGTGTGTTGAGCAACTACGGATATAATCGCAACGACTACAGGTTGTCGCCACTGTTGCAGCAGGTAATGAGCATTCCTCAATTGCCCGAATCGGCGCATAATGCTTTCGACATACCCGAGTATGAACAACTAGAAACTATAGGGAACAGGAACGCAGGATTTACGCTGTTAACAGAGGAAGAGGAAGCAGAATCTAAGCTGTTGATCAATATATGGGAAGTAAGAGTCGGAACGTCGCTGCCCCTAGGTAAACTAAACAAGATATTTGAGGTGGCTCCTACAGTTGGTTTCTTCGTAGGAGTACCTTTCAATAATGCGACTATGGCTTTTGATATAGGATTGCAGATGACCTTTCCTGTCAGTTCCAAGCCTTTCGACTATTACCGGCACGACGAATTTTATGATGTAGCCAAGGCCAGGGCAATTTTTGGTATGAACCTCAGGTGGCGCTACCAGAAAATGTTAGCACCCGATGTATTCCTTACACCATATCTCACCTTTGGTTTTAACGGATTGCGAACTAACCTCAGGAAAGAAGGTGATGACGAAGAAGAATCGCCTTTCTATTTTGTGGAAACATTTGGCGTATATGGCGGAGCCGTCTTGCGCTATAAAAAAGTGGGCTGTTTTGCCGAGTATCAGTATTCTCCGTATTCTATAGGGAATAAAGTGAAAAGCAGCTTTGGAAACAGCGCCGTCAACGTAGGGTTGTCTTTCTGTTTTTAAGGTTTATTGAATTATTCTGTTTTTAAGCTAAAAGCATAATAGAGCCTATTAGTCATTAAACAATTTTTCATACCTTTGTAAGTCATAAAAAACAAATATATTGGCATGGCAGATACCAAGCAGCAGTTTGAACATGTGATTGCAATATGCCGTGGTCTTTTCGCCAAGAAGCTTAAAGACTATGGTGCTTCGTGGCGTATCCTTAGGCCGCAATCGGTTACCGACCAGATACTTATTAAAGCAAAGCGCATTCGCAGTATCGAAGAAAAAGGGGTGAGCCTTATCAACGAAGGCATCGCTTCCGAATTTATAGGCATTGTCAATTACGGTATCATCGGGCTTATACAGCTGGAACTCGGTTATTCCGATAGCATAGACTTAAACGAAGAGCAAGTCTTAGCCTTGTACGATAAGCATATGACAGATACCAAGGAACTGATGTATGCAAAAAACCACGATTACGACGAGGCTTGGCGTTCGATGCGTATAAGCTCCTACACCGATCTTATACTCACAAAGATATATCGCACAAAACAAATAGAAGAAAATGAAGGGAAAACAATCGTATCCGAAGGTATAGACGCCAATTACAAGGATATGATTAATTATTCACTATTCGGACTTATAAAACTGGAATTTCCCGATAAAGAAAGGGGTTAAGAGCGAATGAACAAAAAGGATACTCTAATAAAAGTGCTTGTAGAAATTTCCAGAGTAGTACTGGGGGCGACTTTTATTTTTTCAGGCTTCGTGAAGGCGGTCGATCCGTTTGGCTTTGCATACAAGATAGAAGATTATTTTGCAGCATTTGGCGTTCCCTCGCTGTCAATACTTGCGTTTCCTATCTCAGCCGGACTGTGCATAGCCGAGTTTGCGATGGGTGCTTGCATGCTGTTTGGGCTTTACCGCAGGTGGAACTCCCGCCTGATGCTTGCCATGATGGTGTTTATGACCCTGCTCACATTCTATCTGGCAATAGCCGATCCTGTGGACGACTGCGGGTGTTTTGGCGATGCCGTTATTATTACCAACTGGCAGACTTTCTTCAAGAATATAGTATTGTTGGCTTGTTCTGTTATGGCTTGTATATATTGCGAGCGTATTACCAATCTTTTTACAGGTAAGACCTATTGGCTTGCATTCCTATACATCTTTATATTTATAGGCTTTTTCGTTTTCCGCAACTACCTGTATAATCCGCTTTTCGATTTCCGTCCGTATAAAATAGGAGCTAACCTGCCTGAACTGATGGATGTGAACGAAGGCGAAGGGCGGCACGAAGTCTCTACACTTGTATATGCTAAAGATGGGGTGGAGAAAGAATTTACCGAAGACAATTATCCTTGGGAAGACAGTACGTGGGTATTCGTAAGGATGGATACCAAAGTGCTGAACGAGGGAGTAGAGTCGCCTATCAAGGATTTCGCAATTAATAGGCTGGACTTCGACTCACGGAGGACGGAAATAATAGGTCAGGCAGATATTACGCAAGAAGTATTGTCTGATACCAGTTATGTCTTCCTGATGATTAGCCCGTTGTTGGATCATATGAGTGCGTCCTATCTCGGTAGTTTCGAAGATGTGGAGAACTATGCCAGCGACTATGGATATAAATTTTATTGCATTACAGGTTCGCCAAAGGATGAAATTGTGAAATGGTCGGGCGATAATGCCATAAACTTCACATTCTGTTCGATGGACGAGCGCACACTGAAAACGATAATACGTACCAACCCGGGACTTGTCTTGTTAAAAAATGGAACAGTGGTCAACAAATGGGCAGATATAGATGTTCCTGTAGAAAGTAGCCTGACAGCACCTTTATCCCAATTAGAGTACGGTCGGCTGGTCGATGCAAAAGAACGAGACAGGGATAATCTTCTCTATATATGTGCTATATTTTTGATCCCACTGTTGAGCCTCAAGGGATTCGATTTTCTGGTGTACAGGCGCAGGAAGGAAGAAGAACAACCGACGGGCATAATTGAGTAAAACTTTGACTAATATATTTAATAAACAACAAGAATTAGAATTATGAGAAAAAACATTGTAGCAGGAAACTGGAAAATGAACAAGAACCTTCAGGAAGGTGTGGCTTTTGCAAAAGAACTTGAAGCTGCTCTTGCCGGCAAGGAACTGAAATGTGATGTTGTTATAGGAACTCCATTTATCCATTTGGCTAGCATAGCATCTTCTACAAAGTTGGGCGTAGCTGCGCAAAACTGTGCTGACAAAGCATCTGGTGCATATACAGGAGAAATATCGGCTGCAATGGTGGCTTCTACAGGTGCCAAATATGTTATACTAGGCCACTCTGAGCGTCGTACATACTATGGCGAAACAGATGCAATACTGAAAGAAAAAGTATTGTTGGCTTTGGCTAACGGGCTTACTCCTATTTTCTGTATCGGAGAAACAAAAGAAGAAAGAGAAAAAAACATACACTTCGATGTAGTGAAAACACAAGTGGAAAAAGCCCTTTTCGATCTTTCGGCCGAAGATTTCGCTAAAATAGTAATCGCTTACGAGCCGGTTTGGGCTATAGGTACAGGCCTTACTGCAACATCGGAACAAGCACAGGAAATGCACGCTTACATCCGCAAAACGATTGCTGCAAAATACAATAACGAAGTGGCTGACAACACATCTATCCTTTACGGAGGTAGCGCCAACGGAGGCAATGCGAAAGAACTGTTTGCTTGTCCTGACATCGACGGCGGACTTATTGGTGGTGCTTCTCTCGATGTTGAGAAGTTTATTCCTGTTATCGAAGGATTTTAATATCACACACTACATATTACGGGAGTCCCGTGCAGATTCCCGTAATTATTTTATCTATAATATATGAAAACCTATTTTTTATTCCTTACTTCATTTTGTATCTGTTTTTTATCGTTGCCATGCATAGCGCAGGACGGGCATCGTACAATAATAGAAGACCTTAATTCCCGCAAGGCAGGACAAGGCCGGATAACCGTCATGCAAGACGAAACCATCGACAAGATACTTGGCATCCGTCAGGAGATAGATACAACTAAAAAATTAGGATATGTAGACCCTAATGCCGAATATGTAAAAGTAAAAGGATTCAAAATACAGGTTTTTTCCGGTAACAATCAGCAACGCTCCAAAAGAGAAGCCGAATCGAAGAAAGCACAGGTACGTTCAGCTTTTCCCGAATTGGAAGCTGTTGTCAACTTCCAGTCTCCAGTCTGGCGTTTGCGTGTGGGCAACTTCGTAAAGAAGGAAGACGCCGAAACGGTACTGAAAGAGATGAAAAAGAAATTACCCTCTTTGGGACGCGAGATGTATGTTGTCTCCGATGTCGTAAAGCGTGTCGTTGAATAATTTTACCGGATAAATAAATCTTCACAATGCAAGAAGAACAGAAAACAGAACTGTTAGCGACTCACTACAAAGATGTAATAAACCTTCTGGGAGAAGACGCCGGAAGAGAAGGGCTGCTCGATACTCCTGTGCGTGTGGCCAAGGCTATGCAATTCCTTACGAAAGGTTATCAGGAAGACCCTCGCGAAATACTCAACAAAGCTCTATTCAAAGAAGACTACCGCCAGATGGTGATCGTAAAGGATATTGACTTTTATTCGCTTTGCGAGCATCATATGTTGCCATTCTGGGGCAAGGCTCATGTCGCATATATTCCCGATGGATATATAACAGGGCTGAGCAAGATAGCGCGTGTTGTAGATGTATTTGCCCGCAGGCTGCAAGTGCAGGAAAGGATGACCTTGCAAATAAAGGAATGTATTCAGAAAACGCTCAACCCTTTGGGTGTAATGGTTGTTATAGAAGCGCAGCATATGTGTATGCAGATGCGTGGAGTGGAAAAGCAAAACTCTACGACGACCACCTCCGATTTTACCGGAGTATTTAACCAGGCAAAAACCCGCGAAGAATTTATCAACCTTATACGATAGTTCTTCTGTAATATAAAGAAATGCTGCGGGGCCACGTCTGAAAAAAAGAACGGCCTCGCTTTTTAAGTTTTAAGAATCAGTAACCGCTATGCTTTATTACGATATACATACTCACAATACTTGCCTCCGAGGCGAAGGGCAGGATGTCCGTCGTATATTAAATACATATCCTGAGACGTTTGAAGCGGTGAGGGCGCAAAACCCCAATTCATGGTATTCGTGCGGCATACATCCTTGGTATTCCGGCAATGCAGAAGAAAAGTTGGCACAACTAACCTCGATACTTACACAAAAGAAAGTAGTAGCAGTAGGCGAAGCCGGGCTGGACAAACTGAAAGGTGGCGATATGCAAATGCAAACCGATATATTCAGAAAGCAAATAGACCTTTCTATCCGCTTCGATAAGCCTATGATTATACACTGCGTAAAAGCTTGGGACGAACTTATTGCTTTGCATAAGGCATATAAATCGCATACACCCTGGATTCTACATGGGTATAGGGGTAATGCAGAACAGGCAAGGCAACTGGTACAGTTTGGATTTAAGTTTTCTGTAGGAGAGAAGTTTAATGCGGATGCCGTTAGGCATATTCCTTCAGACTCATTGTTTTGCGAAACCGATAATTCGAAAGTATCTATTTGTAATATTTATAGTTCGGTGTCTGACGTTTTGGGTGTAGATGTGAGTGTTTTCGTAGGGTTGGCTGCCAAAAATGCTATCAAAATGTTTGATTTTTCTTGACAAGCGTTTATTTTAAATAATAATTTCTTTATTTTTACAAATTGATAAATAAAGAAGGAGCCTATGATTGATGTGAATGCTCATATCTTATTGATATATACGGGAGGAACTATCGGGATGGTAGAGAATATAGAAACAGGTTCGCTCGAACCATTCGACTTTGCCCATCTGAATAGCCATATACCCGAACTGCAACGTTTTAGATTTCAGGTAGACCATATCGTGTTCAACCCTGTAATAGACTCCTCTGAGGTGACACCCGAACATTGGAAAATGCTCGTCCGTACCATCGAAGGGAATTACGACAGGTACGATGGATTTGTAATACTGCATGGTACCGATACAATGTCGTACACGGCTTCGGCTCTTAGCTTTATGATCGAAAACCTGCATAAGCCAATCGTGCTCACCGGAGCGCAGTTGCCGATAGGAAAGCTGAGGACAGATGCCAAAGAAAACCTGATTACAGCCCTCGAAATAGCAGCCGACAAAGACAGTGTAGGAAATCCGATTGTGCCCGAAGTCTGTATCCTGTTCCAAAACGATTTGCTGCGTGGCAACCGTACAACGAAGGCGAATGCAGAAAACTTCAACGCTTTCAAGTCATACAATTACCCCAATCTCGGCAAATCGGGCATACAGATACGCTACGACCGGAAGGTTATCCGCACACCCGATTACGAAAAGAAGACCATTTTTCATTACAGGCTCGATACGCGTATTGCTACCTTGAAGCTATTCCCCGGCATCAATAAGCATGTTGTAGAATCCATCTTGTCGATGAAAAATATAAAAGGCTTGATATTAGAAACATACGGTTCGGGGAATGCTCCATTATCGCCCTGGTTTATCGATGCGATACGCGAAATCGTAAAAAAAGGCGTTATAGTAGTAAACATAACCCAATGTAATATCGGGATGGTAGACATGCAACGCTACGAGACAGGAAGGGAACTGCTCAAAGCCGGAGTTGTAAGTGGTAGCGATGCCACATTCGAAACGGCAATAGCCAAACTTATGTTCCTGATAGGGCATAAATACGAAAAAGAAGAGATAAAAATAAGGATGAGAGTACCTCTGGTCGGAGAAATGACGCGGACAGACGACAAAGTAAATGAAAAAATATAAAGACCTGAAAATAATGGCGGATAAATCGAAACCATTATTTTTGCAATATTATAAGAAGAATAAGAAACGCTTAGCTAAAATGGATACCGTCGTCAGGCAACTGCACGAAGAAGTATCCTCGCAAGTTGATTGCTTGCAGTGTGCAAACTGTTGCCGGTCGCTGGGACCTGCAATCTATGATAAAGATATCGACCGCATTGCAAAGGCATTGAGGATGAAACCATCGGATGTAGTTGCTACTTATTTGAAAATAGACGAAGATGGAGATTATGTGTTCAACTCCATGCCTTGCCCCTTTCTTATGCCCGACAATTACTGCTCTATATACGAGCATCGGCCAAAAGCGTGCAGGGAATATCCACATACCGATAGAAAGAAGTTTGAACAAATATACAAACTTACTGTTAAAAATACCGAAACCTGTCCGATAGCCTACGAGGTATTGTTACGGTTACTCGACGAATAAACATATATTTTGGATATGAAATATTTATATTGTTTGATAATTTGTGGTATTTTTTTCTCAACGGCAGTAAACGCACAGGAAGAAAAAAGTGTGGGAGTAGAATTACAAGGTGATACTGTTCCACAGAACACACATGAAGAGAAATATCGAAAGAAGCATCGTCATAATAAACATAGCGAAAACCATAGGAAAGATAGTGTCGGCAGCCCGGTAAGGGCATTTCTCGATCATCAGGCAGATGTCATAGTAGGCTCTATGTTTGGCCCTTCCAAGCAACTTAGCAATGCCGATAGTCTGATCAATAAATTCGATGCTATGCCATCTTTCGGCATATACAAAGATAACTACTTTGTCGTAGGTACAGATATGTTCGAGAAACCGACATCCGACAATTCCGATGCAAAATTTCAGGTCAGCATCCGGCAGAAACTTACCAATAGTACATTGCCGTTCAAAACATACTTTTTCCTGACATATACCCAAAAAGCATTTTGGGATGTATTTAAAGAGTCCTTCCCTTTTCGCGACCTGAATTATAACCCTACCATCGGGCTTGGGCGGGCTTTAGTACGGCACAACCGCTTTTTGGGAACAATAACCCTACAATTCGAACACGAGTCGAACGGAAAAGGCGGTGACGACTCTCGTAGTTGGAATAAGATATCATTTGGCACCAACCTTACACTAAACGACCGTTGGACACTTCACTCCAAAGCTTGGATACCCATCGTAGATGGAACGAACAACAAAAATATTGTAAAATATGCAGGTTGGGGGCAAATAGGTATGGACTATTCTGGCCCTAGACGAAAATATACATTCAGTTGTCTGGTTACCAAAAGAGGAGGGTTCAACCTTAATGCAAATGTTACAGCAAACTTTGCCGTCCGTTTGTTTAGCGACGACAACCAATATTTGTTTGTCGAGTATTATAATGGTTACGGAGAATCTATGCTCGAATACAAACAATACAGGCAGCGTTTGAGATTAGGTATTGTTATAAAGCCAGATTTCTTTAGTATGCATTAATTTTTTTTGATTCGTAAACATCTAATCCATAGTGTGCTGCGAATTTCCCTTAAAAAACTTCAAAAAAAAGATTGTGAATAATTTGTATTGTAAGGAATGATTTTCTACTTTTGTACCCGCTTTGGAACTGGAGCGAACAAC
>NZ_QVMQ01000018.1 GCF_010501105.1 Dysgonomonas sp. 511 | reverse complement strand
TTTATCCCTTTCAGCCGGCAAACCGATGACAGGTCGCCGAGGGACGAAGCACTAGCCTTTTGCTTCCTTTTGGGCAATGCCAAAAGGGAGGACAAGCCCGGGAGGGCGCGGCAGGATGAGCTAATGATAAAATGTTTAACTCAAAATTGCTTTTATGCATAATATAAAAGAACGTTTTGCAGTTATTCCAACTGCTGATTTTGCACTATTTATATAAGGTTAAACACTTATTCCTGGCGTTACCCTAAAGGGATTTGTCTTTTTTAAAACATAAGTTAATATTTGATAAATGGAAGGGTTGACAAAGCCTTTCTTGTTCGAGTAGCGTACCGGCAGGAAACCTTATTTATACCTGTCGGAAATATACCTTTGGTAGTAGTAGTCTTCGAAATACTTCTGCGCATTCGCATTTATGGTATCTATATATTGCTGTTTTGTTCTGAATCCATCCTGAAACGTAGTTCCACGCGATTCTATAGTCCTTATGTCCTGCGCCTTGCAACCGATGAAAGGATTGAAGGGGACGCCTCCTACACAAGTTGCGGGTATTACATCATGGGCTTCTATACCATCATGTTTGGTAAGATATACTGTTCCGCCCTCCAGCTTATATTCCACAAAATCGGTATTATGCTTAGGCCTCCATTGTTTAAATAGTATGTCGGTCGTTATTTCATCTTTATATTCGGTAAAGTTCAATACTGTTTTTTGAAGCATCAGCAGAATAAAGATTATCAGGACAGAATAGGTAAGAACCTTATTTATCCTTAATATTCCCCGCTTGTTTCCGAGGATAAGGACGGTGACCAGGAATCCGCATCCGAGAATATATCCCAGATTGAACCGAAAGTCGGGGGCATTGATTGTTCCTGTTATTAGCGACAGGCACGAAACTATATATATCCAATATAAAGACATATTAATCTTCCGTTTCTTTATCGCCCACCACGATACGACGAAAGGGGTTATTAGGAAATATAATGTAGAAACATAGCTGATGATGCTTATCATAGACCCTATCTTGTCTGCCGGTGTAATCTGCCGGAGGAAATAGGCAACTATGAAATTATACTTAGCCCAGTGGTAGATATGTTCTACTTGCAGGAGCGCTATTCCTTTGGGCACTTTCCAGTCGAAACCGAACAGGTCTATACTATGCAGGGGATATACCAGATAGCCCGAAATGATAATATTGCGGATGCACCATAAGGCGACAACCAATACCGATGTAGCAATCAGGAAGGCAAGGTTTCTCTTTCTATTCTGAGCAAAGCAATAGATAATAACGCCTAAGCTGGCGAGGCAAAAAATAGCGGCCGACAACTTGAATGTGGCTAAAACAACGGGCAGCAGGCAGCTTAGCAACAGCTGTTGCTTGTACCAACCGGGCTTCAAAACCGTTTTTACGATATAATAGAATATGCAAAGGATAGGGATTATATCGGTATTCGAATCGGGAAGGTAATCCCAGAACATGATAAATATGCAAAGGAGAAGTACAAATAGCAGGATGTACCGTATATCATAATCCTTTTTTACAATGGATATAAAGCACCAGCAACTTATAATGGTAAACAACAAGGGGTTTAATGAATATATTGCTTCGCCCGACAGGAAACGGAACGAAAAGATGGCCGATACCAGCAGGTAATTGAAGTTGAACCCAAACCTGTCTTCCAAATTAGCCAGTCCGGGCACAATGCTATATTCTTCGTTCCACCGCATCAACTGGTAATGATAAAATGCTGCATCGTAGAAAGGATGCACAAACAAGACAAATAGCATGACGCCAGCGATAAGCACTGCCAGGCTTCCTTTTTGCAGGTTGCTTAGCGACTTTAGCCCGGCTCTCATCTTGCCTATACAATTCAATAACCTTTGGCGGCGCAAAGCCCAGTATATTATGGATATAGCCATGTATAACAATAATATATAGTGGTTTGAAGGCCACCAGAATGATGTAATGGGGAGGGTGATGCTTACAAAGCACAATCCCAGCAGGAAAGTATCAGGAAAGTTATACTCCTCGCTACTTTTAGCAATCCTGTTATATCCCCACAAAAAGATGTCTCCGAATGAAAGTAGAACAATGGATATAGCAATCCATGATATGATAATGATTAACATTTAGACTATATTTTATTATTGCCGCGAGGAAACCCTCTTAAATCTCTCGGTGGTAGCACGCACGATCTTTACATAATTTATCGTTTCGCCGCTACGGAAATACCCGCTTTTGCATACCGAATCGTTATAATATTCGGGCAGGCTTTTCAGTTCGAGATATTTCTCCACATTGCCCTCCCATACATTTGCGTTAGCCCCATATTTGCGAGCCAGGGCACGGGCATCGTTTACGTGTCCGTTTCCGGCATTGTAGGCAGCAAGGATGAATTTTGTCCGTTCTTCCGTATCTATTCCTTTATACATCTTATCAAGCCTGTCGAGCAATTCTACGGCGGCGCCTATGCTCAGGTCGGGATTCATACGGTCTTCGCTGGTCAGCCCCAGCGACTTGGCCGTGCGTGGCATAAGCCCCATGATGCCGGCAGCACCCGCCCACGAAGTCAGGTTGTTGATAAAACGCGACTCGTGATAGCATATCGCTGCAAGGAATTGCCATTCGTATTTTGTACCTGCGGCATGTTTCTTAAACAGGTCGTCGTATATAGACACTGCACCTTTCGGCAGATCTTCGGGGGCAGCGTATTCGCCTTCAAGAGGCAGCTTGCTCAGTTCGAAATACTTTTTGGTAATGGCTTTATATTCGGGCGTATTATCGCTTTTCGTGTACCATTCGTCCAGAGCCTTTGCCAGTTCGGGCATATCGTTGCGCACCGCCCACGAAGAACGTTGTTCGAAGCTTACCTGAAGCTGTATATTTATATTCCTGTAATATGTGCGGTTTAGTTTGGCAATGTATTCGTCGGCAATGGTGTACCTTATCTTCCCCGAAGCCACCATCGCTATCAGGTCTTCGCTGGTTATGGTATCTTCATTTACTGCGTGTATATTTATTCCGCCACCCAGTTCGGCATCAAGGTTTTGCAGGCGTTGGTAGTATTTTGTGTCGCCTTCCACATACACATCTTTTCCCAGCAGTTCGGTAACATTTGTTGCCAATGTGTCTCCCCTGTTCGAACGTTGTACCAAAACCTGATGTGTAACTTGCTGCAAGCCGCAATAACGTACCGAGTCTCTCAACTCGTTTACTACTGGCAGTTCGTATGCTATGAGGTCGCCCTCGCCGCTATTAAGCATTTCCACAAGGCGTTTCACATTCTCGGCTACTTTCACATTGAGAGTCAGCCCATGTTGGTTGCAAAATTCCTGCGCCAGGTCGTAATCGTATCCCATAGGCTCTTCTTTGTAGATAAAGTAAGAGGTGGAACTGTTGAGGGTAATTATCGTCAACTCTCCTTTTTCTTTTATCTGTTCGAAGTCGTACCCTTTCTTCTCTTGTTTTTTGCATGAGAAAAGTAACAGCAAGGGTATAAGTATAGTAAAATAATACAATTTGTGATTCATAACGATTTAGTTTTTAATACAATAATATAAAAAAAGTAACACAAGTAACGCATTTTTCATATTTTTTGTAATTACTTTTTAGTCGCAATCCAACTCATAATTGTAACATGACGGATGCTTTTCCGTTCGTTCCAATTTTCCTTCTTTATTATAATATTCTTCTTCGCCACAGGGACAACTTTCGCTTTGGGCAAAGGCTTTACTTTTACCAATGCGCTTTATATTTCCATTAGGATAATATTCTATTGTGGTTTCCACTGTGAATGTATGATTGTAGCTGTTGCCCCATTCGGGCATAAAATGTTCGCACTTTACCTCTTCTATTTTTCTACCCTGCGAATCCCATTCTTTAAGCCACAGCATCACTCCTCCGGCAAATTTATCACCTTGTTCCCATTGTAACTTCATTTTTCCGTTGCGATGGTAGGTTGTGCCTATATAAAACCAATTGCTACCGGGACGAACGGGCTGCTGCCTGTAATCCAGTATTTCAAGACTGTCGTATGTACAATAAACATCCCAATACTGATCCTTCAGGTTACGATAAGATAAGGAATCTTCGTAAAGGATGAACCCTTTTTGCAATAATGTTCCGTTGTCGCGGTATCGCGTGACATAGTCGTTTCGTTGGTAAAATTCTTCTTTAAATTCGGGAGAGGTATATAGCAAAGTATCCTTTGCAATACCTATTTCCACCAGATTTCCTTTCGTATTAAGGACTTTATAATGGATGCTATTGTGGGCAATGTTGTTGGTATATATAATTGTTTTCTCTTTCCTGTTGTCAGAATAGCGGATAATGGAATCGGTATATATAAATTCGCGGGTTTGCACAGGCTTGATCGTATCGAACGAAAGCTGTGTAAGAGACATCTCTTCTTTCTTGTCAGTACTGTTTTGACAAGAAAAAAGAAATATAACTAATATAAAGGCTATAAGGTGTTTCATAGTATATGGGTAAATAATCTATTCCATTCCATTTCCCCAAAACCCCCAAAAGCAGGGTCCTTGGGACCAGGGCAAAGAAAAAGTAACACATTTTTTAGGTAACAAATTTCCTTCTCTTTAGATACAAGTAGACAAGATACGAGATACAAGTTCATATTTTATCAGCACCCAACTCGTTAACTCGTCTACTGGTATCTTGTATCTCTCCAAAAAGTAACACATGTAACACATTTTACATCTTTTTCCATTGTTACATTTTTTTGCGATAAGCTCTTTTTATATAGATAAAGTTATCCTTAAAATTTCGCATCTCGCGACAATAAATCTTCTACCTTGATATTGTATTCGGCAATCACACTATTCACTACATGCCCGGCGGTGGGCAGGTCGTCTATCAACGAACTTATTTGTCCTATTTCCAGTTCTCCTTCCGACAGATCGCCTTCGAATATACCTTTTTTAGCCCGTCCACGTCCCAGCAATTCACGTATTTCTTCCGCCGGGGCGCCCCTGTCTTCTGCCGACTGTACGGCATCGAAGAAATCATTCTTAATCAGGCGTGTAGGGCTCAGCTTTTTCAACGACAGCATTGTGTCTCCTTCTTTCAGGTTTATACAAAGGTTTTTAAACTCATCCGATGCCGAGCTTTCCTGAGTCAGTGCAAAGCGCGAACCCATTTGTATTCCTTCTGCACCCAAAGCAAAGGCGGCGAGCATTCCTGCCCCCGTGCCGATGCCTCCGGCAGCTATCAATGGTATGGAAAGGCTTTTGCGCACTTGCGGTATGAGTACCATTGTGGTGGTTTCTTCGCGCCCGTTGTGCCCTCCGGCTTCGAAGCCTTCGGCTACTACGGCGTCTACACCTGCTTCCTGGCATTTTACGGCAAACTTCGAACTGGAAACTACATGGGCTACCTTGATGCCGTTGTCCTGCAATTTCTTTGTCCACAGCTTAGGATTTCCTGCCGAAGTGAATACTATTTTCACACCTTCGGAGATTATGATGTTCATTATTTCCTCTATATCGGGATACATCAACGGCACGTTTACGCCGAAAGGCTTGTCGGTTGCAGCCTTGCATTTCTGTATATGTTCGCGAAGTACTTCGGGGTACATAGATCCTGCACCGATGAGGCCAAGCCCGCCCGCGTTGCTTACTGCTGCTGCCAGCCGCCAACCGCTGCACCAAACCATTCCTCCCGATACGATAGGGTATTTAATTCCGAATAAAGATGTTATTCTGTTGCTCATAATTTTTTGTATATATGTTAGTTAATACTGTTTATCAGTAGTTAAATTGTATGTTACTTTTTTATACTGCCTAAAAGCCAATCTTGAGTTAAATATTTCATCTTTAGCTCATCCTGCCGCGCCCTCCTGGGCTTGTCCTCCCTTTTGGCATTGCCCAAAAGGAAGCAAAAGGCTAGTGCTTCGTCCCTCGGCGACCTGTCATCGGTTTGCCGCCTTCACCGGACAGGTTCCCGCCTGCGGAACTGATGCACGTCGGCTAACGCACGACTAGAATTGTCGTAAACTCTTGTCTGGCGTTAGCCCGCGCCATTAGCTTTGCGTACGGGGCACCCACGCGATGCAGGTGGCGTAGAATGAAGTGGGGCTGCTGTTATGCAACTTTGCTAAACCAACAAAAGGCTTGCTGTTAGTTCACTTCATTCAGCCGGCAAAGCGCAAAGTGGGTCGTACGGCGAAGCGGGGCGCAAAAGAGTTTTTGGTTCCTTTTGGGGCTTTGGCCAAAAGGAACGCAAGCAAGCACCGTTCGGCAGAGCGAAGCGGAGCCAATCTGTGATTGCGCGCAGTATTTAAAAGAACGTTTTGCAGTCATATCCCAACCGCTGATTCGCATTAATATTATCAATTTAGTTAAGAGGTAGACGAGTTTAGCTGCTCACTGATTACTGTTCACTGTATTTATATATACAGCCTTCACCAGTTTCTTATCATTCATCTCTACTCTCAACTTCCGGTGGCTGTTTTCTTTCTTCTTCCGCCTGTCCGAATATGTAGTTTCCTCTACTACGGGTAGCGAAACGAAATAGATACCTTTATTATCCTGTATCACCTCGGGCGTACCGTGGAAGCTATACGATAATTTGCGAATCTTCTTCTTTTTCCGGTCCGCTTTCAAAGAGTCGCTCACCTCCTTGCAGTTTTTGCCCGAAGCTCCCAGAAAGTGTTCGAAGCTAACGTCGGAATACTTCTGCATATCCTTGCTGTCGGTCGCTGCCAGAGCGTCGAGAAAGTTGGACAATATGCCGGTAATTTCCTTCAGGTCGTTACCTTCTACCGCTTTCAGTTGGCTAAGATAATCATATTTTTGCTGGGCAGGTTCAATATATTCTCCCGAATATTGTCCTATCTTAACATTTTCGATGTATGCGAGGTAAGTTGCGGCTGTGTTTTCGGCCGCAGTTTTTACCCATGCCAGCGAGTCGATCCTGTACCTGATATGGCGTTCGTAGGGTGTAGTAGGATGGTCGGAGAGGAAAGCGAATAAGGCATTTATATCCGACGATGTGCCGATTGCCTCCCACGCTTGCTGTTCTTCGCTGCGCAGTTGGCGTATCCTGTCTTCGGCTTCATCCTTGAATTTCCCGGCAGGGTATTGCAGCAGGTAAGTGGAGTAGGAGAGGGGAGTGTTCTCTTCTATACATTTGTTCCAATATGCCGCCTCCTGTTTGTCGAGTGCAGCCTTTTTCCAGTCGATAAAATAAACTCCTGTGGTAGCCACGGCAAAGAGCGTAATAACCAATAGTACAAGGAACATATAAGGGCGTTTCCTGTTTTTTACAAGGGGTGTTGCAGCAGCAAGGGGAACTTCTTTATAGTCTTGCCCACTATCTGTTTCTATAATATTTTCGTGTGCAGGAACTTCGTCTTCTTGGTGCGAGATCAGTTCGTCGGAATAAGCGTTGTGGGCTATTTCGCGACAGTTGTGGCAGAATATTTCCGAGTCTTCGGTATCTTTTCCGCAAAGGGGGCATTTGTTTTTATCATCTTCCATAAACCTGAATTTTATGTATCACCTCTCCCCAGCTCTCTCCAAATCTCTAAAATAGAGGGTAGGGGAGAGGTGGTATCTACTCGTCTATAGGATACAACAAATATTTTTCGCGCATTGTTTTATAATTTGTCAGATCTTCTTCCCAGCTTTCACGTATTTGTTCGGCCGCAAGCCCGTTTATTATCTGGCGGCGGAGCTTATCCGTACCGGAAAGTAAGTCCATAAAACGCCTATTGGTGAAGAATGCTGCTCCTTTCCCCGATTTTTTATAAAACGAAATCAGATAATCGAGGTTTATCTTCTTTTCGGTTTCTGCTTCGCGCAGGTCTATCCCGTGGCACAACCGGTTTTTGTTCAATGGGTTTTTAGCTCCTATCACCGGGCGGGGGGTAAATGTGAATTTGCCATACCGTTTGCCCGGCGCGCCTATCACCTGAAAGGGGAAATCGGTTCCGCGTCCTACGCTGATGCCGGTAGCTTCGAAGAAGCAGAGCGATGGATAGAGTTTTATCGCTTGCTGGTTGGGTAGGTTGGGCGAGGGCTTTATCGGCAATTCGTATTCCTGCCCGTGTACCCATCCTTCCATCGGTATCACTTTGAGGTTGCAGGCCAGCGAATCTTTGAGCCAGCATTCGCCGTTTATCATTGTTGCCAGTTCGCCAACGGTAAGCCCGTGAACTACCGGAATGGGGGGTATGCCTACGAACGACCTGTATTTGATATCCAATATAGGCCCGTCGATGTAGTCGTTGGGGTTTGGCCTGTCGAGCACAATGAATTGTTTGCCGTTTTCGGCGCAGGCTTCCATTGCATAGTGCATGGTGCTGATATAGGTATAGAAACGCGTGCCCACATCCTGTATATCGAAGATGAGGATGTCCACGCTATCGAGTTGTTGCGCGGTGGGCTTGTAATTTTTTCCATAGAGAGAGACGATGGGTATTCCTGTTTTACTGTCTTTACCATCCACAATTTTTTCGCCGGCATCGGCATTGCCCCTGATACCGTGTTCGGGGGCAAATATTTTTTCTATATGAACATTTCTTGCCAGCAGGGTGTCTAATATGTGTGTGCCGTCGGAGAGGACTGATGTCTGGTTTATAATCAGGGCTGCTTTTTTGTCTTTTGTATAGGCCAGCAACGAATCTATCCTGTCGGCTCCCATCCGCAGGTCTTGCGAAAAGCTTCGATTGTGGATAGAAAACAGTATGAAAATTGAAAGGAATGCAAAAAATCTGTTCATTGATATTGGATTTATCCTGTTGAAAAAAAGGAATATATACAAACTTACATATTTTTGCAGAATAATAAGGACGCAGATTATGAATACATTGGAAATAATAGGAAAATTTTACATAAAAGATTCGGCATTGTACGATATACTTATCAGCCATAGCACCGATGTTGCCCGTAAGGCTTTGGCGATAGCCGAAGCCCACCCCGAACTGCATATCGACGCCGGGTTTGTGGCTGAGGCGGCAATGTTGCACGATATCGGCATATACCTTACCGATGCGCCTAAGATACAATGCTTTGGTAAGCATCTTTACCTCTGTCATGGTTACCTGGGGCGTGACCTGCTCGATGGGCTGGGTTATCCGAAGCATGCGCTCGTCTGCGAACGCCATACGGGGGTGGGACTGACAAAGGAAGACATAGAGATGCAAAACCTGCCTTTGCCGCATCGCGACATGGTGCCTCTGAGCATAGAGGAGAAACTTATTTGCTTCTCCGATTGTTTCTTCTCCAAAACAAAGCTTGGAAAGGAAAAAACGACGGACGAAATAAAGGCAGGCTTTGCCCGTTTTGGCGAAGATAAGGTAAGGCAGTTTGAAGAGTGGGAGAGGCTGTTCCTTTAAATGACAGAGTTGCTGCCTCCCTTCAGCCCTGTCTACGAAGGATAGGAAGTTGCAAAGCCACAATAATTTCCTTATTTTTGCCACTCTTACTAGGTAACTTTTATAAAATTTACACATAAAAAAATTAATGATTATGAAGAAACTTCTCTTAAGCTTGTTCGTTTTATTTGCACTGGCGTGCAATGTTTCGGCTCAAGATCAGGCAGGAAAATTTTCGCTTGCGGCAAACATCAATTACGGAACAAAAATAGAATCGGTAGGCTTTGGCCTTCGCGGGCAGTATGGAATATTGGAACGCCTTCGCGGTTCGCTTGAGTATAAATACTATATGGACAGGCGCGATGTGAGTGCATGGGGCATAACTGCCGATGTGCATTACCTGATAGGGCTTTCGTACAAGGTTGCATTATATCCTATCGGGGGTGTAACTTTCTCGCGTTGGACAGCCGATCTGGGCAGGACAAATGTGGAAGGCATACAGATAGACCATAAGTACAGCAACAACCGCATGGGTGCCAATCTGGGTGCGGGTTGCCAGGTAGAACTGAGCGAAAGGACATTTGTGCAGATAGAAGCGAAGGAAGCACTGATAAAAGATTATTCGCAGTTTGTGGTTTCGGTAGGCTTTATGTACCAGTTTTAAAGTTGCAAAAGTCAAGATGAGTTTCAGATAAGACCATTATGCAAAAAAGTATTCTATTCATTTTATTTATGTTTTTAATTATACTCTCTTGCAGTGGTAGTAAGCAATCGGAGATAAGGCAGGATTCGATATGCGATACAACAATAATTGACGAAACTCCTATATTCTATATAAAGGACTTTGCAGCAGAGCAAACCGAAACAGTACGATTTTATCTATTAGATGGTTCTTTTAAATTTAGAGCGAAAGGTTCGGCTAAAGCATACCGGATAGGAAGAGACTCGATAAACGATTTGTCTATATACAAATTTGGTTTTTCGGGATTTGGTAAGACTGATACACTCGTATTTAGGACACACGACGACTTGTTTTTTCTTTTCACAAACTATCATTATATTCACAGTAGCGGATGTACGCTATCTGATACTGTTACTGTTAATGGAAAGTTAAATATAGGAAGTACGATCTCTCCCGATATGGGAATACCCCGAGACTCTCTCGATGCCGGCTTGTCTGCTCGTTTTTACTGGGATGATATGATATGATGATATGAAATTTTATTGTCCGCAAGCAGTATTGACAATACCAAACCTATATAAAAAAGGAAAGGTTGTCATCACGACAACCAATCTTCATTGTTAACCTTAAATCTAATACTATGAAAAACACATTACAAAGATAAGCGGTGTTTTGGTATATTCCAAATATACAAGAGGGTTAATTTAACACTTTAAATTTGTTTAACCGAAGGGACTGTATTTGAGTATCAATTGTTAAAGAGTCTTGCGTATTACAAACAAATGAAAATGATTTTATCAACATAAACATAAAAAAGGTGTCCCAAAAGTAATAAAGGACACCTTTTTGCTTGTCATTTTGAAATATTTCTATTTGTTCAACAGTTTCTTCACCGTTTCAGAAATGGCTTTCCCTGCTGCTACACCTGCAAGGGCTTTGGTAGCTACACCCATCACCTTGCCCATATCGGCAGGAGACGAAGCTCCTACCTGAGAGATGATCTCAGCAATTTTTACATCCAATTCTTCCTGCGATAGTTGCTTTGGCAGGTATGTCTCGATAACGGCTAACTCTGCAAGCTCTTTCTCTGCAAGGTCGGCACGATCCTGACCGTTGTATATTTCGGCACTGTCGCGACGTTGTTTTGCCATCTTCTGCAAGATTTGTATAGCAGCCTCGTCAGAAAATTCATCGCTTGCACCTTTGGCTGTTTTGGCTTCCAGAAACTCTTTTTTCATTCCGCGCAATGCTTCGAGCCTGATTTTGTCTTTGGCACGCATTGCGTCTTTGATATCTTCACTTACTTGGTCGAATAAACTCATAGTGTATTTAGTTTTTATCAATTATTAAGGTCGCAGACCTATCTGTTATTCATCTAAGTATAACTATCATTGTTAATTATAACATTGAAATATATCAAGAAGTTCTATCCTGTTGCTTATTCGTTATTGAACAGGTCGCCGGCTTTCTTCACCTCAGGAACGTATTCACTTGGGTTGAATTTGTCATCCCTTTTGAATACTGGTGTATTTTCGAGGGCATCGACAATACGGTCGTTATCCAGCTCTTCCGACGACAGGATAATAGGCTTCTGCCCAAAGAATGAAGTACGCACAGGCATGCCCTGCACACCGTCTTTGCCATAGTGAACCTGTATCATCTCGTTTATGCGGCGTTTCTCTTCTTCTTCCTGTCTGAGACGTTCTGCCTCCTCTTCTTCATCGATAAAGTCTTTATCCTCGATTCCCGGAATGCTCGACATACCGAAACCTGTGGCAAGCAAAGTGATCTTTACCTGACCTTCGAGCTTATTGTCTGTTGCAGTACCCCATATCACTTCTACTTCCGAACCGAAACGCTTCATAAAGTTGGCTACAGCTTCCATTTCCTCCACGATAAGCGGATTATTATCGCTGGCGTAGATATTGAACAGTATCTTCTTGGCATCGAACACATCGTTGTTGTTGAGCAACGGAGAATGCAGTGCATTTACTATCGCGTCTTCCACCCTGTTGTCGCCCTCGCCGTACCCGCTACTCATTATGGCTACGCCGCCATCCTGCAATATGGTCTTCACATCGGCAAAGTCGAGGTTGATATGCCCGTGAACCGTAATTATTTCGGCAATGCCCTTAGCGGCTATTGTAAGTGTATCATCAGCTTTGGCAAAGGCATTGGGGATGGTAAGGTCGGCATAGATATCGATCAGGCGTTCGTTGTTGATAACCAGAAGGGCATCTACATTGCGGGCAATGTCTTCCACACCTTTCAATGCCTGAATGATCTTTTTGCGCCCTTCGAAGACAAAAGGAATGGTAACTATACCTACGGTAAGGATTCCCATTTCTTTGGCAATACGGGCAACTACAGGCGCGGCTCCCGTACCAGTACCTCCACCCATACCGGCAGTGATAAATACCATGCGTGTACCATCGCTGAAAAGGCGTTCGAGGTCTTCGCGGCTTTCTTCTGCTGCAGCTTGTGCTACTCCGGGACGGTTGCCTGCACCAAGCCCTTCGGTGGTTTTCTTGCCCAATTGCACCCTCACGGCAACAGGAGACTGGCCTAGGGCCTGATTGTCGGTGTTACATAAGGCAAAGGATACATCGTGTATGCCTTCGTTGTACATATGGTTGACAGCATTGCCGCCGCCGCCGCCTACACCTATTACTTTTATAATGGTTTGGGTCTTTGTAGGAAACTGGAAATCCAGTATTTTATCGTCCATATTATAGTATTTGTTTATTCTTGAATCAATAATAGCTTTTACAACCAGACTAGCCTATTCCTCGTCTTTGAACATAGTACCGCCAAAATTCTGGATCTTTTCGAAGAAACTGAAAAAAGAAGTCTGGCGGCTGTCTTTTTCCTTGCCTTTCTTTTGCTTTTTCTCTTCTTTGATATCTTCTTCGAGAGGACTGTTGGCCGGCGGATTGTTCTGTGGTTGTTGTTCCTGTACGACTTGTTGTACAGGCTCCGTTTCTGCTACTTTAGGCGTTTCTTGTTTCTCGCAGTTCTCATTGGCAAAAAGCATAAGGCTCAGTGCTTGTGTATATGCAGGATTTTGCAACAGTTCGGCAGCATTGTTGATATATACCCGTTTAGGGATAGCCCGCTTAACAGGCATTTGCGCCTTTTCCGACAGGTAGTCCACCAAGCCATTCATCTGCGATGCTCCGCCCATAACCAGGATACCTGCTTCCAGCTGGTCGGCATAGCCCGATTCCTTTATCTGGTTGATAACATTCAGCATTATCTCGTCCTGGCGAAGTTGTATTACCTTGTTCAGCTCCTTCAGATCGACTTCGGGTGTTAAATCCGCCAGAGATTTGTTCTTGTCTTTACCAAGCTTGCCATAACGGATTTTATAGGTTTCTGCCGAATCGAATACGAATCCCAGTTCTTGCACGTCTTTGGTTATTGTACGCCCGCCGAATGGTATGACCGTCATATAACGCAACAATCCGCCTTTGTAAATGGAAAGTGTTGTAGTGCCTCCACCAAAATCGACAAGGGCACATCCCAACTGCCTGTCGTGCTCGTCGAGAACAAGTGCAGCTGATGCTACAGGGCCGACAACGAAGCCGGCAATCTCCAACTGAGCCTTCTCTGTCAGGCTTTTTATTATACTAGCTTTTATATTGGGGCGGCCGATGATAAGCCGGTAATGCCCTTCGATGGCCGATGCTGTTTTGTCTATAGGGTCTTCTTCGTATTTGCCATCCAGATAATATTCGGGAGCAAGGACACTATAATTGGTCAGAAACTCCGGCTTGTTGAGCTTAGCCTGTTGCTCCATAGCATCGAGCATGGCAAAGTTGACAGGTGTGGGCCCATCGAGAAGCTTGGTTTCTACATGCTCCATTGCACGCAGCGACCTGCCCGATATGGAAACATAGGCTTTGCCTATCTTCTTCCCTATCTTGTTTTCCAACAGGCTGACCAGTTTTTTTATCTTGCCGGCGACCTCGTTTATATTATAGATTACCCCATACTTTATGCACGAATCGGAAGGAATGCTTTCCGAAGCCAGTATAGAGGTTACTCCCTGTTCATTCTTACGTCCAAGTACTCCTGTTATCTTTGAGGTACCCAGGTCGATCGCTACGATAAATCCCTTATCCATAATTCTCTGTTTTATGTGCGACGTCTTTTTAGCCGCTTGCAATTTCTGACTCTAAATTAACGCTTTGTACCGACAACTTGTTTGTCGAACTTCAAATTTATGACAGAATATTTATTCCATCCCGTTTCGTTCAGCCCATTCTGATAGAAGGTAAACAGCTTGTCGAGTCTTTCTTCAAAACCGGTAATGTCTCCTAATATGATTTCGTGGTCGCCTACACGCGGTATCAACTTGATGTCCTTGTTGGGCAAAACCACTATCTGTTCTATCTGGGCGTTCCAAAACTCATTATTATGCAAAAATAATGCAAATTTATATAAATCCCTTGTGGCAAACTCCTTATTAATTGCACCCGTTGCTACGGGCAGGTATGCCGCACCCCTTTTCGACAGAGGCATATCCAAGCCATCTATATCAATATAATAATTTTCACCTTTGTTGCTGATAATACGCAATACGGGTACCCGCCCTTCTACCTGAACCTTGACAGAGCCATCGTTGGTAATAAAGACATTGGCTTCTTTTATCATATGGTTCTCCAGTATCGCCGCCTCTATCGCATCTGTATCAATTTCGCTGAAAAGCTTTCCCTTAGGATTAAGACCTTTGGCATCTACAACCTTCCGGATATCATCAATCATCACAAATGTAGTGTCAATACCCTTCCCTTTCATTTCCACCTTAAAATCAATACACATTTCACCTTTAGGCTTTCCCTGAAAGTAAAATGCGGCGAAAATGAGATAACCTGCAATAAGACATATACCTATGATAACTAATACTTTCTTCATCGCTCAAAATCGGGATTATAATTTCTTTTCCAATATTTCCTTTATTGGTTCCAGCAACTGGTCGATATCGCCGGCACCAAGAGTAAGCAAGACGTCTATATCGTTCTTCCTTTCCAATAAAGATAAAAGTTCTTCCTTTTTACACAATGTTTTAGGACAGGTAACCGCATCGAATATGATACGGGAAGTAACCCCTTCTATCGGTTTTTCCCTTGCCGGATATATGTCTAACAAAATCAGCTCGTCGAGCAGCGATAAGCTTCTGGCAAACTCAGGTGCAAAATCGCGAGTACGCGAGTACAAGTGCGGTTGGAAAATGCCGGTAAGCTTCCTGCCGGGATACAATTCTTTTACAGATGTAATGCTTGCAGCCAGTTCTTCGGGGTGGTGTGCATAATCGTCTATCATCACCAAACGGTCGGTCTTGAGCCAAAAATCGAAGCGGCGTTTTGCTCCCTCGAATGTTTTCATTGCATCCCTCAACTCAACATCGCTCACACCATTGAGCCATGCAAGAGCCATAGAGCCAATAGCGTTTTCTATATTGATCTTTATAGGTACACCTAATTGGATTTCCCTGATAACGCCTTTGGGTGTGACAAAATCGAAGAAGATCTCACCATTGCCTATTCTCACATTTTCGGCGTGGAAATCGCCCTCCTCGATGGAGTAAGTATATACCCGGACATCCTTTGCTACCTGTGGCGATAACTTTATGCCATGCCTCATGACCAAAGCTCCGCCGGACATAATAAGGCTTGTAAAATGCCCGAAGCTTTTCAGGTATTCTTCTTCTGTGCCGTAGATATCAAGATGATCGGGGTCGACAGAAGTTATCAGTGCCATATAGGGGTGCAACCAATGGAAAGACCGGTCGTATTCGTCGGCTTCGATAACTGTATATTCGCTTGCATCGGACAGCAGCAGATTGCTGTCGTAGTTCTTTAATATACCTCCCAAAAAGGCATTCGTATCGAGATGGGATTGCTTAAGTATGTGGGCAAGCATGCTCGATGTGGTGGTCTTGCCATGCGTTCCGGCACAACAGAGCGCTTTACTCGTTTGAGTAATCAACCCCAAAACCTGAGCACGCTTTTTTATATCAAAATGGTTGTCGTTGAAGAACCTGACCTCTTCATTTTCCATAGGGACGGCAGGTGTGTAAACAACCAATGTTGTTTTATTGTCTTTGCAATAATCAGGAATAAGGTGTATATCATCGTTGTAGTGTATGGCGGCTCCTTCCTCTACAAGCCGTTTTGTAAGAGGAGTTTCGGTGCGGTCGTATCCTGCTACTTGTTTCCCTTTCGACATATAGTAGCGGGCAAGATTGCTCATGCCTATGCCGCCTATACCGATGAAATATACCGATTTAATATTCATTTCTTATTTTCTTACCAGTTTTATCACCTCATCTACAATCCTGTCGGACGCATTATGATGGGCTAGTTTATATATATTTTCAGATAACGATTTCAGCTTATTTTCGTCATTTATAGTATCGAGAGCAACATCTACCAGTTTAGTCATTGCCTCATCATCTCTGATTAATATTGCAGCATCGTGTTTCACCAGTGCCATTGCATTTTTTGTCTGGTGGTCTTCCGATACATTTGGCGAAGGAACTAATATCGTCGGTTTTCCCAACAGGCTTAGCTCGGAGATTGAGCTGGCTCCTGCCCTCGATATTACCAGGTCGGCAGCTTTGTATGCCAGATCCATACGATTGATAAATTCGAATACATGCACATTCTTTGGCTTTCCTTTGCTTGCCATATCCATATCCAGTTCGAAGGAATAGAGCTTGCCGCATTGCCACAACACCTGGATATCGGAGTTTATTATCTTGTCGATCTGCGCAAAGAGTGTCTTATTCAATGTCCTGGAACCAAGGCTTCCTCCTGTTACAACGAGTGTCTTCTTGTCAGGATCGAGTCCGAACTCCTGATATGCTTCTTCTTTGGTTATCGAAGTAGAAAATAAGGATTCGCGGCAAGGGTTGCCTGTGATTACAATCTTTTCTTTTGGAAAGAAGTGTTCCATTTCGTCATATGCCACACATACTGTATTGGCTTTCTTTGCCAGAAACTTATTTGTAATACCTGCATATGAGTTTTGCTCTTGCACAAGTGTAGGAATCTTCATAGAATTTGCAGCATACAGAAGCGGTCCGCTGGCATAGCCTCCTACTCCGATAACAATATCGGGCTTAAACTCTTTTATTATACTCTTTGCTTTTTTCAGGCTCTTACGAAATTTCCACACTACAGAAATATTCTTGAATGGGTTTTTCCTGTTGAGCCCCGAAATATTAAGTCCTATAATCTCATAACCTGCCGCCGGAATGCGTTCCATCTCCATACGGCCTTCTGCGCCGACAAACAATATCTCGGCATCGGGATAGCGTTTCTTTATGGTGTTGGCAATAGAAATAGCGGGGAATATATGCCCTCCTGTACCTCCTCCGCTGATAATAACTCTCATATTTTTCATCTTCACTGTTGTTCGTTGATTTGTTGTCCCTCTTTCTCTACATTTGCAATGCTTTCGTCAACATGTTCTTCGTGTTCATGTTCCGGTTCGTTCAGTCTTGAAGAACACGCCAGAATTATGCCGAAATAAGCACAGGTAATAATGGTAGATGTTCCTCCTCGACTCACCAATGGTAACGGTTGCCCTGTTACAGGGATCAAATTGACTGCCACGGCCATGTTTGCAAGGGCTTGTATAGTTATTATCAGTGCAGAGCCTAATATAAGGTAACGCGGAAACTTCTTCTCGCACTTAGATGCAAGAACTCCGCATCGGATCATCAGGGACAAATATAGCAATAAAACAAATAAGCCTCCCAATAATCCCATCTCCTCGAGTATGATAGCGAATATAAAATCGGAATATGCCTGCGGAAGAAAATCGCGCTGTGTACCGCTTCCGGGCAACCCGATAATCTTATTATCGGCTATTGCTATTTTTGCGTGCGACACCTGACGATTTTCATCCGTTATTTTATATAGCATGTTCCCGTTTTCGTCTACTTCTTTTATCGATATCTTTTCGTCGTGGCGTTCTATCCGGTTTTTCCATGTCTCGGCACGTTCGGGCAAATACTTCTTCACTACATCCGCCGGAAGCAAGACAAGCCCCCCATATGCTATCAAGCCCAGAATCACTACACCAAGGCCGACTTTTGCCAGCCGCTTCAGGTCTACCTGCCCGATAAACATAAGCAGGAAACACACGACAAACAGTAGGATTGCCGTAGAAAGATTGTCGGGTACGATGAGGGCACATAAAATGCTTATGCTGATAATCATTGTCCAGAAAATCCATCCTTCGTTATCAGTCTTCATCTTGCTCAGGAAAAAGGCTATGAAACCGATAGCCGATATCTTTGCCAATTCGGAGGGCTGTATTGTTATAGCACCTATACCCAGCCAGCGTTGGGCTCCGTTTATGTCTTCGCCAAAAAAGTAGGTAAGGATAATAAGAATAGCCGATACAGGTATTCCAAGTAGCAGAATGGAAAAGAAGCGGCTCGGTATCCGTTGTAAGAATACGACCAGTCCGAAGCCGAACAGGAGGAATACTGCATGGCGGAATATAGGAGCAAACTGGTTTTGCTGACGATAAACAATCGTACTGGAGGCACTGAATACTTCGAGCAACGATATGATGCACAGAGCGATAAAGATACACCATATTACCTTATCGCCCCTAAATAGTTTGCCTATAAATTTAAATTCCATATCTCTATAGTTTTCTTACACATTCTTTAAACTGAATGCCCCTGTCTTCGTAATTCCTGAACAAATCGAAGCTGGCACAACATGGCGAAAGCAATACCGTATCGCCTTCGTGCGCCAAGCTATATGCCTTTTCTACGGCATCTTTCATCGAAGATACATCCTCGATTTTATCTACCTTGCCATCGAAAAATTTATGCAACTTGCTGTTGTCTACACCCAGAAAGACCAAAGCCCGGGCTTTATCTTTCACCAGTTGTTCTATTTCGGTATAATCATTTCCCTTGTCGGTGCCGCCGAGGATGAGGACTACTTTCGTCTTCATGCTTTGCAGTGCATACCAGCACGAATTCACATTTGTTGCCTTCGAGTCGTTTATAAATTGTATGCCTCTTACTTTGGCTACCTTTTCCAAACGGTGCTCCACCCCCTGAAAGTCGCTGAGGGAACGGCGGAGGTTTTCGTCTGTTATATCCAGTAACTTAGCTGCGATGCCCGAAGCCAACGAGTTATACAAATTATGTAGGCCTTCTAATGCTAATAAATCCTGCTCCATGATAAAAACCGATTCGGGTGTATTGATAACAATTTGATGGTCTTTAGAATATGCCTGAGCATCGCCTGTTTTATATTCGGCAAATGTGTAGTGCCGCCCGTTCGATATCAGTTTCTTTATCTCTTTGCTTACGACCGGGTCTTCTTCCCAGAATATAAGGGCATCGGCTTCGGTCTGGTTTTGCGCTATACGCATCTTGGCATCTATGTACTTCTGTATGTCGTGGTCGTACCTGTCGAGGTGGTCGGGAGTTATATTCAGCAGGATGGCAATATCAGCCTTAAACTCATACATATTTTCAAGCTGGAAACTACTTAGTTCCAGAACATAATAATCGAAATTCTCTTCGGCTACCTGACGGGCAAAGCTGCGCCCTATATTTCCTCCCAGCCCTACATTAAGTCCTGCCGATTTCAGTATATAGTAGATAAGGCTTGTGGTTGTGGTTTTGCCATTGCTGCCGGTAATACATATCATTTTGGCAGATGTATAACGCTTGGCAAATTCCATTTCGGATAGTACAGGGATGCCTTTTTCTACAGCCAGCTTTATCAGTGGTGCATAATTGGGGATTCCGGGGCTTTTTATTATCTCTTTTGCCGAAAGAATGAGGGATTCCGTATGTCCGTTCTCTTCGTATGGAATAGCATACTTTTCCAGTTCCAACTTATATTTATCCTGTAAAGGCCCGTTATCCGAAAGAAAAACTTCGAATCCCTTCGCTTGGGCGAGTATGGCTGAACCTACCCCGCTTTCGCCTCCTCCCAGTATTACTATCTTATCCATATCTTACTATTTATCGCATTTTCAATGTTGCCAATGTGAGCACAGCCAGCATTATGCCTATGATCCAGAAACGTACAACTATTTTCGATTCGGGTATAGGACCGTATGGCTTTTGTATTTTTGCCTGTATCCCTGCATTTCCTGCTTTCTGGAAGTGGTGGTGAAGAGGGGTCATCTTAAATATACGCCTTCCTTCCCCGTATTTCTTTTTTGTGAGCTTGAAATAGAATACCTGCATCATTACCGAAAGGCTTTCTACAAAGAATATACCACACAAGATAGGCAACAGCAGTTCTTTGTGTATGATGACCGCAAAGACTCCAATAATGCCGCCTAAGGTCAGGCTGCCTGTATCGCCCATAAATACCTGGGCCGGGAAAGCATTGTACCAAAGGAATCCGACCGTGGCGCCGATAAAGGCGGCGGCAAATATTACCAACTCCTGACTGCCGGGTATAAACATGATATTGAGGTAAGAGGCAAATTCTATATGCCCCGATACGTATGCCAAAATACCCAATGTAGTACCTATAATGGCAGAACTACCCGCAGCAAGTCCATCGAGCCCGTCGGTAAGGTTTGCCCCATTGGATACTGCCGTTACGATAAATATAACGACGATTACAAACAATACCCATGCGGCAGGTTCGGCATAGTCGCCCATAAATGAAACAAGTTGTTCGTAGTCGAGGTTATTATTCTTTACGAAAGGAATTGTTGTCTGGGTCGATTTCACGCCTTGCTCCATATAACTTACATGTTCTATGACGTTATCCTGATTGCGAAATTCCACGTTTTCGCGGATAATGACATTAGGGCTGAAATACAATGTCAGTCCCACAATGAGGCCAAGGCCGATCTGGGCTATTATCTTGAATTTGCCATGCAGCCCTTCCTTGTCTTTCTTGAATACTTTGATATAATCGTCGAGAAAACCCAGAGTTCCCAGCCATACTGTAGTTATCATCATCAGGATGATATATATATTATCTAAACGGGCAAGCAGCAAGACAGGAACCAAGATGGCAATGATGATGATGATGCCTCCCATAGTCGGTGTGCCTTTTTTACTCAATTGCCCTTCCAGACCCAGATTCCTTACTATTTCGCCAATCTGTAGTTTCTGTAACTTATCAATAATCCGCCGTCCTATAAGGGTGGATATGATAAGGGAAAACACAACAGCCATAGCCGCCCTGAAAGAAACATAACGGAACATTCCTGCTCCGGGAAAATCCAATTGGTCTAAATAGTCAAATAAATAGTATAACATTCTTTTACTCTGCCTTTCTTTGTTTTATTTCGTCATATAATTCGAAAGCCGCATCAATAGCCTCCCTATTGTTGTATTTTTCTATGAATTTTTTCAAAGCCCTTATTGCTGCTTCTTTTTCGCCGTTTTCATTGTAGATAAATGCACAGGCATTGTACCTTACTGTTTCGGGGAAGAGCCTTGTGGCTATCCTACACAGTGTAGCGGCTTCCTTTTTTCTGCCCTGATACGACAAGACATACGCAACGGCTGTCAATTCTACGGCATTACTTACCAATGGACGTATTTGTTCGGCCAAGCCGTTGTATGAAATATTTTTATCGGATAATACTCCCGTCTCCAGCCAATTTATGATGGTTGGATAAGAACGGTAATTGGGAGAATATGTGCCACCTGAAGAAATGGTTGCTAAATCTTTTTCTAAGGAAAAAACCGGAAACTCCACAATCCTGTTAACCTCCTTACCGCCTTTGGAAACGATAAATGTAGGGACTTTGAATATATATTTACCCTTTTCTTCACCTGTGGGAGACTGCTTGGAGACACCGACACCGGTGTTTAAGCCTACGATTTCTATCTTGTCGTCAGCAAAACCGGCTTGTTCGAGAATCTTTAGCATACGGGGAACTTCCCTGTGGGAATCGCCACACCACGTACCTAGGAATATCTGTACGGAAAGCCCCTGTTTGTTCGCCTTTTTCAGTTCTGCAATCGTTTCTTTGTTAGGTTCGTATGCAGTATATTCCCTGTCCAGCCATTCGTTATAGGGCTCTTTATTCAGGTCTTCTTTCGTTATCTTTCCGAGCAATACAGGAGTTTTCTCCTGTGAAAATACTGACACAGATAAAAATAATATGGATACTATGAGTAATCTTTTCATCTTCATTCCGGAGGATATCAATTTTCGAATATATTCCTTACTACTTCGCGGTCGTCGAAATGATGTTTCACGCCTTTTACATCCTGATAATCTTCATGCCCTTTTCCTGCAACAAGGATAACATCTCCTGCCTGAGCAAATGTGCATGCCGTGCGGATAGCCTGTTCGCGATCGACAATCAACAAGGTTTTCTTCATTTGCTGGCTGTTCAGCCCATCGGCCATATCGTTGATTATTGCTTGTGGCTCTTCCCAGCGCGGATTATCAGAAGTCAGGATAACCTGATCGCTCAGGCGGACAGCTTCGCGCGCCATGATAGGACGCTTGGTCTTGTCCCTGTTGCCTCCGCAACCAACAACGGTTATCACGCGCCCGTTGCCGTTCAGCACCTCGTGTATGGCTTCCAATACATTGGTAAGGGCGTCGGGAGTATGGGCGTAATCGACTATCGCCGTAAAGTCTTCAGCAGAACGGATGGTTTCGAAGCGGCCTGCTACGGGTTTCAGCGTGCTGAGTATAAGCAATGCCTCTTCGGAATCCTGCCCCAACAATATAGTTGCACCATATACTGCCAGCAGGTTGTAAACATTGAATACACCAACGAACTGTACCTGCACTTCCTTGCCGTTTATCTCGATAGCCGTTCCATCGAAGTGCTTCTCGATAATCTTTGCCTTAAAGTCGGCTAAAGATTGTACGGAATAGGTGCATTTTCTGGCTTTGGTATTTTGTAGCATTACCATGCCATTCTTATCGTCTATATTGGTAAGAGCGAAAGCTGTTTCGGGAAGGAGGTCGAAAAAAGCCTTTTTCGCTTTCAGGTATTCTTCCATCGTTTTATGGTAGTCCAAATGGTCTTGTGTGATATTGGTAAATATACCTCCTTCAAACTTCAACCCACTGATCCGCTTTTGGTGAATAGCGTGCGAACTGACTTCCATAAACGCGTATTCGCAACCGGCATCGACCATTTTCGCCAGCATATCGTTCAAGCTGATAGGGTCGGGCGTAGTATGTGTGGCATGATAAACTGCCCCATTTATATAATTGGCAACAGTAGAAAGTAAACCTACTTTGTAACCCAGCTTGAGGAACATCTCGTAGAGTAAAGTAGCAGTGGTAGTCTTTCCGTTCGTTCCGGTAACGCCAACCAGCCTCAACCGGGAAGAAGGATCGCCATACCAGTGTGTTGCTATCTTTCCTGCAGCATCGGCGGTGTCTTTTACTTTCACATAGGTGATGCCTGCCTTCGATGTATCAATATCATCCTGATGGACAATAACCCCCGCTTTCAGGTCCAAAGCATTGTCAATATATTGGTGTCCGTCTACTTGCACCCCTTTGAGTGCTATGAACAGCGAGCCTTCTACAGCTTTGCGCGAATCGGTAAAGATACCTGTAACCCGAACATCGTCATTTCCTTTTATAGCGATAACATCTATGCCTTTAAGTAAGTCTTGTAACTTCATATCTGTTTTTCTTTTCCTTTAGTTTAATTCTATTGTTATTGCTGCGCCTCTTACGGCTGTCGTGCCAGCATTTAAAGACTGAGCCCTGACCTTGCCTGCGCCAATCAGCCTTACCTTCAATCCCGCATTTTCGAGCAAATAGATGGCATCGCGTGCTCCCATACCAATTACATTCGGCACGGTTCCTTTTTTCAATGGAATATTGCTTTCGAACAGGATACCTCCATTCAGCGTATCTCTTTTAGCCCTGATCCATTCGCCATTACCATTTGCTGAGAATGGTTGTTTCAGTTTGGTCAATACCAGTTTTGCCTTCTCTAACGAGCCGTTTTTTACAGCCGGCGCATATGCGTGCAATGTATCTCTGGGCGCACTTACCGGTGTGGATACCAGATTGCGGGTATAGATGCCCTCTGCTATCGTTTTAAATACGGTTCCTGCCATGCCTCCACCCGAAGGTACACCTTCGGGGCGGCGAAGACCGACGAAGCAGGTGTATTGAGGATTGTCAGCAGGGAAATATCCACAGAAAGATACATAGTAGCCCTCATAGCCCCCGCCTTTGGCAATAAGGGCTGTACCGGTTTTACCCGCGATAGGGAACAGATCGGAAGCAGCGGCTTTTCCTGTTCCCTCTGTAATAACACCCCTCAGGATATCCTTGACCATGCCTAATGTAGCTTCGGAACAAAGAGAAGGGTTGACTACTTCGGCTTCGAATTGCTGAACGACTTCATTTTCTTTCATGAATGCCTTGGTAAGAAATGGTTTTATCATCTTTCCACCATTGGCAATACCATTATAAAACATCAGTAGATAGATAGGAGGTATCTGCGTTTCGTATCCGAAAGACATCCACGGCAGGGTGGTCGAATACCAACTCCTGCTTTTATCGTCGGGGAAACGGACAATAGCTGTTCCTTCTATTCCTTTCAGCGGCACATCCCATTCCAGCTTTTTGGTGAGGCCCATATCGTGTATATGCTGCACATATTTCTTAGGATTGCTTTCATATCCCTTGAGTATCATTTTGGATATTGCCACATTCGACGATGTGTACATTCCTTCGGCAACGGAGATGTCTCCCTTGTCGCGTCCTTTGCGCCAGTCGTGGTCGCGTACCGTACGTCCGCGATAATCGTAAAGCCCGTCGCCAACATGGATTTTGTCATTGGGTTTCACTACACCGTCTTCGAGGGCAATCATCAGCGAGATAGTCTTGAATGTAGAACCCGGCTCGGTCATATAAGAAAAGGCATTGGGATTGCCTTCGGCATACCTGCCATCTTTCAGCCTGTCGAGGTTTGCAATCGCTTTTATCTCTCCTGTTGCCACTTCCATCACAATGGCTGTGCCCGATTCGGCGTTTGTTTCAGTCAGCTTTTGACGTAGGGCTTGTTCTGTTAAGTCCTGCACATCTACATTGAGGGTCGTCTTAATATCCATACCATCGGAAGGCTCTTTCAGTATCACATCTATCCACTTGCCGCGTACACGCTGACGGGTTTTGATGCCCGGTTTTCCTTTCAGTATGGTATCGTATTTCAATTCGAGGCCGCTTTGCCCTCCCTTTTTAGGATCGCTACTGATAGAACCTACCGTACGCCCTGCAATTCTGCCGAAAGGTTTGTTGCGCATTGTCTTGGTTTCGGTGAAAAGACCGCTTTGGCTGCTGATCTTATTGAAGAACGGAAATGTATAGAGTTCTTTCATCTCTATATAGTTGATATCGCGACGGATAATGCGAATGCGCCCGCTACGGGTCTTTACCCTTTTTCCCGGCTCTATTTTCTTTACCCGCTCTATCTCTTTCAGTTCCTTGCGACTCAGGTCCCAACCATCGAGGATAATTTTTTTATATTGCCCTGCGGTTTTGTCAGGATATCGCTTTGCCAGCACTTCCGACAATGGTGTTACATACTTCAACAATGTATCTTTCACCATTCCCTGCGACATGAAGTCCATATAAACCTCGTACAGAGGTTCGCTAATAGCCAGCAGGCGCGCGTCGTCAGCATAAATGCTTCCACGGGCAGGCGGCACTTCCTTGTCTTTCTTTACGATCTCGGATGCTCCCAGTTTGCGCCACTCAGCGCCTTCTGCATACTTTATCTTAAATATAGTGTAGATAATAACAATAAAGACAAGCGACAATAGCAATACAAACCAGCCATAACGGCTGACTGCCACATTCCTGATTGCATTTTCCGACTTCTTTGCCATAATCCTCTATTGCTTTATCTTAAATATTGGTTCTGATGTAAGGCTGACATCCACATTGTTCTTCTTCACAAGTTCCTCCACCTTCGATTCGCGGCTTATACCCATTAGCCTGGAAGTGATGGTAACCGATTCGTGCTTCACATCTTTCAGTTCGCGCTGCAAGGATTCTATCTTGGCTACTTTCTCGATACAGCTATACCTGTTGCTGATGTAAAGGGCTATAATGACAACCAGCGTGATGATGAAACGGGCATTCTTCCAAAAGAAGTCCTCGGTGAGAATTGTCCCTCCCAGTATATACATCATCTTCTTCTTAACTTCCTTTGCGCTCATCCTTATCCTGTTAAATCTTTTCTACAATCCTTAGCTTGCCACTTCGGGAACGGGGATTCCTTTCCTCCTCTTCCCTCGACGGTACTATAACCTTATTGTTTATCAACCGGAACGGCCTTTCGAAATTGCCGAAGAAGTCTTTCTCGACCTTACCTTCGAAATTGCCGGTCTTGAAGAAGTTCTTTACAATACGGTCTTCGAGCGAGTGGTATGTAATAACTACCAGCCGTCCGCCCGGTTTCAGTATCTCCAATGCCTGACTGAGCATTTCTTTCAGGGCATCCATTTCCTCGTTTACTTCTATGCGGAGAGCCTGAAAGGCCTGAGCCAGCACCTTCTTCTCTTTCTCGCCTTTGCCTACAAATGCGGCAAGTGTATCCAAGAGGTCGCCTACTGTTTCGTAGGGTTTGTTTCTCCTGTTCTTTACTATCATTGACGCTATCCGCCTTGCCTGACGCAATTCGCCATAGAGATAGAACACATCGGCAAGCTTTTCTTCGCTGTAGGTATTCAGCACTGTTGCCGCCGACTTACCGCTTTTGCGGTTCATCCGCATATCCAGTTCGCTGTCTTCGAAGCGGAAAGAGAAGCCCCTGTCCTGTTCGTCGAAGTGATGCGATGATACTCCCAAGTCTGCCAACACAGCATCTACTGCTTCAACACCATAATAGCGCATAAAGTTCTTCAGATAACGGAAGTTGCTGCGCACAAATGTGAAGCGGCTGTCGTGGTGTATATTCTTTATCGCATCTTCGTCCTGGTCGAATGAGTACAGGTGACCACCTTCGCCCAACCGCGACAATATCTCGCGCGAATGACCGCCACCACCGAAGGTCACGTCCACACAAATGCTACGGGGACGGATATCCATCCCGTCTACGCTCTCCTTGAGCAATACCGGTATATGATAAACTTGTTCCATAGGGTCAATGGTTTTGTGGTTCGTCGTTCATAAGCGCCTGTATGCGGCTGCCAAAATCTTCTGCCGGGATAAGCGTCTGCTCCAGTGAGTTGTTCGTCCATATCTCGATGGTATCTTCCACCCCGATGAAACGGACGTCGGACGTAATGCCTGCCATCTGGCAATAGCGCTTAGGGATGAGGATACGCCCGTTGGCATCCATCTCCAAGCGTTCGGCATCTACGACGAATTGCCTGAACAATGCCTGCTGTTCCCTGTCCCAACGGGTAAGGCGCGAGCGCAGCTTGTCTACAACATCGTCCCACACATGAAGGGGATATAACACCAAGCAATCCTGAAATATATCCTTCCTGAGTACCAAGACATTCTGGCCGGCAGATTGCAGTATCTTCCGGAAAGCTACCGGCACAAAGACACGGGCCTTTGCGTCTATCTTAGCTTCTATGTTTCCCAAAAATTTCATTGCCGACAACTCAGGTTTCAATAATGTGTACTTAGAGATGGTAAAGGTATAAAAATTATACACTTATCCCCACCTTTCCCCACCTAAAATTGAAGAAAAACTTATTAACAATCTGTTAATTACGTTATCAACAATCTAATCTACTGGCAATATTGTACTTATAAACTTTATCAACAAGTTGTCAACATTCTAAATTACTATTTATCAATCACTTGATATTTTCTATCCACTTCCGGCTTCACAGCCGGGCAAACCGATGGTCAATCCAGATAATGAGGCTCGGGAGCCGAGTTAGTATTTTTCTCGTAGACCTTGAAATCGGCCAAATAAATATCCTCATCCTTAATGCCATTGGTCACCACACCGTCCGTCTCGCTCAACGGCTTACCGAAGCTGCGGTATATACCAAACTTGTTGCGGATGCTGATTGCCCCACTGTGCCACATAGAGATATTTTCCTCCGTATGGTCGATAAGGACTTTCTTGTCGCTCAGCCTCACGGCTTTGACCCTGTAAAACCCTTTGTCGGCAAAATGGGCTTCTTGTATTACCTGTACCCATTCGTCTTCAAACTGTTCGAGGGCTATGTTGTCTACTAATGTTTTCTTGCTGCTACTGCCTGCATCGCCTGTGTAAATGACTTGCACCCTGCGGTTCTTGCCATTGCTGTTAGCCCGCAGAGTGATGGTGATAAGCGGAAGGCTGTTGTTGCCTTCGAAGGCTTTCAGCTGATGGATATGTGTGAAGCTGCTCGATGGTTGAAAACTTTTGGGTATCTTAAACTTCCATTCCAAAACCTGCCATTCGTCCCAGTTGCCGTTCATCTTATCCCATTGCCGCTTATCGGCCTGGCTCTTTACTTCGTTGCGCTGACGGTCGACAAGCGCACCTCTGTCGCCATCTACCACTTTCTCTACATGGAGGGTGAGTTGGAATACGTATTGCCCGAGTACAGCATCGTAGACTGTATGGCTATGAGGGGCTGTATTGTGGTCGTTTTCCGATATATTGGGCGATTCGGTATAGTTCCAGCCCAAAGGGAGCATATGTGTATTGATTGCCTTATGGTCTTTACCCACCAGTGCGGCAGTCCCCTGCATGGAACTATTGAGGGTATAACCCCGCTTTATGTGCTCGTTGTCGGACGGGTCGGGATCTGGCGTTACCACCGGCGGTTTTACTACTTCGGGTTCCGGATCGTCATTCGAGCCGCAAAAGGAGAATGTCAGCATCAAGGCTGATAAGGGCAATAATAAGGTTTTCATTTTCATGGCAATGGTAGTTTGTCTGGTTATTAGATATACAAATATAGAAGGAAAACCTTATTGTCCGTTATAAGAATTGACTCAGAACCTTAAGAATACCAATCAAATGCGCTGTTTACTTTTCACCAAGAGCGGCAACGCACTCTTCGGGCGATAGCAATTGCTGCTCGCCTGTTGCCATATTCTTAAGCGTGACCTTGTTTTCCGCCATTTCGTTTTCGCCTACGATGGCAACATAAGGTATCTTATTGTTGTCGGCATAGGTCATCTGCTTTTTCATCTTGGCGGCTTCGGGATAAAGCTCGGTAGCGATACCGGCCAGACGCATTTTGGCAACCAACGGAAGGATGAAAGTTTCTTCTTTTTCCCCGAAGTTGACAAAGAGTAGCCGGGTATTTTGTATGGAGTCTTTCGGGTACAAATCCAACTGGTTCAGCACATCGAAAATGCGGTCGGCACCGAAAGAAATGCCCACGCCCGACACGCCCGGCATACCGAATATCCCTGTAAGGTTGTCGTAGCGACCGCCGCCTGTAATGCTGCCGATAGCAACATCCAGTGCCTTTACTTCGATGATAGCGCCTGTATAATAATTCAGCCCACGGGCTAGGGTGAGGTCGAGATCGAGCTGACAGCGAATGCCTGTTGCTTTCAGCTTGTTGAGTATATATTCCAGTTCTTCTACGCCTTTTACTCCTATCTCGGAGGCTTGGAGAACAGATTTCAGGGTATCTATCTTTTCTTCGTTGCTGCCTTGCAGAAGGATAATGGGCTGTAGTTGGTCTATTGCTTTTTGTGGAATACCTTTGGAGGCAAGTTCTTCGTTTACCTTTTCCAGTCCGATTTTGTCCAGTTTGTCGATGGCAACAGTGATATCCACTATCTTGTCCGACTCGCCTATTATTTCGGCTATTCCCGACAGTATCTTACGGTTGTTGAGCTTGATGCACACCCTAATGCCGAAACGCGAAAACACCTCGTCGGCAATCTGTATAAGCTCTACTTCGTTCAGCAGCGAATCGGAGCCCACCACATCGGCGTCGCACTGGTAAAACTCGCGGTAACGTCCTTTCTGTGGACGGTCGGCGCGCCATACGGGTTGTATCTGGTAGCGGCGGAAGGGGAATGTTATTTCGTTGCGATGCATCACAACATAGCGTGCAAAGGGAACGGTGAGGTCGTAACGCAGCCCTTTTTCGCTGATCTTGGTTGCAAGGCGGTTGGTGTTGCGTCCTGTAAGTTCGTCATCGGAAATGCCTTTGAGGTAGTCTCCCGAATTGAGGATTTTGAACAGCAACTTATCGCCTTCTTCGCCATACTTGCCCATCAGTGTGGAGAGGTTTTCCATCGAAGGGGTTTCTATCTGACGGAAGCCGTACAGCTTGAATACCTCGCGAATGGTGTCGAAAATATAGTTGCGCTTCGCCATTTCTTCGGGCGAAAAATCTCTTGTTCCTTTTACTATCGAAGGTTGTGACATCGTTTTATCTTTCAAATTATTATCAGGGTGCAAAGGTAAATATTAGTTGCGAGTTTGAGATTATGGTCTTCGCAAAAAGTAACACTTTTTTCAGTTAACAATATCTTTAGATACAAGTAAACAAGATACGAGATACGAGTTCATATTTTATCAAGAACCAACTCGTTAACTCATCTACCGGTATCTTGTATCTCTCCAAAAAGTAACACATGTAACATATTTTTCAGCCTTTTTTCCTTGTTACCTTTTCTTTAGATACAAGTAAACAAGATACGAGATACAAGTTCATATTTTATCAGAAACCAACTCGTTAACTCGTCTACCGGGATCTTGTATCTCTCCAAAAAGTAACACATGTAACACATTTTTCAGTCTTTTTTCCTTGTTACCTTTTCTTTAGATACAAGTAAACAAGATACGAGATACGAGTTCATATTTTATCAAGAACCAACTCGTTAACTCGTCTACTGGTATCTTGTATCTCCCTAAAAAGTAACACATGTAACACCTTTTACCCTTTTTTCATTGTTACTTTTCCCCTCCCTTGTCGTGCCTTTGCTCATAAGTCCCCAAAGGCGATTAGGGGCTTCCTATTGGAGCCATAGCATGGCCTATATAGATAAAGATATCGAAATATAATGCAAAACAACAAAGGCAACCTTCCGGCTGCCTTTATTCACAATATATATGTCTTGCGACTATCTTTTTTTCTTCGTACTATTCGTTTTGTTCTTTTCCTTCATTTGTTGTTGCTGGATGCGTTGCGCTTCTTCGAGGCGAGCCATAAAGCCCGATTTCTTTTTAGGCTTGGCTTTGTTAGCCTCCAGTTTTGCAAGCACTTTGTCTTCATTTATCATGTAGCGGAATGCTATTGTCAACAAGATTGTAATCAATAATGAAAGGAAGTAGTAGTATGTAAGCCCCGAAGGGAAATCGTTCAACATAAACAGGAATATCAACGGCATGAGATACATCATCCATTTCATACCCGGCATTTGCTGCTGTCCTGTATTGGTCATTTCCATATTGAACTTGGTATAGATGATATTGGTCACAGTCATCAATATACAGAACAAGCTTATATGCGTGCCTATCAGCGGGATATGCGTACCCCATTCTATAATAGCATCGTATGTAGACAGGTCTTTTGCCCAAAGGAAGCTTTGCTGGCGCAGCTCTATCGCATTGGGGAAGAACTGGAACAAGGCGATCAGTATAGGCATCTGCAAGAGTAACGGAATACATCCGCTCATCGGGTTGACGCCTGCCTTATTGTAGAGAGCCATTGTGGCCTGTTGTTTTTCCATTGCCTGCTCCTGTTTGGGGAACTTGGCATTTATCTCTTCTACCTGAGGACGCAGGACGCGCATCTTGGCCGACGACATAAACGACTTATATGTCAACGGGGAGATAACAAGTTTTACGATAATGGTAAGCAATAGTATAACCAGACCCATAGAAAGCCCTGTACCTCTCAGCAAGTTGAAAACAGGTATCACGAAGTATTGGTTTACCCAACGGAACAATGTCCATCCCAGTGGAACCAGCTTGTCCAAATCGAGCTGATTGCTTGCATCGCTAACATTGTCGTCGTAGCTTTTGAGCAACGAGTACGACATAGGGCCGAGGTAGTATGTAAACCCTGTGCTCATACGTCCTTCGCCCATATCCATTTTGGCAGGGACGAAAAGGTGTGCATCGCAGGTTTTGAGGTATTCGCTGTTGTCGTCGGTCTGCATCACACGCGAATCAAGCAATGCAACTTCTATTTTTTCGTCGGCAATAAGGATAGGAGCAAAGAACTGGTTTTTGAAAGCCACCCATTTCGATGGTTCTTTCAGTTCTACCTGTTCGTTTTTGTCGGCGCTCAGTTCGTTGACATCTCCGCCTATATATTTATACGAAAGGTGCGAATAACGCTGTTCGTTCTTCACGCTCTTTTCCTGACGGCGCATTTTGTGCGACCATTGTATTTCGAATATATCGGCTTTTTCCCTGTCGAGCATTGGTTGCAAGCCTACCATGTCGATATCGTATTTCATCATATAATCGTTTTCGGCAAGCTTATATGTGAAGTCGATATACTGGTTTTCGGCATAGGAGAAACGCAGGATGGCAGAGTTTTTATCTTCTGTCTCTATCGGTGTAAATATCAGGTCTTTGGTAGATAGCACTTTCCCTTTCTTGTTGGTAAGGAGCAGTGCAAAATCGCCATCGTTGTCGAAAAGGTAAAGCGAATCTTTATCGTAGCGGGCATATTCTTTCAGTTGCACACTAACCATTTTGGCTCCTTTGGTAGAGATTACGGCTTTCACCTTATCGTTTTCCAGTGTAAGCAATTGTTCTGCGCCTTTTGTGGCCTGCAACGAGTCGATGGCAGAAGATAGCGAATCGCTCTCTTGCACGGGTGCAACAAAGAAATCATCTACCGGATTCGCTTGTTTTTGGCTTGCCGAATCTTTGCCCGAAGCCTCTTTTTCTTCTTCTTTCAACTGGGCATATTCGGCTGTTTCTTTCTCCAGCTGTTCCTGTCTTCGCGACTGCTCTTCGGGCGAAGGCCTGTTTAGTAATGTGAAGCCTATAATTACGACTGCAATAAGTATAAAGCCGGTAATTGTATTCTTATCCATTTAGTTTGTTCTAAAATTATATTATTCTTTCTTTTTATTTTCTGTTATTGCCTTTATAAAGCTCATGAAAAGAGGGTTTGGCGCAAGTACGGTGCTGTTGTATTCGGGGTGGAACTGTGTTCCTAAAAACCATTTCTTTTCCGGAACTTCGACTACCTCTACCAAGCCCATTTCGGGATTGATGCCGGTGCATTTCATGCCATGCTTTTCGTAGTCGTCTTTGAAGTCGTTGTTAAATTCGAAACGGTGGCGGTGGCGTTCTTCTATCAGTTTTTTACCGTATGCCTGATATACGAGCGAGCCTTTTCCGAGTTCGCACTTGTAAGCACCGAGGCGCATTGTGCCGCCCATGTTGGTAATATTTTTCTGCTCTTCCATCAGGTCTATTACCTTGAACGGAGTATGAGAATCCATTTCGGTAGAGTTGGCTTCTGTCAGCCCCAATACGTTGCGGGCGTATTCTATCACCATGCACTGCATACCCAGACAGATACCAAAAGTAGGTATGTCGTTTTCGCGGGCATATTTTATGGCTGTTATTTTTCCTTCCACACCGCGCTGCCCAAAGCCGGGAGCGATAACAATGCCATCCATCGACGACAGTGCATTTGCCACATTTTCGTCGGTAAGCTTATCGGAAAGTATAAACTGCAGGTCGAGCTTGCGTTCGTTGTAAGTGGCAGCCTGCAACAGCGATTCGTTTATCGACTTGTAAGCATCGGGCAGTTCCACATACTTGCCTACCAACCCGATACGGACTGTATCTTTTGCATTCTTCTTCTTGCTCAGGAAATCGCGCCAAGGCTGCATAGCCGGTTTTTCGCCGATTGGCATACCTAGTTTACGCAGTACGATTTCGTCCATATTCTGTGCTTGCATATTCAGTGGCACTTCGTATATGGTAGGTACGTCTACCGATTGCACTACGGCGTCTACCTCCACATTGCAAAACAAAGCTACTTTGCGCAGTATGTCTTTGTTGAGCGTGTGTTCGGTACGCAGAACCAGCAAGTCGGGTTGTACTCCTTCCGATTGCAGTTGCTTAACGGAGTGTTGGGTAGGTTTTGTCTTCACTTCTTTGGCTGCTGCTATGTATGGCACATAGGTAAGATGCACGCACAGGCAGTTTTTGCCCAGTTCCCAACGCAACTGGCGGATACTCTCTATAAACGGAAGCGATTCTATATCGCCCACTGTGCCGCCTATCTCGGTAATCACAAAATCGTAATCGTATTTTGTGCCTACCATCTTGATATTGCGTTTTATCTCATCGGTAATATGAGGTACTATCTGCACGGTTTTGCCCAGATAGTCGCCCTTACGTTCCTTGTTGATTACATTTTGGTAAATGCGCCCCGTAGTGATGTTGTTGTCCTTATGGGTAGGCTGGTTGAGGAAACGCTCATAGTGCCCCAGGTCGAGGTCGGCCTCATGCCCGTCTACGGTAACATAGCATTCGCCATGCTCGTAAGGGTTTAGCGTCCCCGGGTCTATGTTGATGTAGGGGTCTAGTTTTTGGATGGTTACTTTATACCCTCTTGCTTGTAGTAGTTTGCCTAATGAAGAGGCTATAATACCTTTACCTAAAGATGAAATAACTCCACCTGTAACAAATATATACTTTGTATCGGCCACGGCTTTTAGTTTTATATTTTTCAGAATCTAAAAAGAAAGCACAAAAGTAAGAAAAATATTTGGATACTGTTTGCTAACAATATATAAATCACATACTCTTGATGTTATAGTAAATAAGACTGCAACAGGCTCTCATAAATCACATCTCATTGTGTTAAAATACCTTTCGCAATCACTATTTATAATTAAAATGCCTGAATAGTTTCATTACATCTTGCGATTGCTCGCCCTTATGATATTCAAGACCTTTGCGCTCGGATTTTTTTATTCCTCCATCATTAAACAGACTCTAAACCATATATAATATACAATTATGAGAAAAATATGTGCTACACTCATATTATTAGCCATTAGTATCCAACTTGCAGTTGCCGGTTCGGTAAAAGGACGGGTAGTAGACCAAAACGGGAACTCGCTCCCATCGGCCACAGTGACAATAAAAGAGCTGGGCAAAGTAAAACTGACCGACGACAACGGCGTTTTCTATTTCAAAAACCTGCCTGAGCGTGTATTGACTATCGAAGCCACTTTTATCGGCTATCAGGCAGACAAACAACAGATAGACCTTTCGCTCCAAGACTCGGTGCCTGTGCGCCTGCTTTTGAACGAAAACAACCAACTGGAGGCTGTAGAAGTATTCGGCGAACGCTACAAGCAGCCTGAAAAACTGGATGCAATCACCCGTATGCCACTCCGCCCTAGCGAACAGATACAAAGCATATCGGTAATATCGGACAAGGTGATAGCCGAACAAGGTGCGTTGACCATTACCGATGCGGTAAGGAATGTGCCGGGAGTAACCCTTTTCGGCTCTTACGGCGGCGTGCGCGAAAGCTTGTCTACACGTGGTTACCGTGGTGTGCCAATCTTAAAAAATGGCGTGCGTGTCGATTCCGATTTCCGTACGGCCTCGCTGGCATCGGATATGCAGGGGGTAGAAAGCGTGCAGGTGATAAAGGGTTCGGCAGCTATTACACAAGGTGTCGGCAACGACCTGGGGAGTCCGGGAGGTATAATCAATGTTGTGACCAAAACTCCCAAATTTGTGAATGGAGGCGAAGTTTCTTTCCGTACAGGCAGTTGGGGACAGGTACGCCCTACATTCGATGTACAGTCGGTGCTTGACAGGAACCGGACTATAGCCTTCCGCCTGAATGGCGCCTACGAACGCATGGACAATTACCGCCCCATTGTGTCTATGGATAAGGTATATATAAACCCGTCAGTAGAATGGCGTCCTGATAATATGACAACCGTAACTGTAGAAATGGATTACCTGAACAACAACAGCACGCCATATACCAGCACCGTAAACCTTGCCGGCGACGACACAGAAGCTCTCTACGATATGCCTCACAGCAAGTTTTTAGGTTTCGCTACAGATAACAACAATACCAAGACTTTGACTTATGCGGCACGGCTGACTAGGCAGTTGTCAAACGTAATCAGCGTAAGGGCAGCTTATTTTGCAGCATCCAACACTACCGATAATACCAGCGCTTCGTTGAGTTCTATCAAAGGCCAAGACCTGAATAAAAGGGCCCGCGGCATATCGCGTTCTCACAAAGAAGATAAAAACTCCACTTTCCAGCTCGACCTGATAGGACGCGATGTATATACAGGAACATTGAAGCATACATTTCAGCTTGGGTTCGACTACAAAATGGCGGATGTAGCCAGCACCTCTTATGGTGCATGGAATGGCAGCATAAGCAAGCTGGGTGCTATAGCAGTAGATACGATAGACGTACTTGCCGACAAGATTGCAAATCCTGAGATAGAAAGTGTAACCTGGCCGGGGCAAAGCATTACCAACACCCAGACATCGACATATGGCATAATGGCGCAGGAAGTGCTTACTATCAACAAATATCTAAAAGCCATATTAGGGCTTCGCTACAGTTCGATATCTGTAGAAGACGAAACTATCAAGAAATACCAAAAGACAGATAAGATTGTCGACGGAAACGGAAAGACCCAAACAATAGTGAGCGACAAAACCGCTATAAGCAGCAGCCCCAAAACAACAGAGAGCGCATGGAACCCCATGGCAGGTTTGATGATTTCGCCACTAGAAAATGTAAATCTGTTTGGTTCTTATACGACCACTACCAACCTGAGGTCGGCGGCAAACCTGATGTCGAACGGCGAACGGATCGGGGCGTCGGTTTCGAAACAATGGGAATTTGGCGTAAAATCGGACTGGCTGAACAACAGGTTGCGTTTCAATTTTACATACTTCCACATTATAAATAAGAACCTGTCGAATACAGAATACGTTGAAGGAACAAACCAGCCAACCGGCTACCATATCAAAGCCGGCGACCTGAAAAGGCGCGGGATAGAAACCGAGTTGAGCGGGCGCATATTAGAAAACCTGCAAGTGATGCTGGGGTATGCCTATCTGGATGCGGAATACCAAAACAGCCCGTCGTATGTCAGCGGCTCGGCACCGATGAATGCACCTATGCACACAGCAAACGGATGGATACAATACAAATTAGACAAATCTGTGCTGAAAGGATTGTCGATCGGAGTCGGTGTATATTATGTAGGCGACCGCCCTGTAAACGAATACAGCCTATCGCCCGACGGACACGGCTCACCTACAGGAACCAAACCATTCGACATGCCGGCATACACCACCATAAACGCCCAGTTGGGCTATACCTACAACAAGGTAACGGCGCGCGTGTTCTTCAACAACATATTCGACGAGATAGGCTACAACTCCTATTACCGTGGCGGATTTATCAACCAGATAGACCCCCGCAATTTTGCGGCAGTGGTATCGTACCGCTTCTAAGCGACTAATCACTATTTATTATTAGCCGGACACTGAAATATCGCTATTTATTGCGATTGCAGGAATGACGGATATATGCGACCTTTGTAACCGATGATAGTTGATTTAATCTTGAGTAGGCGCTCATGAATATTTTAGATTAAAGAATTACTTAACTTTGATGATAGTTCGTTCCGATGTTTTTTGCTGAACCCATTAAACATCGGAACTTTTTTTGAGTCTAAAAACAAACTAAACTAGAAAGATAAATAATATATTATGCGAAAATTTCTCAAAAAGCTTCACAGGTGGCTTTCCATCCCTACCGGGATAATCATAACAATCGTCTGCCTCACCGGGGCGATACTCGTCTTTCAGGACGAAATACTCGAACTGGCAAATCCATCCCATTATTTTGTAAAAGAAACAACTGGCAATCCTATCCCACTGGATGAACTGATACCGATGGTGAATGCACAGATGGATACAAACACCGTAGCATCGGTACAGGTATCGCACGACCGCGGACGTACCTACAGCATGACCCTCGCCAAAGGATTCCGCGAAACAGCTTTCGTAAACCAATACACAGGCCAAATCACAGGTTACTACAAATTCAGGGAAAGCCCGTTTTTCACTGTTATGACTTTGCACCGCTGGCTGATGGACGGCAGCCGTACATGGGGCAAATATACCGTAGGCATCTCTACCCTGCTGCTTGTATTTATCCTTATCAGCGGACTTATAGTATGGATGCCGCGCAAGATGAACAAGAGCCGCTTTAAGATTCAGTACCGCAAGGGGAAGAAACGCCTATTCTACGACCTTCACAATGTGCTTGGCGTATATGCCTGCCTCATCCTGCTCATCTGTGCCCTCACCGGGATGGTGTGGTCGTTCGACTGGTACCGCAACGGAGTATTCAAACTGTTTGGCGCAGAAATAAAACAAGAACAGGGACACGGTGGACAAGGGCAAGGACGCGGACAAAATCAAGGACAGGGCAAAAGAGGCAAAGGTGAAGACAAGAAAGAAAAAAGAGAAACAAATACTGCCCAGTGGCAAGCGGTGTTCGATAGCTTGTCGGCATCCAATCCCGGCTACGAATATATAAAGGTACAAGACGGCACAGCCGCTGTACATCTTCGGTCGTCATATACTTCGCGTGCTACAGATACCTATAAGTTTGATAAAAAAAGCGGTGAAATAACAGAAGCAACATTGTTTAAAGATCAGGAAAAGGCTACACAGGTATGGGCATGGGTATATTCGCTGCACACAGGGAATTACTGGGGCATCTGGTCGAAAATATTTACCTGTATATGCGCCCTTATAGGTGCAAGCCTGCCATTGACCGGATATTATATGTTTTTTGTTAAAAGGAAAAAGAATAAGAGCCCGGTTGGGGGCAAACCATGAAATTTATCTAAAAAGAGCATAAAAAAGTTGCTAAGAACTATACTAAAGAACTTATAAGAAATATTTTCGCTAAAATTTAATCAGGCTCTTATTATTCAAATTCAAAGATGTACCTTTGCAAAAAGCAAAATATATTGTAACCAATGGAATTAAACCTAAAGAACCCGCTCATCTTCTTCGACCTCGAAACCACAGGTACCGACACGGCAAAAGACCGTATCGTAGAAATATCGTACCTCAAAGTGTATCCCAACGGCAAAGAGGAGATAAAAACCAAAAGGCTGAATCCCGAAATGCCTATACCTCCGGGAGCAACAGCCATACACGGCATATCCGATGAAGATGTAAAAGATGAACCTACCTTCAAACAGATAGCCAAATCACTGGCTACACAAATGGAAGGTTGCGACCTTGCAGGGTTCAATTCCAGCCGGTTCGACGTACCGTTGCTTGCAGAAGAATTTCTGCGTGCAGGGGTCGATATAGATTTCAGCAAAAGGAAAATGATAGATGTACAGATTATTTTCCACAAAAAGGAACAGCGCACGCTTGAGGCTGCATACAGGTTCTATTGCGACAAGGAGTTGACTGACGCTCACTCTGCCGAAGCAGATACTAAAGCAACCTACGAAGTATTGAAGGCACAGCTTGACAAGTATCCCGACCTGGAGAACGATGTGGAGAAACTCGCTTCCGAATTTTCATTCTTCAACAATAATGTAGACCTTGCCGGACGTATCATCCTCGACGAAAACGGCGTGGAGGTATTCAATTTTGGCAAACACAAGGGAAAACCCGTAGTAGAAGTGCTGAAAAAAGAGCCTAGCTTCTACGCATGGATGATGGATGCCGATTTTCCACTTAATACCAAGCAGGCCCTTACCAAAATCAAGTTGCGGGAAATGCAGAAGTAACCGCCGTTTTGCAAAGCGGCGATATTACCAGATTTCTTGCGAGGTCTGTATATATTGGTTTACAATATTCTTATATTGCTCCACTCCGATAGATATATTCTTTGCCGAGTTGGATGTGCCTATGCCATATACTATCAATGGCGATTTCCATACCATACCTGCGTATGTAACGCCAGCCTGATAGGGGCGCAGCAGTTCGTCGACCGTGAAGCCTACTTTGCCTCCGCTACGGTACGAGTCCTGGCTCCAGCCGGTAGTAGTCACCACCGTGCAAGGCTTGCCCGATATTGCAGGAGTTTTGGCAAGTGTATTCAAAACGGTATCCTGCCATTCTTTAAGCTTCGAAGGGGCAGCCATCCAATAGAAAGGGAATTGGAGTATAACAGACGATGCCCTTGTCATTATCGTGGCCCATTCGGCTACCGAGTATTCTTTTTCGCTGTACAGGTTGTACAACTCTACTTCAGCCGGATTGTAAACGGCATCGAGCAATTCTTTGTTTGCTTGTGATTCGTCGAAGTTGGGATGCGCTAATAAGATGACAACCTTATTCTTCTCTCTCATGTTTTCTAGTTCCATTGCGTTTTTGTGATAATGTGTGACATTAGTTATTATGTATGTTAACATTTCACGGTCGCATAAAGTTCACCGACCTGATGGCTAAATATTAATTAGAGGGGTGCCTCGACTGGTTTAAAGGGGTAGAAATAGTAAGTTATAGAAATGAAAAAAGCGACAAACAGAAGAAATCTTCAATTTGTCGCTCTCAGTGCGAAGGGGTATCAGATTATTGGACACTTATAGAGGACTTTGTAAAGGTTATTGAGTTTATGAAGTTTGAATGTATCTTTGTAAAATAGAACTATATCTGGAATGTGAATTATCTCCATATTACTATGAGCATTACTTCTGTCTTAAAAAAAATAAACCCCAAAACACTTAAACGTATTGGATTTGCAACTTACATTTTGACATTCATTTATTTTATTTGCTGCACTATCTATGAATATTCTTATTTCCCAATCACACTCCCTTTTCTATTTGCTACTTTTTGTTATTTGGTAGCAGAAAATAATACAGAACATATCATTGACTCAATTATGATGACTGTCTTTGTTGTTACATTTTCCTCATTTTCTTATTTAGACACAAAAAATAGGACGGATAGCCTGCTTGAAAATTACACCATTACAAAAGGTATAGTAGAATATATAGAATTTCACACAGCAACTCGAAACATGTATTCAACTGTATATGGTCAATTCCTTATACCTGGAGGCAAATACCATGTTGCCCAAAAGGATTATTCATTGATTCCGCCATTTAACGTAAATGATTCTGTTTTTATTTTGTACCAAAAAGATAAGGTAGATAATGTTCAGTTTTTCAGATATGAAAACGAGATTGACAAATGGATAAAAAAGTCATCTTTTTCAAAATTTTGGGAAGAAGCATATTGGTTAAGACGTATTGTAATCGCATTTGTACTTTTTGCCATTATTCCTTTTATTTTATCAAAAATAAAAAGACATTAGTTGAATATCAAAAAAAGCGACAAAAAGAAGAAATCTTCAATTTGTCGCTCTCAGTGCGGATGAAGGGACTCGAACCCCCACGCCTCACGGCACCAGATCCTAAGTCTGGCGCGGCTACCAATTACGCCACATCCGCGGCTAAAAATGCGTTAGCGGGTACAAAGGTAAAATTATTTTTCTTGAAAACAATACTTTGAAAAAGAAATATCACGAAACTACAACAATTTTCAAAATCCCCGCTGTCTCATAGCCTCAAAAGTAAGCACGGCTGTAGATACAGAAACATTCAGCGAATCTATCTTTCCCCTCATAGGTATCTTTATCCTCGCATCGGCACTCGAAAGCCAAAAGTCCGTAAGCCCATCAGCTTCCGTACCCATGATAATAGCCGAAGGCTTTGCGAAATCAGTATCCTGATACCAGTTCGAAGCAGTTAGTTCGGCAGCAAATGTCCTTATGTTATTCTTTTGTAAATAAGCAAACGCTTCTTCCGACCCGCATACCGCAGTCTGTACCGTAAACAAGCACCCTACCCCCGACCGTATTACATTCGGATTATACAAATCGGTTGCCGGATCGCAGATTATTACAGCATCCACCTGTGCCGCGTCGGCCGTACGTAGTATAGCACCCAAGTTGCCGGGCTTTTCTACAGCTTCGAGAACAATAACAAAAGGATTGGCCGACAACTCCAGATTTTCCAGCCCATGTTTGCGGGGCTTTGCCAATGCCAGCAGCCCGTCCGAACCTTCGCGGTAAGCAATCTTTTCGAACACAGCCTCCGACACCTCATATATCTTATCTTGCTCAATACTATTCAATACATCCGGGTAATCTGTTTTCTCAAACAGTTCGGGACAAATAAAGACGGAGTCTAATTTATACCCTGCCATAAGAGCAAGGCTCAGTTCTCTTGCCCCTTCTATTATAAACAGGCCTTGCGACCTCCGCTCTTTCGCCTTTGCAAGCTTAACGATATTCTTTATCCTTAGGTTTTGCAGGCTGGTTATCTTCTCCATATTTCCTTATATTTCGAACAACAAAAATATACAATATGACCCGATAAATCCGAAATTCTTGTAATTTTATACATTATTTTAATTATGCTTAAAAACGAGTCTTTTTCGTCGAGCCAAATGAAATAAATCGTTATTTTTATACTATATAAACAATATTTCTTTTATCCTTACATTCGCCATGAGCAAGAAAGTACGATTATCGGTATTAGGTTTTTCATTCAATCAGACTCAGTCGGGAGCCTACGGGCTCGTATTGGCCGAAGAAGAAGGTCTCAGAAGGCTTATGGTTGTCGTAGGTGCCCCCGAAGCCCAGTCTATTGCCTTCCAGCTACAAGGCTCAGTTCCGCCCAGGCCGTTGACTCACGACCTCTTCAAGACTCTTCTTGGCGAACTCAATATCCGGTTGAGCGAGGTAGAAATATACAAGTACGATAATGGCGTGTTCTTCTCAAAAATAAGATTGGTACAAGGAGAACAGCATATAGAAATAGAATCGCGTACGTCAGATGCCATAGCCATCGCCCTAAGAACAAAGTCGCCTATATATACCACCGAACTGATAATGCAAATGCAAGGTGTGATATTTGATGAAGGAAACAACGACGACAACAGTCTGGAAGAAGAAAAGAGCGATTTCGCCCTCGATTATTCCTTGCTCGACAAAAACGAACTGGAATCCCTGCTCAACGATGCCGTAGCCGGCGAAGATTACGAACTTGCATCTTTAATCCGCGACGAACTGCGAAAGAAAGAATGATAAAAGCCCTGAAACAAAGTGTCTTCAAGGCTCTTATCCTGATATGATTAGCGTTCCCGTTAGAACGAAAAATCTACCCCGGCAGCAAACACCTTATTGGTGCGCGAGAATACATCTTTGCCTGCCATAGCAGGAACCATGCTTACATACGGATTAACGTCTTTTGTCCAGTCTGAATAAGTTGTCCAGAAATAACCGACATTGATTCTTACCTTTGGAGCCACCTTTGCTGCGCCACCAAATCCTATAGAATAAGAATTGATAGAGAAACTCAAGTCTTTCTGATAAGCATCAGTCACTCCATAACGAGTTATCTGTCCTCCGGCACTCACCAGAAATATTCTGTCTATCTGATATTCGAGACCGAAAAGATACTCATTTGTTCCCCCATTGATATGCTTTTGCTTGTCATCGGCCATCTTTGCGTCCGAATCGAAGAAATGGTGATAACCAACGCTGGCCAGCAGGTTTGGAGTTATCTGGTACGAAGCACCTACTGTAAACAAGGCTGGTATGTCGTGTGGCGTATTTACTCCATGCTTAAACTGCTCAAGTCCGCCATCTTTTCCGTCTACAGTCTTACTTTCGATATCGAGAGATGTCTTAAACTCATATTTCATACCTATATTCAGGTTCTTATAATTGAAGTTCAGGCCGAGGATAGGATTTACTCCCCATCCCGACTGAGAATTATCAATTTCCCTGTCGGCAACCATGTTTGCATAATCTGTCATTCCTGCAGCATTGAAAAAGCCTTCGGCAGACATCATATCTCCATTAGGGTTTAGCAGCGGATGTTTCGGATTTATCTTCACGTTTTTCAGATAGCCCTCATAGCCGTTGTTTACTATGTTGAGACGAAAACCGGCATACACCGAAAACATATCGTTGATTGCATAGCTTCCCCCCAATTGAGCGCCATAGATGAAAGAAGACCCCCTCATGTAAGTATCTACCGAATATTGGGATGTAGGCACTTGCATGCTCGACAACAATGCAGGGATAGCCGAAAGTTGCGATTCGAACGAAGGCAAGCCATCATTAAATGTAGCCTTTCCTCCACCACCCGATACGGCAAGATTACCCGACAATACCCATTTGCCGGTTTTGTAAGCAGCCTGCAAGCTTGGGATAATCGGAGCCGAAGCTTTTCCTTTATATACCTTTGTATCGTTGCCGCCAAATCCGGCAAACAATGGATAAGTAGAAGTTATGGTACGGGTCTGGAATGCACTTTGGTTGGTAAATGCAAAGTGAAACCCATCTTCAAGCTTAACTCCCAATCCGGCGGGATTGGTGTATGCAGCGTCTATTTCGAGCGAAGCATCGCGCGCCACCATACGTATGAAGTGTGCACTTTGGTTGGTATTGGTCAATATACCCCCTGCAAAAGATTGAAGGATGGCTGACGAAAACAGTAAGGTTAACAATCCTGATTTAACTTTATTCATTATAATAATTAATTTACGGTCAAAGACCTGATTACATAGCCAGTATTTAAAACGCAGCAAAGATAGAAGTAATAAATTAGTTTCAAAAGAAACCAGCTTAAAAATCAGTATTTATATTGCTGATTATCAATATATTGTTGTCTATGCAACTAATATTCGCCTTGAATTTTGCTTACGCCGCTCTACTTCCCCTCCCTTCGGCTTGTTAAGCTCTGGTTATACTCTCTCTGTCATGCTGAGAGGAACGAAACATCTCGACCCTCCAATACTTTTGATGCAAGAGATCCTTCAACTACGTTTCAGGATGACAGAGAGAATATCCGTTGCTTTCCTCTCCCTTGTCGTGGCTTGCAGCCCTCTCTCCCTTTGGAGAGAGCGGGGAGTGAGGTGATAAAAAGTAACACATGTAACATCTTTTCGTTACTTTCTTATTGTTACTTTTTCTTTAGATACAAGTAGACAAGGTACGAGATACAAGTTCATATTTTATCAGAAACCAACTCGTTAACTCGTCTACTGGTATCTTGTATCTCTAAAAAGTAACACATGTAACACCTTCTCATTACTTTCTTATTGTTACTTTTCCTCTCCCTTGTCGTGGCTTGCGGCTCTCTCTCCCTTTGGAGAGAGCGGGGAGTGAGGTGCTATATAGATAAACTTTTCCTCTTTCCATTCGCATCAATACATAATTTTCTTTATTTTTATATCTCAATTTTGTATGTTAATAAACATCTTGGAGGCAATGCTGTTGGTTTAACATTTTTCTTATCTTTAAAAACAAATAAAAAAACTCGTTTAATATCCACGTAAACAGGATAAACTGTTAGTAATATGGAATACAATAAAACAAATACCTATCTGAAATTTGACAAAAGCCGCATGGTCAATCTGGAGTATTCCCTCAAGCGGGAAATACTGCGTACCAACCGGCGCGGGGCTTACCATTGCACCACTCTGGTGGAATGCAATACCCGCAAGCAACATGGATTGTTGGTGATGCCTGTACCCAAGCTCGACAACTCTAACCATGTCCTCCTTTCGTCTTTCGACGAAACAGTTATCCAGCATGGAGCCGAATTTAATCTGGGGATTCACAAATACGACGGCAATAATTATAGCCCGATGGGACATAAATATATCCGCGAATTCAACTGTGAGTCACTCCCTCAGACCATCTATAGGGTAGGAGGCGTAGTGCTGGCCAAAGAAAAAATGTTCTCGCTCAACGGAAACACCATCTACATACGCTATACGCTGCTCGATGCCCATTCGCCTACCACAATACGGTTCAGGCCCTTCCTCGCTTTCCGCGAAATAAACCAGTTGACCGAAGAAAATACAGTTGCCGAACACGGCTACAAAGAAGTGGAAAACGGTATAAGTATGTGTATGTACAGCGGTTATCCCGAACTCTTCATGCAGTTCAACAAAGAGGCTAAATTCATATTCCACCCAAGCTGGTACAAAGGCATAGAATACGAAGAAGATAAAATGGCGGGCTTGCCTTACAAAGAAGACCTTTACGTACCCGGATACTTCGAATTGCCGATCGAAAAAGGAGAATCCATCATATTCTCGGCCAGCGATACAACTGCCGACACAGCCAACCTGCTCAGCCTTTTCGAAGAAGGAATAAAAAACCGTACACCACGGTCTTCTTTCTACAACTGCCTGAAGAACTCAGGACACCAGTTTTACTTCCGTCCATCGGCAGACGAGCTTTACCTGCTCAATGGTTATCCTTACGGAAAAGTTACTGCCCGTGAACAATTCATGGCTCTTCCGGGTTTGACACTGGGGATAGAACGTCCCGAAGCATTCGAGCAAATAATGGATACCGCCATACCGGCAATAGAAGCCTTCATGAAAGGCGAACCTGTGTCGGGCTTCCTGAAAGACATAAGCAATGCCGACGTTTTGCTGTGGATAATAAAAGACTTGAAGAAATTTTCGGAATACGACCACGAGCGTTTCTATGCAAAATACGCCTCGCTGGTCAACCGGTTGGTTGCATTCATACAAGAGGGCAATCATCCGGAACTCACCCCCCTTGCCAATGGCTTGCTGAGTGTAGATAGCAATATCGGCAACCCAAGCTGGATGCACCATGCCGACAGTCCGCGCGAAGCAAGGCCTCCGCGAACAGGACTATTGGTAGAGGTCAACGCAGCGTGGTACAGTGCACTGATGTTTAACCGCGACATTGCGCACCACCTGCAAGATGAGAAACTGGAGAAAAAAATGACTGCGAACGCCGAAATAGTGAAGGCATCGTTTCTCGAAGTCTTCCTCAACGATGGCGGCTACCTCTACGACTATGTAGTAGGCAATTATGTAGACTGGAGTGTACGCCCCAACATGCTTCTGGCTATAGCAAGCGACTATCCGTTGCTGGACAAACGGCAAAGCAAGTCGATAATAGACATCGTAACCAAAGAGCTGCTTACAGCCAAGGGGCTACGTACCCTTAGCCCGAAAAGCATCGGGTTCAGGCCTCGTGTCGAAGGATCGCTTGTCGACCGTGTATATAGCTGCTACAATGGTGCAGCATGGCCGTGGCTACTAGCTTCGTACCTAGAGGCATACCTCAAGATATTCCAGCGTAGTGGCTATTCGTTCCTCGACAGGCTACTCATTGGCATAGAAGAAGAAATGTCGAACGACTGTATAGGGTCGTTGTCGGCATTGTACGACGGCAGCATCCCTTATTTCGGGCACGGGCCTATATCGTATGCCATAAACATAGCAGGTGTGCTGCGGGCATTGGACATACAGCAGTCGTTTGCAGACGAATATTGATTTGAGTAAATAAGTTAGAATTATTTAGATAAGACATATATGAAGGCATTGATGTTTGGATGGGAATTCCCCCCCCATATATTAGGAGGGCTCGGTACAGCCAGTTATGGACTGACTAGGGGGATGGCTATGCAACCCGATATGGATATCACCTTTGTGATACCCAAACCGTGGGGCGATGAAGACCAGAGCTTTCTGAAAATCATCGGGGCATGCAATACCCCATTGGTGTGGCGCGATGTAAACTGGGACTATGTGAGCGAAAGGCTTTCGAAATACATGGATCCGCAGGAGTATTATAATATGAGGAATCATATATATGCCGACTTCAGGTATTTACATACCAACGATTTGGGCTGCATCGAGTTTTCGGGAAGGTATCCCGACAACCTGTTGGAAGAGATCAACAACTACTCTATAGTAGCCGGAGTAATAGCGCGGTCGCAGCATTTCGATATCATACACTCGCACGACTGGCTTACATACCCGGCCGGAATACATGCAAAAAACATTCTGGGCAAACCCCTTGTGATACATGTGCATGCTACCGACTTCGACCGTAGCCGCGGCAATGTCAACCCACAGGTATATCAGATGGAGAAAAACGGGATGGACCATGCCGACCATATCATTTGTGTAAGCAACCTTACGCGCCAAACTGTGATAGAGAAGTATCATCAAGACCCGGCAAAGGTCACTACCGTACACAATGCCGTAGAGCCTCTCAGTGCTGAGATAATGGCAATCAATCCCGAAAGGGGTATCAAAGACAAGGTAGTTACCTTCCTGGGGCGTATCACTATGCAGAAAGGGCCCGAATACTTTGTGGAAGCCGCCGCCAAAGTACTCGAAAGAGCCAACCACATACAGTTTGTAATGGCAGGGAGCGGCGACATGATGGAAAAAATGATAACCCTTGCCGCCAACAAAGGAATCTCGGACAGGTTCCATTTTACAGGCTTCCTGAAAGGAAAACAGGTATATGAAATGCTGAAACGGAGCGATGTATATGTGATGCCTTCCGTATCCGAACCGTTTGGCATCTCTCCTCTCGAAGCCATGCAGTGCAACATACCCACAATCATATCCAAGCAATCGGGATGTGCTGAAATTCTCGACAAGGCTGTGAAAATAGACTACTGGGATGTAGAGGGCATGGCAGATGCCATATATTCCATCTGTACCTACGATGCTATGGCCGAATTTCTGAGCCGGGAAGGAAAAACAGAAGTGGATAATATAAAATGGGAATATGCAGGACAGAAGGTAAGGAATATTTACGATAGCCTGTTGCCTTAAGATAGCAATACATATGTCATTCAGTTTAAAAAAAATAATACAACCAACATAAGATTATGAAAAATATTTGTTTCTACTTTCAGATACACCAGCCTCACCGGTTGAAGCGATACAGGTTTTTCAATATCGGCACCGACCACTATTATTACGACGACTTTGCCAACGAAGATTTCATCCAGCGTGTAGCAGAAGTATCTTTTATCCCGGCCAACAGGCTTATGCTCGACATGATAAACGAGCATAAAGGCAAATTCAAGGTAGCCTTCTCCATATCGGGTGTCGCGCTCGACCAGATGGAAATATATGCCCCGGAAGTATTGGACGGGTTCAAGGAACTTGCCGATACGGGCTGTGTAGAATTCTTGTCCGAAACGCAAGGGCACTCGCTGGCTTCGCTCATAGACCCCGAAGGTTTTAAGAAACAGGTAAAGGTACACGACGACAAAATAGAGATGCTTTTCGGGCAAAGGCCAAAAGTGTTCCGCAATACCGAACTCATCTACTCCGACGACATTGCAGGCTTGGTACACGAGATGGGCTTTAACGGCATCATCACCGAAGGTGCTAAAAGGACATTGGGATGGAAAAGCCCTAACTACATATACCAGTCGGCATTATACCCCCAACTGAAGATGCTGTTGCGCAACGGGAAGTTCAGCGACGACATTGCCACACGCTTCTCTAATTACGACTGGAGCGAATATCCGCTCACTGCCGATAAGTTTATCAACTGGATAGCTGCCACCCCTAAGGAAGAGCAGGTAATCAACCTCTTCATGAATTACGAAGCTTTGGGCAACTTCCAGAAGAAAAGCTCCGGAATATTCGATTTCATGCGTGCCCTGCCTCGCTTTGCAGCCGAAAAGAACATAGGTTTTGCTACTCCGTCGGAAATACTGAGCACGCTTAAGCCTGTAGATACCATTTCGTCTATGCACCCTATTTCGTGGGTGGGCGAAGAGAAAGACGTTTCGCCCTGGTTGGGAAACAGCTTGCAACAAGAGGCTTTCAAAAAGCTGTATGAGATATCCGAAAGGGTAAGCCTCAGCGAAGCCCGCCGCCTGATTCAAGACTGGATATACTTGCAGTCGAGCGACCATTTCTATTACATGGGTACTAAAAACCCGTTGCCATTCAGCCCTTATGCGTCTCCTTTCGAGGCTTTCAACACATATATGAATGTATTGAGCGACTTCAAGGAAAGGGTATATTCCGAGTTTCCAAGCTCGATAGAGACGGAAGAACTGAACTCATTGCTGCAAACAATACACAATCAGGCCGATGAGATAGAACGCCTCGAAAAATCGATAAAAGACTTAGAGGGCAAACCGCAGAAAAAGGCTGTTCCTGCCGGTGTCAAAACCGCTGCTAAAGCCACTACTCCCGCCAAAGCTCCTGCAAAGAAAGAGGCTAAGGCTGCTGCGCCGAAAGCAAAAACAACAAAGGCCAAAACGAAATAGAATAAACAGATTATCCGTGATACAAGCAGGTTTCATTTGCGAAGCCTGCTTTCTTTTTATAGTGGGTTTCCCTATCTGAACATCTTATCTATCACATCGTCCTCCATAAGCGAGATGATTGTCTTTCCGTCAGGCGTATGCTTGTGAGCAGCAGAACTAAACAGTTGCTCTATGATGCGGTTCATTTCTTCGTCCGATAGTTTTTGCCCGTAGTGTATAGCAGCAGCATTTGCCATCGAAAGGGCCAGAGCCTCCTGTATTTCTTCTTTTACATCGCTGCCTGATTCTATACTCTGGTGTATCATATTGTGGATAAGCTCTATCGGCGATACGTTTGTCACCTCCGACGGTATGCCGTTTATGGCATAAGCATTGTTGCCCAGATGGCTGAGGTCGAACCCGATAGCTTCCAGATCGTCTATCAGGTAAGGTATCATGGCGGCTTCCGATGGTGTCAGCTCTATTATTTCGGGAAACAGGGCGCGTTGCGAAACTCCTTTCTTTTGCTTTATCTGGCTCAGAAACTGGTCGAACAGGATGCGTACATGTGCGCGGTGCTGGTCGATAATCATCAACCCCGATTTTGCGGAAGTCAGTATGTACCTGTATTTGTACTGGTAGTGAACTGCCATGTCGCTATTTACAGGCGTGGAACTTCTTTCTGTTTGTCCCACAGGTTCTTGCGGACTGAATATGTCGGATGTTTCCGGTTGTATATTTTCGGTATTGCTATCTTTTTCAAAGCCTTCGTAAAACTGTTCCCAGTCCAGCTTCGGCCGCTGATAACTACCACCGCCACCCGATGACGGGGTCTTGAATGGGTTGTACGAAGGGTTTATATTGACCTGCGGTTGCCCTACATTCCGCGAGGGGTCGTGAATCGGGATATCTATCGCACCCTCGGTATCGAAGTCTATAGTCGGCACTTCGTTAAACTTGCCTAAGGCTTCTTTTACGGTAGCCGACAGTATTTGCCAGATAGGCTGTTCGTTTTCAAACTTGATTTCCGTTTTTGTAGGATGTATATTGACATCTATCGTAGAGGGGTCGACATCGAGATAGATAAAGAAATTTGGATTTTCGCCTGCCGGTATCAATGGCTCGAACGCAGAGGTTACAGCCTTGCTGAAATATGGGTGGCGCATATAACGTCCATTGACAAAGAAAAACTGCTGTGCGCGGGTCTTACGTGCCGATTCCGGCTTTCCTATATACCCTTTTATCTTTACTAGGGAGGTCTCTATATCGATGGAAATAAGCTGCTGGTTAAAGTTCTTGCCTACTACATTCACTATCCTTTGCCGCAGGTTGGATGCCGGATAACGTAGTACCTCTATTTCGTTTTCCGAGAACGAAAGTTCTATCTCCGGATTTACCAGTGCTATACGCTCCAGTTCTGTCAGTATATTGCGGCGTTCGGTATCGTTCGATTTCAGGAACTTTCGCCTAGCCGGTATGTTGAAGAAGATATTCTTTACCGCAAGGTTGCTCCCCGCCGGGCAGGCAGTGCATTCCTGCAACTCTATTTGCGAGCCGGATATCTTGAGCAGGGTTCCCAGTTCGTCTTCATTCCTGCGTGTACGCAGTTCTAACTGTGCAACCGCCGCGATGGAGGCAAGTGCTTCGCCCCTGAATCCCATTGTATGTAGGGCAAAAAGGTCGTCGGCCTTGCGTATTTTAGATGTTGCGTGCCGTTCGAATGCCATACGTGCATCTGTGCCCGACATACCTTTGCCGTTGTCTATCACCTGTATGAGCGATCGCCCGGCGTCTTTTATTATAAGCTGTATGCTGTCTGCTCCTGCGTCGATAGAGTTTTCTATCAGTTCTTTCACTACAGATGCCGGACGTTGCACCACCTCGCCTGCTGCAATCTGGTTGGCTATAGAATCGGGTAAAAGGCGTATTATATCGTTGTTCATGCAAATTAGTCGTTGTCGGTTTATATTATTTCATCAGCCCTCGCTTGTTCCCAATGGGAGAAACAGAGAGGTGGAAAAGTAACAAAAGTAACACTTTTTCGTTACTTTTTCTTCTCTCTTGTCGTGGCCTTGCGGCTCTCTCCTTTTGGAGAGAGCGGGGAGTGAGGTGGCAAAAAGTAACACTTGTAACACCTTTTACTCTTTTTTTACTGCCACTTTTCCCTCTCCCTCGTCATGGCTTTGCGCATAAGTCCCCCAAGGGGGATTAGGGGGCTTCCCTTTGGAGAGAGGTGACCTATATAGATAAAATTTCCGGATAATAATTGTTGTCGGCAGCAGCTAAAATTCCATTTCCTCGTCATCCTGCCTTTTGAACACATCGGAACGCTGAGGCCTCGAATCTTCTGCTTTTTTCTTCGTTTTGCGGAATATATCGTGCCTGTCGGTAGGCCTTAGGTAGTCGAACCAATAGAAGTCGGATAACCGTAGCTGTTCGTCGAGCAGCAGATGGAATGGAGTAGTTTTCCCCACTGGCTGAGGCCATGCTACCAGTTTGGTAAAAGCCCCGTTTTCCATATATATATCCAGATAACTACTTGTAAGGTAGTTGAGAATCTTAGAAAGGCTCTTGTCTTTTTCTTCAGGATATGTAATGGTTTCTACGTTGCCTTCGGCCAATACCCGCCTCACCTTTTTATCCTCGAAATAAACTTTCAGGCTACGGCTTTTCAACTGGTTGAAGTGTATAGAGTCTTTTTCTTCGATGGAGAAGCTATACCGCTTGACGTGCATAAAGTTGATCGTACTATCGTTCATATGTATGTCGATAGTATCGCCCGATAGTTGCCTGTTGGTATTCCATATCACAGGATCTTTGTACATATGCAGTATCGAGTCTTTCGAATCGAATTGTAGGGAGTCGCATATGCCCTGCATATCCGATCGGTAAAATCTTACGCCGTAGTACGCCTTTATCTGCCTGTGCATCGTTATCGTTGTATCTATCGGTATAGGCGGCAAAGCCGGAAGGCTGTCGCCGGCAACCGGCAAAAGCTGTGGCAGCGAATCGGCAAGCTGTATGTGTGCAATGGAGTCTACAGGTGTTTTTTCTCCTGTCGGTATTTCGGCATTGAGGGCCAGCGAGTCTATGCCTATCGTATTGGCAAGGCTGTCTTTGATGAGCAAACTGGTAGAGTCTGCCGGCATCAGAGGCTCTTGCTTGTAATGGAAAACCGTATCGGCTATGCCTATCAGTTTCAATGTATCGGCATGTATAAACAAGCTGTCGCTTTGCGAATATTCGATAGCAAATGCCGAATCTGTGGCAAGGGCAAAGTCGTTCAACTCATCGTAATATCCATAGTGGCCGCGCAGGATCACTTTCTTCACTGTATCCTGCAAAAGCATATTGCCGAATACTTCGCCATATCCCTGTGCCTTATAATAGAAGATGGAGTCGCCTTTGAGGAATCGGTTTCCTTCTTTGTTGACCACTGTCGACTGGTCGAGCAACAGCGATTCTTCGGTATCGGTATTGTACCACCCGTTGCTGGTATAGATGATTCCGCTGTCGGATTCTATTACGGTCGGGGTGGATATATATGCGGTTTTTATTCTGGTGTCGTACCGCAGCCTGTCGGAATAGAGTTTAAACTGAGGGTTGGTGAGTACAACGCTATCCCTGAATGTAGCCATGTTTATATTCGGCTCGTATTGTCCCCAGAAGGATGTAAGTTCGTTGAGCGTATCTACGAGCATCCCCCCATCGAAATAGTAGCCCAGATTCATCATCCGGTCGTAGTTGAGGCTGTCGGTAAACAGTGTTACGTTTTGCGGGATATGTTCCATTACCACTTCCCTACGCACTTTTACCAATTTGAGGTTGCCGTCGTAGTGCATATATTTACCGTAGAGGAATAGTGTGTCGCCCTGTTCCATCCTTACGCGCCCGAAGGCTTCGAACGAGTTTTCGCTTTCGTTCCAGTATGCGCTGTCGCAATAGAGGTACGCCCCATCGTGGAGGAATATCACGCTGTCTTTGAGTACTTGCGGAATAAAGTTGTTGCGGTGTATGAGCCTGTTACTATTGATAATGGTAATGACCCTTACTCCATCTTTATTCGTTCCTGCTGCCGGGGGAGGCGTTTGCGATGTTTTCGGCGGGGGTGCTTGCCCTACTTCGGCCATCATCGGGCGTTGCGACGACAGTATGGTTTGTGCCGACGCATATAGAACAATGAGGCACAGAACACTGGTTAGTGGTATTCTGTGCCTTTGTTTCAGATATTTAGTTAGTTTGCAGAACATCTTTCAGTTAAGAATGTTTTTAACTATTCTTCCTTAACCCATCCCGAATATTGGAACTCACAATTTTTCCAATTATCGTCGATGCGTATATACGTACTCTTTATTTTATTTTGAAGCCACTTTTTCAATATTTCTTCTTGTTTGTGGCCTTCTACGATTTCTTTCAATGCCTGATAGTCGTCCGAAACGTTGGCAATATGCCCTTCGGTACGGCTTTTCAGTTTTACGATGGCTATTGCTTCTTTTCCGTTTTTCTGCATCATTTTGAATGGTGCGGATATTTCGCCTATTTGCAGTTTGTCTACAGCCTTACCCACTTCGGCAGGCAATTCTTCCATCGTAAAGCGTGGAGTGCCATAATAGAACGATTCGGAACGGTTGACCATCAGCCCGTTGTTGCCACGGGTATCTTTGTCGTATGAAAATACGGTAGCATCTTCGAATGTATATTTTTTGTCGTTTATTTCGGTAACTACTGTATCGAGTCTTAGTTTAAGTTTTTCCAATTCTTCGTTAGGCACTTTCGGACGCATCAGTATGTGGCGTACGTTGACGAGGTCGCCCCTGCGCTCTATTAGTTGTATGATGTGGAAGCCGTATTCTGTTTCCACTATGTTCGATACTTTTTTCGGGTCGTTCAACGAGAATGCGACGTTGGCAAATTCGGGTACCCATTGCGCCCGTCCGCTGAATCCTGTTTCTCCACCATTGGGAGCCGAACCGTCTTCCGAGTACATGATGGCAAGTGTAGAGAAGCTTTCACCGGCATTTACCCTGTTGGTAAATTCGCGCAGGCGTTCTTTTACTTTGTCTATTTCCGATAGCGGCACTTTTGGCTCTTGTGTTATTATCTGTACTTCGACTGTGGTCGGTATATATGGCAAACTGTCTTTGGGTAGCTGGGCGTAGTATTTCCTTACTTCCGAAGGGGTAAGGTTTCCTTTTTTGCCTACAAGGGATTTCTTGACTTCCGAAACCAGGAAGTTGTTGCGGATGTCTTCCCTCCATTCTTCTCTGAGTTGTGTCATGGGAGCTTGCAGGTATTCTTCCGCTTTCTCTTTCGAACCGAGGTTGGAGATAACCATGTTTTCCTGACGGGTGACGCCTCTGGCTACTTCCGCTGCCGGAACGTCGATACTGTCTATTTTTGCCTGGTCGAGAAAAAGTTTTTGCACGGCTAGCTGTTCGGGTATGAAGCAATATGGGTCGCCGTCGATGCGTTCGCCTCTCGACAGCATACCTATCCTTACCTTTTCTACATCGGATTTTAGTATGGCTTCGTCTCCTACTACCCAGATTATCTGGTCGATAATATTGTCCTGAGCTTTGCTTTGTAGCCCATAAGCTAATAATACTGCCAGTAAAATAAGTTTCCCTGCTTTTCCTATCATTTTATGTGTTTATTAAAAAGTCGCGTAAATATAGTGATAATGTATTACTTTTTTTCTCTTAACGCTGAAAAAGAGATTATATTCTATTTATTGTAAAACTTAATTTCGTCGGACGATAGTGCCTTCTCGTACAAATCGCTGCGTACTTGTTGCAGGTAAGAGGCTTTTCGTTGCTCTTTGAATATCTCTTCCAGCGTATTTCTTATATAAGTAAATGGTGCTTCTGTCCCTGCCAGTTTATATTCTTTTATATTCAGCAGATAGACGAAGGCCGAATCGCTTAGTTCTATGTTCTTGTTTGCCCTCAGCAGTTGTTGTTCATCTCCTATCGTGGTGGGGATGTTGGATGTTATATCGCTGAAATTGACCCAACGGTCGTAAAACAAGTCGTAACTCATGGCATTTTGCAATATGTTGTTTTCTATGTTTTCGAGCGCGGCATCGGTTCCCAGTTTGTACCATTTCTGGAAGTTTGCCAGTTGGGGCGAATTAGCCGGTACTTTCAGATAAAGCCCCTTTACGATATTTTCTTCCAGTTTAAATTTCTCTTTGTTTTCTTCGTAATAGGCATTCAATTCCTTTTCGGATAGTATTTTCGAGAAATGTTCTTTCAGCAGCCGTTCCTGGTATATGTTGGTTATAAGCGATTTCCTGTAGTCTTCTACCAGCGCATCAATATCTTCTTTGTCGGTTATGTTTTGCGATGCTTTTTCCAGTATCAGTTTGTCTTTTATCCATGTGTCGATAAAAGCCTGTGTGGCCTTGATGCTGTCTTCGCCTGTCAGCCCCGGCGGCAATGCTTTCATCAGGTCCGACTTGTACAGCACTTTGTTTCCGACGGAGACTATTGGCGTTTTGGTTTCATCTATGTCTGCATTTTCCTGCTTGCAAGCAAGAAAGAGGCATCCGGTTATGATATAAAGCGAAATGATGAATAATTTTCTCATTGTATATTTTTCAAAACAGATTTATCAATGTCAACTTTGTATTTTTCTCTCAGGTGCTTGCTCCAGTCGAGTTGCAGTTGTTCTTGGTAATCAGCCACAACAGCATTCCTTACGTCGGTATAGTCTTCGGGAGTATCTATAAATTTGCCAATGACAGCGAAATAGGGATATTCCCGGTTGGCCTTAGGCGCTTCGCCCCCGAATATCTTATTGTCGATGTATGGGTTCTCCTTTTTATACCATGCGCCCGATTCGAGCCTTACCTGTGTCGATTTTTTGTTTATTTGTTTTCTGATAGCGTTTGCCAGCCCTTCCGTAGTAGTTTGTTTGGCAGCCAGCTTTTGGGCTTTGGCAAGGGCGTCCTGCGTTTTGGCAAGTATGACAGTGCCTTTGTATTTGGTGGCCGACAGTGAATATTTGTCTTTATGTTGTGCAAAGTATTGCGACAAGCCTTCTTTATCAGTCTTTGCCCTTTGCCAGATATTTTTTTCCAATACTTCGGACGACAATAACTGGTTGGTGAAAAATTCCATAGCTTGTTTAAACTGAGGGTTCCTGTCCTCTAGCGTACTGTTGTTGTACTCGGACACTGCAATCCAGATGAACTTGTTGAAGTAGCTGTTGAGTATGTCGGTGGTCATATTCAGAGGGTTTTGCTCTACTATAGCAATGGTGGGCAGCTGGCGGGGGCTCAGGTTCGATTCTTTTTGTTTTATACTGATGTACTGCACAAAGGCATTTACATCGTATTGTCTTTTTCCTTCTATGTCGATAAGTATGTCGTTGCCATTGGTTACCGATGCTATAAATGCGGTGTCGCGTGGCGATATTTCCGATGCTATATTATTCAGTTTGGCATAAGAGTCGTTGTTGATTTTTATATCGAACCGGCTGATTAGCTCCTTTCTCAGTTCCGCTGCCAACTGATCCGATTTATCCCTTTTGGAAACCGCTTCGACCATTGATTTTTTCATGCTCTCGTAGCCGGCTATCGCTTTCTTTTTCACCAGCCTGATTATGTGGAAGCCGTAGTCGGAAAGTATAGGTTGGCTGATGTCGCCGGGTTCTTTCAGGCTGATTGCTGCGGCGATAAATGTAGGTGGGAGGTTGGAGTCGAGCCTGATTTCTCCGAAGAGGCAGTCTTCTCTTCCGGTTTGGAATACTTTTGTGTATTCGGCACATAAGTCGTCGAAGGTGCTTTTCCCTGTGCGTATCAGTTCGTATTCGCGCTTGGCAACAATTTCGACACTGTCTATCAGGTGTTGTGTAGGCGGTATTCTGGGAAATCCGAATACTACTTGTTCTACATCTACCCCTCCTATTGCCGGACGCCTGTTCAGGGCTTGCACTATATGGTATCCTTTCTGTGTACGGATAGGCTTGCTTATCTCCATCAGGGGCATGGTGTACACGGCGTTTTCCACGTTGTTGGACAGCATCAGCGGGGTAATCCATCCGATGTAGCCATTGCGGTTTTCGGCACTCATCTGCATTTCCGTGTCAGTCTTTGCAACAGGAAGAATGTCGGGCGTAAAGCCTTCTTTCTGTATCTTCTCGTACAGTTTCATTGCTTTCTGGTAAAGTGCTAAAGTATCGGCCGGGAAGATCGTATTTTTTTTGTCGAAAGGGAGCAATACATGGTTTACTTCAACATTGGTAAGGAAGCGGCCGTACAGTTCTTTATAGAATTGCTCCTCTATATTATTGTTTGCCTGATAGGGGGCCGCCAGCCGGCTGCGAAATGCATTGTATTGCGAACGGTATATCAATGTGGTGTCTAATTGCTGTGCCCGTGCTTCTTCTACATTCAGCTTGAAGTCGATGTACGACTCAAGGAATTCTTCTATGCTTTGTTTTTCTTCTGCATATTCGTTTCCTCTTGTGTATGCCTGATATACTTCCGACAAGTGTACCGGTTTGTTGTTTATGGTGAAAACAACCGGGTCTGCCGATTGCGCATTTAGTGTGGCTGCAACCGAAAGTAGTGTAAAGAATAGTAAGAGTAATTTGTTGCGCATAGTTTATCTAACGATATTTTACTGAAAACTGACGACAAAGATACGAGAATATAGGTTTGCAATGTTTTAAAATATTCTAAAATAAAAGGCAAACTGCCGCAAAAGGGCTGGATAATGAGTGTCCTAAACCCTTCTGCGGCAATTTTTTATTTTAGTAGAAGCCGGGATGTTTATTCCCCTCTGCTATAGTTCGGTGCTTCGCTTGTTATGGCCACATCGTGCGGATGGCTTTCTGCCACGCCGGCATTGGTGATGCGGGTAAATTTGGCTTTGTGGAGTTCCTTGATGTTTTTTGCTCCGCAATAGCCCATTCCGGCACGTAGTCCGCCTGTCATTTGGTAAACGACTTCGTATAGCGAACCTTTGTAGGCTACGCGTGCAGCAATGCCTTCGGGAACAAGCTTCTTGATGTCGGCTTCCATATCTTGGAAATAGCGGTCTTTCGATCCTTTTTCCATGGCTTCCAACGATCCCATTCCGCGATAAGACTTGAACTTACGGCCATTGAATATAATGGTTTCGCCCGGCGATTCTTCTACTCCTGCAAGCAGTGAGCCCATCATTACCGAGTATCCTCCTGCTGCAAGGGCTTTTACTATGTCGCCCGAATAGCGCAATCCGCCGTCGGCAATCAATGGTACGCCAGTGCCTTCGAGTGCTTTCGCTACATCGTAGATAGCCGAAAGTTGCGGTACGCCGATTCCGGCTACAACGCGGGTAGTACAGATCGACCCCGGGCCGATACCTACTTTTACGGCGTCTGCTCCGGCGTCTGCCAGATATTTGGCAGCTTCGCCTGTGGCTATATTACCTACTACTACGTCGATGGCAGGGTAAGCGGCTTTTACCTTTTTCAGCATCTCCACCACTCCGCGCGAGTGCCCGTGGGCGGTGTCGATAACGATGGCGTCTACACCGGCATCTACCAGTGCTCCTACACGTTCGAGGGTGTCGAATGTTACACCTACACCGGCAGCTACCCTCAGGCGTCCGTTTTCGTCTTTGCAGGCAAAAGGCTTGTCCTTAGCTTTGGTTATATCTTTGTATGTTATCAGTCCTATCAGCTTGTTGTCGGCATCTACTACCGGCAGCTTTTCTATCTTGTGTTGTTGCAGTATGTCGGCTGCTGCTTCGAGGTCGGTAGTCTGGCGGGTGGTGATGATGTTTTCTTTGGTCATCACGTCGTCTATCAACTGGTTCATGTCGCGGCGGAAACGAAGGTCGCGGTTGGTGACGATACCTACCAGGCGGCTTTCGGTATCTACTACCGGAATACCTCCGATCTTGTATTCGGCCATCATCTTCAACGCCTGCCCTACGGTCTTGTCGCGCAGTATGCTGACAGGGTTCGATATCATTCCGTTTTCGGCACGCTTCACAAACTTTACTTGTTGCGCCTGTGCCTCTATCGACATGTTTTTGTGAATAACACCAATTCCACCTTCGCGGGCAATGGCAATAGCCAACTTAGCTTCTGTGACTGTGTCCATAGCTGCCGAAACGATAGGGATGTTTAACTTGATGTTGCGTGAGAAATTTGTCGATAAATCGACTTCGCGTGGGAGTACTTCTGAGTATGCGGGGATCAACAATACATCATCGAATGTTAATCCATCCATTACGACTTTATCTGCAATAAAAGACATATATATAAAGAGCTTTGAAATTTATTGCGTGCAAATATAATCATTTTTTGCCAAGGGGGAATTATAAAATGCTGAAAAAATGCGAAAATGGGCGCATCTTAGTCTTTTTTTATTAATTAGGGTATAGATAGGGCGGAAAGCCTGGGTAAACGTATGAAAAATGGTACTACAATTTTAGCTACTGTAGGGGCTGTGAAAAAAATAAAATAGGACTATCAAAGTGATAGCATTTTACTTTTTCTTCCTCAGGTCTTTATCCTCATAGTCGCATATGGCTTTGATCCATTCTTCGGTCAGAGGTTTCGACTTTTGTTCTATCAGGTCGTAAGTGACCATTGTAGAGGTACATACACATTTCACATCCTTCGTTTCGGTGTCTATTACTCGTTGTGTCAGGTCGAAACTCTTTGTGCCGATGCCTGTTACGGCAGTTTGTACAGCTATATTGTCGATGTCGTGAATCTGTGAGAGGAAAATCACTTCGAGGCGCACAACCAGTATTGCATCCCTTTCCCAGTTGACATTCGGGCATACAGAACCGAAATAATTTGTTTTTCCCAGATCGTAAAAATTGAGATATATCGCATTGTTGACGTGTCCGAATTTGTCGATATCGTTGAAGCGTATTTGAACCGGCAGGGTGTGTTTGTAAGATATTTCTTCCATAATTTTTATTTTGGCCTCAAAGTTAGGCTATTTCCAAAGATTAACCATCGTCTACCCGGATTAAAAACTTGACGGAAAAATTGGCTCTATAGTCATAAAACTTATTTTGAATAGCCTCTTCCTGTGATTTTTATGCTAAATTTGCGTTACTTTAATAGAAATAAATGTCTCAGAATAAGAACACATACCAATTAGGCATAGCCCTTAGTGGAGGAGGGGCAAAAGGCTTTGCCCATCTGGGGGTATTGGCTGCGCTCAACGAAGCCGGGTTGTTTCCGCAGGTTGTTTCGGGAACAAGTGCAGGGGCGTTCGCCGGGGTGTTGTATGCCGACGGGCATAGCCCCGAAGAGATACTTTCGTTTTTCAAGAAAAAAGCCTTTAAGGAATTTGCTTCGTTTACCATTCCGCAAGGAGGATTTTTCAAGACAGACGGATTTCAGACGTTCCTGAAAAAGCATCTGCGGGCAAGGAATTTCGAAGACCTCAAAATCCCTCTGCGTGTGGTGGCCACCGATATAGAACATGGCGAGAGCCGCGTGTTTTCTTCGGGACAGCTCATCCCTGCGGTTATCGCATCGTGTTCGGTGCCTATCATATTCCGTCCCGTAGAGATAAAAGGACATTATTATGTAGACGGAGGGTTGTTCAAGAATTTCCCCGTATCTACCATCCGCAAAGAATGCGACAAGATAATAGGCGTAAATGTAAGCCCCATTATGAAATCGGAGTTTAAGAGTTCGATAAAATACGTGGCCGAACGTTCGTTTCACTATATGTCTACGTCCAACACCCTGCTCGACCGCAACTTGTGTAATTACTTGATAGAATCTACTGAATTGTTCAAATACTCGATGTTCGACCTCGACCATGTAGAAGAAATATACGATGCGGGGTATCATCTGGCAAAAGAATTTTTAAGCAAGAATGAGGGAATCCTGTTACAGGACACCTCTTCGAAAAAGGCGAATCAATAAACAATCTCGCAAAAAGGACTGTTTATAACCTTTATCAAAACCGGATTTAATTATTAAAAAAATGATGAAAGAGAAAATATTTATCTATCAGGTATTGCCCCGGCTGTTTGGCAACGACAAGAATGTGAATAAAGAAAACGGCTCGATGGAAGAAAACGGTGTCGGTAAATTCTCCGCTTTCGACAACAAGGCTCTGAAGGAAATCAAGAAAATGGGCTTTACCCACATCTGGTACACCGGTGTGCTCGAACATGCTTCCAAAACCGACTATTCGGCATACGGCATACCCAAAGACCATCCCGATGTGATAAAAGGGAATGCTGGTTCGCCCTATGCCATCCGCGACTACTATGATGTTTCGCCCGACCTTGCCGATAACATCGAAAACCGGATAGCCGAATTTGAAGCCCTGATAGAACGCACCCACAAAAACGGAATGAAAGCGATAATGGACTTTGTGCCAAACCATGTTGCACGCCAGTACCGATCGGATGCCAAGCCTAAAAAAGTAAAGGATTTCGGGGCTGCCGACAAAATGGATATGGCCTTCGATCCCGATAATAATTTTTACTACATACCCGGCCAGCGTCTCGAGATAGACTTCGCCACCCACAGAGGAGATGATGCTTATAACGAATTTCCGGCAAAAGCGACAGGGAACGACTGTTTTACCAACCGCCCCGGCGTAAACGACTGGTACGAAACCGTGAAGCTCAATTACGGCTTAGACTATAACAACGGGCGTGCTACCCACTTTATGCCCGAACCCGATACCTGGCTCAAGATGAAGGACATACTGCTCTACTGGACAGCAAAGGGCGTCGATGGCTTCCGCTGCGACATGGCAGAAATGGTTCCCGTAGAATTTTGGAACTGGGTGATACCAAAGGTGAAGGCAAAAAACAAGACGCTTGTCTTCATCGCCGAAGTATATAATCCCGCTCAATACCACAATTATGCGCATTGCGGACTGTTCGACTACCTGTACGATAAGGTAGACCTGTACGATACCCTCCGGGATGTGATTTGCGACAGGAAACCGGCTTCGGAAATTACTTTCAGCTGGCAGCGCATAGGCGACCTCCAGCCTAAGATGCTCAACTTTCTCGAAAACCACGACGAGCAGCGCATCGCCTCCGATTTTTTCGCAGGCGATGCCGCAAAGGCAATGCCCGGCATGATAGTGGCCGCTACCATGAATGTAAATCCCGTAATGGTATATTTCGGCCAGGAATTGGGCGAACGCGGAATGGATAAGGAAGGTTTCAGCGGAGTAGACGGGCGCACCACTATTTTCGATTACTGGTCGGTAGACACCATACGCAACTGGCGCAACGGCGGTGCATTCGGTGCTTCGGGACTGACGAAAGAACAGGCAGAGCTTCGTAAGTTTTATATCCGCCTTATCGAAATAGCAAAAGAAGAAGAGGCTATCAATTCAGGCAAATTCTTCGACCTGATGTATGCCAATTACGAAAACCCGCATTTCGATTCTACAAAGCAATATGCGTTTCTGCGTTCTTCTAAGAAAGAGTTTATTCTGGTAGTTGCCAACTTCGACTCTCAGGTAGTGGATATTACCGTGCAGATACCCGAAAATGCTTACGAATATATAGATATAAACCCGATGCGGATGAAAACCGCCAAAGAGTTGCTCGCAAAGAAGAATTTCACGCTGAAAGGCGACTGGAGCAAGGCACTGCAAATAACGATGGAAGCAAACTCGGGGAAAATTATCAAATTTTCTTTGGACTAAGTAACTGTTTAAATTTTATACGAATACTTTCGCTCAGCTCAAGTAGCCCGCTACTATCGCTTCGCGCATGAAAAAATTAGCCGAAAACAGTTCTAAAAATTAGAATGAATAAAATTTAAACAGTTACTAAGGCTTTATGCGCAATAGTTTTCTTAACTTTGCGCCCGGAAATAAACTATAAGAACCTGTTTAATGATCAACAAAAAAATGGAAACCAACATCCCATTTAAAATTTTTTCGGGGACAAATTCTCGCTATCTCGCAGAAAAGATATGCGCCAATCTGGGTTGTCCGCTAGGCAATATGAATATAGAATATTTTGCCGACGGAGAATTTTCGGTGTCTTACGAAGAATCTATCCGAGGTTGCCAGGTATTTCTGGTTCAATCTACCTTCCCTAATTCCGACAATCTGATGGAGCTGCTATTGATGATAGATGCAGCCAAAAGAGCTTCGGCACACTCTATCGTCGCTGTAATTCCATACTTCGGATGGGCGCGCCAAGATCGCAAAGACAAGCCGCGCGTATCAATAGGTGCAAAGCTTATTGCCGATATGCTGGCAGCAGCAGGTATCAACCGGTTGATTACGATGGACTTGCATGCCGACCAGATACAAGGATTTTTCAATGTGCCTGTAGACCACCTTTATGCTTCCGCCATATTTGTAGACTACATCAAGACACTGGATATGGAAAACCTTGTGATTGCCACACCCGACGTAGGAGGTACAAAGCGTGCCAGCTCGTATGCCAAATATTTCGGAATACCAATGGTAATCTGTTACAAGCTGCGTAAGAAGGCAAACGAAATCTCCGAAATGCACATTATTGGTGATGTGAAAGGGATGGATGTATTGTTGGTAGACGACATTGTTGATACAGCAGGAACTATAACAAAGGCTGCCGACCTGATGATGGCAAACGGCGCCCGTTCGGTAAAGGCTATCGCCAGCCATGCCGTAATGTCGGATCCGGCATCGGAGCGTGTAGGCCTGTCGGGACTCGAAAAAATGATATTTACCGACAGCATACCGTATTCCAAGAAATGCGAAAAAGTAGAAATACTATCTGTAGCAGAGGTATTTTCCAATGCAATCCGCAGGGTATTGTCTAATGAGTCTATCAGCTCGCTATACGTGTTGTAAGACGAGACAATTATATAAAACAAGAAATGGGTTGCTTACAATGCAACCCATTTCTTGTTTATTTCTCTGTGAAACTCTGTGGTTGAAACTCAATCTCAACCTATTCCTCGTCTTCGTCCTCGTCAAAGTCAGGTATTTCGGTATGCTCGCGGCTTAGCACCTCGTCTATCTGGCTGCATACCTCCGAATAATTGTCGGTGTTCGACAGGCGGTCTATTGCCTGCAATGCACTTTTCAGCGATTCGAGTGTAACCACATCCTCTTCGCTAGGCCCTGTTTCGGGACTCTCGATAAACCAGCCCAGTTCGTTCTTAAAGTCGGCTTCAACGGCTTTGTAGAAGGAAAGCGCAGCATCAATTTGTCCCAACTGTTCTTTTATCTGTGCCGACTCCAGCATGTCGGGGCCTACCAGATTCTTGTAATGCCCCATAATGGCAAGTGTAATCTGTGTGCGGTTCATTATCAGGAAGTGCAGCGTATTGTTGTCTGCATCTTCTTTCTGGCGGTAATAGTATATCAACGCATTGAACGAAGCCCGGAATCCTGTGCCTTCTGCCCATACCAAAGCATTTACAGGCCTTTGCGGATATCCGTTCGACTCTTCCCGTATCTTACTCACTACATCGGGGATAGCTTCGAACAACTTATCTACCACCTGCAAGCGCAGTTCTTCATGCTCTCCGTTGATATCGAGAACAAGGATAAGCCTGATCAAATCCTTGAATAAAAGGCTGTTGTTTTCTTTCAGGCTAACAAAATCATACTCGTTTAAAACCTTGCTTTCGCCATCGGAGAATAATCCGGATACAATTGCGGGTAAAAGTTCGCCATCTTCAGCGGATATGCTTTTCAGTTCTTCTGTCTTGTTCTCCAGAATCAGATCCCAGATAGTTTTGTACTCATTGTCGATAAAAGATGTGATGCTGTCGTTCAATGTTAGTTTGCTCATAGTCTTAGAATGTTTTTATCGTTTTTTCTTTCTTTTGCTTGCGTTCGATTTTTTCTTAGCAGGGCTTTTCTTTATAGCCACACCTGTTTTATTTTTGCGTATTGTCTTATATATTTCTTCCTGTACCCGGTGGCGGATACCAAGGGAGGTAAGCCCTTTGTTTGTCCGTTTTTCGTGTACCCTGTTTGTCAGCAATATATAAATCAGATTGTTATCAGGGTCTATCCAGAAACAAGTTCCGGTGAAACCTGTATGCCCGTATGCACTGTTTGGCGTACTGATAGAAGTAGGGCTCGATTTATTGGTACGTGGTTCGGGCTTGTCGAAACCCAGCCCCCGTCGCGAAGTCGTACTTTTGGCAGAAGTAAAATAGGTGCAGGTCTGTTCCGAAAGATATTTTTCGCCCCCGTATGTACCTTTGTTCAATAGCATCTGGCATAGTTTGGCCAAGTCGTTGGCATTGGAAAATAGCCCTGCATTTCCCGAAATTCCCCCCATAAATGCTGCGCCCTCATCGTGCACATATCCCCTGATAAGCTGCTTGCGCAGGAAATCGTCTTTTTCTGTAGGGACGATACGGCTGGTATCGAACTTCTGCAAAGGGGTATATGTAGTGGTAGTTGCGCCTAATGGAAGGAAGAAGTATTTCTGGGTAAACGCGTTTAAATCCTGCCTGGCTATCTTCTCCACTGTCTTTTGCAACAGGATGAAGTTGAGGCAACTGTAGAGATAGGTTTTGCGCTTCCTCAGATTGGCATCGGCGATGGCTTGTATAATGGTATCCTGGTAGTTCTTGTTGATAAACATCTTATCTGCCAACGGCACAAATCCTTTTTTTGCTGCCACAGATACCATTTCGGGTTTGAATTTATAATCTGTACGCGCCCAGGTGGTTTCGTCGAATTGCGCCTTATGCGATGCAGTCTTCACCCGGCTAAAAAGGTTGCCTTCGTAGCTCGACTTGTCTATGGCATTCATATAATATGGGATAAACGGAGGCATCGCCGTTTCGTGCAACAAGGCTTCGCGAATGGTTATCCTTGCCTTGTCCGTCCCTTTCAGCGGGTCTACATAGGTGCTGATGGGCGTGTTCAGTTTTAGTTTCGACTGGTCGTATAGCTTCATCACGGCAGGCACGGTAGCTATTGCCTTGGTCATAGACGCAATGTCGTAGATATCGTCGTTGTCTACTTTGCGCTTGCCGTCGTATTCGAACGATCCGTAAGATTTATTATAAATAATTACCCCGTTCTTGGCAACGAGCAGTTGCGCTCCGGGGTAGGCTTTTTCCTTCAATCCCTCTTCTATAATGGAGTCTACGGGGCTGAAACGATCGGAAGGAATACCCAGCGATTCGGGTATATCGTAGGCTAATCTAGTTTTTTTTTTAGCCAGGCCTTTGCCTGCTTCAAACAATCCTTTGACCGAAACGGGTATCTTCCCGCTTGGGGCATAGCCGCCAAAGAGGGTTTGTGCTGTGTAGTCGTACGAGTATTCGTTGCCCTCGTAGCCCAGTACTACGGCATCCGATGCTTTTATCGAATTGCCGAATGCCGACATCCTGTAAGGCACTACGAAGAAAGCCAGCACGGTTTCTTTACCCTGCGTTACGGTGCGGATGGCTGTATCGGCACTGATCTTGGTACTATGTACCGAAACGATAACGGTATTATATTTACTTAGCTGGTTTTTGAGTTGCAGCAAAGCGTTAGCATTAGCCGCAGTAAAGCAGGTTACATCGCCATAGTTTTTCAGCCGCTTGTGAAACTCGTTGTTTGCCCCTTCGCCCAATGCCACGGCGGCAATCTTGCGTTTGTCCAGTTCCTTGAAAGGGATAATGTTTTCGCTATCCTTGAGCAGGGTAACAGCGGCCTTGCTCAATTGGCGGTTGACATGATCGGCTTGCGGGGTATTCAGGTTTTTTACCAGGGTTTTGGTATCCACCGGTTTGGTCTTGTGCACGCCCAGGATGTATTTATATGCCAATACTTTTTTGCACTTCTGCTCCAGCATGCTCTGGCTGATTGTACCATCGGCTACAGCCTGTTTCACGGCGTTGTATTCTTTCACCACACTCACAGGCCCCAGCAAGAGGTCGTTGCCGGCAAGCAGGGCGCGTACGCAATAATTGTCTTCGACCGAAACACCCTTCATCTGCAAGCCATCGGTGAAAATAAGCCCGGTGAAGCCAAGTTCGTCTTGCAACAATCCTGTCGCAACCTTTGCCGACAAAGAGCTGGGCTGTGCTTTCGGCTCTAAGGCAGGGATGTTGAGATGCCCCACCATCATCCCCGATAGTCCGGCGTTGATATATTCTTTGAAAGGTTTGAGCTCTACCTTGTCGAGCCGTTCCCTGTTGTGCGAAATAAGCGGTAGCACCTTGTGCGAGTCGGTAGAGGTATCGCCATGTCCGGGAAAATGTTTGGCCACCGACATCACGCCTCCTGCTTCGAGTCCTTTTGAGTACATAATGCCAAGCCTTGCCACCCGTTGAGGGTCTTCGCCGAAAGAGCGTGTACCGATAACGGGGTTTGCCGGATTGCTATTCACATCGAGGGCAGGGGCAAAGTTTACATGGATACCCATCAGCTTGCACTGGCGGGCTACTTCTTTGCCATAATAATAGAGCAGCGAATCGTTTTGAATGGCTCCCAGTGTCATATTGCGAGGAAATCGCGTGGTGCCGGACAGGCGCATGGCAAGCCCCCATTCGCCATCGAGGGTAATCATAAGGGGTACTTTTGCAGCTTTCTGGGCTACGTTGGTCAGGTTGGCTTGTGCCGCAGGGGTGCTTTTGGAGAAGAGAAGCCCTCCGATATGTTGTTTCTGCACAAGGGATATTATGCTCTTCCTGTTCGATTCGGTATCGTTGCCAAAGGCTAAGGGGATGAAAAGCTGCCCGATGCGCTGGTCGGTAGACATCTGGTTATAAACCGAATCTACCCATTTGGTCATTTGAGACCTGTTGACAGACTTGTAGAGATTGGGGACTGTCTTTTTATTTTGGGCGCTCGAGTTTGTGCAAAAAGTAAAAGCCGTAAGGGCTAATAGCGGTATATATTTTATTTTCATTTTTATTCCTGAAAGTATTGTATATACAAAAGTAAAAGGAATATTATTTAATATACAAAGTTTTGGCGGTTAATAAACATAGATTAACAAGAATCTTGTTTTCCTACCATTGGCTGTTAACAGGAAGGAGTTCTTGTTTTTTGCTAATGTCAATCAGTAGTTAAATTATATGTTCTTTTTTATACTGCGCGCAATCAGAGATTGCTTGCGTCCCTTTTGGCCTAAGCCCCAAAAGGAACCAAAAACGCTTTTGCGCCTCGCTTAGCCGTCCGACCCACTTTGCGCTTTGCCGGCTGAATGAAGTGAACTAACAGCAAGCCTTTTGTTGGCTTGGCAAAGTTGCATAACAGCAGCCCCACTTCATTCTACGCCGCCTGCATCGCGTGGGTACCCCGTACGCAAAGCTAATGGCGCGGGCTGACGCCCAACAAGAGTTTGCGACAATTCTAGTCGTGCGTCAGCTTTCCGTGCATTAGTTCCGCAGGCGGGAACCTGTCCGGTGAAGGCGGCGTAGAAAGGGATGGGGCGGAGCCCGTT
>NZ_QVMQ01000017.1 GCF_010501105.1 Dysgonomonas sp. 511 | reverse complement strand
GTTATTTCAAATATGGACTTGATTATATTTTTCAGTGGTTAGATAAACTGGATTTTAAAGAAAATATGAACCCTATGATATTTTTGTCATGTACTTAGAGTGCCCGACAGATTGTTGTTCGACAGGGTGTATTCAGACTTGGTGGCAAATAAGGCGGATGAACCATTTTTCAAACTGATACTTACCCTCAGCAGCCATGAGCCGTTTGATGTACCTGTAAGGAGATTTACAGAGCCATATCTTAATGCTGTAAACTATACGGATAACTGTCTCGGCGAGTTTGTCAACGAACTGAAAGATACAGGTCTGTGGGACAATACGTTGCTTATCCTTCTTGCCGACCATGCTATGCAGTCTTATCCTGTAGGGGTAGCCAATAATGAGCCCCAACGGTTTCATATACCTATGTTATGGATAGGGGGAGCGGTGAAGCAGCCATTGGTAGTAGGTAGTTATGGATCGCAAAACGATTTGAGCGCAACTTTGCTTTCTCAATTAAGAATGCAATCCGGTGATTTTCTTTTCAGTAAGGATATGTTGAATCCTCAGGGCAGTAAATTTGCATTCTATTCATATGTAAATGGATTTTGTATGATGGATTCTACGGGAACGGTTATCTATGATAACGACAAGGAGGACGTTATACTTAAAGCTGGGAATCCGGGTCTGGAAAGAATGGCTAAGGCTTACTTCCAGACTATGTATATTGATTTGGCTAACAGGTAAAAAAAATAGTGCAATGAACTAACATCGCACTACCCTTTTTATCTATAGTCGTATTTTATTTGGCTCCCAGCAATTTAGCTTCTTCTATGTATTTGTCGGCTTCCATTGCTATTGTCGAATTCATATAGCGGTCTTTGATTATCGAAAACATTTCTACAACCTTGTCGTGCTTGCCTTGAACTCTGTATATCAATCCTGCTTTTTTGTAATAGATCGGGCTTTGAACCGCATTATCCAAAACTTTTGCAGCTTTCAGGTAATAAGAGATAGCGTCTTCCGATTTTCCTGTATTGTCGAGGCAGTCGCCGATAGCACCATTTACCATTTGGGAAAGGATTTTATCGTCGCCGCTATAATCTTTCAGATAAGACAGAGCCTTTTCGTAATTTCCAAGATTGGCATAGCTGATACCTGCGTATAATTTAGCAAGGTTGCCGGCTTTGGTCGAGCCGTATTCGTCTATGATGTTTTCGAAACCTATATATCCACGGCCATCACCATTGATAGCCAAAGAGTCTTGTCCGTTGCGGAAATATTGCTCGCCCCTGAAAAGTGCTACCTGAGCCTCTTCGTTTTTAGGGATAACTACGAAGTTTTTGTAAGCCAGGTATCCGCATACTATCAAAACTACAACACCTATACCGATTAGCAGTTCCTTTTGATATTTTTCAATAAAATGCTCGGAATCACGTACTGCAGCGTCGATTTTTTCCCAGTCTTTTTCTTCTTGCAATTCAGCTTGTTTCTTTTTAGAAGACATTGTTCTCGTTTATTTAGATATTTTTATTATCAATTTAGCAGCGACAAAAATAGCTGTTTTATCCTTATAAAGAAAATCTTATCTACTTTTTTTTTATGCAAAGCCTAATTTATGATCTGGGGGTATAACTCTTTGCCTGTTACCGCATAAGTCTTGCCTGACTATTTGCTCTCTTTTTCCAGCCTATAGCTCAATGCTCCCGAAGGGCATTTATTTATCTGGGCAATAAGTTCGTCTGCTGTTGCATTTTCCGGCTTTATCCACGGCCGTTCTTTTGTATTATATACTTTTGGCAATGTTTTCACACAGATGCCTGCATGTTGGCATAGCTCCGGTTTCCATATTACTACCACCTCGCCATTACTGTATTCTTTCTTCGTTTCCATAATTGTTTGGTTTTTTAGAGTTTTAGATATTGACACCTCTCATCACAATGCGTTTCCAGTCGGGGTGCTTCTTTATATATCCTGCCACAAAGGGGCAAAGAGGAATCAGGCGCAGACCTTTCCTGTCTACATCCGCAAGCACTTTTTCTACCAGCTGGCTACCGATACCTTGTCCTTCGAGGGCTGTTGGCACTTCGGTATGGGTCAAATATATTTCTCCGTTGTTGGTTTTGATATACTCGATTTTTGCAATGTGCTTGTTTACGCGAAACTCGTACCTGTTTTCGTCCGTATTGTCTATCAATTCAAAGTCTTCCATTTTTATCTTAGGTTTTATGTGTCTGTCTTTGTGTTATTAACATCATCGGGTTGGGTTTTGTTTAAAGTATCTTCTTTTTTGCAAATATGCCTGCTCCGTAGTTTGCCTGATAAAACCACAACATAATTCTTTTTGCAGATAGCTTCCGGTCGCAATATTTATTGTATATTTGGGTAACAAAATAAGAGTCTGTTTAAATTTTATAGCAAATCTTTTTTATAGCTGTTTGACTCGCCTTCGCTTCGTCGATTTTCAATTTTAGATGGATTTTACGTGTTTTGCTCGCTGGTTTAGCGGGCTAAACCGAGAGTAAAATGTGGAAAATACGCTAAAAAGAGCATAAAAAAGTTGCTAAGAACAATTTAATCAGGCTCTAAGGGTTGGAGCAACACTATTGGGAACTGGCACTTAATTTAAAAATCGAAAATATAATATCATGCAAACTAATCTAACCAAGTCGGGGCTGACGCCCGCAAATTTCGCAGGTACAGTAGACGGAAAACCTGTAGAACTGTATGTGCTAACCAACAAGAACGGGGCAGAAGCTACAGTTCTCAATTACGGAGCAAAGATAGTATCGCTGTCTGTGCCCGACAAAAACGGCAAGCTGACCGATGTAGTGCTTGGGCACAACAACCTCGCTGAATACCTCAATTCGGAAGAGCCGTATTTCGGCGCAGTATGCGGACGTACAGGAAACCGCATTGCAAAGGGAGAATTTACACTCGACGGAGTTACTTACAAATTGGCAATAAACAATGGGCCAAACAACCTGCATGGCGGTATCAAAGGTTTCAATGCTGTAGTTTGGGATGCAAAGCAAACAGACGGGCAAACATTGGAACTTACATATCTGGCAAAGGATGGCGAAGAGGGTTTTCCCGGCAACCTGAACGTGAAAATGATATATAAGCTGACCGACAACAATGCTTTCGATATTACATACGAAGCCACAACAGACAAAGCTACCATTATCAACCTGACAAACCACTCTTATTTCAATCTTTCGGGGGAAGGCGACCCTGCTATCAACGATCATGTATTGGTGATGCACGCATCCAACTATCTCCCTACCGACGATACAGCAATACCATATGGCAAGCCCGAAGCTGTGAAGGGGACTCCTTTCGACTTCACTACACCGCATACTATCGGCGAGAGGATAGAAGAAGACTTCGAACAACTACATTTCGGGAAAGGGTATGACCATACGATGGTTCTCGACAAGAAAGACGGCGAATTGGCTCTGGCTGTAGAATGCTACTCACCGAAGACGGGAATACAAATGAATATACTTACTACCGAACCGGGTGTGCAAATATATACCGGCAACTGGATGACCGGCAACTTCGAAGGAAAGCACGGGCATCGCTACCCTGCACGTGCAGCAGTTTGTTTCGAGACACAGCATTTTCCCGACAGCATAAATAAACCGGAATATCCGAGCGTTATTTTGAGGCCGGGCGAGGTGTTTAAGAGCCAGACCGTTCACGAGTTTTCTGCGAAATAGCAAAATCAGGCTGAAAAGTATCAAGCCCTTCGTTTTCTGGCGAGGGGCTTCTATTTTCTCAGCCTTACATAATCCACTGCATGGTTATCCCCTTTGTGAAGGATGAGGCTTGCCCGTTCGCGGGTAGGCAATATATTCTTCCTGAGGTTTTTGCGGTTTATCTCCCTCCATATTGTTTTTGCCGTGTTTATGGCGTTCTTTTCTGCCAGCTGGGCAAAGCTGTGGAAGTACGATTGCGGGTTGGCAAATGCACCTTTCCTGAATTTCATAAAGCGCGAGATGTACCATTCTTCGAGTTTGGCTTCGTCGGCATCCACATAGATTGAGAAGTCTACATAGTCGGAAACAAACCGCCGGGGTTTTTCCGATGGATAGTCCATGCCGCTTTGCAAAACGTTGAGGCCTTCCAGTATAATCACATCCGGCTGGTCGATAATCTGGTATTCATCGGGGATAATATCATAGATAAGGTGTGAATATTTAGGCACTTTCAACAGTTCTTTCCCCGATTTTACATCGGTCACAAACTGTAGCAGGCATTTTATATCGTACGATTGGGGGAAGCCTTTTTTTAGCATTAAGCCTTTTTCTTCCAGAGTCTTATTCGGATAAAGAAAGCCGTCGGTAGTGACCAGAGCCACCCTTGTGTTCTCTTCCCACCGGCTGAGCAGGGCTTGCAGTACGCGCGCCGTTGTACTTTTTCCTACCGAAACGCTGCCTGCGATACCTATTATAAAAGGAATCTTCTGAGCCTCTTGTTTCAAAAACTTCATCAACACCGACTGGCGGCTTGTCCGTGCATTTACATAATAGCTCAGCAGGCGCGACAATGGCAGGTATATATCTTCTACTTCGTCGATCGACAATTCATGGTCTATCCCTTGTAGTTGTAGCAACTCGTCGTAGGTCAGAGTCATTGGTTCCGAATCGCGGAGGGCAGCCCACTGTTTGCGCGAAAAAGCCATGTATGGGCCGGAAGGCAATGTTTCCATCTGTTTTGGTTTAGTGAGGCTGTAAAGGTAAAAATAAGTTGTAAGAGTCTGTCTAAATTTTGTGGCAATTTTTCTCGATAAGTTTATCTATATAGGCCCCCCTTTGTTCCCCCCGAAGTGGGGAATGGGCGAAGCCATGGCAAGGGATGGAAAAAGTAACAATGAGAAAGTAATAAAAATGTGTTACAAGTGTTACTTTTTAGGGATACAAGATACCAGTAGACGAGTTAACGAGTTGGGTGCTGATAAAATATGAACTTGTATCTCGTATCTTGTTTACTCGTGTCTNTGTCTAAAGAAAAGGTAACAATGGAAAAGTAATAAAAGGTGTTACATGTGTTACTTTTTGCCACCTCTCTCCCCGCTCTCTCCAAAGGGAGAGAGAGCCACAAGCCACGACAAGAGAGGGAAAAGGTAACAATAAAAAAGTAATGAAAAGATGTTACATGTGTTACTTTTTGAATATAGGATTTTAATGTTTCCATAGTAAAAGACCATTGGAGCATTTGCATATTGGCCAAGGCAAACGCATGAAAAAATGATATTCCAGTTTTGACTACTGTAGGGGCGAATTATCATTCGCCCGGAATAGGGAAAATCTGCGGGCGAATGATAATTCGCCCCTACAAAGCTCAGAATTGAGTTTGGATAAATTTCATGCGTTTGCCCTGGCATATTGGCCTCTATGTCGTATAATAAAAAAAGAATATCTATCTTTGCAGGCAAATTAATATAGAACAACTGAATAAACTTAATAATGGCATTACAATGTGGTATAGTTGGGCTTCCCAACGTTGGCAAATCTACTCTTTTCAACTGTCTTTCGAATGCGAAAGCTCAGTCGGCTAATTTCCCTTTCTGCACAATAGAACCCAATGTGGGCGTGATAACCGTACCGGACGAACGCTTGAACCAGTTGGCAGAATTGGTAAAGCCTAACCGTATAGTACCTACAACAGTGGAGATCGTAGATATAGCCGGACTGGTGAAAGGGGCAAGCAAAGGCGAAGGTCTGGGAAATAAATTCCTTGCCAATATACGCGAAACTGATGCCATATTGCACGTACTCCGTTGTTTCGATGATGATAATATCACACACGTAGACGGAAGCGTAAACCCTGTGCGCGACAAAGAGATTATTGATATAGAGCTCCAGCTCAAAGACCTGGAAACCATACAGGCTCGCATACAGAAGGTAGAAAAGCAAGCCAAAACAGGAGGCGACAAAGATGCCAAGCGTATGTACGACATCTTGTTGCAGTTCAAAGAAGCATTGGAGCAGGGGAAATCAGCCCGCACTGTAGCATTCGACAACAAAGAAGACGAGAAGCTAGCCAAAGAGCTTTACCTTCTTACCTACAAGCCTGTGCTTTATGTATGCAATGTAGACGAAGCCAGCGCAGTTTCGGGCAACAAATACGTAGAACAAGTACGCGAAGCAATAAAGGACGAGGATGCAGACATTTTGATTGTTGCCGCCAAAATAGAATCGGAGATAGCCGAATTTGAGTCTTACGAAGAGCGTCAGATGTTCCTATCGGAAATCGGTTTGGAAGAATCGGGGGTAGCCCGTCTTATCAAGGCTGCATACAAGCTTCTGGGATTACAAACATATTTTACTGCCGGTGTGCAAGAGGTACGAGCATGGACATTCAATGCAGGATGGAAAGCCCCTCAATGTGCGGGAGTAATACATACCGATTTCGAAAAAGGCTTTATCCGTGCCGAAGTAATCAAGTTGACCGATTTTCTTACACTAGGCTCTGAAGCTGCCGTGAAAGAAGCCGGGAAAATGAATGTGGAAGGCAAAGAATATATTGTGCAGGATGGTGATATAATGCACTTCAGGTTCAATGTATAAATGGTAATCAATTACGATATACCCGGGCAGTTGTGCAACAGGATATGGTCTGTAGTGCCCTCTATTGCTTATGGGTTGGAGAGTAGCGAAAAGGTATTGCTCATCAACTTCGACGAATATATCCGCTACTTCGACGATTTGAATAAGAACCGTTATGTAAAATTCGCATCCCGAAAGTTTTTAAGGAAGATTATCCACTCATTTAAGGTAAGGGGGTATATCCAAAACGGAAAGCCGAATATCTTTATGAGGCTTTTCGGACTGAACTTTATAGAAGGGTGGCCTAATATACTGGGCAATCAGCAAATGGTGCAAAGGCAGGCAGATAATATTCGCGAAATTTTCCGCTTTGGCGAAGATATAACTTCTGCTGTAGACAGCCAATTGCTTCCGGGCGGGGATGATACCATTTTGGTGGGGATACACATCCGCCGGGGCGATTACCGGGAATGGCTTTCGGGGAAGTACTATTATACAGACGAAGTATATCGCAGGGCAATGAAAGAAATGGAGCACGAGCTGGCACGGATAGGAAAGAAAGCCAGGTTCTTGTTATGCTCTAACGAGAAGATAAACCCCGGCAATTTCAGCGATCTCGACTGTTTTACAATTGTGGATACTACGGGCGAAAAAGACCTTTATGCACTTTCCCGGTGTAACTATATTATAGGTGCTCCGAGTACATATTCCGAATGGGCTTCGTTTATTGGGAAAGTCCCGGTAAAATATTTAATGACGGAAAATGAAAAAATAATGCTTCCGGATTTTTCCCGAATCGTTTCATTTAATAAATTTGAGAACGGAAACGATTTTGCCTTAAACTAATATATTATAAAAAGCAATTTATAAAAAGCAATTTATAAAAAGCAATAATAAAATACATTCTTAATGATTTATCCAGCTACTAAAAAAGATTATCCGGTATTGATAGATGTGTGGGAAAGCGCAGTGAAGGCTACCCATCATTTCCTGTCAGAAGAAGATTTTCAATTTTATAAGTCTCATATTCCAATTTACTTCCAGCATGTTTCGCTATTTATGTATAAAAATGAAAGCGGGGAGATAAAAGGTTTTCTGGGAGTAGACGGCGATAGTATCGAGATGCTTTTTGTAGACAACACGAGCAGGGGGGCTGGTATCGGCAAGATATTACTCGATTATGCTATTAACGAGCTGAATGCTCGCTGCGTGGATGTAAACGAACAAAACAAGCAAGCCCTGGACTTTTACTATCACCTTGGGTTTGCTGAAGTAGGCCGCTCCGAATACGATGGAGAAGGAAAAGGCTATCCTATATTACATTTAGAAAAACGCTAACTATACGTACTTTATTAACCAAAACAAGCATTTATGAAAAAACTACTTATCGCATTAGCTTTAATTACATCGTGTACTTATACAGCAAATGCACAATTCGGAAAAATCAGCAAGAAACACCTTGACGCAGCTACTAAAACGGCGCGCGCTTTAACCGTTTCCGATGCCGAAATCGCTCAATATTGCCAGGAGTATATCGACTGGATGGACAAGAACAATCCGGTATGTAGCACAACCGACGAAGGACCGAAAAGAAGCGGGTTTGCAAAACGTCTCGAAAACATCGTAAACATGATACCCGAAAGCGAAAGAAAAGGCTATGATATCAAAGCTTACTTCGTAGTAGACCAAAACGCTTTTGCTTGCGCCAACGGTAGTATCCGTGTATTTGCAGGATTGATGGAACTGATGACAGATGAGGAAATCCTGGGTATTGTAGGACACGAAATCGGCCACATTGTAAACAAAGACTCAAAAGACGCTTTCAAGAAAGCCCTTCTTACTTCTGCCCTTAAAGATGCAGTTGCTTCAACAAGCGGAGCAGCGGCAGCTCTTACCGACTCTCAACTAGGTAGTTTAGGTGAAGCTTTGGCTGGTGCACAATTCTCTCAAAAAGCTGAGTATGCTGCCGACGACTATGGCTACGAGCTGTTGAAGAAATGCGGCAAAGACCCTAAAGCTATGGCTTCTGCTTTGCGTATAATCCAAAAACTGGTAGACGAAGCAGGTGGTGCAGGTAGCAAGGTGAACCAACTATTCTCATCGCACCCCGAAAGCGGAAAGAGAGCTGATAAGCTGGATCAGAAATATGCGAAAGAGAACAAGTAATTGTTCCGCGCTTTGAAGATAAGAGCCGGAGGATTTAGTTGATAAATCTTCCGGTTCCTTTTTCAGAGCGATTATTCCCTTATACAAACAGGTACAGGCTGAATGCCATTAATGCCATACCAGCAACAAGCCCCATTATTGATATATGGTGCTTCCCATATTTCTCGGCACTAGGCAGCAGTTCGTCCAATGATATAAATACCATGATGCCCGATACGGCAGCCAGTACAACGCCATTCATGGCAGGAGTCCAGAATTGCAAAAGGAAAAGATAGGCAATCAAAGCCCCGAATGGTTCGGCCAAGCCCGAAGCGAAAGATAGCCAGAAGGCTTTTTTCTTACTGCCTGTAGCGTGATATATAGGTACGGCAACGGCAATACCTTCGGGTATATTGTGTATCGCGATAGCTATGGTAATAGGTATAGCCACATCGAGCGAACTCAAGGCAGAAGTAAAGGTTGCAATACCTTCGGGAAAGTTGTGTATGGCGATAGATAACGCGACTACCAACCCTGTCCTTTTCAGCGATTTCTTATGATTCATGTCCTCCACGCCTTGTATCTCGTGCGGGTTTAGTGATTTAGGTATCGCAAAGTCGATAAGGTTGATAAGGGCGATCCCTGCAAAAAAAGCGAGGATGAGGTATAAACTCCCCATTTTTTCGCCAAACTCCAGGACTAACTCCTCCTTGCCCTGAGGTATCATTTCCATGAATGATACATACAGCATGATTCCGGCCGAAAAGCCCAGCGATGCGCAAAGGAAGTTGGTGTTCGTCTGTTTCGCGATCAGAGCAATAAGGCTGCCTATACCGGTAGATAATCCGGCTACTGCTGTAAGAATAAATGCTAAGAGAATGCTGTGTTCTGTCATATCCTTATCTATAAAGAGAATACAAAGATAGATTATTCGTTTATAGTCTGTTTAGATTTTATGGCAAATCTTTTTCGATAAGAAACCGGCTGCTGTTTTAAGACAACCGGTTTAGCTTTATTCTTAAGAACAGAGTTTCGGCCTTGATTGTTCTTTGCAATATTGTTTTGTTACTCAATGTCGAGTTCAACTCTCTCATCCTTAACGGAAATATAGACCTTACCTTTTTCCAGGATTTTGTCCCCGTTATGGTTGAGGAAAGCGATATCCTTCATCGGTGTAATTTCGAATCGGAATACTACAGTTTCGCCTTTTCTGATAAGCTTTTTCTCGAAGTGTTTCAGTTCCTTGACTGGCCTGGAAATTGATGCTACGGGATCGGTAATAAACCAGTGTACTGTTTCTAATCCATCCCTGTCGCCTGTATTAGTCACCGGAACTTCTACTGTAACCCTTCCATCTTTAGAAACGGAAGAAGCCGAGGCCTTTAGTTTCCCGTATTCAAAAGATGTGTAGCTTAGTCCGTGGCCAAACTCGTATAATGGTGTATTGGGTATATCCTGATACTTCCCCTGATGTGGGCGGGCACTTTTGCGCTGGTTGTAATATATAGGTATTTGCCCCGAAGCATAAGGATATGTAATAGCCAGTTTGCCCGAAGGGTTCACCCTTCCCGATAATACACCTGCTATTGGTTTTGCACCCGAAATGCCCGGTTGCCACATTTGCACGATGGCCTTGCACGATGCCTCTACTTTCCCCAGTTCTATTGGCCTGCCACTAGACAGAACCAATACTATCGGCTTTCCTGTTTTACTGATTTCCTTTAGCAATTGTAATTGAATGTCGGGCAAGGCAATGGTCGATCTAGACGCGTTCTCTCCGCTCCAGTTTTTCTTCTCACCGAGTGCCACAACTACTACATCTGCTTTTCGGGCTGCCTGTAAAGCTTCTTCAAATCCGGAAGAGTCTTCCCCGTCGAAGTCGCACCCTTTGGCAAAGGTGACCGATGCTTTTCCTTCAAACTCTTCTTTCAAGGCGCTTGCTATCGGGACAATCCTTTCCGAATCGCCGTGGGCTGCCCACGAGCCTAGCAGATGCCATCTGGTATCGCCCATAGGGCCTACAACGGCAATGTCTTTAGCTTCCTGCAAGGGCAATATATTGTTTTCGTTCTTAAGCAAAACGATGGATTCTTCTGCCAACTGCTCAGCAACTCTAAGGCTTTCAGCCAGATAGAACCGCTCTTTTTCTGTCGATTCCGGCGTATATGGCCTTTCGAATAACCCGAGCCTGAATTTTACCCTGAGTACTCTCCTTACTGCATCGTCTAACATCTCCATAGAAACCAGTCCTTCCGAAACCAATTCTCCCAAATGCTTGTTATAGCAATTGTTCATCATATCCATTTCTACGCCAGCGGTAAATGCTTTGAGTGCCGCCTCTTTCTTATCGGCAGCCACACCCTGCGGCCTTAATTGCTCGATAGCTCCCCAGTCGGAAACCACAAAGCCATCGTGTCCCCATTTACCTTTTAGCACCTCCCTTAGAATGTAGGGGTTAGCTGTTCCCGGTGTGCCGCTGATGTCGTTGAAGCAGCTCATCAGTGTAGCTGCTCCTGCCTTAACTCCTTCGATATAAGGCTGCATATATGTATCCCACAACGTTTGCCTGGAGATCTCGGTGAACACATAGTCGCGTCCTCCTTCCGAAGCTCCATAGCCTACGAAGTGCTTTAAGCAAGCGGCTACATTTTTGTCAGAGGCCATGTTGTCGCCTTGATATCCTTTGACCGATGCTACAGCAAACACGGCATTGGTGTGTGGGTCTTCCCCATATCCTTCGGCCACGCGCCCCCAGCGTCCGTCTCTTGCTACATCTATCATCGGAGAAAATGTCCAGTCTACTCCCGACATCCTGGCTTCCTGTGCTGCTACGGCACTCGCCTGCTGCACAAGCTCAGGATTCCACGAACAAGCCTGCGCCAATGGGATTGGGTAAACCGTGCGGAAACCATGTATTACGTCGTAACCATATATTAGAGGAATGCCCAGACGCGATTCTTCCATCGCCTTGCGTTGTACTTCGTTCCTTAGTTTAGGGTCGTAGCTGAAATATATGACCGAACCCAGTTCTGCCGGAATGTTTTTGACTGCCTCGCCGACATTGTTCACATTGTCGTTCCGCCCCAGCGTATATTGGTTAAGCTGCATGACTTTCTCTTCTAGCGTCATTCTTTTTAGCAGGTCATTTACCCTTTCTTCCACCGGGCGGTTTGCATCCTTGTAAACGGGGGTATCCTTTTTCCCCTGCGCTATCATAGCAGTACAGGCACAGGCAAGGCAAATCATTAGATATATTCTTTTCATTAAAAATCGAATTAAGAATTACTGATTCAGATTACTATTCAAAAAGTAACAAAAGTAACAAGTTTTTCCATTTTTTTATTGTTGCTTTTTCCTATTTAAAAACGGGGCTGTCAACCAACTTCATCGAACCGGCTCCATTGTTTTTTATATCGAAAACCACAACATAGTTTTTTTCGGAATTGAGTGCCGAAGACGGAATCTGTATCGATTGTTGTTTCTCCCCTTCCCAGAAAGAGCCTGCGTATATACCATTGATCCATACTTCGCCCATACCCCAGCCCGAAATATCGAGGTAACAATCTTTTGGTGCATCTATATCAAACTCACCTTTAAAGAAAGCCGGACTTTTGTCTGCCGCCGTCTCGTTGAATGTAAGTGTAGTTACATCTGTTTCCTTGATTTTCAGTTCGGTCATTTTCCAACCTGTAATCTCTGCTCCGTCGATAAATACACTGCCAAACAGTCCTTTCGAATTATCCAAAATCTCAGGGCCATAGGTAATGCGTCCGATGTTTTCTACATAAAGGCACAGGGTGTACTTGCCCGGCGGCACGTTTAGCTCCAGTTTCCTTTGGCTGTCGGTAAGCGTACCTTGTAAGCTTCCGTTGATATACACAGCCGCAAAGTCGCGAATATTGTCAACTTCGAGCAATGCGTCTTTCGTTTCGGTATCAATTTCCACCTGATAGAGTATATACCCGTTTTCCATATCCAGTTCGTCGAATGGCATGGGGGTGTTTTCTTCTAACGTTTCTCCATAGACCTGCTCTAAAGATGCCGTTTGTGTCATTTTGATCTCCTGAGCAAAGCACATTGGTGTCCATAGAAGAGAGCAAATAATCAATAAAATCTTTTTCATAACTAACACGTTTTTTCAGTTAACAATATCTTTAGACACGAGTAAACAAGATACGAGATACAAGTTCATATTTTATCAGCAACCAACCCGTCAACTCGTTTACGGGTATTTTGTATCTTTCTAAAAAGTAACACATGTAACACATTTTTATTACTTTCCCATTGTTACCTTTTCCCTCTCTTGTCGTGGCTTGCGGCTCTCTCTCCCTTTGGAGAGAGCGGGGAGAGAGGTGGCAAAAAGTAACACATGTAACACCTTTTATTACTTTTCCATTGTTACCTTTTCTTTAGACANAGACACGAGTAAACAAGATACGAGATACAAGTTCATATTTTATCAGCACCCAACTCGTTAACTCGTCTACTGGTATCTTGTATCCCTAAAAAGTAACACATGTAACACATTTTTATTACTTTTTTATTGTTACTTTTTCCATCCCCCTTGCCGTGGCTTCGCCCATTCCCCACTTCGGGGGGAACAAAGGGGGGCCTATATAGATAAACTTTTTGTTATTTCATCATAAATGATTGTATAAACGCCTCGTCTACTTCAACCGTAGGGTTGAAGCCGGCGCCTTTCACATAGCTGTCGATGCTTTGCAGCAATTGGCGTGTAGCCGGGCGTTTGTCCATATCCTTCTGCGTATTTACTGCCAGTACAAGCAGCTTGCCGTTGCCCAGTTTCGCCTCGAAGCCGATGCCCAATTTCTGGTTGTTGTCGTAGGCATCTATTACCTGTATAAACGGCCTTAAGTCTTTCGGGCTGCTTTGCATTTCTATCACCTTGGCATTTTCCAGAATATCCCACCATTGCCAATCGGTATGGTACGAAGTTTCGAACCTTTCGAATACAGGCTGTTTGTCGTGTATCAGGCATCCGATTGTCATCGGTGGCCAGGCAAACATGATCGGATTCCAGAAATGATTGTGGAAAGTAGATTTTCTTCCTTTCACCTTGTTTGGCATCGGGGTCAGCACTACTTTTTTGCCTTGGGCGAGGTATTCTTTTGCCTTAGCGTCGTATACGGTTGTATATAACACATTGTCGTCAGACTGCATCAGGGCTTCGTTGCGTGGGTAGACCCATATATTCCAACTGTTTTTTATTTTTTCGTTGATAGCCAGATGTACAGTCAGTTTACCCGGAGCGTCAATCCCTTTGAGGCCGAAAGTAAATTCTCCGGCAGGGAATACGCCATCGTTGCCGAAAGATTGCGTTTTGAGGTTTCCCTTTCTTAATGTCTTGCCCGACTCATCGGTCAGCCACCATCTTACTTTGGCATTCTTCAACTCGCCTTTGCTGAAATTATATACTTCGGCCTTTCCCGTAAAAGTCTCGTCGTTGAAGAATGCACTCTTGTCGTAGCGCAGCAACGCCACAGTCGGTGCGCAAAATTCCCTGAACTTCTCCGGCGTAATCAATCCCTTCGAATCCCAGAACGGGTCGAGTATTCCCACCGGCGCATAGCCTTGCCCCGGAAAGTCGTTGATGGACAATAGCTGGAATCCTGCTGATTTGGAAGACCGCAACAATGCTTCTATCACTGCTTTATATTCAATAACGGTCAATGCACCCGATGCCCTGAAGAAATCGTTTGCCTGGTCGAGCATACCATTCTGGTCGAGCATTTCGCGGAACACCTCGAAGTTGCGCGGCTCTACCGGGCTATCCTTATATTTCTCTATCTCGCGGAAATCGGGATATATGCACCGCTGCCCCGATTCGTGCGAAATAACCGGCACATCGACATCCGATTCTTTGTTGCGATCCCAGTCGGTATATGGCAAGCCTTCGTAAACCTTTACAGCACCCTTGTTGGTCTGTTGCGATACGTAATACTGGTCCGATTTTACCCTTGTACGCGCTGTAGAGCCGCTGAACAGATGGCGGCTATCGAGTTCGCGCCCCGTAGCTGTCAGTTCTTCAATAAAGTCGAAGTTGCCCGTGATTTCGTTTCCGTTGCAATACAGGATAAACGATGGATGATTCCCGTATTCTTTAAGTAACGCACGCATCTCGCGGCGGAAGAAATTGTATCTGGCTTCGTCCACTTCTGCGTCTTTGCCCCACATCGGCATTTCCACCTCGAAGTAGATACCGTGCTTGTCAGCCATGCGGAAAGCTGCTTTGGGCGGGCACCACGAATGGAACCGCATATGGTTCATACCGTATTCTTTCATCAGCAGCATGATTCTTTCCCATTCTGCATCATCAACGGGTGCATAACCTGTTTTGGGAAACACTGCATTTTCTACGTTGCCGCGCAGGTGTACAGGGCGGTTGTTTACCAGCACATGGTTCTTGCCCTGTTTTATTTCGCGCATACCGAAGTCAACCGCTTTTTCGTGTTGATACTTTTCCTTGTCGTCTGTTGTGTTCAGCCGGCAAGTCATAGTATATACATTCGGGTTAAATTCGTCCCAGAGTTTGATGTCTTTTCCCAGCGGGATAACCTGCTCGAAGGCGACTACAGAGTCCTTTCCATTTACGGCAATGTCTTTTGCCATGCTGAAATTTTTGCCTGAAACGGAGAATACAGCATTGCCATTAAATTGCTTACCTGTATAGTTCCTGACGAGCATTTTTACCTTTACCGAATTATCCGCGATATTGGGATATACCTGCAAATCGTCGATATATACGGGGTCGATGGCTACCATCTTCATCTCGCCGAGTATGCCGTTCCAGTTGATCTGTGTAAACTCGGTGTGCGCATGGTTCCATTTGTGTGTATTGTACTGGTAGCGGTTGTCGATACAAACGGTAAACAGGTGCGTCTTGCCCGGTGTGACAAATTCTGTGAGGTCGTGGTTGTGCGGCACGCTGATATAGTCTATTTTGCTGACCTCCTTGGTGTCAACAGTGATTGAGCTTAGCCAGTGTGTGCGCTCGAAATACATGAATATGCGTTTGCCTTTCCATTCTTTCGGGATGGCTATCTCGCGCTGATACCATGCCGGTGCCATGTACTCATATTTGCGGGTCAGGCGGTCTATGTATTTGTAGGGTACTTTATATCCTATTTTATGGTCATCTGTGATGCCGGGCAAGGTAATGGTTTCCTGTAGCCTGTGCTTGTAGCGTGGCGACAGCGACCCCCGGCGAAAATCCATGACATCGGTCTGGAATCCCCATACGCCCGACAAGTCCATTTCTACAGTCTGCGCTACAACGTTCGCTTGTGAAAACAAGATGTATATCAAAAATAAGGATTTGAGAATATTGTTTTTCATTAAGAACTTGTTTAAATGTTCATTATTATAAGCTTTCTTTTACTGTGCAACAGATATGCGTACAGCACTGATGATAGCCTGGTGCGGATTGTCTGCCGACCGGGATACTTCTATCGAGATATTGCCCGAGGCATCGGGAGCTACAGCATTGGCACTTATATATTTGTCTTTGATTAGTGTAGCATCATCTTTTATGCCTACCGCCAAAGAATAAGATTGAGAGTCTTTGCCCGATATTTTGTAGTCTGTACTGCGTGTAACGCCACTGTTCCATCGTAAACCTATTACAGTAAGGTTGTATTTCAGCGTAGGATCGAGGTTGCTTATTTGCACCTCGCCAGCATTGGCATCGCTTATCATTAGCCCGTCGGCAAATACAGCCTTAGGTACTTCAAAGCCCATATTTACGGCAGCTGTCGGTTCGGTTCCTACTCCTCCATATACGGACGAAAACGCTTTGGATACTCTTACGGTAAATTTAGTATAATCGCCATCGGCATCAATCAGAACCGTTCCCGTTGCCGATACACTGTGCGATGTTACATTGTTCCACGGCGTGCCCGACATCGACGAACCGAAATCAATGTAGATAGGAGTTTTCATAACTTCCGTATCTACCGGAGGGTTCTTGTAGTTTTCGAGAATGGTGACTGCATTTGGTTGTGTTATGGCAGCGTGTGCTGCGTTTTGCGCAATTTCGATTTTCGTTTTGTGTACGCCATCAGGAGAATAAGCGTTGCCTACAACATTTTTGCCGAATATCTTTTCGAACCAAGTACAAGCAGCAGTGTAGCGTCCGTAAGTGGTTTCAAGATGGTAGCCGTCGCGGGTGAAGTTGTCGCCTATATATGAAGTCCTTGCGTTTTGTATAGCTGTTCCTGACGGAATGACGATATCTATGCCAACCAGTGTAGCTGCCCTGTTTGCGGCATCTACAATAGCCTCGTACATCTTTGTCTGGTCTTTATCGTATTTCGGGAAATCGGCATGACCTGAGTTTTGTGCATATGCCCATGTCTGGTGCAGCATGAGTTTCATATCGGGATTGGTAGCATGTTGCTTTACATATTCCACAAGGGCAGGAAGGGATTCCTGGTATGAGTCGTATATTCCCGAATATCCACTAACTTGCTGTAGGCTTATATAATCCCAGTTTTCGTCGGCTAAGGCTTCGGAGAGCGCAACGTTCGACCTGTTGCTTTTGCCTGTGTTCTGTATTTTCCTGTATTCGTACGCAGCACTGTTTGCATTGGCGTTTGCCAGATGTTTTTCGAGAGAGCAACCTCCAATATACATATTGGCAACAACTACCGGGATGTCTTCTTCTTTAGCCAGTTCGTACAGGTATTGTTCTACTGCATCTTGCGAAAAACTGTTTCCGATAGCCAGTATGCGGATTGTCCTGTCGGGAGCGGCGGTTACCGTTACTTCGCAATATGCCCTTACTTCCTTGTCTTTGGAACAACTGACCTTAATAGTCGTTTTGCCGGGCGACAATCCTTTGATTGTTACAGTGTTATCTGCGTTTTTGGTAACGGAGGCTACAGTGGGCGCAGAGGAAGTCCAGACGAAATTACGCTTGCTGACCTCCTTACTGCTGAAAGATGGTGTAAGGATAATTTCGTCGTCAGTCAATATGCTTTCGGTGCTTTTGTCCAGCGATACCCAGTTGTCTTCGACTACTACAACCGGTGGTTCTTCTTTCGTGTTGTCGTCTGAGCAGGAGTATAGTCCGCCAGAGGTGAGAAAGAATACGAATAGGAGCAGGAAGCCTGCTGCAATGTTTTTTTTGAAGAATGTATTTTTCATCATAATATTGGTTTTAGATAATTATTTCTCTTTGTAAATTCTTTTCAATCTGCTCAAAGCCTCCAGATAGTAATAGTCGGCATAGGGAAGAGGCACGTCGATTTCCGAATTTAGAGGGAATGCCCCTGTGGAGTGTTTGAGGATAAAACATCCGTTTTCACCCTGTTTAGCGGTATATTCCTCCGAAGCCAACGTCTTTACTTGTTTTATCGCCATATTCAGGAACTTGTCTGCTCTTTCTCCATCAACGAAGCCGCAAAGCTCGGTGAGCGCTGCCGCCATAATACATCCCGCAGAAGCATCGCGTGGCGTATCTGGAATCTCAGGCGTGTCGAAATCCCAATAAGGAATGCCATCCGCCGGCATATTGGGGTGATTGATTAAAAATTCGGCAATATTCACAGCCTGCTGTAAGTATCGCTCTTCTTTTGTCAACCTGTACAAATAAGTGTATCCATATAGTCCCCATGCTTGTCCGCGGCTCCATGCCGAACTGTCGGCATAGCCCTGGTGCGTTTGTTTCTTGTGCGGCAAAGCGGTGACGGTATCGTAAGAAACGACATGGAAGGAACTGAAATCGGGGCGGAAGTGGTGCTCTATAGTCTTGTCGGCGTGAGATATTGCCATCTTGTAGAACGTAGAATCTCCCGAATATGCAGCAGCCCAGAGCAGTAGTTCCAGGTTCATAATGTTGTCGATAATGACAGGATATTGCCAATTCTCCTTATTGTGATCCCACGAACGGATAAGCCCGATATTTTCCTTGTAGCGTGTTGCCAGAGACTTTGCCCCTGTTAGCAGCACTTCCTCGTAACGCTCTTCTCCTGTCAGGCGAAGCCCGTTGCCAAAGCTGCAATAGAGCATGAAGCCTACATCGTGGTTGTTGGTCGTGTATTTTTCCCTTTCCACCCTGTCGGTGTATAATTGGGCGTACTTAAGGATCTGTTCGTCCTTGCCGTTTTCGTACAAATACCAGAGTGTTCCCGGAAAAAAACCGCTGCACCACCAACGCGAGTCGGAAGATTTGTCTTTGCCATCGACAAACGATCGGGGCAGCCTGCCTTCCTGTCCTTCATACTTTTGCGCCATCAACAGAGCTTGCCGTTGTGCGAAGGCGAAAGCCGAATCTATAACTTCCGGCATCGGCCTATTCGCTGTAACGGGCTTGCTGCTGCAAGCCATTAGCAAGATGAGAGAAAGTGTATAGGATAGTATCTTTTTCATAAGTATCTTTCCTATTTAATGCTATCATAATATTCCTTCATCAGATACCAGGCTTTTTTCCTGTACCCCTGATCCGACACCAGCCCTTTGCGGTTCCAGTCTTCCTGGTTGGTAGGGTGGAAGCGGAACGGTGAGCGAAAGTCGAATAATACCCACGGCGACGTTCCTCTTAAGTTCGGTATATGCTTAAACATCTCCAGATTGTCTCTGAACAGGGTTGCCTGATAATCTTCGCTCCATGAACTGACAACATCGGCATTGCCTGTTTGCCCGTACAGGGCTTCTCCCCCAAACTCGGAAACGATCAGCGGTTGCCCTTTGGCTACATCCCATACAGCCTTGTCGGGCGTAACAGGCCACTGATGATACCATCCCATATATTTATTGACAGCTACCACATCGAGTTCTTTGATAAACGGGTCGTTCATAACAAAGACTTGCCTGTCGCGGTTGAACCGTACCAAATCGAATGCTGCCGTTATCAACCTTGTGGTATCTATATCTTTCACGCAAGAGATAAGATGTTTTAAGAACTCGTTTCGAGGTGCTGACGGTTGTGTCTCGTTTGCCACTCCCCAGAAAGTTAGCGCACAACGGTTTTTGTCGCGCATCACCATCTCTCCGATCATGTTGCCCGCCTTTTGTTTTGTCTGTTCATTTTCGAAATCAATTCCCTGCCAGATTGGTATCTCTTCCCAAAGCAGGAATCCCATCTTCTCAGCCATACGCACGATGTACTCGTTTTGCGGGTAGTGAGCCAGCCGTATCATATTGCAGCCCAGAGCCTTCGCTTCCGAAAGTAGCATGACAGCATCCGGTTCGGAAAACGCCCTGCCTTTGCGTTGCGGTATTTCTTCGTGAAAGGATATGGACTTCAGGAATATCGGCTTGTCGTTTAGGTAAATATCTTCTCCTTTTACGTAAATGTTGCGGAATCCAATCATTTCTTCTACCTTATCGTCTGGCGAAGATATAATAACCTTGTATAGTTTCGGGGCTTGAGGCGACCATCTTTCCAGTTTCTTCACATTGAAAGAAACTTCGGCTGTTCCTTTTTCGTCTGTAGTGAGGCTTTGTCTTACTCCCAACTCCGGAATTTCGATGGTCAATGGTGTGCCTGCTACTTTATCAGATAAGGCGATGCGTGCATCTATTTTGTCGGCTTTATACTTGTCGAGCTGAATAAAATAATCTTCGATGAATACTTTCGGTGTGTTTACCAGAAATACATCGCGGGTTATTCCCCCGTAGTTCCACCAGTCGAAAGCCATAGCTGGTATCGCATCCACTGTGCGTGTGTTGTTTACCTCCACGGCAAGGAAGTTGCCGGTATCTTTTACCAATCCCGTAACTTCTATCTGGAAAGGTGTGAATCCCCCTTCGTGGCTACCTATTTCCTTTCCGTTCAGGTATATGCGACAACGGTAGCTTACTGCGCCAAAGTAGAGGGATAATCTCTTGGCAGGCTGTTGCTTCACATCGAAACGGCGGGCGTACCATACTGTTCCTTCATAATATTTTAGTTCAGGCATCTGGCTATTCCAGTCGGACGGAACATTCAGACGCAACCCGTTTTCGAAAGCATATTCGTAAAAATCGGTCTTGCCTTCGGCTTTCTTGTTCAGGAAAATCTTGTTTTTACGTCCCTGGTCGTACAGGTCGATAATGGCTTCCCATTTTCCATTCAGCGAACGCACCTCCCGCCCATATACATTGGCAATTGCCTGTTGAGCTTGTAGGTCGGCGCAGGTCATGCAGCAGATGATAAAGCAGGAAAAGATTATTTTCGTCAGTTTCATAATCATAGGAATAATATATTGTTTTATATATGGTTTATTTCTCTTTTACTTGGATAGGGGCGGGGAGAGGCGATTATTTACCGAAGAACTCCTTAACCCACTTCCACGACTCGCTTCGCTGTTCGGGATAGGCGTAATGTGCCGTATTCTCCATAATGCAGAACTCCTTGGGCGCGCCGATAGCATTGAATGCTGCATACATAGTAGTCGGCGGACATACCATATCGTTGTATCCGAACGAGTAGAAGCCCGGTACATTTATCTGCCGTGCAAAATTTACAACATCGTAGTATTGTGCAGTCTTTATTTTCGCGGGCGTATTGTTCACCTCCTGCCTGAACATATGCGGCCATCCTCCCGCCCTGCCATGCAGGTATCCTGTTAGGTCGCAAAGCGCAGGATAGAATGCTACCAACCCTTTGACCCTGCTGTCGAGCGCAGCTGTGACGATAGCTAATGCTCCGCCCTGGCTTCCTCCGTAAGAGATCAGGTTTTGCCTGTCGAACTCCGGCAATGTGTATATAAAGTCGATAGCGCGTACACAGCCCAGATATACCCGTTTGTAATAGTATTTGTCGCGGTTGTCCATATTGAATGTATGGTAACCTTTCAATGCCCCTGCATATAGATTAGCATATACATCACCCGGCAGGTTTACAGGAATGCCATGTATGCCGATTTCGAAAACGATGTAGCCGCGCGAAGCACTTTCTATGTCGCCGCCGTATGCCCTGATGCCTGCTCCCGGCACTTTGAGTATAGCCGGATACTTTCCTTCGCCGCGCGGTACGCATAGCATGCCGTACAGGCGGTTTCCATCTTCGAAACTTTGTAAGCTGACATGGTAAACATTTACTTTCCCGGTACATCTTTCGGGTACGAGTGTCATTTTAATATCCATAGATACCTTAGCGGCTTTGGCTTTTGCCTGTTCCCAGAACTCAGTGAAATCGTCCGGCAATTGGGTCACGGGTTCTATCTTTTGAGGCGAAACCCCGGCTGTAGCTACGCTTGCATATTCCCGGCCGTTGTGTTTGGCTACGACCCGGCAACGCAGGAATCCCGGTTTTTTCATCGCTCCGGCATTGATAACAGCCGTGCCGTCTTTCAGAACCATATTTTCCGATTTATGCGGTTGCATCATATCTTCTGATATCTCGTAGCGTATTTCCGCATTTTCGACAAGGTTTCCGTTTTTGAAGACAGATACGGTGAACTTTATATTTTGTCCTGTATCGTACAGCATATCGCTGTGGTCGGCGCCTACAACAACTTGTAGAGGCCTTTCTGCCGGTTGTGCCGATAAGAGAGCGGTAATAGCCAGTAAGAACAGTAGGCTTATAATTCTAAGATTTTTCATAAGCGGGTTATTTTTTTATAATTTCATATTTATACAATGCAAAATCATTAATATTCTCCAATTGGGATTCTACTTCTCCGTTTCGGCCTACAACTTGTATCATTTCTTTGCCATTGCCCAATATAGGCGAGCATTTGATCTTCACTCCTTCTTTGAGCCATGTATTGATATAGCCTGTTTTCTCCCTGTTATTTTCCCTGAAGAACAGGAAATAACCGCTGTTGTTGTCTGCGATGGACTGGAATCCTGTCCAAGCTGTGCCCGAAGGCTCGTTGCCAACTGGCAATATAGTTCCCATGTGGAAATGGTGCTGTATCTTTTTATATCCATTGATAAGGCTGCTTATGCCTAGTGCCTCTTTGGGCAGGCCGCTTCCTTCGAACCATGCTAGCGGTTGCCCCGCCATAGTGATGGCAAACAGGTATTCGAACGAATAATTAGCGGGTGCAAATATATCGTTGCCATATTTGCCTGCATTGCGCCACTTGTTGAGGAACTCTATTTGTAGTTTCTCTGCCGGAACATATCTGGATAGCTGCCACAGGTTGCGCAGGGTGTGATAAGGATAATAGTTTTGCCAGTCCGAATAGCGGTTTTCGAGGAAGATATTCCCGTATTCGTTAAACATATGATACCCGGCGCGTCTTCCGGCTGTGGCGTCGAGGTTGAAAATCACATTATACCCCGTCTTTTCCAATACCCTGTCGAATAGCTTTCTGAGGTTGATTTCCGATTCTTTGGTCGGTATTGCCAATCCGTCTATCTTGAAGGTGCGTATGCCGTATTCGTTATAGAGGTCTATCATGGCCTGCGCATCCTTTTGCCAGTCGGCATAATCGTGCTGAACGCTGGGGTTGAACCACAGGCATATCTCCACGCCGAGCTCTTTCCCTCTTTTCACTACAGGATGTAGCCCGTTGGGATACTTCACCGGATCGGGTTTCCAGTAGTCGGGGTTGTCCCATATATTTTTGAACGATCCTTTTGCCACTGCCGAATTAGGGCTTTTGCCTACCTGCCATCCATCATCTATCTGGAAGTGGGTAACGCCCAATTGCGCTGCCCTTTCGACTTCTATGATGCTGAATTTTTCGTTTACTTTCGAATCCTGGCTGCGGTCGCCCCATGTATTCATCATCACCATTTCGTCGCGGGCGGGCAATAACCTGCGTATGTTTTTCTGATAGGAGCGTAGGGCAGATAATGCTTCCAGTTCGCCGCCGGAAAATATACCCGTAACGCACCCGTATGTTTTTACCCATTCATTGGGTTTAATATCTTTTTCGCTGATACCAAGCCCTGTTGCGCAGAAATGCCCAAACTCGGCAGTGAAGTCGTTGCCGTTGTACGCCAGTTGCACGCTCGAGCAAGGAGCTTCTTTCAGAAAGAAAAATCCTTTTTGCTTTTCCGGGTTGCGGGCTAGCAGTATATTGCCCCTGTAAGAGTTTTTGCGGTATGGTATCACATTGGTTTCGAAGACCAGATTGTTGTTCCAGTCGGTAACATCGTAGAACTCAACGGCGCGCATCTGCCAGTGTTTTCCCCCGAAATTGAACTGATCAAGTATAGCCGTTACCTGTCTCGACTTCATATCTTCGCTAAATTCAATATTCTTTTTATCAGCAAGGTTCTCTGGGCGTCCTCCGAAGATGCTGTTAGTTTCGCCTTTGAGGTATGTATCGCAGGCAATAGCCGGACAATCTTCGTAGATACGGTAGATACGTCTGATATCGAGGCTTTCTAAAGAAAAAGCGATCGTCACCTCCAGATAGGCAGGGTGTATTGATGTTTGTGCAACGATGTCCGAAGAATATTCCCCTTTGGCCGTTTCTTTAGCTTTGCTGATATGGAAATCGGGTTTGAGTGTATTATTCATCCAACTCTCGTTTCCCATTTTATCAGTCAGGCAGAAAGAGATGAGGTTTCCCTTGTTCCAGATAAATTTCCGTTCCACGAGGCTGTTCCCGATTACCAGCGTATCGTTTTCGAGGCGGGAATAACACCCTTTTTGGGCGAAAGCCGGTATCAGGGACAATAATGTAAGGAAAGTTACCGTAAAAATGCGCTTAATCATGGTCTGTATATTGGTTTTTTAATTAAGTTACAAGTAGAGTAGGGGTATGAAAGAGATCTTTCCTACGGCTAGAAACAAAGTTCGACAGAGTGCAACGTAGTCAACGGCAAAGAATATATAAATTCAGGCACGCAACTTTATTTGCTTTTCCCATCAGATAACCCACGCGGAGCAGGCAGTGGTTTTTGTTCATTGAACCGTTGGTTGTCCGGCACATCGTGTTTGCCGGCACCCGCTTGCATAAGTGTTTTGAGTTCGGGCAGGTACGATTGGTAGACCCTACGCGGAGTAGTGCCATGTTTTTTGCATATGGATGCAGCCATACCTACTACTTCGCCCATCATAGCTGTTGTGCGCATTACCCGTACTGTGCCCAATGCTACGTGAGTGACGCTGATATCGCGCCCTGCCATGAACAGGTTGTCTACATTGCGCGAGTACAGGCAGCGGTAAGGTACAGCATAGGGATATATGCGTATATGCTTGGTTGCTGCTTTGAACTCCTGTCCGGGAAACTTCTCTGAATTGGCAGGGTCGGGGAAGTGAAGGTCGATACTCCATGTAGTAGCAAACGAAGCATCTTCGTGGAATACATTTTTGTCTATATCGTCCTGCTTGAGTATATAATCGCCCAGCAGGCGGCGCGATTCGCGTTTGCCGGCGATGTATGCCACCCATCCGAGTTCCCTGCCTTTATATTTATCGTTATCCTTCAGTTCGTTTTTCAGGAAACTCCAGTTGGAATAGACCACCATAAGCCCGTAGTCGCGTATGCGCTCAAATTCATCGACCTGATCGAGATTCATGCCTGTCTCCCATTTCCATTCGCCCATCGTAACCTTTTCGCTGTTGTCGTCATCGAAATTTACGCCATACTTAAAGACCGGGAAAACGGCTTTCTTACCTGCATCTACAGAGTACCATTGTACCGATGCACCCATTGTCATGTTGTCGGCTGTTTCGGGAGCAAGTTCTTCACCAAACTCCTCACGGCTTTCGCGTCCGCTGGTATAGTCTGCCCCTGCCAGATATCCGATGGTGGCATCGCCTGTACAGTCGGAGAACAAAGGTGCTGCGAGGCGTATTTCCTTACCTGTCTCTATGTTCTTGATGACGATAGAAGCTATCTTATCACCTTCTTTTCTGACGGAAATGGCACGATAGTTGGCAAACAATGTGATGTTGTCTTCTCCTGCAATGAAGAGGCTCTTTTTCTCGTCTTCGTAATAATCGCCGGGTTTGGCATTACCTTCGCGGCTGTGCCCAAATTCGCGTATCATGCGTCCCAAGCCTTTATTTGGCCCCAGTTCGATAGAGCCGCCCAGGTGTACCCTCACTTCAGAACTGTTGTTGCCCCCCAGTACCGGGCGGTCGTTGATGAGTGCTACGCGACATCCCAGTCGGGCAGCGGCAGCGGCAGCACACATGCCGGCAGTACCACCTCCGACAACTACAAAGTCGAAAGTTTGTGCATCATTCGGTTCGAGAGGGATATTAAGCATCTTCTTGCGGAAGACCGCCAGTTCTGTAATGTCCGATGGCGGCAATTTGCCTTCCTCCGTGGTGAAATAAATGGCGTCGCAGCGTCCGTTGAAGCCTGTCAGGTCGATAAGCGACAAAGATGTTTGCCCTTGTTTGACGGTTACTTTGCCTGCGGGTTGCCAAAACCATTGGTTGCCAGTGTCGCCTAATACTATAGGTAGTTTTTTTCCTGCTACTTTGATGGTAAACCTACCTGCTCCGGCAGTTTGTGTCCACGGAGATGTCCAGTTATAGGTTCTGGCATATACGTAGTAAGTCCCAGCTTCGGCGAAGGTGATGGAGGTGGTAGCGTCGGCTACGGGTTTTCCCATGCCGTGCGCCATCAGGTAGGGCGAACCCATCTGATCCATAAATTGTTGGTCGAGTACCCATCCTCCTTTATTCGTAAAGCTTTCGGCTTCGACTAAAATATTGCCTGCAAAGCTTAAATGGCTTATAGTAAGCAGAATGAAGAGCAGGAGGGTCGGTTTGATTCGTTTCATATCTGATGTTTAAACTGATGCTGATAGGGTATTTTAGAGATAAGAATCCCCGGTTACGATGATAATCGTAATAAAATCAGGTTTATCCTATCGGTATAGGATGCCCTATCAGCATCGTTGATTATAAAATTATTGTACGGTTACGTCACACAGCGTCAACCATCCTTCGGATGTAATATCTTCTCTTGCCGAAATTTGTATTCCTATTTCGTTGTTGTTGCTGGTGTCTACTATGCCTACCGCCCAGATATAGTCGCCGGAGGCAACATTTGAAATATTCTGGGTGAGCCTGTAGTTGCGTGGCCTGCTTTGTAAGCAGTCGGACAGTTCAGGTTCTTGGTTTACATATACATGCTGAGGAAGCAAGGTATTCTTGTCGAGCAGGGCAAAAGCGATTTTATACCTGTCTTTCCATTGCGGTATATTGGTAGGGCAATATCCCCAGCCCAGATTGCACCAGCGATGTGTGATGGTTATAGTAGACCCGTTGCTGATATTCTGAGGCAAGGTCAGCCTATCCGGATATAACCTGTAACCTCCTTCGGCAATAAATTCTTCTACTAGCGGGAAGGCATCGTTGAACCATGAGTAAGTTTCGCCGTTTACTATATCCTTTGAATAGCGAAAATCCATCATGTTTACCAAAGCGCCCTTGGCATCGTTGTATTCACCCTTGCGTACATCAGCATAGGTTGCATAACCATCGCCTGTAATTGAGCTTCCGTGCGAGTTTTTAACCCATCCGCCTTCCATCAGTATAGGGCGTTTGTATTTCTTGCCGCGTGCATAGTTGCGTTCCCAGTTTTTATAGTAAGATTTCATGCCGAAAGCATCGTGGCGCAATGAGTATCCTTTGTCTACGGCACGGTTCAGCAATTTGAGCGATTGGGCTATTTCTGCGCTGCCGTCATCTACCCAGTCGGTACGCGATAGCATACAGCGATGATAGTTGATTACAATAGGTACTTTTTTGAACGCATTTGCATATACATCTGTTACCCAGTCGAAAACCCTTTCTTTTGGTTCGTTGTTTTCGGTACTATAGCGTAGCGAGTGTGATTCGCCCCATTTGCCCAGTCCGGTTCCGCTTATAAATTGCACGAGGTGAGGATCGTCGTATTTCTGTGCAACTGCTTCTACGAATTTCTTATAATATTCTTGAAATACAGCATTGTCGGGATATGGCGACCAAACTGTTACCGAACCTGTCACTGTTTCGTATCCTTCGATGCCCGGAGCATCTTTCACATAGTTGGGAGTGAAGTTATAATGTTTGTCGCGGCTATCGACAATGAACGAAAAGGCAAGTTTCAGGTTTCGTTCTTTCGCTCCCTCTACCAGCCATTTGAACCTTTGGGCAGGTTTGGTATTAACGTCTTCGTCCCATACATATTTACCTTCTTCGGGATTGAAATCAGACCATGCACCACGGATGAATAATGTGGTAGCATAATCGGAAACTTTTACCTTCCCTTTCGGAGAATTGAAATTATCATATTCCTCCCAGAATTTGTCGGACAATCCATCGCCCAAGCCGGTATATATAACCCAGCCGGTCATGGGGTTTTTCAACAATTTGTTCCTCTCCGGTTGAACCAGAACGACATGGTTGCCGGCCGGTTCGCCGGTTTCGATATTATCATCGTCGTCGCTACATGCCCCGAAGGCGATGAGTAGCGCAGTAATAAGACTGTATATCATAAACTTTAGTTTATCTTCTTTAAATGTGTTGTACATAACTAATAGTTTTTTTAGGTTTTACTATTGAAACAGTTACCACCATATCACCTTTACCCCTCAATCAATCTTCATGAAATATTCCCGATCGGATATGGCAATAACTGTTTGCTTTTAGGTGTTCTTTATTGTTTATTATCGAAAACAATAACAAGTTTTTCGATATCCACCATTATATAATTCGTATTCTCAGGAATTCTGAAATATGAATACCTGTTGTCGAGCTGCCCTTCATACAATGTATAAGAACCGCCGTGTACCACATCGAGGAATACCCCTCTGGTGGAGGCTGAGCTGAAGGCATACACATTGCTCATCTTGTTTGTTATACAGAACTTAACGCCGCCCGATTCTTTTTCTCTCGGAAGCACATCTCCTTTGTAAACAAATATGTATGGGTTGGCGAGGCTTGGTGTTAATTTGTATTTTTCGCTGAATCCTCTTTCTGTGGCACTGCTGCCGTCACCAGTCCAGTTGTTGAATCCGCCCCACATCCATAGGTTTGTGATATATACATCTTCCAGTACAGTGGTGCCCGATGAGGTATCTTTATGGCCTGTTATCAGTTTTGGCTGCGGGTCGGTTGCCTGAGAGTAAATGGTTATCATCTTAGTGTCAGCGTTAACTACTATGCGGTAAAGCCCTGCGCTTGGTATATTCCAGTATTTGGTTTCCGCAGCTACATCTGTATCAGCCTGTCCGAATACTACAGCATTGCCATCGCTTATTTCCTGGCTGCTGCCTGCCGGAACAAGGGATTTTTCTTTCTTCTCTTCGAAAAGCATAGGCAGGTATAATTTGCCGGCATTCAACTGGCCGTAGAAAGCATAACAGTTTTCATCTTCGAGCGTTTGGGTCATTTCTATACCTATGTTGCCTACTGCTGTTCCGGCAAGATATATCTTATCAAATTCGAGTATATCGCCCATAGCAATGATGGTTACGGTTTTGGTAGCCGTGTTGACACTGACTCTATATTCTCCTGCTTCGTCGACAATCCATGAGCCTGCTTGGGCATTCTCCATAATGTCTGCATCCATAGCGTCGGGAACAATTGTTTGATCTCCGGCAACAGGGGCGATTGTGGTTACTTTAAAATCTTCGCTATATATTACAGGGAAATTGATTTTTCCTTTAGCCAAGAAACCTTCCCACATGAATAGGGTTTCACTTCCGTTTTTCTTGAATATTTCTACCTCGTCACCTAATGCATCGCCGGCCATGAATAACCTGTCGGCAGCGAATTGCAATGGGCCATAAGTCTTAATCTTTACAGTTATGGTCGATATTTCGGGCAGAACCAGTTTTGGCCCTCCGTAAGTAGCTGTAACGCGGAACTGCAATGTCATAGTTGTACTCGTAGGTTGCCCCCAATGGTCTATCAATAAGTCTTGCAGGTCTTTGTGCGTATAGCTTCTTTTGAATATAAAGTCGTCTTCATATTCTTTGATCACGCTTCCGGTATTGTTCTTGTTGTTTACAAGGTCAACCTCGTACGTGTATGTCGGTTTGTAATCGAGTCCGAGGTCGGTCGCAGGTGTCCAGTTCAATACAAGGGCAATATCTTCGGGCGTGTTTTCATCGAGTATGATGTGCCCGGTCGATGTTGTCAGTTCCAGATTGTACTGGTTTTTTGTATATGCGTTGTCTATTTCATCTTCGCAGGCTGCAAAAAGGCATGGAACCAACAATATACAGGCTAGCTTGATGAAACTCTTCCTTATTCTAAATAGTTTTTCCATAATAATTTGTTTTATGTATTTTTCCAGTCGAATGGAATTTTCTCGTTATCGAAGGTTGTTATTAAAAAGGCCGCCCCGTAAGTGATATATGGAAGAAATCATAAGACGGCCTGATCGTCATAATACCTATGTTGATAACCTTAAATTAATAACCTGGGTTGTTTGGTTTCAGATTAGGACAAATTTCAACTTCTGAGGTTGGAAGAGGCCATAAATATTGGCGTTCGTTCCATTTGCGTTGCGATAATACAGATATTTGTCCGGCAAACTCCATTGCCGAAAAGTCGGCAATACCATCATCGTCGATTTGCGGAGTTGTTGGCCAAAACCATAGGCCCTTAGATGTTACTTGCTCTCTCAAGTCCTTAGCCGGATACAATATTCCGTAATTCTTGGTATTCAGAGCCTTTGTAGCCAGCCGCCAGCGGATAAGGTCCATATAGCGCAAGCCTTCGTTTGCTGTTTCCATGCGGCGTTCTATCCTCACTGTTTTCCTCAATTCTGTCTGGTCGGTACTTGTTACGGCCGGGTATTTTGATACTTCGGCCAGGGAAGCTTTGTAAGCACGTGCGCGTACTTTATTTATGGCATCGAGAACGGTCTGGTCTATTTCGTTCAGTTCTATTTTGGCTTCGGCATACATGAGCAGCACATCGGCATAACGCATGATAAGGTAATCGCGTTCTACCTGTTTCCCGTTTTCTGTCCAGCTTATATCAATACCTTTTTTCCAGTTCAAGGCGTTGTATGAGGCATATTGGTTGTTGGCGCGGTTGTCCTGGTTTGTTTGTTCCTTGCCTGTAGTGTAATTCATTACAGTGATGGCATCGGGATGCGGATTGTACTCGAATCCCATATGTTCCGAACCGAACTCTACTATAGTTTTTGTGCAACGAGGATCTCTGTTTTTAAAAGGATTTTTAGAATCGAAGACGTTTGATTCGTCGATAGGCAAACCATCGGTACACAAGAATGCAGCAAGCAAATCCCATGACGGGCAAGCCGATCCGTAGCCACCCGGGTTGCGGGTCATTTCATTGTTTACAACCCACTGGTCGAGTACTATCGCGTTTGCTATAGAACGAGGTATTGTGAATACTTTTTCTTTCGTTTCATTTTTGGTGCTTTGCAAAAACAGTTCTGCAAAGTCGGGATGAAGGTCATATACGCCCAGATCCATACAGTCTTTAGCTGCTTTGGCTGCTACAGCCCAGTCGCCCATATAGAGAGCGAAGCGGGCTTTCATGGCATAGGCCGCTCCTTTGGTAAAGAGTACGGTTGCCTTGTCGTACGATGTAGGCAGGCCGGCTGCAGCATTGTCGAAGTCGGCATATACTAAAGGTATAACCTGGTCTTTCGCAGTCCTGCCTTTCTTGAACGCTTCTTCTACGGTGATGTATTTGTCTATATATACCACATCTCCGTAATAGGCAATCAGGTCGGCATATTTGCATGCACGTGCAAAATAAGCTTGAGCCTTATACCTGCTGATTTTGTCGGCAGCCACACCATTTTCTTCCGCCCGGTGGATATTGTCGAGCAGGCTGTTGGCTCTGGCTATCAGTTTATAGCTTTGTTCCCATAGCCTGGCAATTTCCCATTGTGTGCCATTTAAAGTTCCATAAAGAATGTCCATCCGGTGAGTATTGCGGTACGAGAAGTTGTCGGTCCATTGTTCCGAGCTTTCGAGAGGGTCTCTCCAATATCCAAGCAGGTGATATTCGTTTACAGCCATGTCCAGCTCTTCTTCTGTGGAGTACCACGACTCGCTGTTTCCTTGTGCAAGTGGCGTCAGGTTCATGTCGACACATGAATAGAGGCTGGCGATAAACCCTAATATGAGTATTGTTATTTTATATTTCATTATAGCATTGTTTTAAAAGTTAACAGATAGTCCGAATACCAGTGAAGTAGTAATAGGATATGCCTTTACTCCCATTTCAGGATCCCATCCTGAAGGATATTTGCTGATGCAGAACAGGTCGGAAGCACTTGCATATACACGTATCTTATTTATTGATATTTTCTGGGTCAGAATTTTAGGAAGGGTATATCCCAATGTCAGGTTTTTGAGGCGGAAATAGCGCCCGTTGAAAATCCAGAAATCAGACATTACATAATTGCTATCCCTGTTGGCGTGCGTGAGACGTGGGTATATTGCTTTTGCGTTTTCTTCGTCGGTATTGAACAGGCTCCAGTATTTTCCGTCGATAATAGCCGGTATATTGCCATAATTGCTGCGTAAAGGCTCTACCATAGCCCTTTCGAGGCGTACGTTTTGCTTGCCGATGCCTTGGAACGATACCGACAGGTCGAAACCTTTGTAGCCTACATTGATATTACCTCCGTATTGGAAACGAGGCAATGAATTGCCTAGCGGAACCATGTCATATTCCTGCGAGATTATTCCATCAGGCACTCCATCGGGACCGGATATATCGCGATACCATAAGTCGCCGACCATGACTTCATCGTTCAGCCTTGCCGAGTTGTCTACCTGGTCTTGAGTCTGGTATATTCCTTCGCAGATGTAGCCATACCATTCGTTGAACCCTACGCCGTCTACTTTTATCTTATTGTCTTTTATTATTTTTGTGTTTTGCATATAATCTACAGTAGAGATGAAATCGGATAGGTTGGCCGATATACCATAGCTCCAGTCTCCTTTCCTGTCGTTCCAGCCTATTTCGAGGTCGAACCCTTTTGTCGACATCTTCCCTGCGTTGGTCATAGGATCGTTGTATCCCATAAATTTAGGGATTTTGGTTTCCAGAAGCATATCTTTAGTCTGTTTCCAGTAATAATCGGCTGTTACGCGCAATCTATTGTTTAAAAATGCAAGGTCGATACCTATATCGGTCGATTGTGTCTTTTCCCAACTGATATCTGCTACAGCCAAGACACGTTGCGATGCAGTCTTGTCCGATATGATAATCTTGTCTTGATAAAACATTGTATTGCCAAATGTCATAAGAGCCATATACGGGAAATAGGAGCTTCCGATACGTTCGTTGCCAAGCGAACCCCACGATGCTCTGAGTTTGAGGAACGAGAGCCAGTCTATCCCTGCATTTTTGATAAATGGTTCTTCGCTGGCAACCCATCCGGCAGAGAACGAAGGGAAGGTTCCCCATCTGTATTTTTCTGAAAAACGGGATGAACCATCGCGCCTGACATTTGCCTGGAAAAGATATTTGTTGTCGTAATTATATATCACACGTCCGAAAAACGAATTGTAGGTATATTCGGTTCCTGTTCCATTGTTTCCCCAAAATTCTTCGGGGCCGACATTGAGGTACGGATATTGGTCGAGTGTATATTGGTCTCTGTATGCACCGAGCTCTTCCCATTTTTGGTAGAAATTTTCGAAACCTCCCATCAGGGTGATGCTATGGCCGTTGATGGTCTTCATATAATTGGCGATCACCTGCGAAGTTACGCGGTAGTCGTCGTTGCGTTTTTCAGATAGTTTTGTTGTACTATATGATTTTCCTCCATCTTCGAACCATCCGCCAAATACATCGGGATCGTCGGCAGAATTATAAAAAGCTTTTTGTTGAAACTCTTTTTCTTTCGTGTAATTGATATATGGAGCAACAATCCCCGAGAGGGTAAATCCTTCAAAAGGCTTGAAGTCGATCGAGGCTTTTCCTCCTATTTGCGTGCTCCATGCGTCAACGCTTCCTCCCATTTCCATAAGACCGTATGGGTTTCCTCCCGATTTGCCGGAAGCCAGGCGTCCGTCCTCCCATGTTGCCGGATAGATGGCGGGGGTTAGGCGCATAGTCGAGAACGGGCTATAAATCGGGCGATGGTTTTTTGCACGCCTTACGCTGAAGTCGAGTGTAGCGCCCAGCATCTTGTTTATCGTGAAGTCGTTGTTTACACGCAGCATATAGCGTTGGAAATAACGGTCTGAGTACAACCCGTCTACATCATCGTATGTCAGTGAGGCTTTTGTGCGGACAGTTTTATTTCCTCCTGAGATATGCACCGAATGAGTCTGGCGCGGGGCCGAACTTTTCAATATAAGATCTGTCCAATCGGTAATCGGATAGTTGTTAGGGTCGGTTTGGTTGTATTTCACCCAGTTCTTAACTTGGTCGGCACTGTAGGTCGGAAAGAATCCTCCCGCCGGGTTATCGTTATATCCCAATTCGTTTACCATTTCGAGATAGCGGGTCACACCTACCATTTGTGGTTGTTTGGCAGGTATTTCCAGTCCAAACTCGCCTGTATATGTAAGGTTGAGGTCGGTTTGGTTGGCCCTCTTGGTTGTTACCAGGATAACCCCGGCTGCTGCCCTCGAACCATAGATGGCGGCCGAAGCGGCATCTTTCAGTACCGATATGCTTTCTACATCGTTAGGGTTTACATGGTCTATATCGCCCGGTACACCGTCGATAATAACCAGTGGGCTGGAGTCGCCTATTGTTGTTACACCACGGATGTGCATACTTCCGGCCGATGCTCCCGGTGCGCTACTTTCGCGCCTGACCATCAGACCGGCTACCGAGCCTTGCAAGGCTGACGACAGGGTTGTTGTCTTTTTCACAGCCAGATCGTCGCCCTTTATTGCTCCAACAGCTCCGGTAAGGTCTTTCTTCTTTACTGTTCCGTATCCGATAACGACTACTTCTTCGAGCCCGTGGGTGTCTTCCTGCAATGTGATATTGACCGAAGACTTGTTTGCGACATTGATTTCCTGTGTAACCGAACCTATATAAGAAACTACAAGTACCGACTTTTCGGGAACTTCTATCTGGTAATTCCCGTCTAGATCGGTCACTGTTCCTATATTTACGCCTTTTACGCGGACAGATACGCCGATCAGTGGTTCGCCGTTTTCGTCTATAATTCTTCCTGTCACAGTCTTCTTCCTGTCGGAAGGCGACTGGTTGTTCCCTTGCGATTTGAGGAATAGCAACACTTGCTTGTCTGCTTTTATTTCGTAAGAAATGTCGGTTCCTTGCAACAGTTTGTTCAAGGCATCGTTGATGGTTGTGTTGCTTAGATTAAGGTCCTTCTGTAGATTAAGATCAGGCATTTCGTTTGTGTAAAATACACTGTAGCCACTCGCCTTTTCCAGTTGTGGAATAATTTGCTTAATAGTTTGTTTTTTAACGGATAAAGTTACTTGAGCAAATCCATTTACAACGATAAATAGCATTAGTAACATTAAAGCGCATGTCTGTTTTACCAATTGTTTTTTTCTCATGCTACGAATATTAGATTTTTTATTAACTTTACACTTTACAGAATAGCAAAGAGAGCCTGTCTCTGACGCGAATCAGAGTCTAAATCTGTGTTTTTCTGTAAAATACTTAACTAAATTTGTTACACGGAGCCAGCTTTATCAGGGGTGGTTCCGTTTTTTTTGTCAGGATTTTTAGGTTTTCATTTTTCAATATAGATTTTAAGTTAGGTCTTTTATTTTTTGTAAATTATAATAGTATTTTCCGATGGTATAACTTCGTATTTTATAGGTGTGGTCTGGCTGATAAATTCCATAACATTGTCGAGGCTGTTGTTCTTTATCATACCCGAATAAGTATAGTGTTTGATAGATTCGGATTTGAAAATGAAATTCCAGTTGTACATACGGGTCAGGGTCTTACATATTTCTTCGAGCGATTCGCCATAGAATACCAGTTCCTTGCTTCTCCATAGCAGTTGGTCGGTATTCGGGTGCAATTCGGTCTTTTGAGCCGATTTGGTCAGCAGGTTATATTCCAGCCTGTCGTTTGGATTCAGGTATTCTTCTTTATTATCATATCCTACTTTCACTTTACCCTCTATCAGTACTACAGCTACCGATTTTTCGTTTTTGTGGGCTTTTACGTTGAAACTGGTTCCGATGGCTTCTACCTCTATTCCGTTTGCTTTTACTATAAACGGATTGTTTTTGTCTTTTGCCACCTCAAAGTATGCTTCGCCTTCGAGTACGAGTGTGCGGTTTGTCTTATTGTAAGAGTTGTCGTATGTTATTTTCGAGTCGGAATTGATATATACATGGGTTCCGTCGGAAAGGGTGATGTCTGCCTTTTGCCCGTTTTGTACAGCCATAGTGATAGGAGCATCTGCCGAAAGCATATTTTTTTGTCCGAAAAAGTATGCTCCTATTCCTACTACGATGGTTATGCAGGCAGCGATCGCCGCGTAGCGCAGCATTGTAGTGTATGCTATTTTCCGGTTGTTCCTTTTCTCTTTATTGTTGGTGTTTATATTACCGATTTCGTCGATAATATTGGCGAATATATCATTTTGGATAGTGCGATCCATAGTATCCGAAGCCAGATGCCAGCATTTACGATAATATTCGTTGAAAATATCTTTCGCTTCGGGCTGTCTGATCCAGTCTCTTAAGACGTCATTTTCTTCTTCGGTGGCTAATCCCTGGAAGAAACGGTCGAGTAATTCTATGTAATATTTTTTGCTCATCTATATTTAATATCTTTTGAGGAAGGTGAATACTCAAAAAAAACCGATAATTAACTTTCGTTAACTGTTTGCTAGAATAAAAGCATCATATAATCTTTGAGTTTCTCCTTAAGGATTTTCAGTGTCCTGTAGAAATGAGCCTCTACCGAACGTTCGGTAATGCCTAGTTCGTCGGCTATTTCCTTGGTCGAGAGGTTATCGTCTTTTTTCATCAGGAAAATCTTTCTGGGTGTTTCGGCCAATTCTTCTATCAGCCGGTTTATGTAGTCTTCGAGATAGGTGTTATTTACATCTTCGACAATGTTGTCTTCGAAAATATCGGAATGGGTTAAGGTTGTTTCTACAAATTTATGCTTCAATACCAGGCGTTCGGTTTCTTTGTATAATAGGTTGCGGGCAATGGTAAACAGGTATGCCGAAATACTTTTTTCGGGGTCGAGCAGGTTTCTTTTTTCCCATATCGTCAGGAAACTGCTCTGGGTTATATCTTTTGCAAGGTTTTGGTCGTACGAAATCAGTGATATGGAGTTGTACAGCTTCGCACTATATTTTTCGTATAGTACTTCGAAAGCAAGCTTATTGTCTTCTTTTAGCTTGGTAACCAGAAAGCTGTCGTCATTTCTCCGCATAGTTTGATTGGATACTATTTAGCAAATTTAATGCTAAATATACAAAAAAAATGACTTTTGTTTTAAGTAGGTATTATAAAAGAGTACATTAACAGAATAAAGGGAAGCTATATGTGTATTTGGTAACAGACTTAATAGTGTGAAAAGTAGAGGGATACCTCCGGTCTGGCACCTGTAGGTATCCCTTTGAAAGAATTATTAGTTTTTAAGTAACTGTTATCTGATGTTATGCGTCCTTGAAGTTTTCCGTCACCTTTATTCCGCTAATCAATTTCTTATACCTCACCAGTGCCTCGATATAATAATAATCGGCATAATTAATGGCAGCGTCCACTTCCGATCCTTTTGGCCAATGCCCGGTAGAATGCAAAAGGAATGAAGGCTTGCAATCTCCTCCTTGGTATTTGTCGGACGATAATTCTACCAGCATATTTATTGCAGCGGTTTTATATTCTTTTGCTTTTTCTTTGTTGTCTTCCAACTGAGATAGTTCGAGCAAGGCAGATGCCACAATTGCTGCCGCCGAAGCATCGCGAGGTTCGTTTGGTATATTCGGCGCGTCGAAGTCCCAGAAAGGTACATACTCATCTTTTGGCAGGCGGCTGAGATACAGGTCAGTTACTTTTTCTGCGAAGCGCAGGAATGTTTTGTCCTGTGTTTCGCGGTAAACCATCGTATAGCCATATATCGCCCAAGCCTGCCCCCTTGCCCAAAGTGTGCTGTCTGCATATCCCTGATGAGTAACGCCTTTAATGAAGTCGCCTGTAATGGTGTCGTAAACAGCTACATGGTAATTGCCCCCATCTTCACGGAAATGGTGTTTCATCGTGGTTTCAGCATGTTTTGTAGCAATATCATAAAGCTTCTTGTCGCCACCGTTTTTGGCAGCCCAATACAACATTTCCAGATTTATCATATTGTCCATGATGGTATTGTGCGGCCAGTTGTTAGGTTCTACTTCGCGCGGCCACGACAGTATTGTACCCACTTTGGGGTTGAATAACAGAGCCAGCGTATCGGCAGCATTGAGGACGATCTGCTTGTATTTTTCGTTCCCGGTCAGGCGATAGGCGTTTCCATAGCTGCAAAATATCTGGAATCCGAGGTCGTGGTCGTATGGCGGCAATACGGTCAACGGTTCCAGCAGGTCGGTATAGAATGTAGCGGCATCGGCATTGTTCATGTTTTCCGTACTCTCGTAGTTGTACCAGAGTATCCCCGGCCAGAACCCTGCGGTCCATTCGCCTATTCCTATTGGTACTAGTTTCCAATGGGTAAGGCTGTCTGGGATATTGCGCGGCATCATCTTGCGATTGCCCAGCTCGGTCAAAGTCCTATGTACTTGTTTGTCACAATAAGCCAAGTGCTTATCCACCTCAAAAGCTTCTGTCTGTTTCCGGTTGCACGCCGAAAAAATTATGATAAAAGCTAAACCCCAAATAACATTTTTAATATTCATATGATATGTTCTTCTATTTATTTTCTTTCTCATTTTTCAATCCTGAACCAATCTATGTCAATCCACGAGCGCAGTGTCTTTTCTGTTTTGTTTAAGATAAACATACCTGTTTTTGCTCCGATCCACTTCCCTTGCCTTGCTATAAACTGTTCGCCAATCTTTTGATATTTCTTTCCGTCGGTACTATAAGAGAATGTGCATACTCCTCCGTCTTTAACTTGTATGCGGAAATAGAATTCTGTATTTTCAATCTCGGTCTGGTAATTGTATTTTATTTCGGTTTTCAGGTTTTTCAGGGGAACTCTGGCTATTTCTGTTTCCGGTGTTTCCTGTTCGGCATCCTTGCATTCTATTTGTTCAAGCTCATAGCCGTCTTTGGTTTTTACCAGTGCGATGTATGAATAATCCCATCCCATCATAATCAGTCCCGCTTTATCCCCTTCATTCCGTAGTACAGCGGTTGCTTTCATTGTAGCTGTAAATTCGGGAGCCGCGAGTTTTTGCATCAGCAGGTTTGGTATGTCCCAGAAGTTTGTGAAATTTTCAGGGTAATATTGTCCGTACATCCGGTAATAACCGAGACTTGATGCATAACCCCAAGTCTGTTTCGGATTGGCGTGCCATGACCATTGCAGGCCTAGTTTCGGAGAATTAAACTCATCGCTTTCCTGCGGTGTTTCTATCGGATAGGTTTTTCCTACGTTTGGTTTCTTATATGTTAGTACGGGCTCGCCGCAATAATCTTTATCATTTATACCCATTACAGGCCAACCGTCTTTCCATGTCACAGGTTGCAGATGAATAATGCGGCCATATACCCCTTTATCCTGAAAGTGCATAAACCACCATTCGCCTGTCTGGGTTTCTACCAATCCGCCTTGATGAGGCCCATTGATATTCGTATTGCCTTGATGAAGGACTTTCTTCATTTCGTAAGGGCCGTATATGTTTTTCGAACGGAGGGCTATCTGCCAACCCATTGCAACTCCTCCGGCGGGAGCAAGCAGGTAATAATAACCGTCTTTCTTATAGAATTTACCACCTTCTGTTGTATGGTTGCCATGCAGTAGTCCGTCGTAAATAAGGCTTTCTTCACTGATGGCCTTTGTTCCGTCTTCATTCAATTCGCAAAGTGTCATTATACTGTTCAAACTGGCACGGCTGCCTGCCCATGCGTGGGTGAGATAGACTTTGCCGTTATCATCAAACAAAGGGCTTGGGTCTATCCTCCCTTTACCCGGCAATACAAGGATTGGTTTATCCCACTTACCTAAAATATCTTTTGTCTTCACTACGTAGATACCAAAATCGGGATCACCCCAATAAATCACATATTCGCCTTTGTGGTAACGAATACAAGGAGCCCATACTCCTTTGCCATGCTGTGCCTTATCGAAGAAATTAGCTGGCTCTATGCCTTCCATGTATATGTTTGTAAGGGCATAGTTGACAATTCTCCAGTTAACTAAATCTTTTGAGTGAAGGATAGGTAATCCCGGTACACAGTTGAAGCTGGATGCGGTCATATAGTAATCATCGCCTACTCGTATTACATCGGGATCGGAGTAATCGGCATATAAAACGGGATTCTTATATGTACCGTTACCTTGGTCGGATACCCAAACCTGAGATTTGTATTGGGCATTCAGCAAGGTGCATATTAACAGTCCTGTTATGATAATTAGTTTCTTCATAGCTTTATCTTCTGATACGTAGTTTTATTTTTTTTGATTTCTTTCCCTTTTGCTGTTCTTATAATTACAGGCTTATCACAAGAGATGTAATATTCTCCGTTCTTATATTCGAAGATTACATTCGCTTTTTCACTAGTTTCTATAGCAATACCTTTGGCTTGGATATATGTTCCATTGCCTAAGAACAGCGTAAAATCCTTTCCATTCTCACTTATCACCGCATAAGTACCATTTGCAGCCATGTTGTTATAAAGCACCCTTTCATCCTTTACCGAAGAGAAAATATAATCGATCCTGCTTGATTTACTTTTTACTACCAGTCCGACAAAGTCAGGAGATGCGTTAGCCACCTCAAATGATTGTATTGATTCGATTGACTTTCCTCCCTTCTCCGTTGTCGGTTCAAATACCGATACAAACGGTTTGTTCCAAGCTTCGCCATGCTGACGGGCAGCAATAGTAAGGTAAGGCGATTTATTCACTTCATAAGGGAAATCATTGTTGTAGCGGAAAGCCTTACATGAAGGTGCTTTTATAGAAAATACTTCTCGCCCTTCCTGCCCTTTCATCCACAGATTCATGTAGATATGGTTATTGTCAGGAAAGCTCATTTTCCATACGGCCTGATAGTCTTCATTGGTCTTTGCCGATTGCTTATCCCACATATAATCCAGGGCAAAGAGATGCCCTCCTGCAAAGGCCATTTCTTCGTTTGGTTGCAGGTCGAGGTTTTCGCCTTTCGTGTTTTGGATAAAAAGCTCCTGCCCCAGATTATGATAAAAATAATCATGGAACTTATCGCCTTTTCGTTGCTTTTTCGAACGGAAAATATCCACGTAATATCCTGTTGTTTCTCCTGTACTGACAATACTCAATAAACGGTTCTGGTCGCTGCGGCTTTCGGGTTCGAGGAAATAGACTTCCGAATAGGTTATATCTTTATAGTAACCGTCTTTTTGATTTGATTCGGGATAGTATGAGAGCAAGTCAAACGGATGGTTACTTAGCATTTCGGGATATTTGGATATACCGTCCACCATTACCGTATTGTGAGCAGGGAACTGCGAATAATATTCCAAATACGGCTTTTCGAAGTAAGAAGAGCCGATACCCGATTCTGCCCCCAGTATATATCCTTTGCCATATAGTTCCATTGCTACGCCATTGCTGTGCGCATGATTGCCATACGATGCATATTGCGATATCATCAACCCGTTTTGCTTGTCATCGTATTTATTACGCTGAACAAACCAGCTTACATTCGGTGCATAGAAGGTCTGGGTAATATAATCGCTTAATTTGCCTTTTTCGATATTCTTATCTAATGCTAGTGGCTTGCTTGTAAAGAATGAGGCTACCTGTGGGGCTAATTTTTTAGGTGTCGTGCTTTGCTGTCCGGCATTTGGCTCGAACAACTTGTACATTTTAGTAAATAACACTTCATTATTCTTGTTGCCATACTTCTGAGCCATTCGTACCATATCGCTCATAGCTTCCGTGTTTATACCTCCATAATAGGTATCTCCGAATGCTGTGATCTGATTGTTGGGGAATAAGTATTGAGGCAGTACTTCCACTGCTTTTTCCATTACAGGGGTATATGCCAATAAATTTTGATTGAAAGTATTGTCATAGTCACGGATAAAATTGGTCAGGTCTTTTGTTACTCCCTGGGCATACCCTGGGCATTCGTTCCAGATGCCCGTATTGTAGTCGTACCCGTATTTCATAAAGTCGGTTAATGACCATTGGCGGGCGGATGTTTTATTCAGTATATAGTCGATATAATATTCCCGTCCTTTATTGTCTGCATAGTTTTTATTGTCCTCCAGAACCATTGCTACTTTAAGGATAAATTTGGATTTATGCAGATTCCAGTTATTATGCGGTACACCGTTCTTTATACTCAAGTCTATCCATTTTTTTAATGTAGCGGCATACATATCCATCTTATCGCTATGTTTCGCTTTTACATAAGGATAGGTAAAGTCGTAGAGGTAAGCTAGTTCGTTCAATATCCTTTCCTGTATCACCTCGAAAGTGGAAAGTCCGGCCAATGTATTGGCATGGCCGTTACCTAAGTCTATCGGCTCGGTGCGGTAAAACATCCCTGTTATATAGGTGTCGAACAGGTCGAAAGCAAACTTGGCATATTTCTCATCACCTGTTATCCAATAAACAAATGCTGCGTCTTTGCCTATTCGCATTATCTCTTCGTTGACACTTTCGATGCTGGAACCGGACACATTGGCTTGTTCTGTCCATTCAAGGGGGTTGCCTTCTTTGGATGAGTTATGGAAATATACACCTTTGGTATCGTCCATATAAGGGATAATATCTTCTATCTTCGGACGCTTAAAAGATGATGAAACTCCACGTGTACTGCCGAAACGTACGGTAGGCACGGGCGCTTCGCCGTCAGCGTGGGAATAGACTCCTCCGTTGATATATACCTGTGTAGCATGGCTTTTCCAGTACATCATCAGCCGGGAATAAAGCCAGTCGGGCTCTGTCTGTGTTTTTTCTACATACGGGTTTATCCTGCCTAATATACCCTGCATCACTTCTTTTGCCCATGCTTCTTCCTTAATCTGTTTTTGTAATACAGTCTTATTTTCCTGAGTAGTCAGCAGGCGTGGATGGCCTTGCGGCAGGTTTTCGGGCAATGGTATTTGCTGCCCGTAAATCAGGTTACAGGCAAGGATTAATAGTAGTATGGCGGGTAATTTTTTCATGGTTATTTATTTTTCACATTCCAATAAACAACATAGCGTTGATGGTGTATTTTATGAATCGGTTCTAAACGGATATTATCTTCTGTAATAAAGGCAAGTCCTTCTCCCGGGATTGGTTTTATGCTCTGAGTAATATTATTTTTATTGACATTCAAGGTTGTTTTAAAATTGCCCGGCACTTTATAATCATATGTATAATAATCGTTTCGAACGTTGGGGTTCGAGAAAGGGGCGGGAGCTATCATCCCTTCTGTCCCCATTGCTCCTGCCAGGACAAGCGGGCCATACATTACGGCAGCCATATCTGGATTATCATTTGTTTCTGCCAGATACAGGTTCATCGGGTAATTTACTTCTATCTTGTCCCCGTTCTTCCAGATTCTTTCTATTGTAATATAGCTTGACGGAATTTGTTTTACCTTAACCTTTTTGCCATTCACTTTCACTTCTACATTATTGGTCCATTTTGGATAACGGAGGTAGACAGGCATTTTAATGTCCTTATCCGTATTGATTGTCAGTTTTACATTTCCATCTTCAGGAAAAGCTGTCTCCTGCTTCATTTTCACTCCTTTTTCTTTCCATGTCAGTACGGATGGGATAAACAGGTTTACATACAATCCGTCATTATCGTGATAATAAATAGCCTCCCCATATTTCGCATGATTTTCGAAGCCTGTGCCCACACAACACCAAAATGAATTTTCGGGGGTGCTGTACACTTTATGAGCACCCGGTAGCATCGGCAAGAAATATGCAACCATTCCCGATTGTGGGTCCTGTTGCCCGAGAATGTGGTTATACAACGCCCTCTCGTAATAATCGGCATGTTTTGGGTTTGTATCCCAGCAAAACAAGTGACGGGTAAGCTTTAGCATATTATTGGTGTTACAGGTTTCCTGTGTGTAACCTGTCAGGTTTTTCGAAATACTGTCGGAATGAATAAATTTTTCTTTATGGCTATTACCTCCTGTACAATAAGTCTGATGGTCTATTACTGTATTCCAGAAGAAGCTGGCTATATCTTTAGAACGGTCACTATTATGCAGTTCGTAATTACGGGCTTCACCTATCACTTTAGGTATAAAAGTATTGGCATGTTTGAAATAGAGATCTGCTTTATGTTCAGCCAGTGGGTCGATAACTGCCGAATGATAAAAGAACTCAGCCAGTTTCTTATGCTCCGGGTTTCCTGTTATCGCATATAGATTATAAAAAGCTTCGTTTACACCGCCAAATTCGTTGCGTAGCATAAGTGCGCGTTGTTCTTCGCTTAATGGCATTAATTTCTGGTATGCCCATGAAGCGGCTTTTTCCATAATATCTAAAGCCTGTTTGCTATCGCAATAAAGATATTGGTCGATGAGCCCGGCATATACTTTATGTAGGGTGTACCACGGAGCCCAGACACTTTTGCCTGCAATATTGCGGTTTATGAGATTTTCAGGATAAGCACTGATATATCCATTTCGAGCAAGGGTTTCTTGTACCTCAGCTAATCCACCAACGATGCTATCTGCTTTAACTTTATACTTTTCATCGCCTGTAGAAGCATATAAATATGCTAATCCCGACATGATATGGCCAGTACTATGTCCGCGTAGTTCACAATCGAGAGACTCCCAGCCACCCAATTTTTTTATGGTCATATAGCCGCCTTCACGACCGGCATACTCCCCGGCCGTATTGCGGAAGCTATGCAGAAGCCTGTCTGCACCGAGAGATAAAATCCACTTGGACTCACGTTCCATATTCTGGCGGAAAGGGGAATTTAAAAGACGCACATCTTTCAGGTCGAAACTGTAAGCTTTTATATGGCCTGTCAACGGCTGTTTTATCTTGCCTTCGTGCTGACCGGGGTAAACCGACTGGCCTTTTATGGCAAGTTGGAAAAAAAGGAATAATATTATGATGTATATATATTTCATATTGTTTATAGTCTTATTTGCTAAAAGTTACATTCTCTACATGTTCGCCGACAAAGAAACGTGCAAGGTCGGCTGTCTTGTAAAAACCGGGTTTGCCGGGCATATCATCATAGATAAGCTGTCCGTTGATATTCAGGTTTTCGAAACGGATATTCTTCACTTTGCGATTTTCATCATATCCTGCAATTATAGATATTTCAGCATTATCGCCTGTATATGTTATGCCTTTGAACAAGACATCCTCAATGCCTCTTCCCGGAGCTTTACAATACTTCGGATTGTAGAAAATACGCACATTGACCAACTGTCCTTCTCTGAAATTCTCAACACGGATATTCTCGAAACGCACTTTGCGGATCAGGTTGTTGTCGCCTGCGTTGATTGCCATGCATCCCTGATAATCTATCTGTGTTTCCCTATGATCCAGAATATCTATATTTATATAATTCAGGTTTTCCAGAATTTCAGGATTGCCAGCATTGCCATGTATGCCGATAAAAATAGGATGGGCTACATCTGCCCAAAGTACAGAGTTTTGCATCGTGATGTTTTTACATCCGCCTTCGTAGCCTTTTCTTGTTCCATACACTGTTGTGCAATCGTCCGAATTGCGGCAGAAAACGCCATCGTGCAACACATTGTTGCTGGCAAATACATTCATGCCGTCTCCCCAACTATAATAGCTAATGCTTTTCACGTTGCGGATTGTCACACCATCCGATCCGCCTGCCGAACATTGCGTCAGGATTATTCCTTCCACCAGAATGTTTTTAGAGTTAGATATTTTAACTCCTCCTTTTATAGTATGACATATCATTCCTCTTCCTAATATTTTTACATTTTCGACGCTATCAACAGCTAAGCGAAATTTTAAAATAGCTCCCCCTGCCAGATATACAGTTTTTCCGGATGGGATTTTGAGTTCCTCGTTCGCTATTTCGTGTATTCCCGGGGCAAAATAAATAAGGTCGGGATCTTTGAGATCGGGGATGTATTTGTCTATCGGATTGGCAAAAAGATGCAGGTTGTGGTAAATATCGCCGTTCACTTCTATCGACAGGTTACGCGGCCGATCTAACCTGAAAGTTATGGTGTTGCCTTCTATCCGGTGGGCTATTCCATAAGACAGAGGGCGAACTTTAGCCGAATTTATAGCCCCTTTATTATAAGTAACAGATATTTCAACCTCTCCTTCGAAATCGAAATAGGCGGCAGACGCATTTTCTACGGTACGTTTCAGTTCTTTTACTGCTTGTACTTTAATCAAATATGAAGGGATTTCATGCCACTGTAGCCCCGGTTGCCTTACCTTTATGGTAAAATCATCGTTTAGCATAGCCCCTTTGGGGGCGGGTGCTGTAACGAGCTTATCTTTTGCATAAGTTTGCAAAGGAATGATTAATGCAACGAGTAATAACAGGGTTAATAGTTTTCTTTTCATATTCTTAAATCATCGTTGTTATGGAAAAAGCGGATGCTTAAAGCAATTGGTTTTTCTTATATGGCTTATATTTTTTCAAATCCTCTTTTGTAGCCGGAGTAAGGTAAATGGCACATCCCCCGCTAGGTTTTAAACTGAATGAAAGAACAGATGTACTGTCTACAATCAGACGTGTAACCCTAACCTTCGTTTTCGTTTCTGCCTTATCGTCGTCGGTATAGATGCTGGCAATATATTTTTGTCCGGCATGGAGAAAGGAGAGGGGTGTAGCGATATTGCGGGCGTCGTTATTGCCTAATGTGCCTAAAAACCAATCTTTGTTGCTGCGACGGGCAATCGTCACATACTCCCCTATATCTCCGTCTATAACCTTTGTATCGTCCCAAACAGTTTTTACTTTATCGAAAAATTCTATTTCGGGTTCGCCTTTGTATGCCGATGGCTGATCGTACCAGTACATAAACTGTAGCGGACTGTAATAAACTGCCGCCATAGCCAGTTGGTGGGCGTGGGTCGTTTTTATCCTGTTGTTGTAGTAACAGATCGTATAATCTCCCGCCCCTGCAAGGAAACGTGTGAACGGTAATATCGTATTGTGTGTTGCATCAGGAAATTCTTCGTTGCCACGGATACCTTCCTGTGTCATCAGGTTGGGATAAGTACGGCTGAATCCTGTAGGGCGGTATTCATCGTGTATATCTACCAGCATTTCATATTCGGCACATTTCTTTATCGCATCGTGCAGCCATGTGCTCCAGTGCTGGTTGCCTATCTGTACAAAGCCGAACTTTATACCTTTTATTCCCCATTTCTTGTAAAGAGGAAGAATCTCGTCAAGTTGTTGTACAAGTGCGCGTTGATTTACATATACCATCAGCCCGATGCCTTTCGATGCTGCATAGGTTGTTAGTGCAGGTATGTCGAAGTCTCTGTTTTCGGCTACGGTAGTAGCGTCCGAGCTCATGCTCATCTCTGGGCCGTACCAACTGGCATCTATATGGATGTATTGCAGTCCGCGTTCGGCGGCAAAATCGACACATTTCTTAGCGTCTTCCTGTGTCAGTTTAGATACACGGATTACCTTTCCGGGTTTGATCCATGAGGTGTCTTTTATCTTATTTTCAGGGTTGAGGTTTAGTATTATGTCATTATTTACTATCAGTTCGGTAGCCTTTTCGGCTGCCATAATCACTCGCCACGGAGTATTATATGGGGTAATCGCATCTACTGAACTATACAATGAAGCCTGCAATGTATTTGCGTTCTTATCGTTCAGGCGGAATTTCATCCGGGCATAATCGACCATCTCTGCTTCTGCAAGGGCTACTGTAAGTCCGTTTTGTAACTTCATTGTCAAAGGGCGTTCGCATTCATCTCCCCAATCTTTCAATGGTTTTAAGGAATATGCCCCTTGTGCCCAACGTTCGTAATATGCCATTGTACCTTCGGGTAGGGTAAACTGTGTTTGTTCGCCTGTGATGTGAAGGAACAAGCCGTTTGTGGCCTCAGGAAAGTGATAACGGAAAGCTACCCCTTCGTTATAGGCGCGCACAACGAAATCCATCATATAATAACGTCTTCTGTCATATCCACCTTCATGCCCGCCGGGATTATCTTCTCCTTTGAGAAATTTTAGGGTCAATTCGTTATAATGATTTCTTATTGTATTGCGTTCGCCATATACAGGCTTCCATGTTTCATCTACAGTATTTGTCTTTTTATCAGTCAGGTTTAGATTTTCGCCCCATATTTTGCTCGTGTCGTTTGGGATGCCCAGAGCCGATTCGAACAGTTGGTTTTCGATTAATACTCCTAGCTCCGATTCTTCAACTACTGTCTTTCCATTATATGCCAGGGTGTAGTATAATTGTTTTGTCCCTCCCGGAAATTCTTTTTGGTAGACTTCGAAAGAATATTTGCCATCGGGAGAAGTTAGATGCGAATGGGTGGAATTGATGACGGCTTGTGCCGATAGTGTTCCACTGGTGATTAGAAAAAAGGATAATATGGATATTAATTTTTTCATGAAAACAAAAATATAATGATTATCTGTTAGGTTATCTGTTAGTTTGTTGCAGATATATAGCCTATTTGTTACTTTATATAAAAACTTCGTTCCACAGCCTCAGCTGTTTGTGTTTTTTCGCCTGTAAGCCGTCCGTACTGCCATGCTACAACGGAAACTTTCAGTGGCAATTTGGCGCGTGGCGGCATTTTAGTGAAAATGAGTTTATTCCCTTCTATTCTTGCCGGCCCTTCTTTTACATAATAATAGACGGGTAGTCCGCTATCTGCAATAGCATCCAATGATATGGATTTAGTACCTTTCTTTACATCCGCCGGAGGCGTAAATGTTATATGTTGTTTTTTCCCTTCCTTGTTGGGATATGGTATGCGTATGTTGATCTGCTGCACTGCGCTTTTGTAAATCTTGTCGCCATCGTGGTGCGCAATCAGCCAGATATCGCCGGTGCGTTTCGGGTTGTTTAACCCCATCCGGTAAAACTGCACCATAAAAGTGGTATCATTTGTTTTTTTTATGGGGCCGTTTATCCGGTCTATCTTTATTTTTCCTTTCGGGGAGTGGCCTGCGGTTTGTTGCCTATGCAGTGAATCGGTAAAAACAGCAGACAGATGGAAAGTCAGTCCATCTTCTTCCGGTATAAATTTAGCATTGTAGCGCGAATGGGATTTTTCGTTGAAATTCAATAGCTGTCCATTCTGCACAAAGCCTATATATTGGTCTTTCTTTCCTCTTGACTTTTCATAATATTTTTCGGTCAGTTCTGCCATTTCTTTGTCAAAATACCAGAATGCGTCATGACGATTGCCTTTATACTCCGCATATGGAGCGGTATCGGCTCTTCTTTCCTGATTCGGATGCCAGCGTTGTGCCAGCCAGCCTTTTTGATTATTAATCTTCGCTAAATCCGGTTGCTTATCTGGTGATTGATTGTCCGGTAACCTATATTGCGCTGCTTTCTTCAAAAACAAGGAAATATAACTTACAACTTCATCCGATACATCAAAATGGCCGCGTCCGGCATCACAAAGAAACGAAATGCAACTTTCGGGATACATCATCCTAAAGGCTAAGGCAGGGTTTACCCGGGCTTCCCACCATTCATATTCACCCTCTATCATCAGTCCGGGTATGCCATCAATATTACGGGTTCTTCCCCATTCCAGGTTACTACCTCCATAGCCGGTCAGATTTGTACGTGGAGCATCTCCATGATATGAAATAACTGCTAATGTCCGTTCTGGATTCCATGCAGCAAAGTTCCATGGAAATGTGGCCAGAGCTGAATGGCCTAAAGGAACAATTGGTATGTTTTTAAGTTCAGAATAACCACTTACTTCCGCCAGATCTGCCAGCATGGTGTCGAATTGCGTTTGACAACCAGACGATACATCCCAGGACTGGTTGATGATAGGAGTTATCCAGATAATAGCAAACCCCATGTCAGCCATTGTTTTTCTGAAAACAGGATGTTCGAATATGGTTTCTTCGCACATATTATGTTGTCCGACTATAACTGCCCTTACTTGTTTGCAATTGGAAGGTATCCATAAAAAGGCGCGTGGATTACTATTCGTTTCGCCCGATATGGCATTCTTTATCTCTACAGACCATTGCCATTCGGCAGCCCATAGGTTGTTGAATATAAGAAGTAGTATGAGGAATGAAAGTATTTTTATTTTCATGGCTTTTTATGTTTGATAAGCAAGGGGCTTCCCTATAAAGGCTCGCCCCTTGCCATGCTAATTATAGAAGATTGCCTTATGGACGATACATCATCAGGGTACCCCATCCCAGTTGGTCAAATGCGCCACTGTTGGGGCCATAGCGGTTGTCGCCAGATCCACCTTCCGGACGTATTTTGTCCGATATTTGCTTGGAATAATGGAAGCCACTGCTCAGTCCTTTTACTTTGGCATAGTGGTTATATAATATCTCCCATCCCGGACGGACACTGCCACGCCCGGCATCGTCGGCAACAGATGTATGTGTTGCTCCGTGATTCTGATCCCTGCAACTGCATCCTATACAGTACTTATATTCATTAAATGGCATTTTGGTTGCAGTAATTAGCCACGAACCTGTTGCATTTGCATTGTCATTTCCATTCCTTAAGTTGAATAGAGCTGTATATTCGCCCATTTTCATTATGGCATTGTCGTTGGCAGCAAAGAAATCGAGTTTCGATACCGACTGATTGTTTTGGTAAAGCGTATAAGCCATCTGGCAGAGATTGGCAGCTACAGCTACCGACATGGAAGCATGGCCCTGGTCGCGACCGCTTTCCTGATTCTGGCTGATAAATACGCCTGTATTCAGTGGGTCGGCAAATGTACCTTGTATCATATTCTTGATGCAGCCATTGCCTACGCCATTGTGAAAATAATTCACGATATAGTTTACCATATCATCATTTTCGGTAAGGATGCCGATGGCCAGATATGAACACATATTCACCAAATCCCAGTTCGACCAATAGTGCAGGGCGCAGTTGTTTGTACCTTGATGGTTGGTCAGGAAGTCTTTGTTTTTAGAAGCAAAGACGCGTACAAGCCACGACTTGACAGTAGCAAGGTCGTTGGCGTTCCATCCATCATAAGTTTGCATTATTTCGGCAGCATTGGCAAATGTATAGCCCTGGCAACCTGCAGCAAGCATATGGTTGGCGTCGTTTGAAGCAATTTCGGTACATGTTGCCGCCCAGTCGTTCATTATTTTTATAGAGCCTTCGGCGTATTGGGCATCACCTGAGAGTTTCCACAAAAGAGCCTTTTGGTATGCCGCAGCGGCATCGCGCATCGCATAACCGTAATTCTCGCCGGGAAAACCTGTACCTGTAGCATCGCCACGGACTATTTTCGTTTGCGGAGTATGTACGTATCCAGGTGCAGCAAATGTGCTATTCTTCAAATTCTGGAACTCATCTTTTACTGCCTGTGGAGCAGTACCATCGTCTAACATCGCTTTTACGCGGTCGAAATCGGCCTGGTTGAACATCGCACTCGGGTGATTGTAGGTATACTGTGCTTCTACCGGTTTTTCCACGTCACCGGGCATTGTCAGGTCAACTGTGCCATGTTCATTTTCCTGACAGGATGTGAGTACTGCAAAAAGCAGTACCACACCTGTTATTATAATAGAGAATTTATTCATAATTTTTTTCTTTTTCGATTAAACAACTCTTTGTAATTATTTAATGATATCGTAGGTTAATCCTTCGGATGTAATATAGGCTTTTACTTCGTCGATGGTTTTGAAAGTTTGCACCCAATGTACGTCATATGTGATCTGCTCGGTCAATGTGCGGATATCAGCGTACTTAAATTGAAGTGTAGGGAAAGTTGCGACCTCATTTGTAGGTAGCTTACCTCCATTAGCCCAACCTTGCGCAGTCATATCATAAATAAATACATGCGTACCATCGCTACATTTATAATCGTGAAGCCATTTATTATTGTTTCCATTCAATCCACCACTGAATGATGCTCCTCCACAAGTCCCTGACCCATCCAATGTAATGGCACGGTAAGTAACTTCGGCATATAAATCCATAGCATCTTGCATACGAACTGCAATAATCGGATAATTGCCTGCGTGCAGCCATGTCTTAGGACTCCAGCATTTGAAGTCGGCACGCTGGTTCGTTGCATTTTGCTTATAAGTCTTCACTGTTACTTTGCCATAGCTCCATACATGCGAAGAAGATGTTCCGTTGCCCGATTGAGATGCGTTGTACCATGTGTAGTTGTTCTGGTTGTGGAATAGTTCGCGTACCAGTCCTGCTGCCAGGTTCAACTTGATAGATGCACTGTTGCCTCCCGGACAAGTAGCAGTAATCGTAACATCGCCGAATACACCATCCTGATTATAGGTAACTACACCACCCGATACAGTAGCAATAGCTTCATCGCTCGACTCCCATTTTACCAACGATTGGGTAGCATCTGCCGGTACTGTAGTGAAGTCGAGGCTCAGCCCTTTTTCGTTAATAGCACAGAGGTAATTGTTGATAACCGAATATGTCTGGTCTATAGTAACACTTTGAGGCTCTATGATCTGCTTGATCGTAATGGTTTTAGAGCCTGAAACCTGAGCGCCATCCAGAGAAGTAGCTGTTATAGTAACAGGGGTAGCGGCAGCTCCGGTTTCTTTTCCGGTAACCAATCCATTGTTGTCTACTGTGGCTACAGCTTCGTCGGAGCTTGTCCATTTTACGGTCTTGTATGTGGCATTTTCGGGCAAAATCGACGCCGTGAGCTGTAATGCCTCTCCTGCAAATACATCGTCTTCGGTAGAGCTGACAGTAATAGATTGAGCCTTCACTAAGGTGTTGGAAACAACCACTTTCAATGTGCCATAAATATCGCTGCCGGCAAAAAGAGGATCGGGGGCAACTTGTATAATTGCATAGCCTGCACCATCGCCACTAAAGGCTGTCAGGTTGTTATTCTTATCGACCGAAGCTACGTTGGCATCGCTCGAAGTCCAGTTTACATCTTTGAAAGTGACGTCTTCCGGAGAAATGGTATAGCTCAATGCCACGCTTTCTCCTTTTACCATAGGCAATACCTTGATGCCCAGTCCTTCGTCGGTATAGACATACTGCTCCAATTCTGCCGGAATATTTATCACTACGGATTTCGGATAAATAGCAGAGGTGAGATTTGAAGACGCATCGTCGTCGCTACAAGAAACCATTGCTATTAAGATTGTTGCCAAAAGCAAGCAACCTAAACTATATTTCAATATATATTTCATAAATATCTTATACTTAAAGATTAAACATGTTTAGTTTCCCCATCCCGGATTTTGTCCCAATTGTGGATTCAATTGTCGTTGGTCGGACGGTAACGGATAAAGATAGTGCTTACTTTCCCATACTCTGTCATTATATAGAATAATGCAGCCATCGTTGTTCAGTTGGCGGCTTTGTGCAGCCCAGTTTGCTTCGAACCATGTGCCGGTAAATTTAACGCCAAGTTGTTCTTGCGGCATTTCGGTAGCAGCAGTAGCCCAACGCTTGAGGTCGTCGATACGGAAACCTTCGAGGAATAGTTCGACTGTACGTTCCCTGCGGATTTCGTCGCGCATCGACAGGCCGTTGGCGGAAACTAAATCGGTGCTTAATTTCGGCATATTTTTATTTACACGCTGGCGAACAAGATTGAGAGAATAATCGAGGTCGGTATTCGAAATAGAATGGTTCAATTCGTAAACGGCTTCGGCATAATTCAGCAACACTTCTGCATAGCGGATAACGGGGAAGTCTATCGACTCGTAATAGTCGGCTACCTGACGTTCTACAGCCCATTTGTTGTTTTGGTAACCACTGTTGGAGCGGACGTTGGCTGTCAGATATCTAGACTTACCCTCATTGTCTAATCCCTTATCTTCGTCGTTCCATTTTGTGCGCCATTTACCATCGTTGTTCCAGTATTTTTGCCCGTTTTGCAACATTGTATTGCTCATACGCATATCGCGGTTTTGGAACTCGTCGGTTGCTCCTGTATATCCTATGGTAAAACGAGATTTGCCTATAGGCAGCCCATCGGCACAGAGATACGTATTAGCCAGTTTGCGGGTGATATAAACTACATTGCCTTGCATGGCGTGTGTAATGTTGATTGCCAATTTATCGCCCTCGCGGTGACGGTGTGCCAGAATATACTCTGTGTTGTCTTTCTTTGTCAGCCCGGCAGGGTTACACTGGGCATCTTCGAGAATGAACATATAGCGATAGCTTTCGTCGCCCAGTATTTCGTTATAAAACAGCTTGTACTTATTATCTTTTATTACATCATTGGCTGCATTTTTGGCTATAGTCAGCAATTCTGTACTACGTGTAGTGTTGGTCATTGTAGTGCTACCCCCGGTGTGGAATTTTTGCCATGTACCTTCGTATAATGCTACGCGCGACAACATAGCCAGTGCGGCATATTTGGTCAGCCTACCTTCTTCTGTAGCTGTTTCGGGGAGAACATAAGATGCTTCCTGCAAATCCTTTATAATGTGGTCTATTACTTCACTCCGGCTATTGCGTGGGGCGTATAATTCCGGTGCGTCGGTATCCAATACCTTGGTTGATAGTGCGACGTCTCCCCATATCTGAACCAGTTCGAAGTGCAGATAGGCGCGGAAAAACCTGGCTTCGGCAATAGGGATTGCTATTGCACCCTTGTCGCCAAATGATTCGGCCCTGTCGAGCAACAGGTTTGTATAATATATACGCCTGTAAAGTTCCTCATAGTTCTTATCTGTAGCCGGAATTGTGTTCGTACCCTGGCTATAGGTGTTCACCGACGAAGTAGCTATCAGGTCGGAGCGGTAATCGCTATGTACGCCATCACTTAAGCCGGATCCATAGTCTACACTCATTTGAAAATCGCGTGTCCAGCTGTAAAACTGATTGGCAAACAATTGAAAGTTCTCAGCTTTATTCCAAAGCAGGTTATCACCCAATTGTGACTTTGGGTCAAGATCCATGCAGGATGTCAAAGCCCAGGTTACGAGGGACAAGCAAGCTATTTTTATATAATATATTTTTTTCATGCTATTTATGATTAGAAAGTTAAGTTAAGACCAAATGTGAAATTACGGGTAAACGGATAGCGTTTCACACCTTTTCCTGCCGATCCTGAGTCTGTTACAGCTTCAGGGTCCCATCCGTCTTTTATTTTGGTTGTTTCCCAGAGATCTGCACCTGTTACGTAAATACGGGCACCTTCAATGGACTTCGTTTTCATTAGCAGGCTGCGAGGGAATGTATAACCCACAGTTATGTTTTTGAGGCGGAGATAGCGGCCATCCTGTGCAGTGAGAGTCGATGCCTGATAGTTATAGTTGTTTATATTGCCATCGTTGGTATAAGGTGCATAATACGCGTCGCGGTTGTTTTCGTTCCATGTATTGCCAATGGAAGACGTAATGGTATTGGTATAGTTGGCACGGAACGGAACAGTCCAGTTATCGATGCCGCGATATACGAAACGGTTAGCAGCTCCTTGAAATATTACATTAATATCGATGCCCTTATAGCTGGCGCCGAAGTTGAAAGAGTAAGAGATTTCGGGAGTATCGCTGCCTAAATGTATAAAGTCTTTTTCGTCGAGAACTCCATCCCCGTTTTCGTCGCAATACATATTGTCGCCTACGCGCAGGTTGCTTGGCATATTTATGCCATTGTTGTTATAATACTTAGCATGGTATGCCGCCAATTGTTCTTCGTTTTGTATCTTGCCGGCATAACGAAGTCCGAAAACAGACTTCAACGGGTATCCCTGCATTTGGTTTATAAAACCGGATCTGATAACAGTAGTACCGCCATTGTCAACTAATTTATCGCGGACGAAAGTCAGTGTTCCTCCAGCATGGTAATTGAAGTCACCGATCTTGCCACGGTAAGACAGATTTCCGTCTACCCCCCATGTCTTAAACTTACCTTTGTTGGCTGTAGGTGCTTTATCTCCTAATATTGCAGGATAAGAGACATCTATCAGCATATTGTTGTTGCGCTTCATAAAGAGGTCGACAGTACCACTCAAGCTACCTCCTAGAAATCCGAAGTCTAATGCGATATTGTAATTCTTTACGCGTTCCCATTTGCGATCTTTTGTAGCCAGATTGCCATCAGTTTTGAAATAAGACGCATTGTTGGAACCTAAATATGCGCCCGAATTTGTCATTAAATCGTAGAATATAACACCATCATAATTGCCCACTCCGCTTTGATTACCTACCTCGGCATAAGATAAGCGGAGTTTGAGATCGTGTAGCCAGCTTACATCTTTCAAGAATGCTTCTTGTTGTATTCTCCATCCCAGTGATGTGCCCCAGAAGAAGTCCCAGCGATTTTCCGGTTGGAATTTGGAAACTCCATCGTAACGTCCGTTTAGTTCAAATAAGTACCGTTGATCGTAATCATAATTGAAACGCCCGAAATAAGAAAGGATTGAAGTCTGCCACCTGGTTTTATTATCTTTACCGACGTTGGTTTCTGATTTGACTTCGCCCGAACCGTTTATTATTTCCAGCCCATCCTGAATACCCTTTACTGTAGTACCATAATATACATATTCTTTAAATTCGTATTGAGCACCTGCCGTGAGGCTGAAATTATGCTTTTTGGCAAATGTGCGGTGTGCATTCAGGTAACCTGAGAATGAATAAAAGTCGGTGCGCGCATCTGTTTGGAGGTAAGAAGAGCTTGCCTGTGTAGGGGTTACCAGCACTTTCTTGTTGCCGGCGTAGTTGTAATATGTTATCGAATTTTCTACGACGCTGCGGTTGGCAGAGTTTGTATTATAACCAACTTCGCCCGTAGCATTCAACCAATCTGTTATATTGTATTTCAACGATTCGTTGATGTTGATGGCCGATACAGAAAGCTTGTTGTCGCCGCCTTCTTCGAGTTTGGCAACCGGCGATCCCCATGTACCCCAGGCATAAGCCTTGCCATTTTGCGAGCGGAAAGGCAGGCCGGGCATAGGCATACTGGTAGTCAGCACCGAGCCAATGCTGGTAGGTGTAACCTGCTGTTGGCGATTGTAGGAAATAGAAGATTCTAAAGTTACCTTATCGCTAAGCTTGTAAGTGTTGTTAACCCTGAAATTGTAGCGTTGGTTCTTGTTGTTCCCATATTGCAGGGTAGAGCCATCGTATAGGTAGCTGAACGATACGCGGAACGACGAACGGTCTGAACCTCCCGATACGCTCAGGTTTTGCTCTGTAGACCATGTGTCGCCAAATAGAGAATCGAGCCAGTTGGCATCGTTATCAAATACAAAGTCGCTAACATCGGTAAATGCCGCTGTGCCGAAAGGGTTGTTGCTTGTAGCCAGGTCTATATAAGAACCTTTATATTTTTTTGCCAGCTCGGCAAAGGTGTACCAAACATCGGAGGTCTTATCATCATTCCTCAATGCAGTCATCACACCGTCCGACCATTGGTCGATACTCATAGCCGAAGGCATCAGCCCGACGGTTTTCAGTGTGGCCGAACCGCTATATTCTATTTTGGTCTTTCCTTTAGCACCTTTCTTTGTTGTGATGAGGACAACACCGCCGGCAGCCCGCGAACCATAGATGGCAGCCGAACCGTCTTTAAGGAAACTGATAGTTTCGATATCGTTTGAGTTGAGGTTGCGCAAATCGTTTACGCTACCAGATGCTACCCCATCTATAACAACCAATGGTTCGGTCGAATTTTTGGAAGATGCGCCGCGCAGGCTCATGCTCCAGCCTTCGTCGCCGGGAGCAGAGGATGAACGGGTAACCATTACTCCGGCCACTTGTCCCTGCAATGCCTGCAACGGGCTCGAAAGCCCTCCTTTTTCTTCAAATGCTTTGGAGTCGACAACTGCAATGGCGCCGGATAGCGTTTCTTTTTTCTGTACACCATAGCCTACAACGACTACTTCGCTGAGCATTTCTTCGTTTTCGCGTAGTACAACGTCTATTACAGATTTGCTTATCTGTATTACCTGTTCTGTGTAGCCTACATAGGAGAAGCGCAGGCGGGTTGCTTTTTCAGATACATTGATGGAATAAAAACCATCGACATCTGTCATTGTCCCGTTTGTAGTCCCTTCCACAACTACCGAAACCCCGATTAAGGGTTCTCCGGCGGCATCGGTAACTTTTCCTTTTATAGTCCGGTTTGTTTGGTTAGTTACAAGTAAGTCGTTGGTAGACGATTCTGCATATAGGGACGAACATAACGTTCCTCCGAGCAAAATTGCAAAAGCAAGTAATACCTTGCGTTTTAAGAATTTTGATTTAAATTTCATATTCATACATTCTTTGCTTAGATTAAAGATTCCTTTTTTATTAAACTATGCCCGGTTCGAGGATAGTAATATCGTATTAGATAGAGTGGATGTGCCATATCAGCATAATAATATGCCTACAGATTTGTTCGTTGTCTTGTGCATGGTAATAGGGTTTATGAGTCATTCATTTTATTTTTTTTGATAGTTTGATGTTGATTGGTTAACAAAACAAAATTAATCGTACGGATTTAATAATTGCTTTCTGAAAAAGCCTAATGAGTCCGTGAAAAATATTCTGGATTAAAATTATAGAGTGCAAAAATATTTACGGACTAATGTAATGCGTTTAAAAACAAGTGGTTCGGGAAGGGTGGAGGTGGGGTGTTAAACATCCTGATAGATAATCTCTTTTACCATAGCTAAACCTGTTTTGGGCAAAGGAAAGCATATTGTAGGAAAGTGCCGTCAGGTCGTTGCCGAAAATGGATGTAAAAGTGAAAAAATCATATATACATTGATATCAATAAAATATTTCCTAATTTAGATTCTTCTTTGGTCAGAATATTCTTCTTCGAATACTAAATTTGAAGTACAAAAATATTTATGGAACAATAAAAATGAAATCCGTCCGGTGATATGTGCAGTTTTTAACTCCGAAAGCTTAAATTTGCGAGACTGAAAAAAATGAAAAGAGCAATTCTTATATTTCATACTTTATTGTTTAGCCTGGTTCTTATTTCTTCTGTGAACAACACCTTCGTAAAACTCACAACAGAACAAGGCCTGACTAGCAATACCATTAACTGTATATATAAGGATAGCCGAAACTTCGTCTGGTTGGGTACGGCCAACGGGCTTAACCGGTTCGATGGCTTTAATACCTTGTCTTTCGGTGAGTTTAAGGATAAATCCATTGTCGATATACAAGAGCCTGATAGTGTAGTCTTATATATCGTATCCGAAAACGAACTGTACAGGTACAACCGGAAAATACGCAGCAATATCTACATACCGTTTGGTACAGACGCCAACATTAAACTAAAAGCATCATCGCTCGATAAGGATAAAAACCTGTATATCATAAGCAACAAGGGCTTGTTCTGCTACAATAGCGATATGGAAACTCCCCGGCAGGTGACCGATAATGTATTGCAAAATAAAGTGTTGACAGGAATCTGTATCGACGATGGCAATATATGTTGGCTAACTACTTCCGATGGCTTGGTAAAATACGACCTGAACACAAAGCAGATGTACAACTATAAATGGCAGGGAGAAAATAAATTCCTAAGCCTGGCCCGGAACGGGACAACTCTTTATATTGGCACTCAAAACAACAGGATATTATCGTTCGATACCCGTAATAACAGTTTTTCGCCGGCAATACCTCTCGATGCTACTTATATACAGACTATTTCGTACCACAATAATAAGCTGTATATCGGCACAAATGGAGATGGGCTCAAAATACTAAACCTTAAAGACAAGGCCATATCGGAAATAAAACATGATTCGAACAACGCTCAAAGCCTGAGTGCAAATGCTGTATATTCGATATTGGTAGACGATAACTCCCTATGGGTGGGTACTTTTTCGGGAGGTTTGAATTATATCCCTACCCAAAATACCCTTTTCAAAACATTCTATATGCCCGGCGGTATTGATACCCGAAACATAAATATCCGCTCGTTTAGGATATGTGAAGACGGATGCGGTATTTTCGGTACGCGAAACGGACTCATATACAATAAAGATGGCAATATACGCTGGTATAAGACAGATAATACTCCAGAATTAAAATCGAACATCGTACTTAATATTTATCCTTACAACGAAAATTTCTTTATCGGCACATTTGGCGGAGGACTGAATATATTTGATACGAAGACAAAGACTGTCAGGAATTTTAAGGAAGAAACGGTCTTTACCGAAAATTCCTTTTATTCCATTATCCGCGACAGCGAAGGCTTTTTCTGGTTTGGTACATTGTCGGGATTGATAAAATACGATGAGCGGAAAGATGTATATGAGATTTATAATACCTCAAATTCAGATCTCCTTTCAGATGATATATATTCTGTGCTGGAAGACTCGTTGGGCAGGATTTGGATCGCCACGCGCGAAGGGGTATGTTATATCGAAAACGGGAAAATAAAGAATCTGCCGTTCCACGAGTTGCTGTCGATAGGTATCACCCGTTATATTTACGAAGATTCGCGGCAAAACATCTGGCTGGGATGCGAAAATCAAGGGTTGATAAGAATAACAAAAGACCTGCAATCTTTTGCTCAGTACACCAATCAGGATTTCCTGCCCGACAATTACGTATCTTCGATAATAGAAGGCACGCCGGGGCAGATTTGGATAACCACCACCAAAGGTATTACATTGTATGACGACAATACGTCCGACTACTCTATATTCTCGCTATACGATGGCATTCCCAATTACGCATTCAACGATGGTGCAGTACAAAAAACAAATAATACGATCTGGTGGGGCAATGAACGGGGACTTATCTATCTAGCTTCTCTTGACACAAAAGAACCTTTCGAAAACAAAATATACATAACAAAGATAGTGGTTGACGGTTATCCCGAAGATGTAGCGATCAAAAAGCTGGAGTTTGCTCCCGAATATCTGAGTAGTATAAAACTGCCGGCGTCTCAGAAAAATTTTATATTCAGGTTCTCCGATTTTATATACGATTACCCGTCCTCTGTTGTATATGAATATAAGTTGGAAGGAGTGCAAGACAGGTGGCAGAAGGCTTTGGTGGGCAATGATATCTTAATTACCGATGTACCTGGCGGTAGCCATGTGTTGAAAATAAGAAAGGCAGGGAATGACGGGGCAGTAAAAACGTTTCTGATAATCAAAGATAAATCATATATTCTCTATTGGGTAATCTTTTTGTTTATAGCGATAGCTACTGTTTTCTTTTTCACGTATAAGTGGTTTATCAAAAAACTGAGAAAGTATAAAAATTCGTTGAAAGAACGCGAAGCTTCGAACAAGGCCAAATATCAGAACCAGAAAATAGAAAAAGACGAACTGGAGACGATACAGTTGCAATTGATGAAATATATGGAAGAAGAAAAACCATATCTGAACCCTGAATTGAAACTGGATGATATAGCCAAAGCCATAAATTGCTCTAAATCGAAAATATCGCAAGTGTTGAACCAACATCTTGACACCAATTTTTCAAATTTTGTTTCCAAATACCGCATCGAGATGTTTAAGGAGAAGGCCGCCGAGGGGCTGCTTCAGCAATATACATTAAGCGCCCTTGCCCGCGAGTGTGGTTTTAGTTCGCGAAGTTCATTCTTTTCTACTATGAAAAAACTGACGGGGCAGACTCCTTCCGAGTTTTTGAAGGATTCGGGAATCAATGTAAACGATTGACAGGAAATTGGCATCCGGATAAAAAACAATCAGAAAGAAACACATTCCTGTAATTTTATTTTTGTAGCTTTATCTATATAGTGCGGATAATAAGCGTATTGTCGGGTAAAAAGTAACAGCGTAAAAAAACGGGGAATAGTGTTACTTTTGTTACTTTTTTTACCACTCTCCCTTTGGCGCAGAGCTGCAAACCGCGACAAGAAAGAGAAAAAAGGAACAATAGAAAAAGGTGCGAAGACTGTTACTTTTGTTACTTTTTCCGTTTTCGAAAACCTGACAGGCGAATGCCTTTTCAGATATTTATAGTTAAATTTGCCACCGATATGGAAACAAAAAGAATACTAATCACCGGCGCCAGCGGTTTTATAGGCAGCTTCCTTGTAGAAAAAGCGTTGAGCGAGGGCTACGAGGTGTGGGCAGGCATACGCAAATCAAGTAGCAGGGAATATCTGAAAGACAGCAGGATCAGTTTCATAGACCTGAATTTCGGCGACGAAGATATGCTTATGCGGCAACTGGTAGAATTTGTATCGCAACATGGCCGATTCCATTACGTTGTGCACAATGCAGGTGTTACCAAATGCTTGAACCCGGAGGATTTCGACAAGGTTAATTTCCAATATACGGCAAACTTCATAGATGCCCTAGAAACTGTAGCGGCTGCCGACAAGTTCGTCCTGATGAGCAGTCTCAGCGCATTTGGTGTAGGCGATGAAATAAATTACACACCCATAAAGCTGACCGACACCCCTAATCCGAACACGGCTTATGGCAGGAGCAAACTAAAAGCCGAGCAATATTTACAGGCGAAAAAAGATTTTCCTTATATCATCCTCCGCCCGACTGGTGTCTATGGGCCGCGCGAAAAAGACTATTTCCTTATGATAAAGACCGTGAGGTCGGGATTGGATGTAGGCGCAGGCTTCAAGCCCCAGCACCTTACATTTATATATGTAAAAGACCTTGTGGATGCTGTCTTCCTGGGGTTGGCAAGCGAGGTGAAAAACAAAGCTTATTTTGTAGCCGATGGTGATGTATATACCGACAAAGAATATACCCGGCTGGTAAAAGAAGTTATCGGCAAAAAGCATGTGCTAAGCCTCAAAGTACCGCTATGGATACTGAAAGGGATATCTGCAATAGCCGAAGACATGTCGAAAATCACCAAAAAGCCTTCGACCCTCAACCGGGATAAATGCAAGATAATGAAGCAGCGCAACTGGGAATGCGATATCGCGCCGCTGGTCAATGACTTAGGGTTTTCACCAAAATATAATCTTCGCAGGGGACTGGAAGAATCGGTAGAGTGGTATAAGGAGAACGGCTGGCTCTGATCAGTCCTTTATCTCGCTATATGGCGAAAAACTTTGGTCGGCATGCCTCACAAAGCGTCCGTCCGAAACAGCCTTTTCTATATATCTGTGAGGAATGGAATAGCCCATTGCTTCGGCTAATATATAAACGATATTTGAATTATTTACCAACCCGGTTTCCTTATCCTGATATTTTGCGATAATGCGGCCGGTTGGCTGCACCCCGTTTTCGATGGCTACAAACGGTATGTCAAACTGGGCTACGCCGTCTTTCCACGGGCCATGCCCCTTGCCTACTATTTCGCCGTGGTCGGAAAAGAACAGCAGCAATGCCGTAGAGTCTTGTGTCATTACCTGATATATTTCGCGCAATACCCTGTCGGTGTGATGTATAGAGCGGTCGTACTGGTTTGTTACAGTATTGTTTCCGGATATGGTTTCGGCATCTGTTTGGTCGTACCTGTCGGAATAATCATTGTGGCTACCCACCAGATGAAGGACAAAGAACTGCTTTTCCTTCTCTTTACGTTCTGCTCGAAGTATGGAGAGTAAGACGAAGTCGTCGTTTGCCATATAATTGCCTTTGGGATAAATAGTATGGTTGGCACTCGCCGCGATATAGCCCAGATAGGAATCTTCGATAGCCGATGAGCCCTGGTTCGAAATCCAATAGGTAGCGTAACCGGCATCGTTTGCCATATTTATCAGCGTCTTATTTTCATAAAACGGCTGCAAATCGACCGGCGAGGCAAACGATAGAGCCATGCGCAAAGCGTTGCGGGTAAAGGGTGCAGAGGCTATGCCATCGTAATAATACATTTGCTGTGGTTGCACTTGCGAAAGACTGTCTATAAAAGGGGTCGTCTTTACCGGATAGCCGTATAGTGACCAATGTTTGCGATAGGCGCTTTCACCTATTACCAGGTATATCTTCTGGGGAACGGGAAGGGTGTCATTTAATACGATGCCTTCGGGCAAAGTCTTATTCGTGGGATCGGAAAACTCCCTCAGCATTGCCATTTCTTCCTGATAAGCCAATATGGTGAGTATATTGCCATATAATATAGGGGCATACATATTCACTTTGTCCTGAACCACTTTTAGCGGAGCCTCGGCCATAAACTCAGCTTGCCTGTCCCACTTTATCCGCTTGTAGCAAACTATTGGCAAGAACAGCAGCAGATAGGCTAGCAACAGCCCCAACGAAACTTTGCGGGATAGGGGAGAGCCTTTCAATTCCCTTTCTGCCAGATAAAGCAGACCTGTGGTAGCAGCCAATCCCAGCAATGCGCCCAAAAGAACGCCCCCTTTGAGCATACTCACGGCCTCGGCTGTGTGCGTCTCGAAGATGGAAGCCATCACCTCCAACGAGACATCTGTGCCCAGAGCGAAAGCAAAGTAAGCGTTAAATGCCAGTATAAAAGCCAACAGGAAAGTGAGGATGAATGTGTAGCGGGTTTTCGCCAGAATATTGACCAGAGGTAAAAAAGACAGTACGAGAAGCAGCATAGGGATACTGGGCGCAAACCGGATAGGGATAAAGGCTATCAGCCCGATGTATGCCAATGCAACTATTGTGAACTTGTATTTATAGATTGCCTCTCCAAACTTTTTGGCAAGGTGCTTTTTCTCAGGCATGATATGTAAAGTCTATTTATTCAGGTACGAAGATAATACTAAATTTATTTCCGCTCGTAGTTCATTATAAATTCTCTACAAGAAACTCCCTTAATGAAGGGACACAATGACATTCTATGTATAATTTACATTTTGGCAACATTCGTTAAAAATCAATCCTGCCGCCGATATATTTTATCTATATAAAGTCCGGTTTTTCAGGAAGGAAATCAAAAAATAAAAACCTGTTTAACGTGAGTTCGATTCAATTTGTTTACAAAAGCATAAGCAGAAAACAAGAAAAGCATTAATTTTGCTATGTTTTATGCTGTGAGACAAGCAATATTTTCTAAATAAGGGCAGATAACAATTATGAGCAACCAATCTACATATAACAAAAGCGGGCTTACACTTTCCAGATTCAAGAGGCTGATGAAAGGATTGTGTGCAAACCTCACCGCCGATGAAATGCAAAAGTTGAAAAAGGTTGTAAAAAAGGCTATTGCCGCCAAAGCCTACGACGACAACAAACGTATCGGCAGCATCGCCGACCTGACCGTCAGCACTTGCATCATACTCTTAGAAGAACTGGGTATGAAAAGCCCTTCCGTCATAGCCCTCATACTATACCGCCCTATTGTAAGTAAAACGACGGATATAGAAGAAGTTAAAAAACTCTTCGGGAAAGATGTCGCAGATATTGTAACAGGGCTGATAAAGGTAAATTCGCTGGAAGCTACCCAATCGGCAATGGCTTCCGACAATTATATAAAGCTGCTGATATCGCTGGCCGAGGATATGCGGGTTATACTCATCAAAATAGCAAGCCGCCTTTACGAAATCAGGTGTGCCGAACGATATAGCGAGCAGTACCGTATGCGTCTGGCGATGGAAGTGTCGTACCTCTACACACCTCTGGCCCATAAGCTCGGACTGTACAATATAAAGACCGAAATGGAAGACCTCTACCTGAAATATACAGACAAAGAGGCTTACAACTATATAAAGGAAAAAATAAGCGAGAGTAAGGCTGCCCGTGACAGGTATATCGACGAATTTATAGCGCCCATCGACGAGAAACTAAAAGAGACAGGGGTAAAATATGACATAAAAGGACGTGTGAAATCTATATCGTCGATCAACAATAAACTGAAAAAGCAGAAGGTGGATTTCGAGTCCATATACGACCTGTTTGCTATCCGTGTCATCCTCGATTCGCCGCTGGATAAAGAAAAAGCCGAATGCTGGCAGGTATATTCCATCGTTACCGACCTGTACACACCGAACCCCAAACGGCTGAAAGACTGGCTCTCGATACCTAAAAGTAATGGCTACGAATCGTTGCACATCACAGTGATGGGCCCGCAATCGCGTTGGGTGGAAGTGCAGATACGGACACGCCGGATGGACGAAATTGCGGAGCGGGGGCTTGCCGCACACTGGAAATACAAAGGGGTGAAAAGCCAATCGCGGATGGACGACTGGCTGACCAACCTGCGCGAAATGCTCGAAAATAAAGATATAGAGAGCGACGAAAAACTCGAAAACTTCAAGCTCGACCTTTACGACGACGAGATATATGTCTTTACCCCCAAAGGAGACTTGCATAAATTGCCTAATGGTGCTACAATACTCGACTTTGCATTCTCGATCCATTCGCGCGTCGGTTCTACCTGTGTGTCAGGAAAAGTGAATGGAAGGAATGTGTCTATACGCCACAAGCTGAAAAACGGCGACCAGATAGAGATAATAACTTCGCCAAACCAATCGCCAAAACGCGACTGGCTCAACTTTGTTGTCACCTCGAAGGCTAGGAACAAAATACGCCAAAGCCTGAAAGAAGAAGCAAACAAACAAGTTGAAATAGCCAAGGAGCAATTCAAACGGCGGGTAAAAAACCGCAAGATAGAAATAAGTGAAGGCACACTGATGCGCCTGATAAAAAAGATGGGTTTCAAGACCATTACCGATTTCTATATTAAGATTGCCGAAGAAAGCCTCGATGTAAATTCGGTGATAGACCAATATCTGGAACTGGAACGCAAAGAAACCGAAATACACGAAAAGCACGAAACTGTAAGTGCCGATAAGTTTGTTCCGCTCAATATCGAAACGGAAAAAGATCCCGTCCACAGCGAAGAACTGGTTATAGACCAGAATCTTACAGGAGTAGACTACAAGCTGGCTAAATGCTGCAACCCTATATACGGGGATGAGATATTCGGTTTTATCTCGTCGCAAGGCATCAAGATACACCGGCGCAACTGTCCCAATGCCAACGATATGCTGTCGCGGTTTCCGTATCGTATGATCCCGGCACGGTGGTCGGGCAAGTCGGGATCTACCTATACAGTTACGCTCAGGATTATAGGCAACGACGATATTGGGATAATCAACAACCTGACATCCATTATAGCCAAAGAAAACGGCATCTCGATGCGTTCTATCAGTATAGATTCCAACGATGGGCTTTTTCATGGTAATATGTCCGTTACGCTCAACAATACAGATATGCTAAACGGGTTGATTAAAAAGTTGCGTGCCGTGAAGGGGGTAAAAGATGTAAGTCGTTTAAATTAAGTATTTTTCACCTAGGAGGAGGGTTTTGATTGAGAAATGTGGAGTTAAAAAAAGTTAACGAATAGAACAATAATAGTGTTGTGTCAATTGCTTGATTTTTAGTGTGTTGATAGCGTGTTGCTGCAATTTGGTTCTCAATCCTCTGCTGTTAAATACCTTTTACTTTTCCCTATTGGCCTTGCATACCTCTGATATATATTTTATATTTGAAGATTACATAAGAATCAATCCTAACTTAATATAAATAATTAAAATATGGAGAAAACCCTTGTCATTCTGAAACCTTCATGCGTACAGCGCGCATTGATGGGGGAAGTTATTTCCCGTTTCGAGAAAAAAGGTTTACGTTTGGCCGGGATGAAAATGATGCAATTGAGCGATTCCATATTAAACGAACACTACGCACACTTGAAGGATAAGCCCTTTTTCGACCACGTGAAAAAATCTATGCAAACAACCCCCGTCGTAGTACAATGCTGGGAAGGAATTGATGCAGCCAAAGTTGTACGTTCTCTGATTGGTGTCACCAATGGACGCCAGGCAGCAGCCGGAACTATCAGGGGCGATTTTTCGGTGAGCGCACAAGAAAACATCGTTCATGCTTCCGATTCAGCAGAATCGGCAGAGATAGAACTGAAACGATTCTTTAAAAAAGACGAGATTTTAGAATACAAATTATCTATACTTAACAGCCTATACTCAGGTGATGAGATTTAAATAATATGAAAGAATTTAGAAACATTCTGGACAAAAATTGCAAAATCCTAAAACTATTACCATTAGCAGCTATTTTTTTATTGCCGATGAGCAGTTTTGCCCAAACAAATACAAACACAGAAGACCAAAACAGGGCGGAGCTTAAATACAAGCAACGTCACAGCCGTTCTACAGGAAACAATTTGTATGCCGACGGAATAAAGATAAAAAGAGACCTCTCCATCCTAAAGGAAGCACAAGAGGAACGCATCCTCAGCGAAAGCGAAATACCTGCCGACGAACTTTACGGAGGGATGTGGAGCAATACCGGTGTAAAATCGGCTTATACCTCTTTAACCAATTTTCCCGACACATTCACAGTCGATCTTGGTAACTTCTCGATGCCTACAATGGGGCATGTAACATCTAACTTCGGTGCGCGCAGGATCGGCCGCAGGGGAACCCGTATGCATTATGGCATCGACCTCAAATTGCAGACAGGCGATACTGTTTACGCCGCGTTCGAAGGCAAAGTACGTGTACGCCAATACGAGAAGCGTGGATATGGTTACTATATCGTTTTGCGCCATCCTAACGGATTGGAAACTGTGTATGGCCACTTATCCAAGTTTCTGGTGAATGAAGAACAGGTTGTAAAATCGGGCGAGCCTATCGGTTTGGGTGGAAATACAGGACGTTCGTTTGGTTCGCATCTACATTGGGAATTGCGCTATTTAGGACAGGCCATCAATCCGCGCGATGTAGTGGACTTCGATAACAAGGTTTGCCACAAAGACAGTTATACAGTTACACCTGCAACATTCAACTATGCCGGGTTAAGTTCGAAGAGTTCGGTACGCGCTGCAAGCTATGCCAATTCGGCCACACGTACCAAAGCAAATGCTACCAACAAATATGCAACCGGTAAAGTTAACTACCACCGCATAAAGAAAGGGGATACGCTGGGTGGAATAGCCCGTAGGTATGGAATCACAGTCAGCAAACTTTGTTCGTTGAATGGTATTTCTACCAAATCTGTGCTAAGGCCGGGTAAGACATTAAGGACTTCGTAATAACAAAATCAATAATAAAACGAAAGCCGCAAGAACAATGTTACTGCGGCTTTCGTTTTTCGTAAGTGTGTTATCGTCAGTGTATTACCACTCTATCGGAGTGAGCCCTTTCGACTCCAGGTATTGGTTCGCGTTGCTGAAATGGTTGTTGCCAAAGAATCCGTTGTGTGCCGATAGCGGCGACGGATGTACCGATTTAAGTACCAGGTGTTTATTCGGGTCGATAAAGGCAGCTTTCTTCTGTGCATAAGCACCCCATAGGATGAATACAAGATTTTCGCGCCCTTCTGCCAAACGGTGTATCGCTGCATCGGTAAAAGCTTCCCACCCCTTCCGCTGGTGAGAACCTGCCGTATGAGCCTGAACAGTAAGTGTGGCATTGAGCAGCAACACCCCTTGGTTAGCCCAGCGGGTAAGGTTGCCCGAAGGAGGAACGGGAATGCCCAAATCGCGGTTTATCTCTTTAAATATATTCACAAGGGACGGAGGAGCGGGTATGCCATCGGGCACAGAGAAAGAAAGCCCATGCGCCTGCCCGTCGTTATGGTAAGGGTCTTGGCCGAGAATAACGACCTTCACCTTGTCGAAAGGGGTATGCTCGAAGGCATTGAATATCAGTTTGGCAGGAGGAAATATCTTCTTTGTCCGGTATTCTTCGCGCACAAAGTCCGTCAGTTTCGAAAAATAGTCTTTCTCAAATTCATCTTTCAGCTGCTCCTTCCAGCTTTGCTCTATCTTTACGTCCATTATAGTATATATGTTTATATAAATATTATTGATGCATTATCGGTGCCTGAAAGAACGACCACGTTGCCGTATTATATGGCAATAAAGATACGATATTTTAGAATAAATCGCCTATTCTGTTTTAACATTTGTTTCTCTCGCCGGGCAATCGTAATTTTGCCGCTATTATGAACAGAAGTATCTTACAACTGGCAATCCCCAATATAATATCCAATATCACCGTACCCCTGTTGGGCATGGTGGATATCTATATTGTGGGACATCTCGATTCGGAAGATTATATAGGTGCTATCGCCCTGGCTACTATGATTTTCAACTTTATATACTGGGGATTTGCTTTCCTGCGAATGGGTACCAGCGGCTTTACTGCACAATCATACGGGGCAGAAGACAAGCAGGAGCAGGTAAATATACTGATGCGATCGTTTGCAGTAGCCATGATAGCAGGGATGCTTATCATCCTGCTGCAATGCTTCATTGCCAACGCCGGTTTCTACCTGCTGAATGCAGAACCAACAGTAAGGACGTATGCGCAGGAGTACTTTTCTGTATATATATGGGCTGCACCTGCCGTATTGGGTATGTACACCTTCAACGGGTGGTATGTAGGAATGCAAAATGCCAAGATACCGATGGTGGTAGCTATCGGGGTCAACATTGTGAATATCGCTCTCAGCTTCTTTTTTGTCTATGGCTTTGGTATGAAGATAAAAGGGGTTGCCTTTGCTTCGGTTTGCGCCCAATATACAGGCTTCATTTCTTCGCTCGTCATCTGGAATATCAAATATGGAGGGCTGAAACAGTTTGTAAATACAGCTATACTTACAAACCTGAAATCGTACATTCCGTTTTTCAAGGTAAATACAGATATCTTCATCCGCACAATGGCACTTGTGACCGTCACTACTTTCTTTACTTCGGCATCGTCGAAAGAGGGAAAAGACATTCTTGCAGTAAACGCCCTATTGATGCAGATGTTCATATTGTTCTCGTACCTGATGGACGGGTTTGCCTATGCCGCCGAAGCATTGACGGGGAAATTTATCGGGGCAAGGAAAAGGACAGAATTGAAGCAACTGGTAAAATCCCTTTTTGTATGGGGAATAGCCATAGCAGGCATCTTCACTCTTATATATGCATTATTCCTTGAGCAGATACTCGGCTTCCTTACCGACAAAACGAGTATTATCAGCCTGAGCCGCAATTACCAGTTCTGGATTATGCTTATTCCTATAGCTAGTTTCACCGCTTTCTTGTGGGACGGCATATTTATCGGGGCTACGGCATCGAAGCAAATGAGAAATTCCATGCTTGTGGCTGTTGCCGGCTTCTTTGTTATCTATTACTTATTTTATCCTTATTACGCGAACAATATATTATGGTTTGCGTTTATCATATATCTGGCATTAAGAGGGATAGTGCAGAGTTTTATGGCTCCCGCTATTTTGAACAATTCCAGATAGTATTATTAACGCTTTCTATTTTTTTAATTTGTTATGGGTAAAATTGCAATAATTTACGGCTCATCTACCGGAGCCACCGAAGCGGTAGCAAAGAAAATACAAGAACAGTTTGACGGAGCCGACTTGTTTAATACTGACAGTGTAACTACCGATGAGTTGAAGCCTTACGATTTCTACATCCTGGGTGCTTCGACTACGGGCGTAGGCGACCTTCAAGACGACTGGGATATGTTCCTGCCTAAGTTTGAGAAGATGGATTTCTCAGGCAAGAAAGCTGCTATTTTCGGATTGGGCGACAGCGCATCGTTTTCTACTAGCTTTGCCGGAGCGATGTATGTGCTCTACAAAGCGCTGAAAAGCAAGGTGGACATTATAGGTTCGGTATCGGCCGACGGATATACTTTCGACGAATCCGACTCGGTTGTCGATGGCCGTTTTGTGGGTTTGGCTCTCGACGAAGACAATGAGTATGACGAAACAGCCCCGCGTATAGAAGCTTGGGTAAAAGAATTGAAAAAGCAACTGGCATAATTACCAGTTCAGTATCTACACTAAATTGCGGAAACGGTAAGGCTTTTTGTCTTATCGTTTTTTCTGTTTACAGGATACGTTTTATCTCTTCCAACCTGCCAACAATATAAGTAGGCACTATTTCCGGAGAAGGCTTATTGTCAGGATTGAACCATATCTGGTCTATGCCACTGTTGTATGCTCCTATTATGTCCGTTTGCAGGTTGTCGCCTATCATTATCACCTTATCGGCTGTCGCCTGTATCTCGTTCAGGCTAAAAGTAAAGATGTCGGGATGAGGCTTGTTTACTCCCACTACGTCCGAAAGGATAATGTTGTGGAAATAGGATAAAGCAATGCCTGCGCTGTCCATCTTCTTGTACTGCATTTCGGTGAACCCGTTGGATAGTATATGTATCCGATATCTCGGTTTCAGATAATCGAGTATATCTATCGCTCCTTCTATCAATTCGCCCTTTGTCATTATACGCTCTATATAGTCGAGATTGATAGTGCGGATATGCTCCTCTGTCATTCCCGGCAGATGGCGAAGCGATACGGCAAACCGTTCTTGCTGAATCTCGTCTTTGCTTATCTCGCCCTTGTTGTACATCACCCACAAGCGGCTGACATTGGTATAATAGAAAGTGAAGAAATCGGCAAAGGATGAGAAATGAGCATCCAGCCCATAATCGTAGTAAATCTCTTCTACCGTCACTTTCGTATTGGCGGCGGTGTCTATCAGGGTATCGTCGAGATCGAGAAGTATATCGGTATATTTCATATTTTGAGGGTGTTAATCGACACTGAAATGAACCAATTTGCCATAGTTGATAGTAGCACCGACCCGGTCTGTAGACCATTCGCCGGTGGCTTCGTTATAATATTCGCCATCGGCATAAAAATCCCTAAGTTTTCTTCTAAACTTGAGAAGCCAGATGCCTGTCTCATTATCAATGCTATAATAGTATGTATAATTGCCATCAGGCGACTTTTGATAATAATGATATCGTTTCCAGTCTTCCTCCTGCCAATTCCACAGGCTGATATAGTGAGTGCGGTTATAATCATTGTCGTATTCTATTTCCTCTTTTTTGTATGGCAGCCATTTATCGTCTTTCCAGATGTACATTGTGCGTTCATCAAAAAGCATCTTCTTATTCACCCAACTGCCGGTTATAGAGTCGTATCTGGCTGAGGCTTCCTTCTTCACTTTTCCATCATACCATCTCAGGTATTTACTTTTGCCCACCCAGTCTTTTTTCTGGTCGTGCCATGTATATGTAACGTCTAAATGGCGTAGGGTGCTATCCTCGTATTTTCTTGTAAAGCCTATGTATTTACGGCTTGCTTTCAGTTCTTTTGTGTCATAATCCTGATAGAATTTTTCTTCTACTTTGAGGCTGTCGTCTACCACATACCATTTTTCATGGCTTGTTATAAGCAGGCGATTGGCATCCCTGTCCCATTCGGAAACGATAGACTCTTTATTGTTTTCCGACTCTTCTATTACTTGTGTCGATCTTACCGGTTGCCATGTTTCGCCCTTCGACAGCCATTGAAACCGGGTAGATTTTTTCGAGTTACCGACATTCTCGTATTCACTTTTTGTATCATTTGTCCACTGGCCGTTTTCGCGGTTCCATTTGTAGACAGTTTTTTCTATCATGTTTCCTGCCTGATCAAAAACTTTTGAGTAACTGGTATGCCCTCTCCATTTTTTATCCCATTTGTCCCAATTATAGTTCTTGAGAAGTGTTATCCGCCCATTATTATCATATTCTGCATATGTTTTATAATTATTCCCCCACTTGCCTTTGTGATTGGCTGTAGCGTATTCCCATTCGAAAGATTCAGTATAAATTAAACGCTTCTTATCATCATATTCGTAAAGTTTATATTCTTCGCCTTTCCACCCTTCGGGATAATGATAATATTTCTCTTCTTTTATGATATTGCCATAAATATCGTAATCGTAAATCTCCCTGGTATGATTCTCAAATACACCATCAGGTTCATTTTTGCGGAAAGTGGCTTCGTTTGTCAACTGCCCTTTCTCATTGTATTTATATTCAAACCTGTTGGCTTCGTTAAAAAGCCCGTCATCGTCATCATATCTTGTCACAATAACGGTTTCGGGTAAGTTAGCTGCATTATATATAATGTCTGTTTCCCTCGTTTTTATCGTATTTTTCTCATCTTCTTTTCGGATATAATAAGCGGCAAGCTGGTGGTCGCCTTCATAGCCGATGGTATATTCTACAAGATCGACGTGCCGCTGTATGGCTTCGGGTATTTCTATTCTTCTTTTGTCTACTATTGTGCGTCCTCTGCTGTCGTACGACAGGTGTGCTTCGAGCATAACCATATCACCCCTTCTGAAATATTGATGTGTAATCCGCCCCTTGTCGTCGTAAGCTATTTCATACAAATAATTGACTTCATAATCTTCTTCGGGGTCTTCGCCTTCGACGAAGTTCTCTTTGAAGCGGGTATGTATATCCGTTTGCGAATAGGTGGTTTTATTTTTATCATACTTAACAGTAAGCCATCCTACTTTTTCATATCCGTTCCAATCGCTTGCAAAGATTTCAGATTTGGTGCATCTCCCCTGTTTGTCGTATGTATAAAAAGTCTTTAAAGGTTTTTCGTTGCTAATATTAGCATAAAATGTGTAAGACGAGTCGGGCTGTCCCCATCTATTGAGATAATTGACTATTATTTTATCGCTAATGGGTCTAATTATTCCATTGTGAGTAGACGCGTCGGCACTACTTACTCTCAATGTATCAATATTCTTTTTGTCATTATGGGAATAAACTATATTATATACTGAATCCATCAAGCTAAAGGAACCCTTTTTAGCCATTACATTAACCTCTGTTAGTCGGTCTTCCGAGTAAGAATAGGATGTCTCGGCATTTAAGCCCCAACTGCCATCGTATGTATCACCGACATAAAGATTCTTCTTTACCGGACGTTTGTTGTCGTCGTATGTATATTCTATTTGCAATATACCGCCTATTGTATATTTCACGGCCTCTCCTCGTTCGTTGTAATGCGGATCGCAATAGAACTGTTCGGGTTGTGACATTTGTTGCAAGAAGTATGGCAATTGGGAATATAAGTCTTGAGCACTTAGTACGAATGGCAAGTAAATCAGGCTTATGAGAAGAAATAAGCATTTATTGGTCATATGCAGTTTTTGATTGAGATGTTAGCTTGGTAAAGATAGTAATAAATATTACAGTTTTTTCAAGTTCTTGCCTTCGCCACCGGTAAACACATGAGATTTATTCGAACTCAATTTTGAGCTTTGTAGGGGCGAATTATCATTCGCCCGCTGATTTTTTCTATTTCGGGCGAATGATAATTCGCCCCTACAGTAGTCAAAACGGGGATATTATTTTTTTATGCGTTTGTCCTACCCTCGCCACATTCTCTTTTATACCCAATCTTAAAGGATAGAAAAAATAAGCTACCCTCACAGCACATGACAAAAAATGATATTTTCTCGAAATACTTTTGACACCCTCGATCCTATCGACGTGCGAATAACATTTCCTGCTGCATTTCCCCTTTCTCGTCCCTGCATAAAACGATACAATCTTTATCTTTAGTATAGGAAAAGCCGGCTCAGTTGCAAAGTAAAAAAGTAACAATACAAAAAATGGCTAAAAAGTGTTACCTTTGTTACTTTTTCAGCATAAGTTGCTGATTATGGGAAAATAAAGCACGCAAGGCTAAAAGCCAAAAAGTAACAGCAAAAAAACAGGCGAAAAGTGTTACTTTTGCACAGTACATGACAAAAATTTGAATCATTGTAATATGAGCTTTGTAGGGGCGAATTATTATTCGCCCGTCGATTGTATCGGGCGTAAGATATTACGCCCCTACAGGCTTTTGAGGAAATATCTTTTTTTTGTCATATACTGTGTACTTTTGTTACTTTTTGAAAAGAAGCTACAAGACAACAATAAAACTAGAATAAAATGGCAAAAGAATTGAAAGAACTGACGCCAAGAAGTCAGGATTACAGCCAGTGGTATTTAGACCTTGTAACGAAGGCCGACCTGGCTGAAAACTCAGCAGTACGCGGCTGTATGGTTATCAAACCTTATGGTTATGCTATCTGGGAAAAGATGCAGCGGCAGCTGGACGATATGTTTAAGGAAACAGGACATGTGAATGCTTATTTCCCGTTATTTATACCAAAATCGTTCCTTAGCAAAGAAGCCGCCCATGTGGAAGGCTTTGCCAAAGAATGTGCAGTAGTGACCCACTACCGCCTGAAAAATGATCCCGACGGCAAAGGGGTTGTAGTAGACCCGGAAGCCAAACTGGAAGAAGAGCTGATTGTACGTCCTACTTCCGAAACAATTATATGGAACACTTACCGCAACTGGATCCAGTCGTACCGCGACCTGCCTATCCTTGTCAACCAATGGGCTAACGTTGTGCGATGGGAAATGCGTACCCGCCTTTTTCTGCGCACAGCAGAGTTCTTGTGGCAGGAAGGGCATACTGCGCACGCTACCAGCGAGGAAGCTTTGGCCGAAACTGTGCAAATGATAAATGTATATGCCCAGTTTGCCGAAGAGCATATGGCTATGCCGGTTATCAAAGGAGTGAAGTCGGCTTCCGAGCGTTTTGCCGGGGCTGTAGACACTTACACCATCGAGGCGATGATGCAGGACGGAAAGGCTTTGCAATCGGGAACTTCGCATTTCCTCGGGCAAAACTTCGCCAAGGCATTCGATGTGAAATTTGCCGACAAAGAGGGTAAAATGGACTATGTATGGGCTTCTTCGTGGGGGCTTTCTACCCGTATGATAGGGGCGTTGATAATGGCTCACTCCGACGACAACGGGCTTGTACTTCCTCCAAAGCTTGCCCCGTTCCAAGTTGTTATCGTACCTATCTATAAAGGAGAAGAGCAACTGGCTGCCATCAACGAGAAAGTAGACGGCATCGTAAAATCGCTTAAGGCATTGGGCGTAAGCGTGAAATATGACAATGCCGACAACAAGAAGCCGGGCTGGAAATTCTCGGAATACGAGTTGAAAGGTGTTCCTGTACGTCTGGCAATGGGTGCACGCGATATGGAAAACAATACCGTAGAGGTTGCCCGTCGCGATACGCTGACAAAAGAGACTGTTTCGTGCGATGGACTGGATGTGTACATCAAAAATCTATTGGACGAGATACAGGCTAATATCTACAAGAAAGCCTTCGATTTCCGCGCCAGCAGGACTATTACGGTAGACACATACGATGAGTTTAAAGAAAAAATAGAAGAAGGTTACTTTATCCTCGCCCACTGGGATGGTACTCCTGAAACAGAAGAAAAGGTGAAAGCCGAAACCAAAGCTACTATACGCTGCATTCCTCTCGAGGGTGATAAGACTCCGGGTGAATGTATGGTAACAGGCAAGCCTTCGGCTCAGCGCGTAATATTCGCAAGGGCTTACTAAAAAATAAGAAGGTATATCGTTAGGGAAACATTCGTTTTTGTCTCCCGAAATGATATACCTTCATTTTTCTATAGCTAATCGTAAATATTGACCACTATGAAAAAGCTTGTATCCTTATCGCTTTTCTTTTTTATTAGTTATTTAGCAGTCTATGCAACTATCCAGATCCCGGACAAATTGATTTACAATGGAAAGGAATATAATCCGGGCAACTTTTATCTGGAAGATTTTTTTATAAAAAATCCTGATAAGAAACCTGATTTTCAGCTGACTTCTACTGCTCTTTGGAGAGGCTATATTGCAACATTCGAAATAGAAGACGATCAATTATTCTTAACGAATGTGGAGACAATATCATATAATGAAACAGACTCGACGTACCATATAAATTATACTAGTGTTTTGCATACAATTTTTCCTGACTCTAAAAGAGTAAAAGCCGATTGGTTTACTGGTATTTTCTGGGGAGGAAAAAATAAAGAAAAGAGTCCTATGCCTTTTGAATATGATGAATATTGTATGTTTGAGATAAAAGATGGAAATATTGTAAAAGAAAAGAATTTGAAGAGAAGCGAATTTAAAAATTTTAAGAAGCAACAACTTAAAGCTTTTAAGCAAACAGATAAATATCAGCAGTGCATAGAACAGCTAAAAGAAGATTACTCTAAACAAGTAGAGGTGCAAAAGCAAATGATGGAAAGTATGGGAAATACAGAATACAGAGAAGAATCTTCTACATCGCTTGGCAAAAGAGCTAAGAGGTTTATAGATTACAACATTTTCAATTTCATACCGGAATTTATAGAATAACAATATTATATTACATAAATATAAAAAGAATTAACATCCATATAATAAGCATATTGCGATAAAAATGCATTTTTTCTGATATTTTTTATCTATAATTTGTAACTTTCTTAATACTTCTGTCGTCATATATATTGAAAGCGCTTCAATAAGAAAAATTAATTAAAATTTATCGAGCAACTCTCAAAAAAACGACAATCATGAAAGCAAATATATTATTGGTTACACTTTTGGCAGCATTTTTATCAGTAGCAGTACTTAATGCCGGAAACCCAAACAAAGTTGTCTATTCGAATGTATCAACAACCGATTCGGGAACAATTAAAGAATACGTGGTGTACGACAAGGAAATGGGCAAGGCCGAAAAGAAATGTGTTTATAATTACGACAATGGTGGAAACCTTCTGTCTAAACTCGAATACAAATGGGATGGCCGCAAAGGATGGCTCAACGCATCGAAAAGCGAATATGAATACCGGGATGGAGTAATAGCTTATGTCACTCATACCAAATGGGATAAGAAAAACAACAAGTGGGCAGACCAATCGGAGAGGATGGTTTACGATTACGATAGTGAGGGCGATTTTCTTGCCGTACAACAAGTAAATGTAAACAATAACGACCTGATAGCCCAGCGTTGACGATATACATACACACTACTTTTCTTTCCAAATAAAGGTCTGATACATAGGATAAACTCCGGGTTCAGGCCTTTATTTTTATTTTAGAAAAATATGTAGGGTTCACTGAATAAATACAACTCATTGATATTTAACAAGATACTCTTTTTTTTCATTGTTATTTAGTGTAAAATAGTTATCTTTGAGTGTTAAAAG
>NZ_QVMQ01000016.1:43402-119357 GCF_010501105.1 Dysgonomonas sp. 511 | reverse complement strand
TGTTTGCAGACTTCTAAATAACTACTTAGGGCTGAATCCACCAAATGGAAGCAGCCCTAAGTATTTGTAGGCTAAAAAGTTTTACCGGACAGCAATAATAATAAATACACCATACCTGCACAGCGCTTTGCCGACCTAATACTTGATATTGGGACGTATTTACTGGCTTCGGGTGCCCATTGCGGCCGTCTGAACAGTAATATCGGCCGTTTGGCGGTTACTTGGGGATTCGATGTGCATCTTAGCCCTACATTCAGCGGGTTGCTGGTTACAGTTGTCGATAAAGAAAACCTGAATAATACTGTTACTTGTTATAAGTCGTCGCCGTCGCACAATGTGCATTTGACCGTACTTACCGAGGTGTCTCATCTTTCGTGGAAGGTACAGGACGAAAACTTGCCTATCGAATATGTAGAGCGGCAGTTTTCGGCTATCAAGGATAAGAAAAGCTACAATAACCTGACAATAGCCGTTGCTGTCGGGCTGTCGTGTGCAGGGCTTTGCCTGTTTTCGGGTGGAGATTTAGTGAATGCAGGTATTACATTTATTGCCGCTTTCTTCGGTTTCCTGCTGAGGAGCTTCTTGACGAAGAAGAATTTCAACCCGATGTTGTGTATCTCGATGGCAGCTTTTACTACAACGTTGATCTCCGGGCTTGGATGGTTGCACAACGTCGGTTCGCATCCTGAGGCGGCAATGGCTACGGCGGTGCTTTACCTGATACCGGGCGTACCTTTGATTAACTGTGTTATCGACCTGATAGAAGGATACCTATCGTCTGCAATCAATAGGGCATTATTCGGAGGATTCATCCTCCTATCCATTGCTGCGGGTATGACATTATGTATTACCCTGATGGGTATCGGCAACTTTTAAACATGGGTGCAATGATAGATATAACAGTTTTGGATATACTTCGCGACTTTGGAATAGCCTTTGTTATAGGCTTTTGTTGGGCTATCCTTTTTGGTTCGCCACGGCGGTTGCTCTGGGTTGCCGGGCTGATGGGTGGATTGGGGCATTGCATCCGCTTTGTGCTGATACAGTTCGATGCCGGGCTGATTACGGCTACTCTGGCGGGTTCGGTGTTTATCGGTTTGGCGGGAATATGGGTTGCACATTGGGTCGATAGCCCCCCTGTGGTATTTACCATGCCGGCCTGTATTACAATGATACCGGGTATGTTTGCGTACCGTACCATGCTGGCAGGCATAAAGCTTACAGATACATCGTCTATAGATAAAAATCCGCAATTGCTTTTGGATATGTCCCACAACCTGATGCTTACCATGTCGTTGCTGTTTGCATTGGCTATCGGCATCTGTATAGGGGCATTACTGTTTCGCAAGTCGAGCGTCAAGAATATATCATTCAGGGATATTATTGGCAGAGGATAGCTTGTATTCTCTTCTTTGTCTTCTTTTCACTATCAGGCGTGCTATAAGGAATACTACTATCTGAGTGAATATAATGAATACTCCCGAAGGGACATCGAGTATTGCCGACAGGAATAAGCCTGCAACACATCCGGTGAATCCTATTATGATGGAAAGGACGATCATTTTGGTAAAATTGGAAGTAAACAGGTTGGCTGTCATTTGCGGAATGGTGAGTATAGACATCAACAGTACGATACCTACCAGACGGATGGATAGAACAATGGTAATGGCTATAAACATCATCATGGTGTATTTGATGGTACGTACAGCCAGATTGCGGGTTTTGGCAAAATCGGGATCGAAAGCAGTGAACAATATCTGCTTCCCAAACAGGGCAAATACTGCAATAAGGATCACCGATAAGATAGCCAGATAGATGATGTCGCTTCCGGTAATGGTAAGTATGTTGCCGAACAGGTAATCCGACAGGTTGGGTGCAAATCCCGGTTTGAGGTAGATGAATATTATACCGATTGCCATACCCAGCGACCATAGGGAGCCGATAGCAGAGTCTTCGCGCACTCCTTGCCGCGACGATAGCCATTCTATGCCGAAGGCGGAAAGTATGGAAAAAGCCATTGCCGCAAATATAGGGTTCCATCCGAAGTAGATGCCCATCCCTATCCCTCCGAGCGAAGCATGGGTAATGCCTCCGCTAATGAATACCAGGCGGCGTACGACTACATATGAGCCGATGATGCCGCAGGCTATACTGGCAAACAGGCAGCCCAGCAGAGCGTTTTGGAAGAAGGTATATGAGAATAGCTCTAGGAATTCCATAGGTTTCGTTTTACGATAGTTGTCGGTTCATCTTAAATAAGGTTGGCTCCGAGGAATTTGCGGATAAGGTCTGCATCTTCGCCCCGCCTTTCAATATAAGCTTCTGCCTGGTCTTCGAGGATATTGCCGATATTGAAGTACCTGGATTGGGGATGCGAAATAATGATGCCGCTTACCGATGCGTTGGGAACCATTACACCATTCTCGGTGAGGTCGATTCCTATTTCTCCCGATTGCAACAAGTCGTTATTCAACAAGAAGTTGATAGACTGGTCGGGAATGGAAGGATAGCCTACAGCCGGGCGGATACCTTGATATTTGAGGGCAAACATTTCGTTTGCCGATATGTTCTCATTGGGTGCAAAACCCCAGTATTCGCGTCTGATTCTGGCATGCAGCCATTCGGTCGTAGCTTCAGCCAAGCGGTCTAATACAGATTTCAAAAGCAAGACTTTATATTCTTCACCTTGCCTTTCCAGTTCGCTCATCAGTTGGTTTGCTCCTATCCCTGCTGTAACGGTGAAGCCTGCAACATAGTCTTTCTTGCCTGATGACTTAGGTGCAACAAAGTCGCAAAGAGAAAGATAAACGCCCTTATCGTTCTTCTTCTGCTGGCGAAGCATTGGGAAGCAAACGTTGTTGATATAGATAGACTCGTTGTCGCTGTATGCCTCGAATATACCAAATACGGCGTTTATGTATTGGGCTTTATTGTAAATCAGTTCATCGAGCAATGCCTTTGCATCTTTATATAGCTTCATGCCTTCTTCAGCCTTTTCCCTTTCTTCTTCGGGGAAGGTGTTTAGCCAGTTTGCCTTGCAGGAAGGGCAGTCGTCTATGTTTTGTACGGATGCGTAACGGGCAGAAAGATTCCAGGAATGGAAGAAGAACTTCCAGTCGATGAAAGGCGCGATGGTTTCAATAGGGATGTTTCTCAATACCTGACGCCCCTCGGATTTTGGTGTTGGAGTCTTATAATCAGCCCAATCTATATTCATACCCTTATCCAGTATCTCCGATAAAGGTAACAGGTCAGCCTTTTTGTCCACCGAGTTTTCCCTCAGGGCAGCGTATTCCTGTTTAATCTCGCCTATGTATTCTTCCCTCGTATTCGGGTTGATTAGTTTGGCTACAGCAGCCGGAGCTTGCGAAGCATCTTTTACATAGACCACAGAACCGTTATTATATTTAGGGTCTATCTTTATGGCTGTATGAAGCTTCGATGTTGTAGCCCCGCCAATCATCAGGGGTATTGAGAAGCCGGCTTTTTCCATTTCATGGGCTACGATGCTCATCTCTTCGAGCGATGGAGTGATAAGCCCGCTCAGGCAAAGGATGTCGGGTTGTTCTTCCCTCACTTTCTGTATAATGACTTCGGGCGGTGTCATAACCCCGAGGTCTATCACCTCGTAATTGTTGCAAGCCAGAATGATAGAAACTATATTCTTACCTATATCATGTACATCGCCCTTTACAGTAGCTATCAGTAGTTTCCCCGCCTTATTGTTTCCCGATGAGGATGCTTTTTGAGCCTCTAATGTAGGTTCGAGGATGGCTACAGCACGTTTCATCGTTCTGGCTGTTTTCACTACCTGAGGCAGGAACATTTTGCCCGAACCGAATAGGTCGCCTACTTTATTCATGCCATCCATCAACGGCTTATCTATAATATCTACGGCCTTGGGATAGGCATTCAATGCTTCTGCAAGGTCTTCTTCCAGATAGTCGCTAATTCCTTTGATCAGCGCATACTGGATACGTTCTTCGAGAGAGTAGGTGCGCCATTCTTCTATCTTCTGCTCGGTTTCCCCGCTCTTTTCGTTCTTTATCTTTTCTGCATATTCGATAAGCTCGTCGGTAGCTTCGGGTCTGCGGTTGAATATCACATCTTCGAGCAGGTTCCTCAAATCGGGTTGGATGTCATCGTAGACAACAGATTGGCCCGGATTGACAATCCCCATATCCATTCCCCTCTGAATGGCATAATAGAGAAATACAGCATGCATGGCTTCGCGGATATAATCGTTGCCGCGGAAAGAAAAAGACAGGTTACTCACACCTCCGCTGATTTTAGCATGAGGCAGGTTCTTCTTTATCCATACTATTGTATCGAGGAAGTCGACGGCATAGTTTCGGTGTTCTTCTATTCCCGTAGCAATGGCTAACACGTTAGGGTCGAATATTATATCTAACGGATCGAAACCATCGTTTACAAGTAGTTTATATGCTCTTTCGCATATCGCGATACGACGGGCAAAGGTATCGGCCTGCCCGGTTTCGTCGAATGCCATAATGATAACAGCCGCACCATATTGCCTGATAAGGCGTGCCTGACGCAGAAATTCATCTTCACCACCTTTTAGCGAAATGGAGTTTACAATAGGCTTGCCCTGCACACATTTCAGCCCGGCTTCCAATACTTCCCACTTAGAGGAGTCTATCATTACAGGTATGCGGGATACGTCGGGGTCGGATGCCATCAGGTTGAGGAACGTTGTCATTTCCTTTACCCCATCCAATAATCCTTCGTCCATGTTTACGTCTAATACTTGTGCCCCGTCTTCTACCTGTTTGTGGGCTATGGAGAGGGCTTCTTCGTATTTTTGCTCCTTTATCAGACGTAAGAACTTGCGCGAACCGGCGACATTGAGCCGTTCGCCTATATTTATAAAGTTGATTTCAGGTTTCGCTTCCAGCAATTCCAATCCCGACAACCACATATATTGCGGTTTTGAAGCGGCTTGGTGAGGGATGGCATTTTTTATCAGTTCAGCATATTTGGCTATATGGGCAGGGGTTGTACCACAACAACCGCCAATAATGTTGACAAGGCTTTCGTCTATGTATTCTTTGATTTGCCCCGCCATTATTTCCGGTGTTTCGTCGTATTCTCCAAACTGGTTTGGCAATCCGGCATTAGGGTATGCAGATACGTAGGTCGGTGTCAGTTGCCCCAATTCTTTCAGGAAAGGTTTCATGTCCGATGCTCCAAAAGAGCAATTCAGCCCGATAGATAGTAACTCAGTATGGCTTACCGATGCAAGGAATCCGCCAATTGTCTGTCCCGATAGTGTACGCCCCCCTTTATCGGAAAGTGTAACCGAAAGCATGATTGGCAGGTCTATATTGCGCTCTTTGCGTACCTCATCGGCAGCAAATATGGCTGCTTTGGCATTCAGTGTATCGAATATGGTTTCTATGAGCAACAGGTCGACTCCGCCGTCTGCAAGGCCTTCGATCTGTTCTTTGTAAGCGGAATAAAGATCATCGAATGTCACTGCACGGAAGATCGGATTTTCGACCTTGGGGCTCATCGAAGCGGTTTTGTTTGTCGGGCCTATCGAGCCTGCTACAAAGCGGGGTTTTGCAGGATTAGCCTTTGTATATTCGTCTGCGGCTTTGCGGGCTATTCGGGTAGCTTCTATGTTTATTTCCTTTACCAAACCGGCCATATTATAGTCTTCCATAGATATGGCATTGGCATTGAATGTATTTGTTTCGATGATGTCGGCTCCGGCATCCAGATATTCGCGGTGTATGGCTTCTATTACATCGGGACGAGTAAGGCACAAGAGGTCATTATTTCCTTTCAGCAAGGTAATGGAATCCTTGAACCGTTCTCCACGGAAGTCGTCTTCAATGAGCCTATAACGTTGGATCATAGTGCCCATTGCTCCGTCGAGAATCAGGATCCGGTCTTTAAGTATATTTTGTATTTTATTCATTTTCTGCTTTGTTTTAAAACTTTTACCGAATCGATGACGTAGAAGGCGGCATACTGTTTATTTAGCCAATAATCCGGTTTATCGGACAAGTCTTCAAAATCATATTTGACTGGTAGTATTATTTCTTCTTTAAATATAATGGTCTTATTCCCTTTTCGTTTCTCTGATATTACATATTCTTCTCTTTCTTTGAATCTTTCGGAAAGGTAGCTGATATTCAGATAATCGTATATGTAATTTGACGCAAATACAATTGTAATGATACCGATAATAATTCTGTTGATATATCTGGCTTTTTTATTTTCAAAATGTATATTTGCATATAATATCCCGCAGCCTATAAATATAAAAGTGACGATTCCGAATGCTGCGCGGGGAGGGAATATAGGGGAAGCCATCATTGCCATCCAGGCTATATGTCCCGAAAGGAAGAAGAGTAGAGAGCCGTTCAGCAATTTTCTTCCTTTGCCATTTTGCTGCTTGCGATAGATATAAAAAAGGAGAATGTATAATAATGTGGTAGGCAATATATATATGCTATAACGGTATCCCGCTTTCAATATACGATAGATAATGTTTTCGAACAGGGATTTATCGGCCAGCCCGAGGATTTCTCCCACCTGTTCTGAACGGACATAGTTGCCGGGCGCAAGAATCATCGTTGCCCCTCCTATGATTATGCCAATGAGTCCGCACACAGCCCATAGGGGAATCTTCTTATTCTGAAACCACAGGAATAAGAAGGTACAGATGATAAAGAAAAACTCGGCAATAAACATATTCTCATTTGTCCATCCGGCTATAATGCCAAAGATAAAGAAGATGAAAGGGTAAAATATCCCTTTATATTCTTTATCAGAAATATAGTAGTTGTAATAAAAATAAAGAAAGGAAATGACAATAATTGTCCCCCATAGATAATTGGCTGCTCCTACAAGCCATAATATTGTACAGCTAAAAACAGGTAATAGCAACCAAAAAGACAGGCTTAATACCGCGAAAAGCAATGTATTGGTATTGTTTGTCTTGTTGCAGATACGGTAGATAAGGAATGTTAATAGGGCAAATGCTATACTATTTACGATATCGCTTATTGCTACTCCGGCCCATGATAGAAGATGGGCTATACTATGGACTACCGAACGTCCTCCCCATTCAAAGTATTGCTGATACAGACGGTCGAAAATTTGAGACAAAACAGAGGTGCTATTGCTATAAATATATGTCCAGTCGTCAGAATATAGCGGATACAACTTGTTTAACAGGTACGCTAAAGAAAAAATACATAGCAGAAGGATAGATAGTACAACAGGCTTGTATATAGTTTTTTCTGACTTCGGCTTACTGTTCTTTTGGGGAGGAGTCATATATTTTTATAGTTTTTACGTTTTTATATCTGCCATAAAGTTTCGACCAATGTTCCGGGTCGTCTATCAGCCAGTCGTATAGGTTCAAAATGATTAATCTTGAGTCTCCGGCTACAAATATTTTGTCATTGATAATAATATCTTCTTCTCCTTTTTTTATTTTTTCATCAATCAGCCGTTCCCTTCTTTTACAAGTTTCGCTGAAATGCTTCAGTTCTATATAATTCATTTGGCAGGAAAGGATGAATAATACCCCTGCAACCAAAAAGGCAAGATAGTAGGGGATCTTCAACTTGCCAAAAGAAGAGAAATCTATATTAGCAAATAAGATAGCAATGGCCGTCAGCATAAGCATTATTATTCCGAACCATGCCCTTCCCGGAAATGATGGAGAGCCTGCCATTGCTGCTGTTGCAACCAAAGATGTAATGAAAAATAAGACAGACAGATAGATTATTTCTTTTTTCTGTTGTTTCCTGTTTTTATATATGTATATTCCTAAGAGGATGATATATAGAAGTATGGGGTAGGATAGATGAATGCGAGCCATTCTGGTTACAGTAACCAACCTGTAGAAATAATAGGAGAGGGACGCTCCTTGCATGTTGTGTATGGCTACAAATTCTTGTTGTGCCCTGATATGGTTTCCCGGTGCGGCTAATAGCAATATTGTGCCAATAATAGCACCGATAAGTCCGAAAAACATCCAGCGGGGAATTGGCTTTTTTTGTAACTTTAGCAATAAGATTATAGCTATGATGAAGAAAATCAAAGCAACAGACATATTTTCGTTAGTCCATCCGGCAAAGATGCCAAGAAAGAAGAAGCTTATTTTCCGGATAATGTTATCCCTCATATTGCTATTTAGGTAATATGAAACATAGAAAGAGATAATAGCGAAAACAATGAGGCTTCCCCATAGGTAGTTGGCGCTCCCGGTTATCCAAAGCAAGTTTTGAGAAAAAGCCGGTAGAGTAAACCATATCAATATGTTTATAAGCAGGAAAAGTAATGGTCTAGCTTCCTTTTTTTGATTAGCGATGGTATATATCAGCATTACCAAAGCCAGATAAGCGACAGTGTTCAGTATATTATTCCAAGGTTCGCCAACCCAAAGCAGCAAATGAGCAATAGAGTGTACAACAGATCTTCCACCCCATTCGAAATAATGCTGGTATTGACTGTTTATAATGTCATAAAAGCTACTTATCCGTTCGTAGCTTAATCCAAAGTTGAAAGAATAATACCAATCGTCGAGATAGGCAGGGTAGAGGACATTCAATATATAGAAAAAAACACCAGCCAAAACAACTAGCAAAAAGAGCAAAGTTGTTTTGACCGTTTTTTTATTCCATTTTATATCAGAGCCAATATCTTTATTCACTATACTGTCTGTTTATCTTTCTTTCATTGCCCTGTCCATTGCGCGCTTGTCATCTTTTTCGCGCAACGACTGGCGTTTGTCGTATTGCTTCTTGCCTCGCGCAACGGCTATATTTACTTTGGCCAATCCTCTTTCGTTGAGGAATATGCGAGTAGGCACTATTGTATAACCTGTTTCCTTCACCATACGTTGCATTTTTCGCAGTTCTTTCTTATTCAGTAAGAGTTTGCGGTCGCGACGGGCAGCATGGTTGTTGTACGAGCCGTAAAAGTATTCGGCGATGTACATATTGCGTACCCATAATTCATCTTTTTCGAATATGCAAAAGGTGTCTACAAGGCTGGCTTTACCCAATCGTATGGACTTTATTTCGGTTCCAGTAAGTACAATTCCGGCTGTAAATGTTTCGACAAATTCGTAGTCGAAACTGGCCCTCTTATTTTTTATATTGATGTTTGACTGATTCACAAATAACTACATTAAAAAAGTGTTCGCGATTATATATCATGCAAAAGTACAAAAATCAAAAGACATTTTTAACTGTAGCTATTATATCTTTTTCATTTTCAACAAGAGACTGTTCGTTACCACACTTACAGAACTGAGAGCCATGGCCGCACCTGCAATCATCGGATTGAGCAGGAAGCCATTGAAGGGATACAGCAGCCCGGCAGCAATAGGGATGCCTATCAGATTGTAAATGAATGCCCAGAATAAGTTTTGCCTGATTGTCTTTACCGTTTCTTTCGATAGTTTTATTGCCTGATACAGCTTATCCAGGTCGGAAGATATTATGGTTACTTGTGCTACGTCCATAGCTATATCGCTGCCTTTGCCCATAGCAATGCTTATGTCGGCTACCGCCAGTGCTCCGCTATCGTTGATGCCATCGCCCACCATTGCTACAACATTCCCTTTTTCCTGCAATTTTTTAACGAAAGTTGTTTTTTCGGCAGGCAATACACCTGCTTTTATATTTTCTTTCGGGATATTGACTTGCTGTGCGATGCTTTCGGCAGAGAGTTGCCCGTCGCCGGTCAGCATATATACTTCTAACCCCGAATTTTGTAGTTTTTGAATAGCTGAAACAGAAGATGCTTTGACAGTATCAGCAATCGAAATAACAGCAAGGATATTCTCCGAGTCGGCAAACAATGCGATACTGTTGGCTTTCTGTGTTTCTTGTTTTATATAGTCGTCTATCTCGTTTGGTATTGATATATGATTTTCTTCCAGCAGTTTTTTGTTGCCGATATAATAATCCTTATGGTTGAATGATGCGACAATACCTCTTCCGGTCAGAGAGGCCACATTGATGCCTTGTATCAATAGGGCATCATTTTTCAGGTAATTCTTTATCGCATCACCTAATGGATGCTCTGAATATATTTCGGCAGAATACAAAATATTGATGAGCCCGGTAGTGGGTGGCGATAACCATTTCAGATTGGTTACATGTGGCTTGCCTTCGGTTATAGTGCCTGTTTTGTCCAATACGATGGCTGTAAGCTTCTGTGCCTTTTCGAGAGCTTCTGCACCTTTTATCAGTATTCCATTGGCTGCACCTTTGCCTATGCCTACCATTATAGCTGTCGGGGTTGCCAATCCTAAGGCGCATGGGCAGGCGATTACCAATACGGCGACCATAGATAATAGCCCCTGTGTAAACCCATTGCTTCCGGCAAATATCAACCAAGAAAAGAATGTAATCAATGCCAGGATGCAAATGACTGGGACAAAGATGCTTGAAATCTTATCCACTGTTTTTTGTATCGGTGCCTGGCTTCCCTGCGCTTCTTGCACCATTTTTATAATTTGTCCCAGTATAGTGTCTTTCCCTACCTTTTGGGCTGTGAAATGAAAGCTTCCTGTTTGATTTATTGTTCCGGCAAAAACTTTTGCTCCTACGGTTTTCTCTACAGCCAAAGGCTCTCCATTTATCATACTTTCGTCGATAAAAGAACTCCCTTTAACAATATTGCCGTCTACTGCAATTTTTTCTCCGGGTTTTACAACGATTTCATCCCCAACTTTGATCTCTTTGATTGCTATTTCCTCTAAATTGCCGTTTTTGAAGACTGTTGCCGTTTTGGGTTGTAATCCGATTAGTTGCTTTATTGCAGATGTTGTGCTTCGCTTTGCCCTGTCTTCCAGGTAGCGGCCTAAGAGAACAAAAGCGATGACAACTCCCGATACTTCGAAATATACATGCGGTTCTAACCCTTTATCTAGCCAGAAAGCTGGAAACAATGTATTGAATACACTGAAAATATACGAAACGCCCGTGCTTAATGCTACCAGTGTGTCCATGTTGGACGAGCGATGTTTCAGTTGCTTCCATGCATTTATGAAAAATTGCCGCCCAAAAATAAGGACTATCGGCGTGGCTAATGCCCACATTATATAATTGGCGTACGGTATGGTGTGGAAAAGCATCGCTATAACGACCAATGGTATTCCAAATATCAAGGATAAGATACAGTTGCGTTTCAACTGCTCTAAATGCTCGTTGCGAATGGTTTCTATCTCATCCTCGTCTTTTTCTTCTATGATGAGGTCGTATCCCGCATCCTGAACGGCCTTTTTGAGTTTTTCGGGTGAAGCTACCGTTGGCAGGTATTCTACATAAGCAGTAGAATTTGCGAGATTGACAGTTGCATTGGTTACCCCGGGCTGCTTACTTAGGGTAGACTGCACATGGGCTACGCAGGATGCGCAAGACATGCCCGTGACGGGAAAATCGGCTTTAATGCTTTTTCCCTCAAGGGGAGCTATAGTGCCGATGTTGACAGGCGATGTTTGAGGTGAGGGGTTGTATAATATACTTTTTCCTGTATTTATAGCTTTTTTTTGTTTATTCATCACTTTATTACTTTAGATTGATTCTAAATAAAACAATAAGTAAAGTTACATAAACTTTATGCGTTCGACAAGAAGAAGTAGATAAAATTATTTCTTCTTTTTTTTGCCTAAAAGTAAAAATGCGAGAATTGAAGATTTTTCAATTTGCTTTATCAACAAGCAAATAACCCATATGGCAAGAATCGCCGGTATCAGGTATAATATTGCCGGTGTTGTGGATGTTTCCTGTATTTTGAAATATGTATAATAGGCAAAAAGGAATACGGCATGAACAAGGTAAATGCCCAGGGTTTCTTGTCCGAACTCTGCAATTTTATTTACTATCACTCCTTTGGGGATATAATCGTATATCATACGCGAAACAACGAGGAAGCATGTAGACGACACAATAGCTACCATCAGGCGGAATATGCCAATGTCTAAATGAAATATATCTGCCGGATTGAAATATATAAGGTACTTTTTATCCCAGAAGAAGAAACATATAGCTGTTAAAACGACTATCGCCAGTATATATTTTTTGCAAAAGGTATAAATCTTATTGAGGTCGAAGGATGCCAGTATATACCCCAGTATAAAAAAGCATACCATATCTTTCGAAAAGGCAAGGACGGCATTGGTAAAGGGGGAGGGTATAAGCATCGAAAGTATTCCTGCAAGTGCTACTATATATTTGTTGTCGATGCTAAGTAGTTTTAGGATGCCGATGATAACCGAGCTTATCAGTATAGCCCATATAAACCAGTAGGAGGAAATGAGTGTAGCATACATGTAGAATAACTTGTCCGCTATGCTTTCCCACGACGGTATCAGTCCCACGCATCCCATTATCATAGACCAGATAAACAAGGGTATAAAGAGGTATAATATGCGTTCTTTCAGAAATGTAGCTGCCGTTTTTCTCCGAAGCGAAAAGAAAGTAAAATATCCGCTTATGCCCACAAAAAGCGGCATATTGAACATCCACATGGATTTGAAAATATAATCGTCCCAAAATGCTCCGTCGCTATACTTTATGTGTTGGATGATATGTCCAAAAACGACAGATATAATGAGCAGGCCTTTTATAAAATCAGCAAATAAATCCCTGTTTTTCTGCATTTTTTTAGTTACAAGTTTTATGTCCTGTGGACAGTTGCCGGTTTGCCAGAATGAAATTCAACCAGAAGCTTTGTTGGCCGATCATTACGACTGGGCACTGAAAAACAATTCAAATATACTATTTCAATTTTTATTTTCCGCCATATCTTGATATTTTCACATAAATCGCTTTAATACTTTTGAATCATTTGTTTAGTAATTCAAAAAAACTTTGTACATTTGCAGCCGTTCTTTTGTTTATAATGAAAACATGGCAAAATTTAGTCTGTACAATATAACTTTAAGAAGTCTTTCGGAAGGTAAGCATGAGTTTAAATACAATCTGGATGATAAGTATTTTGCTCTTATTGATGATGGTACAGCCGATGTAAAAAAAGGAAACCTGGAAGCTATGGTGTCATTGAAAAAGACATCGGTGACTTTTGAGTTGAATTTCGACATTAAAGGAGATGTACGTGTACCATGCGACAGGTGTCTGGATGATATATCTATGCCTGTAGAAGTAAAGAACAAATTGATAGTGAAGTTCGGGAAAGAATATTCCGAAGAAAGCGATGAAATAGTAATCATTCCCGAAGATGACGGGGAAATAAACATAGCATGGTTCTTATACGAGTTTATCGTATTGAGCCTGCCTGCCAAAAAAGTACATCCTCCGGGTACTTGCAATAAGGCTATGTCGTCGAAGCTGAACAAGCACAGGGCGAAGAGTAGTGATGACGAGGAGGATGATAACGAAGAAGAATTGGAAGATGATTCGTCTTTCTCCGATCCAAGATGGGATGCCTTGAAAGAAGTAGCATCTTCGGACGAAGACTAAGCATAATAAATAGAAAAAAGAATAGGACGAAAGGTTTGGTTGAGAACCTGATAAAATAGAAATAATTAAATAATAATAACGAAAAATGGCACATCCTAAACGAAGACAGTCGAAAGCTAGAACAGCAAAAAGAAGAACTCACGACAAAGCAGTAGCACCTACATTGGCTGTATGCTCAAACTGCGGATCTTGGCATGTATTTCATACAGTTTGCCCTGAATGTGGATACTACAGAGGTAAATTAGCTATAGAGAAAGAGGCTGCGGTTTAATTAATCCAGACTCTATAAGCCCTACCCCGATAGGGCATTTTTTTTATTAATACACACACATAACCCGGAATAAAATGATTAGAGCTGCAATTACAGGTATAAGTGCATATGCTCCCGAAGATGTGCTAACCAATGCAGAACTGGCAAAGATAGTAGATACTACCGACGAATGGATAATGACCCGTGTAGGTATCAAAGAGCGACGAGTGCTCAAAGGCGAACATCTGGGTACATCGGTAATGGCCAAAGAAGCTGTAAGCGATGTGCTGAGAAAAACGAATACCAAACCCGAAGAGGTTGAGGTGATAATATTTGCAACTACTACGCCAGACTATATATTCCCTTCTACAGCGGCAATGACAGCCGAGGCTTGCGGAATAAAAAATGCACTTGGCTTCGATATACAAGCCGCGTGTTCAGGTTTCATATATGGACTGGAAATCGGTTCTAACTTTGTGAAATCAGGAAACTATAAAAAAGTATTGGTAGTAGCAGGTGATAAAATGACTGCTATAACCAACTATAAAGACCGCACCACATGCCCTCTTTTTGGCGATGCTGTAGGAGCTGCAATGCTGGAGCCTACTACAGAGGATGTTGGTATTATAGATTCTATCCTGCATGTCGATGGTGTTGGTATTCCTCACCTACATATGCATGGAGGTGGTTCGGTATATCCGGCATCGCACGAAACTGTGGATAACGATATGCACTATGTGTATCAGGAAGGACAAGTTGTGTTCAAGCATGCTGTGTCTAAAATGGCTGATGTGTCGGTAGAGATAATGGAACGCAACCACCTTACAAAAGACACCGTATCATGGTTGGTTCCCCATCAGGCTAATATCCGGATTATCGAAGCCGTAGGCAACCGTATGGGACTATCTTCCGAAAAGGTGATGGTGAATATCCAAAAATATGGAAATACCAGTGCCGGTACTATTCCTATGTGTTTGTATGAATGGGAATCTCAATTGAAAAAAGGAGACAATATCATATTAACAGCATTCGGAGCTGGTTTTACCTGGGGTGCTGTATATTTGAAATGGGCTTATTAACACGATTTTAGATAAATGCAAAAAAAGGATGATTTCGAAAATCATCCTTTTTTTTGTCTGTTAGATTTTTACGATCTGTTTTTCATATAGTTAAGGGCACTTCCTGCCTTAAACCACTCTATCTGTATTTCGTTGTATGTGTGTGCAACATCGAACGATTCTTTTGTGCCGTCACTGTGGGTAAGCTCTATCGTCAGGTTTTTGCCCGGAGTAAAGCCAGCCAATCCCAGGATACTTATCTTGTCATCTTCACGTACTTTGTCATAATCCTTTTTATCGGCGAAAGTAAGAGCAAGCATCCCTTGTTTCTTTAGATTCGTTTCGTGTATTCGCGCAAACGATTTCACGATAATTGCTTTCACATTCAGGAAACGGGGCTCCATAGCAGCATGCTCGCGCGACGATCCTTCCCCATAATTTTCTTCGGCTACGACAACCGAACCTTTTCCTTCGCTTTTAAACTTCCTCGCAAGTTTCGGTACGGCACTATATTCTTTTGTCTCAGGATCGAGTACACTATTCGTATTATCATTAAAAGCATTTACTGCCCCGATCAGCATATTGTCGGATATATTATCCAGGTGCCCGCGGAAACGCAGCCATGGGCCTGCCATCGAAATATGGTCGGTCGTACATTTGCCCTTTACTTTTATCAACAAAGGTTGCCCCTCGATATCTTTTCCATCCCATGCCGGAAAAGGTTTCAATTCTTGCAGGCGTTGCGAATCCGGGGCTATTTTTATTTCGATTTGCGACCCATTGTCAGGCGCTAGGTAACCAGCGTCTTCCATGTCATATCCGTTTGGAGGGAGTTCGTAACCTACAGGTTCTTGCAGTTTCACTTTTTCCCCTTTTTCGTTCACAAGAGCGTCTGTTATCGGGTTGAAGCATAAGTCTCCTGCGATACTCAATGCTGCTACAATTTCAGGAGAGGTCACGAAAGCATGCGTATTAGGATTGCCATCGTTACGTTTCGCAAAGTTGCGGTTGAACGAAGTTACTATCGAATTGGGACGATCCGGGTTTTCTGTTTCACGCTTCCATTGTCCGATACACGGGCCGCAGGCATTCGCCATAATGGTAGCACCAGCTTCTTCGAAGGCCGGAAGTATGTCATCCCGTTCGGCTGTATATCGTACCTGTTCCGATCCCGGGTTGATTATGAATTGAGCTTTTACCTTTATGTTTTTTTCTTTGGCATCTTTTACAATAGATACAGCCCGCGATAAATCCTCGTAGGAAGAATTGGTACACGAACCGATCAATCCTACTTCCATTTGCCTCGGATATCCTTTTTCTGCTACTATTTTTGCAAATTCGGAGATCGGGTGTGCTGCATCAGGGGTAAAAGGCCCATTTACATAAGGCTCCAGTTCCGAGAGGTTTATCTCTATTACTTCGTCAAAATATTTTCCGGGATTATCAACCGTTTCGCCATCCGGTTGCAAATGGGTGATTAAAGAATCTGCTATTTCAGCCACATCTTCACGTCCTGTTATTTTTAGGTATTCCGACGATTTTTTGTCGTAAGGGAATATAGATGTTGTAGCACCTACTTCTGCCCCCATATTACAAATAGTGGCTTTGCCTGTGGCCGAAATAGATTCGGTTCCCTCACCAAAGTATTCTATAATGGCATTTGTTCCACCTTTTACTGTCAATATGCCGGCAAGCTTTAAAATAACATCTTTGGGTGCAGCCCATCCCGATAATTTACCGGTCAGCTTTACCCCTATCAGTTTCGGCATCTTCAGTTCCCACGGCATGCCGGCCATCACGTCAACGGCGTCGGCACCTCCTACACCTATGGCTACCATACCCAGCCCTCCGGCGTTTGGGGTGTGCGAGTCTGTGCCTATCATCATTCCTCCGGGGAAAGCATAATTTTCTAAAACTACCTGATGTATGATCCCTGCCCCCGGTTTCCAGAATCCGATACCATATTTATTAGATACTTCACTCAGAAAGTCATATACTTCTTTATTAGTTACATTGGCTGTATTCAGATCTTCCTGAGCCGACTTATAGGCTTGTATCAGGTGGTCGCAATGCACGGTAGACGGTACTGCTACTGTTGTCCGTCCCGAGTTCATCAGTTGCAACAATGCCATTTGCGCAGTTGCATCCTGCATGGCTACCCTGTCGGGTGCAAAGTTTACATAATCTACTACCCGTTTGTAATCTTTTATTTCTTCACCGGTTGCCAGATGGGCATACAGTATCTTTTCGCTAAGCGTCAACGGGCGATTGAGCGTTTTGCGGATACTGTCTATTTTCGATGGATATGTACTATAGAATTTTTTAATTATATCTATGTCAAAAGTTTTATTTTTCATTTATATATGTATGTTTTTGTTTTATTTTGTTCTTATTTATTGGCAAAAGTAGTAAAATTGTTTCAATAATAGTCCTTTTGTGGGATGTGTGAAGTTATTTATACAATAAATGCAGTCATACTAGGCTTAGGCCGTTAAACTCTTAGTTTATAAAAAAGTCTAAGATTTAGAACATACATTGAAAATAAAAGGTTCTATTTGACAGTATTTTTTTACTTTTGTGTTTAAAATGATTTTTTACATGGAGAAATATATACTCATTCTGTTCCTATCACTTGCAACTTTAACAGCAAATGCACAAACTTCGTCGGAAAAACTGATAAGGGAAGGTGTCGCCCTACACGATAAAGGACGCTATAAAGATGCAATAGACCTCTATAAGCAGGCATTGGAGGTAAATCCGTCGTCTATGTCGGCCGTTTACGAAATGTCGCTATCTTATCTTCATCTCAAGGATTACGAGAATGCCATAAGGTTTAGTTCGCGGGTTATCTCTGCCAATTTTCCATTGTTGCTGATGGATGCCTATATTGTAAAAAGTACAGCTTATGCCAATCAGGGTAAATACAACGATGCGATAAAGCTATTGAACGAAGCACTCGACCGTTGTGGCGATGAATACCTTCTCCACTTTAATCTGGGATTAAGCTATTTCAACAAGAAAGAGAACCGGATGGCGGTAAGGCATCTGAGGCAGGCCATACAGATAGACGCTACACATTCCAGTGCTTTCTTGCTATATGCCTATGCGCTGAACGATATGGGGCGTTGGGTGCAAAGCTTTTATTCTTTCCATTTCTTCCTGTTGCTGGAGCCGAATACAGCACGCTCGAAGGATGCCTTCGCCGAAATGATGGATATTTTGAATGCCAGTTTGGAGGAAGCTCCCGATAAACTGACCCAAGAGGAAGGCATCGACCGAAAAAGGATATATGACCTGATAAAGACCAAAAGACCAAAGGCTACGGACGATAAGATTCAATATAAATTCTTTGAAGAAGTATCCAAGTCTATATTTTTTACATTCGGACAATTTCAGGACAATACGCAAGGCAGTCTTTTCTGGCTGTTTTTCGTTCCTACGTTCGACGAAATTTTAGGTTCGGGACATTTCGAAACATATTGTAGATATGTGAGCGTTTCGTATTTCCCCGAATCGCTAAGCTGGTGGGAGAAAAATAAAACGCAGGTAGACAATTTTATCGATTGGTTCGAAAACGGACAAAATGGAAGCGAAGAAGATGCCTATTTCGGTGACGAAACAGATAATGTCAAATAGGTATAATGATATAAAACAGAGAGATACAATAGAAAATAATGCAACAAGATACAGAGAGTAAATTGATAGGACAGCTTCAAAATCCTGATACACAGAGGCAGGGATTTTCCGTGTTGGTGAAAGAATTCAGTGAACCTCTCTATTGGCAGATACGAAAAATAGTTTTGAGCCACGATGATGCCAACGACGTATTGCAGAACACCTTTATCAAAGTATGGACGAGCATAGATAATTTCCGTGGCGACTCCAAGTTGTCTACATGGCTGTACCGTATTGCTATTAACGAAGCTATATCTTTCTTGAACAGGCAACGCTCGGCCAATAATGTATCATTGGACGATGCAGATACGTTTTTGGTATCGAAACTCGAAGGCGATGAGTTTTTCGATGGAGATGAAGCACAGATGAAACTACAAAAGGCCATACTTACTTTACCCGAAAAACAAAGGATCGTATTTAACCTGAAATATTTCGACGAGATGAAATATGAGCAAATGTCGGAGATACTCGATACATCGGTTGGCGCATTAAAAGCCTCTTATCACCACGCAGTGAAAAAAATAGAAGAATTTTTAGCCGCTCAGAATTAAACCTTTTTGTATATTTAGAGTCTATATAATAGACGTGATAAAATAAGCTAGTATTAAGAAAAGTGTGTAACTATGTTGAATGATATTGATAAAAATAAGAATCCGTTTAAAGTGCCTGAAAACTATTTCCGGGACTTTAATCTTGAGATAATGGATAAGCTTCCGGCAAAAGAAGAAAGAAGGAAGGTTGTGCCATTGTGGAAAAAGCTTGCCCCGTGGACAGCGGTTGCAGCAGCATTTATCGGGGTTCTTTTCCTAACAGGTGTCTTCGATGCAACTTCGACAACGAGCCCTGATATTGCCGCGGCACAGCCCGATTCGGTAATCTCTCAAGGTATGGCCTATTCCGACGATGAGGAATACTATTACGCATTCCTCGAAGAAGAAGTGACAAGAGCCAGATATAAAGACTTGCTTTATAGTAGTAACTAAACAAAACTTATATATGAAATCGAAAAATATATTATTGCTGCTACTCATGTGTCTTGCAGTTTCCCTTTCGGCACAAAGGAGGCATGGACCGGGCTTTGATATTGAGAAAATAAGAAAAGAGAAGGCCGAGTTTCTGAAAAAAGAACTGAGCCTGACCGAAGAGGAAGCCAAGAATTTCTTGCCACTGGAAGCTGAATTTACACAAAAAAAGTATGAAGTAAACCGGAATGCCCGGATGCCGATTATCAGCGTATAACGCAGCTTAATCTGGAATCGGAACAACGGGGATCGCAGCTACAGATAGAATATTACAGGAAATTTGCAGAAGTATTGCCCGCACATAAAATAGAAAAGTATAGAACTGCCGATCTCAAATTTAAGGAGAAGATGCTGCAAGAGCATAGAAAAAATCATCCGAAGAAATAATTTGGTAAAATGTTTACATAAAGTTTGTTTTATTGTAAAAAATATATACTTTTGTTTCTGTAAAGAGATTAATTATGACTAATAACCTACATCACCATCATTTATATATTACTGCCAATGGTAAGTAACAGGTATTGATGTGATGTTATGACAGAAATATAAAAGAGCTTGCCAATAATGGTAAGCTCTTATTTTTTGCAACAAAAAAACTTAAACATATACACACTATGACACTAAGAATCGCAGTTCAGTCTAAAGGACGTTTATTTGAAGAATCGATGGAGCTTCTCGGCGAAGCCGGTATAAAATTAAATAACAAAAAGCGTACATTGCTTATCCCGGCCAAGGATTTTCCGGTAGAAATGCTGTTCCTTCGCGATGACGATATCCCTCAGGCAGTAGCCACAGGGGTAGCCGATATTGGTATAGTGGGCGAAAACGAATATGTAGAAAAGGATGAGGATGCTTGTATTGTCAAGCGTCTAGGGTTCAGCAAATGCCGCCTGTCGCTAGCCATCCCCAAAGATGAGAAATATGATAATGTAAAATGGTTCGAAGGGAAAAAAATAGCAACTTCTTACCCCCATATTCTTGGTAAATATTTGAAAGAAAAGGGAGTAAATTCGGAAATTCATATAATAAGCGGTTCGGTAGAAATTTCGCCAAGTATTGGCTTGTCGGATGCTATTTTCGATATTGTAAGCTCCGGCGGTACATTGGTGAGCAACCGACTGAAAGAAGTGGAGATAGCCATGCAGTCGGAAGCTTTGTTGATTGCCAATAAAGAGTTATCGGATGATAAAAAAGCTATTTTAGATGAACTTATATTCAGAATAGAAGCTGTACAAACTGCAACTGACAAAAAATATGTACTTTTGAATGCGCCCGAAGACAGGATTGACGAAATAATAGACGTTTTGCCCGGAATGCGTAGTCCTACTATAACACCCTTGGCCACAAAAGGCTGGTGCTCGGTGCAGTCGGTAATTGACGATAAACGTTTCTGGGAAATAATCAGCAAACTGAAAAGCTTGGGCGCCGAGGGCATAATTGTATTACCAATAGAAAAGATGATATTATGATACAGGTTACAGACGACATTGTGTTGAATCCCCTGTCGATAGACGATATATTTAAGATTTTCAACACAATAAATACAGAGCGGGAATATATGCGCGAATGGCTTCCTTTTGTCGATTCCACGCGCGAGGAAGAAGATACTGCCAACTTTGTAAATTATGTATTGGAAACAGGAGATAAGCAATTTACGATCTACTATCAAGGAAAGTTTGTAGGGCTGACAGGCTTCAAAGATACTGATATGCTTAACAAAAAGCTCGAAATAGGATATTGGCTTTCGCAATTTGCTCAGGGTAAGGGTATAATGACCGCTTGTGTAGAAAAGCTGATAGATTATGCTTTTACCGAAATGGGTATGAACCGCATCCAGATAAAAGTGGCCGAAGGAAACCAGAAAAGCCGCCGTATTCCGGAAAAACTGGGATTTACGTCAGAAGGTATTGAACGCGATGGCGAATTGCTTGTGGATGACGTATATACAGATATTATTGTTTATAGTTTGTTGAAAAGGGAATATAATAAATAATATATGCAGGTAATTAAATATCCCGGACGCCAAGACTGGCTTACGATTCTCAAACGCCCTACCTTCGATGTCAGGTCGCTCTATGATAAGGTAAACGATATTCTTATAGATATCAAAAACAGAGGCGAGGCTGCTGTTTCGGAATATGCTCTTGAATTTGATAAAGTCGAATTGTCTGATTTTACAGTATCGCAGGACGAAATAGCAGAAGCAGAGTCTTTTGTTTCGGCAGAACTGAAAGAAGCAATTTTGAAAGCCAAAGCAAATATCGAGTTGTTCCATAAAAGCCAGATATTCGAAACAAAGAAGATAGAAACAACGCCGGGTGTCACTTGTTGGCAAAAAGTTGTAGCTATAGAAAAAGTAGGGCTTTACATACCTGGAGGTACTGCGCCGCTTTTTTCTACAGTGCTGATGTTGGCTATCCCTGCAAAAATAGCCGGATGCAAGGAGATAATATTGTGTTCGCCACCAAACAGGGAAGGAAAAATACACCCTGCCATACTTTTTGCCGCAAAGGTTGCCGGAGTGAACAGGATATTTAAACTGGGAGGTGTGCAGGCAATAGGAGCAATGGCTTACGGTGCCTTTATGCCGAAAGTGTATAAAATATTCGGGCCGGGCAATCAGTATGTGATGGCTGCCAAACAGCTTGTAAGCCTGAAAGATGTGGCAATAGATATGCCTGCCGGACCATCGGAAGTACAGGTGATTGCCGATGAGAATGCTCATCCTGCATTTATAGCGGCAGATCTATTATCTCAGGCAGAGCATGGTGCCGACAGCCAGGTGATATTGGCTACTACCAGCGAAGGACTGATAAAGAATGTTCAAGCTGAAATAGAAAAACAACTGGCAGTGCTTCCGCGAAGGGAAATGGCTGAAAAGGCTCTGTCGAACAGCAAATTAATCTTGTTGAAAGATAAGCAGGAAATAATAGATATAACAAACGAGTACGCACCTGAGCACCTGATAATAGAAACGGCTGACTATATGGAGTTGGCAGAGCAAATAGTGAATGCCGGTTCTGTCTTTCTAGGTAATTATACGCCGGAGAGTGCCGGCGATTATGCTTCGGGCACAAACCATACTCTGCCGACAAATGGATATGCAACAGCATATAGCGGTGTAAATCTCGATAGTTTTGTCAAAAAGATAACCTTTCAGGAGATTACAAAGGAGGGTATTTGTAATTTAGGGCCGGCTATCGAAGTGATGGCGGAAAATGAAGAGCTTTTTGCGCACAAAAATGCAGTGACATTAAGATTGAAAGATTGATGGATTTTAAAGTAATCGGATATATGTCTTCCGGCTACGACCAGATGGTTGCACTCCGAACGAAGATTCTTCGTAAGCCATTAGGCTTGACTTTTTCGGAAGACGATCTCGACAGGGATAAAAACGACATCCTGCTGGCTGCCTATTTTCCCGAATCGGAACAGATGGTTGGTTGCTGTATTTTGACGCCTCTTTCCTCCATCACTGTCCAGCTGCGCCAGATGGCTGTAGATGACTTCTATCAAGGGAAAGGTTTAGGTTCCGAATTGCTGCAATTTGCCGAAAAAACAGCAAGTGAAAGAGGGTTTGAGTATCTATACCTCCATGCCCGCAAGGTGGCGGTCGACTTTTACAAGCATCATGGTTATACTATCGAGAGTGACCAATTTGCCGAAGTCGGCATCCCTCATTATGAAATGATAAAACGATTAATATAAACACGATGGAAAACGAGAAAAAACAAGTATTAGACATTGTATCCCAATATGTAGATATAACCCTTACTCCCTTTGGCAAACCGCAACGTGGGGTAATAGATGTAGAAAAACGCGACCCGATGTACGATGGCAATGGCGTAGTTTATATGCTTTCCATATTCGAAAAAGGAGAACTGGTAAACAACCGTATCGGTACTTATATGGTATTGCTCAACAAAGGGGATCAGGCGGGCTTTCACGAACATTTCGGCAAGAAAGAGCAGGAGCTTTATGTAATAGTACATGGGCAGGGAGAATATATCGAACGCGAAGGTATGGAAAATATTACCCGCAAATTCCAAATAAAAAAGGGAAATGTGACGTCCATACAAGGCGAAGGAAATTATCATTCGATTATCAATACAGGCGACGAGCCTTTGATTATATTTGTAGTTACTACTTTCGAGAAAGAATAAAAATAAAAACATCAAGTCGTTTAAAAGAATGAACCTACAACAACTGGTACGCAAAAACGTATGGAATATGAAGCCTTATTCATCAGCCAGAGATGAATTTAAAGGTGAGGCATCCGTCTACCTTGATGCAAACGAAAATCCGTTGAACGATAGGTATAACCGTTATCCCGATCCATTGCAATGGGCTTTGAAAGGAAAAATAGCGGAAATAAAAGGTGTAGCCCCCGAATATATTTTTCTGGGTAATGGTAGCGATGAGCCTATCGATCTGGTTATCCGTGTTTTCTGCGAACCGCGTATCGACAATATTGTAGCCATCGACCCCACATATGGTATGTATCAGGTATGTGCAGAGGTGAACGATGTGGAATACAGGAAAGTGCTGCTCAATGAAAATTTCGATCTCGATGCACAGGCGTTGTTGGATAGGGCAGATGAGGATACTAAAATTATCTTTCTTTGTTCACCCAACAATCCTACCGGCAACCTGTTGAACAGGACGGAGGTAGTGAAAGTGCTGGATTCTTTCGAAGGCATTGTTGTGATCGACGAAGCTTATATTGACTTTGCCTCCGAAGTTACATGGCTCAACGAATTAAGCAACTATCCCAACCTCGTCGTTTTGCAGACTTTTTCCAAAGCATGGGGATTGGCTGCCGTACGTCTGGGAATGGCTTTTGCCTCGCCCGAAATAATAAAGCTGTTCAACAAGGTAAAATATCCTTACAATGTAAATATTCTTACGCAAAATTTTGTAAATGAAGAACTCGATAAAGCAGCACTTCGCAAAGAATGGGTAGATACATTGCTGAAAGGACGCGATTATTTGAATGCAGAATTGGCAAAGTTGCCTTTTGTAGAAAAAATATATCCTACCGATGCCAATTTTATATTGGCAAAAGTGGATGATGCGAATGGATTGTATAAGAAACTGGCCGATAGGGGAGTTATAGTCCGCAACCGAAACTCAGTATCGCTTTGCGCGGGGTGTTTGCGTATTACAGTTGGAACAGATGAGGAGAATAAAATATTGATTGATACCTTACTGGGATTGTAAATGAAATATCTTGCATTGGCTTTGTTCCTATTCCTATTTGTTTTCTTATTCTCCTGCCGGAATAATGAGAAGCAAACAGGAGATAATATTCAAAAATCTACTATCATCGATTCTGTTTTTATTCAAAAAGCAGAATCGACAGAAATAGAAACTGTAGATATACCTATTACAGCCGATGTTATAGCAAAAGTAAAACCAAAGGCTCAGGCATGGCTCAGGTATTACAGTCTGGATATCAGTGATTTTACGCTTTCAGATAGCTCTGTATTCTATTTGCAGAATTGTTATACTCAGGATATTGAGATTTCACCAGATGAACTAAAGGCAGACCCTTTTCGGGATTTATATGCATTTTCGCCAGACAGAAGTAAGCTGATAGATATGTATTACTATGAAAGCTACGACGAAAAGAGGGGCACTGTTGTATTTGGAGGAGAACCCGATCAGGCAGTCTGGTTATACGATATAAAAGCCCAAAAGGCATATCAAGTGTGGTTTACCGGGCCATCCGGCGTTTGCGATGCGGTATTCTGGATTAATAATAATTCGTTTGTCCTGCTTACAAATTATGATAATGAATACAGTATTGTTATTTATGATTCCGAAGAAGAAAATAAGAAGATATATGCAGTAGAAGGAAATGCACGTCCCGATACAGGTTCATTCTTCTATTACGATGGTAAACGTAAGGGTGTGAAAGACCCTATATATTCAGAAAATGAATGACTGCTATGAATAGAATTATATTATTTGTTTTTTTATCTTTTCTTATATCTTCATTATCATGTAGTAATGCTAATAAAGACTTTGTAAAACTTGAAGTACCTGGTTTATTGCAAGAAAATGAACTTTCATTAAAGGAAAAAGAAGTTGATCCCGATCCCGAGTTGCCTCTTATAGATAAAAAAAATGCGGATAAAATAAAGTCAGCCATCAGCAAATGGCTCAAATACTACAAACTGGATATATATGCATTCAGAGGGGTTTTGGTAGATGTTTCTTCTTATCCGTCTGTAGAACCGGACACAGCATCCATACATTATCGCGGGTATGACGAAGCTATTGACAATGTCTACAACCCTATTCTCTACGACTATTCTCCCAATAGGCAGAAATACCTGAACATACGAGAAACCTCCGGTGTATTCAGAAATAAGGAAGATGGTAAATACTACTATGAAGGAGGCGACGATTGTCAGGAGATTTACCTGACTGACAGAAAAGATAAGACGGACAATATGGTATTGTGGATGGGTGCAAGCGAATTTGCCGAAGCTGCATTTTGGCTCGATAATGATACTTATATTATTACCGGATACAATATGCAGGAGTATTTTATAAGGGTATGCAATAGTAAATATAATGGCTATTATACTTATTATTTAGATAATAGGCCTGACATAACCTATTTCGATTATGATATAAAACAAAGGGGTATTATTACTACCGATTAAGATAAATTTATACAAATGAAAAAAAGAGCATTATTTATAGATCGTGATGGTACAATAGTAGTAGAACCGCCAATTGATTACCAACTAGATGGTTACGGCAAACTGGAGTTTTATCCCAAAGTAATCCGTAACTTATATTTTATCCGCAAAAATCTGGATTTCGAATTTGTAATGGTTACCAATCAGGATGGGTTGGGTACAGATTCTTTTCCTGAATATACTTTCTGGCCTGTTCATAACCTGATGATGAAAACATTGCAGGGCGAAGACATTACTTTCGATGATATTCTTATCGACAGAAGTTTTCCTGAAGATAATGCGCCTACCCGTAAACCCCGTACAGGAATGCTGGGTAAGTACCTTACAGAAGATTATGATCTGGCTCATTCGTTTGTTATCGGCGACCGCCTGACAGATGTAGAATTGGCTAAAAATCTGGGAGCAAAAGCCATTTTTCTTCGGGAAGATGTAGAAATTCCTATCGAACTAAAGGATGTTTGTGCATTACAGTCTACAGATTGGGATGCCATAAGCGAATTTCTCTTTGCCGGGGAACGAAAAGCCGAAGTTAAGCGCACAACGAAGGAAACGGATATCTATATATCCCTTAATCTGGATGGCAAAGGCAGTTGCGATATATCTACAGGATTGGGCTTTTTCGACCATATGCTAGAGCAAATAGGTAAGCATGCCGGTATGGATTTGACTATCAGCGTAAAAGGCGACCTCGATGTAGACGAACACCACACTATAGAAGATACTGCTCTGGCATTAGGCGAAGCATTACATATGGCTCTGGGCGATAAAAGAGGCATCGAACGCTATGGCTACAGTTTGCCGATGGACGATTGCCTGTGCAGTGTAGCCCTCGATTTCGGAGGACGTCCGTGGCTGGTATGGGATGCCGAGTTCCACCGCGAAAGGGTAGGAGATATGCCCACCGAAATGTTTCTGCACTTTTTCAAATCATTGAGCGATGCGTCCAAAATGAATTTGAATATAAAAGCAGAAGGAGCAAACGAACATCACAAAATAGAAGGCATCTTCAAGGCATTGGCAAGAGCTATAAAAATGGCTAAAAAACGCGATATATTCAACTACGAACTACCTTCTACCAAAGGCATGATTTGATAAGGAGAATAAGTCTGGGGCAATAAATTGCAGGTCTAACCTGTTATTTATAGAAAGATTAACGTCTCATTTTTCATTTTTTGTGTAAGTTTGCACCGATGAAAAAATATATACTATTAGCATTCTTTTTATTTGCGGTTGCTTGTCAGGTTGTTCAGGCGCAGCAAAGGGCGCCGAGAAGGCCTTCGCAGAAGGCTGAGGCTATGGCCGCAGATTCGTTGCCGGTCGAGAAGCAGTTGTTCCCCAAGAGTGAAACTAAAATAGATACAACTCATGTAGATGTCCCCAATATCTATGCATGGAAAATAACTCCGCGTTTGGGCGAGCGTATTTTTGTGCCACGCGATACAGTATTGTACAATTTTCATCAAAGCTCGCTTGTCGATGGGCAGGGCGTAGCTATGGGATATTTGGGAAATGTGGGTTCGCCCGCTCAATCGAAGATCTTTTTCGATCGTCCCGAACCATCTCGTTTCAATTTTCTGGATGCCATGTACCTGTGGCGAAAGAATCCGGAAGACCAGGAATTCCTCAATACAAAGATTCCATACTCTAATGCCAAATACCAGACAGGTGGCGGCGGTAAGTCTGCCGAGCAGCGTTTGCAGACCGTATTGTCTATGAACCTGAATAAAAAGCTGAATGTAGGGTTCGATTTCGATTACCTTTATTCCAGAGGTTACTATAATTCTTTGTCTAATAAACAGATAAGCTACGATTTTACAGCCAGTTATATAGGTGATAAATATAAGATGCATGCCTTTTTTCACAACAACAACTTCACCAATATAGAAAATGGAGGTATAAAAGATACTTTATTCATTACCAATCCCGATCTGGAGCAAATAAGCCAGGGTTACAATTATAATGGCGATACCAAAGTGATTCCCACCCGTATGGAGAATACCAAAAATAAAATGCGGGGGCGGCATTTCTATGTTACCAATCGTTACGATTTAGGCAACGATATGGAGCAATATGCGGTGAACGATACTACAATGGCTTGGCGCAAGAAAGAGAACTATGTTCCTCTGGCAAGTGCAATTCTTACTACGCATTATACAGACCAACGCAGACGTATTACGTCCGACGATGGCAATTTAGATGGTTTATATATTCCATATAATTTTAACGGGGAAGATGTTTCTGGTGTAAAATATATGGAAACCATAAACGATTTCATGTCATATTATTCATTCAAGAATACTTTCGCGCTGGCGATGAACGAAGGTTTCCGCAACTGGATGAAATTCGGGCTTACTGCCTTTGTAGAATACGATATGAGGAAATACTCTATACCTGGTGCTATACCCGGATTGCGAGGGCGCGAGAGCGAAGATGCCTTGATAGTAGGAGGTGTATTATCCAAGCAAAAAGGAAAATATCTTCGCTATAGGGCTACTGTCGAAAAAGACTTCTTAAATAGTGATTTCAAAGCGGAAGGCGAGGTTTCTACCATGCTTAATCTTTTTGGCAAGCAGGTTTCGGCAAAAGCGAATGCTTACATAAAAAATATTAGCCCGAACTTTTTTCAGAATAATTTTTCGACAAAGTATTGGAACTGGTCAAACCTAGGGCTTGATGATACCCGTAGAGTATATGTTGGCGGTGAAATAGTATTCCCTGAATTTTCGTTTTCGTCGACTAAAATAAGCGGAGGCGTAGAAAATATCCAGAATTATATATATTACGGTGCAAACAGGCTTATCGCCCAGCACTCGGGTAGTGTGCAGGTGGTAGCTTTGAGGCTCGACCAGAATTTCAAGGCAGGCATATTCCATTGGGATAATCAACTCGTATTCCAGAAAACATCGAAAGATGAGGTAATTCCTTTGCCTACTATAAGTGCATACTCAAACATATACTTGCAAACAAAGATAGCAAAAGTGCTCACAGTGCAGCTTGGTGGCGATGTTCGCTATCATTCCAAATATTATATGTCTGGTTACGAGCCGTTGACTATGCAGTTTTACAACCAGGATGAAATGAAATTGGGCGGTTTCCCACTAGTTACTGCATATGCAAACCTGCACCTTAAATATACGCGTTTCTTCATTATGTATTACAATGCTTTGAATGGCATGGGTAATGCAGAATCTTTCTCTTTGTTCCGTTATCCGGTCAATCCGAGCATACTGAAAATGGGTATATCGTGGCAGTTTAACAATTAAACCATTTATCGGCTATGAAAAAGAAAAAAAGTCTTTATTTCTTGATGTTTTCACCTATTCTCGTAATGTTTGTAGCCTTATGGGTGGCAATAGGGAAGAATAAGGAACCTAAAGATTTTGCGCAAATAGAAAAGGCCGGAGTCTTGAAGGTCGTTACCGATTATAGCCCGGTTGGTTACTATGTATCCGGAGACACAATTGCAGGGTTCAACTACGAATTACTTCGGCTACTGAAATCCCGTATTCCTCTCAGGGTTGAGGTGTTGTTGGAATCCAGTCTGGATAAAAGCATAGAAGGGCTTCAATCTGGTAAGTATGACGTGCTTGTACGCAATATACCAATAACGTCGGAATTGCGGGAGTCGTTGCGCTTTACCGAACCTGTTACCGAAAACCGTCAGGTACTCGTGCAACGCAAAAAAGAATTTAATGATGGAGTAGAACCACTTCGCAGCCATCTGGCCTTAGCTAAAAAGACATTGTATGTCCCACTCAATTCGCCTGCAATATTGCGGATAAACAACCTTTCGCACGAAATAGGCGATACGATTTATATCGAAGAAGACAAACTGTACGGGGCTGAGCAGCTAGTAATGATGGTGGCTGCCAAAGATATAGATTTTGCTGTATGCGACGAGATGATTGCAGCCAGAGTAGCCCGTTCGTTGCCCGAAATTGATTATACTACGCTTATAGGTTTTACCCATCTCGAAGCGTGGGCGGTAAGCGATAAGTCGCCGGTTTTGCTCGACTCTATGAATGTCTGGATAAAGCAGGTAAAGAATACAAAACAGTATAAAAGCCTGTACGATAAATATTATAAATAATTATTCCTCTCCGAATCCGATTTAGAATTTTCTATCTAAAAAATCTATTTTTGATAATATTGATTTATATTTTGTCCTAATCTATTTTAGTGATAGTTATAATACCGATATTTATTATTTCTTCCATTTTTTGCGAAAATAATGATTAAATTTGCTATCTGTACTTTGCAATGCCATGAAAAAAGAGTATCTTCGTCGAGTTTAATATAGCAAAAATTTGTGGAACCTTTTTTTCGTACACATAGGTATTTAGTAGAACACCTTGATGGGTTGATTCCCAGGTTGTTAATGAATCAAATTGATTGGTCTCAACGTTTGATTGCTATAAAAGGCACGCGTGGAGTCGGGAAAACAACATTCCTGCTTCAATATGCAAAGCAATATTTTAATCTCGACCGCAGAGATTGCCTTTATATCAATATGAACCAGTTCTACTTTACGGTGCGCTCTCTGACCAGTTTTGCAAAAGAGTTTGTCGAACGGGGAGGGAAAACATTGTTGCTGGATCAGGTATATAAGTATCCCAATTGGTCGAAAGAGTTGAGGATTTGCTATGAACGGTTTCCGCATTTGAAGATCGTTTTTTCGGGTTCTACCGTGATGAAACTTGGGCGCGACGAAGAGTTATCTTCGATAGTAAAGGTTTATAACCTGCGCGGCTTTTCGTTCCGTGAGTTTCTGAATACCATACTCGACAAAAAGTTTAAGCATTATACGCTGGAAGACATCATAGAGAATCATCATCGTATAGCCGAAGATATTTGTACACAGGTAAACCCACTCGATCATTTGTGGTCGTATATGCATCATGGCTATTACCCATTTTTCCTGGAAAAGAGGAATTTTTCGGAAAACCTGCTGAAAACGGTAAATATGATGCTTGAGGTCGATGTTCTTTCCATCAGGCAAATAGAGCAGGCATACCTGCCTAAGATGAGGAAATTGCTTTACCTTATTTCCCAGTTTGCGCCGGGTAAGCCTAATATCAGCCAGTTGAGTATAGATTGCGAAATATCAAGAGCTACAGTTACCAATTATCTGGAATACCTGAAAAGTGCCCGTTTGATAAATATGCTGTATAGCGAAGGGGATGAATTTCCCAAAAAACCGGATTTGGTATATATGCACAATACAAACCTGATGTTCCCCCTGAAAATGGATCCGGTAGAAGATCAGGCATTGAGAGAAACATTCTTTTACAACCAGATACACCATAGCGACAGCAAGTTGAACAAAGGCGCAAAAGAGGGTAGTTTCATAGTAGAGAATAACGGGAAGAAATATAAATTTAAGATAGAAGGAAATAAAGGAAGAGGTAAAAATAAGCCTGATACACTTTATGCGGTGGGGACACTGGAGAAAGGCGAGAAAAATATTATTCCACTCTGGCTGTTCGGCTTCCTGTATTAACTGGCGCTGCAATCAAATCAAATGAGGCAAGGCTAGCCTTGTTTCGATTATATATAGGTCAATTAAAGAAAGTAAATCAACAAATACTAAAAGTATGGCAAAACAAAAGAAATTTTTAACATGTGACGGAAATCAGGCCGCTGCACATATCTCATATATGTTCAGCGAAGTAGCCTCGATTTACCCTATCACCCCGTCGTCAACTATGGCTGAATACGTTGATGAATGGGCTGCCGCCGGACGTAAGAATATATTCGGCGAAGTATTGAGAGTGCAGGAAATGCAATCGGAAGCAGGTGCTGCCGGAGCAGTACACGGTTCGTTGCAGGCCGGAGCGTTGACAACTACATATACAGCTTCGCAAGGTCTGTTGTTGATGATTCCTAATATGTATAAAATTGCAGGGGAACTTCTTCCTAGCGTATTCCATATTTCAGCTCGTGCTCTTGCAGCTCAGGCACTTTCTATATTTGGCGACCACCAAGACGTAATGGCAGCACGTCAAACAGGATTTGCAATGTTCTTCTCCGGTTCGGTGCAGGAAGTTATGGACTTGTCGGCCGTGCCTCATCTGGCTACCCTCGAAGCCCGTATTCCGTTTATGAATATATTCGACGGTTTCCGTACCTCTCACGAAATTCAAAAGGTAGAGGAGATGGATCAAGAAGATCTTATCCCATTGATCGACCAAAAAGCTTTGGCTGAATTCCGTCAAAGAGCTTTGAATCCTGAAAATCCGGTTACTCGCGGAACAGCTCAAAATGATGATATCTACTTCCAGTCGCGCGAAGCTGCTAATAAATTCTACGATGCAGTACCCGAAATAGTAGAAAAGTATCTTGCTGAAATATCTAAAATCACAGGACGTAAATATAACCTGTTCGATTATTACGGAGCAGAAGACGCCGACCGGGTAATCATTGCTATGGGTTCTGTAACAGAGGCTATCAAAGAAACAGTTGATTACCTGAATGCTAAAGGCGAGAAGGTAGGATTGGTTGCAGTTCACTTGTATCGTCCGTTCAAAGTAGAGGCTTTCCTTGGTGCTATTCCTAAAACAGCTAAAAGAATTGCAGTACTCGACCGTACGAAAGAACCGGGAGCACCGGGACAACCATTGTACATGGATACAAAGGACAGCTTCTTCGGAAAAGAAAACGCTCCGGTTATCGTTGGTGGTATTTATGGGCTTTCGTCTAAAGATACTACTCCGGCTCAAATAATGTCGGTTTACGAAAACCTGGCGTTACCTATGCCTAAGAACGATTTCACTATCGGTATCGTCGACGACGTTACATTCAAGTCTCTTCCTATGAAAGAGGAGGTAGCAGTAGACGAGTCGGCATACGAAGCTAAATTCTACGGACTAGGTTCGGATGGTACTGTTGGTGCAAACAAAAATACAGTAAAAATTATCGGTGACAATACAAGTAAATACTGTCAGGCATATTTTGCATACGACTCTAAGAAGTCGGGAGGATTTACAGCTTCTCACCTTCGTTTTGGCGACAATCCTATCCGTTCTACATATTTGGTAAATACACCAAACTTTGTGGCTTGCCACGTTCCGGCTTACCTTCACCTTTACGATGTAACTAAAGGTTTGAAAAAAGGCGGTACATTCCTTTTGAACTCTGTATGGAGTAAAGAAGAAGTAGGCAATTACCTACCGGATCACATCAAAAAATATCTGGCAGAAAACAATATCAATTTCTATATCATCAATGCAACGAAGATTGCTACCGAAATTGGCCTTGGCGGACGCACAAATACAATATTGCAATCAGCATTCTTCAAAATTTCCAATGTAATACCTTACGACCTTGCTGTAGAGCAAATGAAGAAATTCATCGTTAAGTCTTATGGCAAGAAAGGTGAAGACGTTGTAAATAAGAACTATGCAGCTGTAGACCGCGGTGTTGAAGTAGAAAAAGTAGAAGTTCCTGCAGAATGGGCTAATGTAGTAATTGGCAAGCCGGAAGAAGACGATGCACCTGAGTTTATCAAGAAAGTTGTCCGCCCTGTAAATGCACAACGAGGATACGACCTGCCGGTATCGGTATTCGTAGGCCGCGAAGACGGTACATGGGATCATGGTACAACTGAATACGAAAAACGTGGTGTTGCAGCGTTCGTTCCTGTTTGGGATGCCGAAAACTGTATTCAATGTAACCAATGTGCCTATGTTTGTCCTCACGCTACTATCCGTCCGTTTGTGTTAGATGCCGACGAACAGGCAAAAGCACCTCAGGATATAACTTTGCTGAAAGCACAAGGAAAACAGTTCGAAGGAATGGGATTCCGCATACAAGTAGACGTATTAGACTGTCTTGGTTGCGGCAACTGTGCTGATATCTGTCCGGGCAAGAAAGGTAATTCTGCTCTTAAGATGGTAGAAATCGGAACTCAGTTCGAGGAGCAAAAAAATTGGGACTTCATGGTTAAGAACGTGAAGAGCAAGGCTCATTTGGTTGATGTTAAGCTGAATGTGAAAAACTCTCAGTTCTCAACTCCATTGTTCGAGTTCTCAGGAGCATGTTCCGGTTGTGGAGAAACCCCTTATGTTAAGTTAATTACACAACTGTTTGGCGACCGCATGTTGATTGCAAATGCAACAGGTTGTTCGTCAATATACGGAGGTTCTGCACCGGCAACACCATATCGTAAAAACGAAGAAGGAAAAGGTCCGGCTTGGGCTAACTCTCTGTTCGAAGATAATGCTGAATTTGGTATGGGATATGCTTTGGCAAACCTGACCATGCGCGACAGGCTTGTTAAATTGATGACTCAGGCTCAGGATTGCGATAAATGTTCGCCTGAATTGAAAGCATTATATAAAGAGTGGATTGAGAACAAGAATGAAGCAGAAAAAACAAAAGAACTGCACGCTCAAATCATGCCGTTGTTGGAAAAAGAGAAAGAAAATTGCGATTACTGCAAAGAAATTTACTCTTTGAAACAATATATAATCAAACGTTCTATCTGGATATTCGGAGGTGACGGTTGGGCTTATGATATAGGTTTCGGTGGTCTCGACCATGTTATCGCTTCGGGCGAAGATGTAAACATTCTGGTACTCGATACCGAGGTTTACTCTAATACAGGAGGCCAATCTTCAAAATCTACACCGGTAGCAGCAGTTGCTAAATTTGCTGCCGCAGGTAAGAAAGTGAGGAAGAAAGACCTTGGTATGATTGCTACTACCTATGGATATGTATATGTCGCTCAGGTTGCTATGGGTGCTAATCAGGGGCAATGCTTGAAGGCAATCAAAGAAGCTGAAGAATATAAAGGCCCATCTTTGGTTATAGCATATTCTCCATGTATCAGCCACGGATTGCGTAGAGGTATGGGACATGCCCAAGATGAAGAGAAGGCAGCAGTTGCTTGTGGATACTGGCATTTGTGGCGTTACAACCCAATGATGGAAGAAGAGGGCAAAAATCCATTTACAATGGATAGCAAAGAGCCGGATTGGAGTAAGTTCCAAGACTTCCTGGGAGGTGAGGTTCGCTATACTTCATTGCAAAAATCGAACCCTTCTGAAGCTCAGGAACTCTACAAAGCAGCACAGGAAAATGCAATGTGGAGATATAAGAGCTATCAACGTATGGCAGCGGATGTAAATACCTCTGAAGCATAAAGTTAAAAAGAACACGATTCGATACTTTCAAATTACGGAACCGGGTAAATGCCTGGTTCCGTTTTTGTTTATTTTAGTCTTTGTAAAATATTGTCTAATAGGTGCTTGTACACCTTTCTTAGAGCGCGTTTCTCTCCTGTTTCATCACGTGTCCAAATCTTAAAAAGACTATTTTAATATATTCATACATTAATAATTTGAAAAATAAGTATTATCTTTGCATCACCTGATATATAGTTGTAATATTTATACATAATATATGAACAAAAAGACTTTACTGACTTCACTGCTATTGATCTGCGTATCAGTAGCATCCTTAGCTCAAACTGGAGGCGTTGGGCAATATTCGGTTCCCTCGAAGAACGAATATTTGCTTAAGGATCCATTATGGTTTATCTCTTTAGGATTAGGTGCCCAAACCTATTTCGGAGAAGATGATAATGGAGTGCCTGGAAACCGTATAGGCCTTCACAAAAGATTGACAATGGCTCCGACTTTAACAATCGGTCGTCGTATGGGTAATATAATAACTCTTCGTGTACAGTTTTCCGGAGGATCGTTGCATGGATTCAATGATGGATGGAACGGAACTTATACCAGATGGTGGAAAGATGGTACAGGAGGCGATGATGTTGGCCGCTTAACAAAAGACCCATCATGGGATTATATGGGGTGGAAAGAACTCGAAAACCCGCCAATGACTGTGTCAGAATGGCCTGACGGGTCTTATGCCCGTGTTCCTGTTGATGGTTCTCGCGAGCCGGTTTACCGTCCTAAGTGGGGTGAGAATGAGAAGTTTTATATGCAGCATCTTCGCTATTTCAGTGCATCGGGAGATGTTTCACTTAATGTATTGAACTTGATACAAGGTTATAAGCCTCACCGAGTATTCGAATTCTATCCATTCCTGGGTATCGGTTGGTATCAACGTTTTGCACATAGAGGAACCTTGAATAATACCTTTATGGGTGTTAGTTTTGGTATGCACGGAGCCGTAAAAGTTTATAAAAATATTTATGGATACGGTGAGATGCGTGGAGTTATGGTAAATGACTCTTTCGACGGACAAAATGGGGATATGAGTAACAATGGTATCGGCCAGGTAACACTAGGGGTTACATATAAATTTGGTGAGCCTAAATATATCGACCCAGCTCTCGAAACACGTTTGAACCTTCCTTACAATATAGCTCGTGCTTGCGACGATATGGTTCTTGTTCCCGGAGGTAATATAGAAATGGGTACAGGCATCGACCCTCTTTGGGGTGACTCGGTTCCGCGCAAACTGGTAGCTGTGAGTCCTTTCTGGATGGATGAGACTGAAGTTACGAACAAGCAATATCGCGAATTTGTATATTGGGTGAGAGATTCGATTATCAGAGAAAGACTGGCTGACCCTATGTATGGCGGAGACCCTACATATAAAGTTCTGGTACGTCCGGATTCTTCGAATGTAAATGTGTCTGATATCAAACAGCGCATAAACTGGTTGAAACCTATACCTTGGAAAGCTCCTACACCAAGAGAAGCAGAAGCTATTGCATCGGTTGTTGGTACAGATAAGAATGGTATAATACCATCGGTAATCAATTATCAATACGACTGGTTTGATACAAAAAGCTATTATGCATTCTTGGCTAAGGTGCGCGACAATGAAGCCGAATCTATTGTGATAACAAAAGATACTGCTTATGTTACAAACAGAGGTGATATCGTGCGCGAAACATTGTCAAGAATATCTTATGGCGATAAGGCTGACTTTACCAATACATATATTGTAAATATATATCCGGACGAAATGAGCTGGATGACAGACTTCGCGAACGCAAAGAGTGAAAGATATGTTGAACAATATTTCAGGTCGAAAGCGTTTGATAATTTCCCTGTAGTTGGTATTACCTGGGAGGCTGCTGACGCATATTGTGCTTGGCGTACCCAACAATATATGGCAAATCCAAAATGTGGAACAGAAGGTTTTGAGGGATACCGCTTGCCGACGGAAGCAGAATGGGAATTTGCAGCTCGCAACGGACGTTCGGAATTGGATTATCCTTGGTACTCGAACGAAACTCATACTACCGATGGATTGGCTCATGCCAACTTTAGAGCATCTCAAGACTTGAAAGACTTGGTTTCGCCGGTAGCGACTTTCCTTCCAAACCGTTTCGGACTATATGATATGGCTGGTAACGTTGCCGAATGGACTACCACAACTTTCACCGAATCTGTAGATAAGATGGCCGATGAAGCAAATCCTGATTTTAGCTATCGTGCAGTATTGTCTGACCCGGCTATCCTTAAACGTAAGATAATAAAAGGAGGTTCTTGGAAAGATGCTACAGTAAGAGGCGGAGAGCGTTCTGTCGAGTTTCAGGATAAAGGCCGTTCGTTTATCGGGTTCAGATGCGTGAGAGCCTGGGGCGTTGATAATAAAGGACGATTCAGATAATATAATAAATCTCTTAATTATTCGTTCTATTTTAGAGATCTGAAAAAATTATCGAATTAAATATACTACACTTATGAGCAAGATGCATAATTTTAAACAATTTCTGGCTAGTCGCAGAGGGCAGATATTATTTAATGTCCTGTATAGTTGGGGCGCAGCTGTTGTAATTGCAGGTGCTATGTTTAAAATTATGCATGTTTCTTGGGGCAATTGGGTTCTAATGGGAGGAATGATCGTTGAAGTGATTGTCTTCCTTATAGCAGGGCTTGACTATGCTACTATAACGGCTGCAAATTCGGATGTAAATGCAAATATTGTAGTTGGAACAGGTAGCGCCATCCCCGATATGGATATTCCGGAAGATGATATAAAACAACGAAAAGTTTCTGTAGCTTCTGGTGCAAATTCTAGTCCGGGAACAACAGGAGGCTCTTCTGTAATTGTTGTCGGAGGAGGGGGGACTGTTGGCTCAGTAGGTGCGGGTGCAAGCATTTCAACGCCAACTGGCGTTGTGTCAGGAGGTAGTGCTTCCATTGGACATCAAGGGAGTCCTTCGGGTAATTATACACCTTCTATGTCTGTTCCTGCGTCTTCTATGCCTGTAGTAAACCAAGATTTAGAGGGCTTTACCGAAACTGTTCAATCGCTGAAAGGTGTGTCTCAGGAGTTGTTGGACGCCTATAAATCTGTATCAGGAGATAACGGATTTGCAGAGAATCTGGCTACATTAAATAAAAATGTAAGCGGACTAAATGAGATTTTCAGTAGCCAGCTACAAACTATAACAGAGCAAATGTCAACTATCAGGTACATTAATGATAGCTTGCTGCGAATGAAAAATATATATGATGGGGCTATTGGAGATAGCTATATGTTTAAAGAGGAATCTGCCAAGATGACCCGGCATATAGAAGCCTTGAATAACGTTTATGCACGCTTATTACAAGCAATGACAACAAATAACAACAATATGAACAATAATAATTTTTAGTCGGTTTTATCGGCTGTAAATTAAAAAGTTAAGAACTGATGGCATTAACAAAAGGGCAACAGACGCGGCAGAAGATGATAAATCTGATGTATCTCGTTTTCATCGCAATGTTAGCCTTGAATATATCGACCGAGGTACTTGATGGGTTCGTATTGATGAATGATAAGCTTCAGGATGCAATAGCAGCAGCTGAAGAAAGAAATGAGAAAATATATTTGGATATTGCAGCATCATATGAAGCAAATTCCACGAAAACAGAAGATGCGTATAATAAAGCTAACGATGTAAAGGTTCAGACAAATTCTTTATTTAATTATATTCAGGACTTAAAGGTAGAAATAGCAAAAAAAACAGATGGTTCTGATGCTGATGTGAATAATCTGGATGCAAAAGATGACTTGGATGCAGCTTCGGAAGTCATGCTATCCCCTGTCAGAGGAAAGGGGAATGAATTGAAAAGAAGAATTGACCAATATCGCGATTCCATTCTTTTGCAGATAGAAGATGAGTCGAAAAGGAGTATCATTGCCAAAACACTTTCTACTGAGCCTTCGCAAAGAGCGAAAAAAGATGGGAAAACCTGGCTGGTAGCTACATTCGAAAAAATGCCAAGTATTGCAACTCTGTCTTTTCTCTCCGAAATGCAATTAAATCTTCGGCAGGCAGAAGGAGAAGTTTTAAACTCATTGGCTCAAAGTATTGATGTCAAAGATATAAGAGTGAATGAATTAACGGCGTTTGTAATACCTCAGTCGAATATGGTGATGAGAGGTACTACATATAAAGCTAACATCATATTGGCGGCTGTAGATACTACTCAGCGCCCCAGAATAGTAATTGACGGCAAAGAGTTGCCTGTCGAAAATAATGGTTCTTATCAGCGCCCGGCAGGAGGGACAGGCACCCAGTCATTCAGTGGTTTTATCGAATTGATGGATAGAATGGGCAATCCTCTCAGACGGGAATTTAAACAGCAATATACAGTAATGGAGCCTATGGCTACTATTGCTCCGCTTCTCATGGATGTTGTATATGCCGGTATTGATAACCCTGTAAGCATATCGGTTCCCGGGGTGGCAACAAAAGATGTGTCGGCCAGAGTTGTTGATGGGGGTACATTAACTCCAAGTGCTAACGGGTTGTGGGTTGCAAAACCATCTCCGTCTAATATTGGAAAGAAGTTTATGATTTCTGTTTCAGCCAATGTCAACGGAGTAAACCAGCAGATTGCGTCTAAGGAGTTTAGAATACGGGCATTGCCTGAACCATTGCCATACATAGAATATAAAGACCAGAATGGTAATACTAAGATATTCAGGAAAGGAGCTTTGGCCAGATCTGTAATCTTAGGTACAACAGGAATAAAAGCCTCTATAGATGACGGAATATTGAATATACCATTTCAAATATTGAGGTTTAGAACTATTGCCATAGATGCTATGGGCAATGTAAGCCCTGAAATGTCGGAAGGTGCTAATTTCTCATCACGACAGCTTGATCAGATAAGAAAAATGACAAGGGGATCCCAGTTCTTTATTACAGGCATCAAGGCAAAAGGGCCTGATGGAATAGAGCGGGACGTTTACCCTATGGAAGTAAGAATAAATTAATTAACACAAAAATACGATATTATGAAATATTTAGTTTCATTATTTTTATGCAGCCTGTTTGTTTCCGGTTCGCTTATTGCTCAAAATAAGGCGGATAACGGACCTCGGATTCTGGATCAGGTAGATGTGGTGACTAATACTATAGAAGACCAGGTTACAGATATATCTACTCGCGAACTCCATGTGATGGAAAATTCAATGAATGATTATTCTTCAACAATATGGTCGAGGGAAATATTTCGTCAACTTGCGGATATTGAAGGTAATGAAACGTTTTTCTGGCCAAACCGTTCGTCTGAAACCAGAGCAAACCTGTTTTCTATATTGATCAACTTAATCAGTACGAATACGGTAAAAGCTTACAAGTATGATGCTTATCCCGACGAATCTGCTTATATGGCATTAGACTCTAAAGCCTTGCTTTATGAAAATATGATCACTGCCGATAGTGCTTCTTTGGCATATAAAATGGAGGATGTTCCGTCCGATAAGATTTCGCATTATCTGGTGAAAGAGAGATGGTATTTCGATATTAAGACTTTTAAAGGAGACGTGAGGGTAACACATATATGTCCGGTTCTTTTCGAAAAAGGAAAATATTATCCATTATTCTGGGTTGCTTTTGATGATGTGAGCGTATATTTGGCAAGAGCTAAATCGCCGGTTGCTGTAGCCCATATTACTCCTGTATTGAGCAATGCTTCGATATTTGATATTATACGCAACAGATGGTACAGAGGTTGTATCTATCAAGTTGGAATGAGGCAACTTTCACGTTATTTCCCTGACATGACAGATCTGATTAATGAGCGTAAACGCATAGAGAATGAATTGGATTACATTCAAGCCAAGTTCTATGCAGCACAAAATAGAAGATAAAATAAGTAATTGTTTAAATTTTATTCATTCTAATTTTTAGAACTGTTTTAGAGATAATTTTTTCATGCGCGAAGCGATAGTAGCGGGCTACTTGAGCTGAGTGAAGGGGGAAATTAGCCGAAAACAGACTGAAAATGAATGAAGAAAAAGTAATAATAAAGTATTCGTATAAAATTTAAACAGTTACTAAGTAAACGCATATAAAAAGAGCGGCAGGAATATTTTCTGCCGCTTTCTTTTTGTCAAAAAAAACCAATGCATAAGATGTTCAATGGCAGCTTCAAATCACTACTTTCACAAGCAATAATACAAAGCGTATTTATCTCAGAAAGCCATTGCCGGAGTAATAAATGCCCAATATATCCGAATATATCTTAGCATTGGTTTTATATCTCTATGATAGATTGAATTATCCTCTGATATTTACTATCTGATAAAATTATGATTGTTATTTATCTATATGTTAATGTTCTGGAAATATACAGTTCCCTTAAATTGTATATATTTATCAGTAGTATTTCGTTTGTGTTACTGATAGCTCTGTTTGTGTATTATCTACTATTACTGCTTAGTAATGCAAAATTACAATTTTGTTTTAATTTTTCAAATTAAAACAATTAAATTCTAAATAATATTTTTCTCATTGATATATAGATTGTTAATTATAGGGCAATACAGTAAATACTTTTCTTATATATTTGTGCTGTTTTGCATGATTTGCCACAATTTTTCGTTTGGCACAGGAGCTTCTATCTCTATTGCATTTTTAGATACAGGATGAATAAAAGCTATCTTGCGTGCGTGAAGGCTTATTCCCCCGTCCGGGTTCGAACGGTCGTAGCCATATTTTAAATCTCCTTTTATGGGGCAACCCGTTTTGGCAAGTTGGCAACGAATCTGGTGATGGCGTCCGGTTTCCAGGTCGATCTCCAATAGGGTGTATTTGTCCGATTTGGCAATTAATTTATAGTGAAGTATTGCCAGTTTCGAGTTTGGCTTTTCAGTATCATATGCATACGACTTGTTTTGCTTCTCATTTCTGACTAAAAAATGCCTTAATGTGCCTTCTGGCTTCTCTGGCACATTTTTTACTATGGCCCAATAGGTCTTCTTTATTTCCTTGTTTTTAAACATTTCGTTGAGACGGGGAAGGGCTTTACTTGTTTTTGCAAATACCACTATTCCGCTTGTTGGGCGGTCGAGCCTGTGTACGACTCCCAGATATACATTACCCGGTTTATTATACTTCTCTTTCAGATATTCTTTCACAGTATCGGCGAGCGTCTTATCTCCGGTTTTATCGCCCTGCACTATTTCCGAAACATCTTTATTTACTATTATTATATGGTTGTCTTCGTAAAGGACTGTCATTTATTGCATATATTGGTTTGCGTGCAAAATTACAAAGAAAAAGCCTTTCGAAATCATATCGGAAGGCTTTTCTTTATTGTGCTTTTTAAGCTTCTTTGTGCTTATGCATTATTTGGCTTACGCCATTTTACATTTTTCATATCGCCGGTTTCCATAAATGCTTCGTGGAATGCGAAGGCATTATACATATCGAAGCGTGTATGCCCTTTAGGAGCATTTTTTATGTATTCTTGTAGCAATGGGCGATAGTCCGGATGGGCACACTTGTTGATAATCTCTTGTGCGCGTTCTTGCGGGCATTTGCCACGAAGGTCGGCTACCCCGTATTCTGTTACAATGATTTTTACTGAGTGTTCGCTGTGGTCCTCGTGGGCTACCAACGGTACGATAGAACTGATTTTTCCGTCTTTTGCTACCGATGGGGTAACAAAGATAGATACGTAAGCACTGCGGGTGAAATCGCCCGAACCGCCGATGCCGTTCATCATTTTTGTACCCATTACGTGGGTTGAGTTTATATTGCCATAGATGTCAGCTTCTATTGCTGTATTGATAGCAATCACACCTAAACGGCGCACAACCTCAGGATTGTTCGAATATTCGGAAGGACGAAGTATTATCTTATCTTTAAAGAAGTCGAGGTTTTGATAGATATGCTCAATGCAAGGGTTGCTTACAGTGAGCGAACATCCGCTGGCGAATTTTACGCGTCCCGATTCCATCAGCCCGATAACCGCATCCTGGATAACTTCGGTATAAACATCGAAGTCTGGAATTTCTTTGCTGTCGCCCATTGCAGCCAATACGGCATTTGCAATATTACCTACACCCGACTGAACAGGTAGGAATGTTTTCGGCATACGTCCTTCTGCCATTTCTTTGATAAAGAAATTGGCTACGTTTTCACCTATTTTGGCTGTAACCTCATCTACAGGAGCAAATCCGCTACCTTCGTTGGGCTCGTTTGTTTTTACTACTATTATCTTTTCAGGGTCGATTTTGATATGGCTGTTGCCTACTCTGTCGCGAACTGCATAAACAGGGATGTCTTGGCGGCGAGGAGGATCCATTGGTTCTGGAATGTCGTGTATGCCACGCAATTCTTTCGGATTCCATGCGTTCAGCTCAACTATAACTTTCTTTGCCAAACGGCTTACTGTAGGCGAAATGCCAACACCGCAAGTAGGTACTATTTCGCCATCTTCTGTAACATCGCAAGCTTCGATAATTGCATAGTCGATGTTGCCATAAAAGCCGTAACGAATATCCTGTGCCATAGTAGAAAGGTGCAGGTCGCAGAATTTTACAGCATCGTTGTTGATGGCTTCGCGCATGCTTTTGTTTGTTTGGTAAGGTGCACGGAAATTAATTGCATCAGCTCTTGTTAAAACGCCATCGAGCTTGTCGCCGGTAGAGGCTCCTGTGAAAACATTTATTTTGAAAGGATTGCCTTTCGCGTGCTCTTCTTCCGCCCGTTTAGCTATAAATCCCGGAACTACTTTTGGACATCCGGCATGAGTAAAGCCACTAAAACCCACATTGTCGTTGTGGTTGATAAGTGCTGCTGCTTCTTCAGCAGACATAAATTTTAAAGCCATTGTTTAGAGTGTTTTATATATATAATTGTTCATTTTCTGGTCTTCTGATTTTGCCGCTGCAAAGGTACAAAATTAAATACTGATGTACTAAGCAAAGCCAATAAAAATGCACGGATTGACGTATTAAAAGGTAGTTTTCTGCAATGGTTTATATACCTTTCTTTTTCTTTTAAATATGTGTGCGCAAACAGTTTTCGGAGGAGTGTGTATATAGGCACTTTGGGCGGTTTGGGTAGTTTGGCGGTGTCCTTATTTTCGTGTCCGGATATTGAATTGTATTGGCGTTATGTGTTAATTAGTATTTTTGGCTATCTTTACATTAATGCTGAATAATAAAAAAATCCTGATAGTGCTTATAATGTCTTTGTTGCTAACTCTTTGCACTGTATTGATTGTGGGTGGGGGTTATCCTTCCGGCGATAAATACATTAGTTGCTTCGTTGACCCGTATTCAAACAATATCGAATTTTACTGGAAGGATAAAAACGGAGAAAATCTGGGGGATTTTTCCCGTTTGAAAGAATTTGTGGAAGCGGAGGGTAGGGCACTCGTATTTGCTGCCAATGGAGGAATGTTTGCTCCCGATTATTCACCTCAAGGGCTTTATATTGAGAGTTATAAGGTGATGAGCCCATTGGATACCATACAAGGCTATGGGAATTTCTATCTGAAACCCAATGGTGTTTTTTATATAAAAGAAAATGGAGCGCCGGCAATATGTCCAACTGGCAACTTCGTAAATGACGGAAAAGTGAAATATGCCACACAGTCGGGGCCTATGCTGGTAATTGACGGGCAAATACATCCTGCATTCAAGAACGGATCGGCAAATCTGAATATACGCAACGGGGTCGGGGTTTTTCCCGACGGACAGCTTGTCTTTGTTATGTCGAAAGAGAAAGTCAATTTCTACGATTTTGCCGATTATTTCCTGTCGCTGGGTTGTAGCAATGCCTTGTATCTGGATGGGTATGTGTCGCGTACCTATTTCCCGGCTAAAGACTGGGTGCAGACAGATGGCAAATTTGGCGTCATGATTGCGATAACCCGGTGAAATTTTTGCTTGCCAACTTTTGCTAAAAGAAAAGTGTAAGGCTGAAATAAATATGTACCTTTGCACAACGAAAAAAGAATAATTAATTCAAATTGTAAGTAACATGTTTTCAGGTATAGTAGAAGAAGCGGCAACTGTAGTGTCGTTGCAAAAAGAAGCAGAAAACCTGCATTTGACAATGAAATGTTCATTTACTCACGAGCTTAAAATAGACCAGAGCGTTTCGCACAACGGTGTATGTCTTACAGTCGTGAATATCGATGATGATAAATACACCGTTACGGCTATTAAGGAAACATTAGAACGGTCGAACCTTGGTTTGCTGCAAGTTGGAGATAAAGTAAATCTGGAGCGCAGCATGCTGATGAATGGCCGTCTCGACGGGCATATCGTACAAGGTCACGTAGACCAGACGGCAAAATGTGTGGAAATACGCGAAGCCGATGGTAGCTGGTATTTCAAATTTGAATACGAGTTCGACCGCGAAATGGCAAAAAAAGGTTATTTGACTGTAGACAAAGGTTCGGTTACCGTCAACGGTGTGAGCCTTACAGTAGTTGCCCCTACCAATAATACATTCGAGGTCGCTATCATTCCTTATACATACGAACATACCAATTTTCACCAGTTCAGAGTTGGCAGTATGGTAAATATCGAATTTGACATCATAGGCAAATACATCAGCCGCATCACTCAACTTTAAAAAATGGATAAGCAAGAATTTTACGATTTGGTGAACCATCGCCAGAGCACCCGATCTTTTGATGCTTCGCGTACAGTAGACAGGGAGACAATCGCTCGCATATTAGAAGCCGGACGCATGTCGCCTTCGGCTTGCAATGCGCAGCCGTGGCATTTTATCGTAGTGGATGAACCCGAACTGAAAAACAAGGTGGCCGATGCCGCTTCGGCACGTCTGTTGGGTATGAATCACTTTACCAAACAGGCACCTGTGCATATCGTTGTGGTAGAAGAAAAGGTAAACCTGTCGTCGGGAATCGGAGGGCTGGTGAAAGATAAGCATTTTGCATTCCTCGATATCGGCATTGCTACCGCCCATATTTGCCTGGCTGCCGAGGCCGAAGGTTTGGGAAGTTGCATACTTGGCTGGTTTGCCGAGTCGAAAATGAAGAAATTGTTGACTATTCCTGATAATAAACGCGTCGTTCTCGATATCGTTATCGGTTATCCTGCACAACCCTTACGCGAAAAGAAACGTAAATCGCCGGAAGAAATTATTTCCTTCAATACATACAAGTAAAACTACACACAGAAATGAGATATGCAAAATATTGGCTACTACTCGTTCTTTTTATACTGGTAGCCCTTTGGTCGGGTATCGGTGCATATGAGACCGGGCTTTGGTTTCTCGAAGCAGGAATGTGCCTTGTAGGCGTTGCCATCCTTATCTTTACTTTCAATAAGTTCAGGTTTACGGATATGACGTATGTTTTTATCCTGATTCATATGATTATCCTTCTTGTAGGCGCCCACTACTCATATGCGCGTGTGCCGTTGTTCGACTGGATAAGGGAAGTGTTTGACCAGAGCCGCAACAATTACGACAAGGTAGGACATTTTGCACAAGGCTTTATCCCTGCCATGATAGCTCGTGAACTTCTTATCCGTTTAGATGTTTTTAAGAAGCGATCATGGATTCCGTTTGTTGTTGTCTGCATCTGTATGGCTATAAGTGCTTTCTACGAGTTGATAGAATGGTGGGTAGCCGTCTTATCGGGCGATGGGGCAGACGATTTTCTCGGTATGCAGGGTTATGAATGGGATACCCAGTCGGATATGCTTATGGCTACGATAGGGGCTGTTTGTATGCTTCTGTTGTTCTCGCGATTGCAGAACAGGCAAATAGAAAAAATATCACAAAGGGAAGGCCCTCGTAATTAATGTCTTATTGTCGGCTCATTGCCATATTAAATTATTCGTAAATGACACTTTCGCAAAAACAACAAGGTCATCTCATTATGCTTACCGTGATGACCATTTTTGGTTTGAATATTCCCATAAATAAATATTTATATGCCGAAGGGCTGTTGTCGCCTATGGCAATGACCTTGCTGCGTATGGGGTTTGCAGCTATTGCTTTCTGGCTGGTTTCTCTTTTTACCGAAAAAGAGAAAGTGACGAAGAAAGATTTTCTGATCCTCGTTATCGGGGGGCTAAGCGGAATGCTTGTCAACCAGAGTCTTTTTGCCATAGGGCTGGGGCAGACATCTTCGGTCGATGCTTCGATAATAACTACCAGCGGGCCTCTGTTTGCCATGATATTGGCCGCCATTATTTTGAAAGAACCTATCACAATGCAGAAAGCCGGAGGAGTTCTTCTGGGTGGTGCAGGTGCGATATTCCTCGTCTATACGAGTAATAACATAGCGTCGGCAGGCGAGGGCGGTTCGCCCCTGTTTGGCGATGCGGCAGTTATGGGAGCGCAATTGTTCTATGCCTTTTATCTGGTAATTACGCGGCCTTTGTCTACACGGTATTCGCCTATAACCATGATGAAATGGATGTTTCTTTTTGCTGCCATTGCCGATCTGCCTATCGGGTTCAGGTATGTGGCCGAAGCACCATTGTTTCAGCAGGCAGATATATTGCCTTACCTTTTGCTTTCGTTCACATTGTTGGGGGCTACCTTCTTCACTTATATGATGATACCTTTGGCGCAGCGCCGCATCCGCCCTACTACCATATCCATGTATAATAATATGCAACCTCTGATAGCTTCGGGTGTTGCTATTTCTATGGGGATGGACAGGTTTACATTGGAAAAACTGATTGCTGCCATCCTTATTTTCGGAGGGGTTTATCTAGTGACGATGAGTAAGTCGAAAGCCGATTTGGAAAAAGAGACGAATGTAGTAGAAAAATAAATTGTACTTTTGTACTTCAATAATTAAAGCATAAGTATGAAAGTAATCAAGATTATTATAATATCATTACTGTTGTTATTCCCGCTAGTGAGTTCCGCCCAGTTTATAGGGATAGGGGCGCAGTATGCCGATGCCAAAGACAAGGGCAACGATTTTCAGTTTGCTGCCAACGTGTCTTTCCCTACATGGCATAAGAAGAACCCCCTGAATACATTTATTGCCAGCGGAATTGATTATACGGGAGGTAGCTCGCCGGTTGCAGGATTGAATATCAAACCTATTCAGATAACCTCTTTCCTCAGCGAATCGTTATTCAATAAAAATAAAGCGACAATACTTGTAGGTTGCGATGCCGGATACCTGTTCAACTTCAGGCATGGAAAAGATGGGATAATAATAACTCCTAATGTGTATTTCGACTACAAGTTTTTCTTTGTGAAAAGCGGGTTCGACTTCAATGTAACAGGTGGCGAACACCAGTTCTTTGTCCGTGCCGGATTCTCTTTTGGTATGGGTACATTAAAATCATTTGTAAAGACGGAAATTTGGTAAAATGAAAATAGCAGCTTTAGTGTCCGGCGGGGTCGATAGTTCGGTCGTTGTACATCGCCTCAAGGAACAAGGTTACGACCCCACTATATTCTATATACGCATAGGTATGGAAGACGAGCAGGGATATATAGACTGTCCTGCCGAAGAGGATATTGAGATTACGACTTATATAGCTAAGAAATATGGCTGTAAGATGGAGGTTGTCTCACTTCACGAAGAGTATTGGGAAAACGTAGTGAGTTATACTATCGAGGCTGTAAAACGCGGCTTGACACCCAATCCCGATATGATGTGCAACAAGATGATAAAGTTCGGCTGTTTCGAGCAAAAATGGGGGCACCAATTTGATAAGATAGCTACGGGGCATTATGCCACTACTACCGAGTTGGGTGGCAAAACGTGGCTCTCTACTGCTAAAGACCATGTAAAAGACCAGACTTATTTTCTCGGCCAGATAGATTACCTGCAAATATCGAAACTGATGTTTCCTATCGGCGACCTCCTGAAAAGTGAAGTGCGTGCGATAGCCGCGCAGCAGGGGCTTCCTTCTGCACAACGCAAGGATAGCCAGGGGATATGCTTCTTAGGTAAAATCAATTATAACGACTTTATCCGCCGTTATCTGGGCGAAAAGAAAGGCAAGATTGTCGATCTGGATACAGGACAGATATTGGGCGAGCATAATGGTTATTGGTTCCACACCATCGGTCAGCGCAAAGGGCTAGGGCTGAGTGGTGGCCCCTGGTTCGTTATCAAGAAAGATACCGAGCAGAATATTGTATATGTATCAAACGGTTACGATCCTGATAGCCAATACGGAAAGATAGTAGACCTTGCCGGTTTCTCCTTTATTACCGAAGATGTATGGGGCAACTTTGAAGGACGGAAGGATATTACTTTCAAGATACGCCATACACCCGAATTTACACATGGCTATATCGAGAAAATCGAAGACCTCTACCGCATCTATTCCGACGAAAAGATACAGGGCATAGCTGCCGGGCAGTTTGGGGTGGTCTATGATGCCGATTCCCGCTTATGTATTGGAAGCGGTATGATAGCAAACGATTAGTTTCCTTTTGGCAAAAATTCATAATATCAGATTATGTTCCTTTTTGGCGATTTAGCAAATATTGAGGTTGTAGATGTAATAGAGTTTTTAGGTACTATTGCGTTTGCTATCAGTGGGATCCGTTTGGCATCGGCAAAGCGTTTCGACTGGTTTGGCGCCATTGTAGTCGGTTTTGTCACCGCAGTGGGAGGAGGTACGCTTCGCGACCTGCTGCTCGATGTGCCCGTATTTTGGATGCAGGCAAGCCGTTATATTTGGTGTACCGTATTTGCATTTGTTTTTGTGTTGTTTTTCAGGAAATTTCTTGTACATCTCAATAATACTATATTTTGGTTCGACTGTATCGGCTTAGGGCTTTTTGTAGTCGTGGGCTACGAGAAGGCACTGGCTCTCGACTACCCTGTATGGGTATGTGTGTCTATGGCAACTATTACAGGCATTTTTGGGGGCATAATACGCGATATACTGATAAACGAAATCCCTATAATATTTACGCAGGAACTTTATGCTGTGGCTTGTATATTGGGTGGCATACTTTTTGGCATACTCCATTATGCAGAAGTCGATTTGCTGATAATAGAAGTGGCTACGGCCATATTTGTTGTGGTTATCAGGGTGTGGGCAACATATTATAAAATCAGGTTGCCTATACTGAAAGGTGAGGATTGATCTTTATTATACAATATACTGTTTGTAATTTAGTTATATATTTAGGGAGAATATTTATCTATATAAGTCCCTCCGGCATCCCCGAAGGGAGGAGTAAAGCGAAATTGTAGTAAGAAAAGGTAACAACCGGAAAAGGGGCGAAAAAGTGTTACTTTTGTTACTTTTTTAATATTAAGTTGTTGTATATCAGTTTTATTTTGAAAATAAAAATTAGCTACATACTGTTACTTTTTGTTACTTTTGCATTTTTCAGTTCGTGTAAAACCGTGAAACTGGAAGATGCAGACCAGAAATTTGCACAAGGCGAGTACTTTGTGGCAGCCGATATGTATCGCAAGATATACCGGAAAACTTCGGCACAAAAAAGGGAACTGCGTGGTGTCATAGCCTTGCGCATGGCAGAAAGCTACAGGCTGATAAACTACCCGCAACGGGCGAACGCTGCCTATGCCAACGCAATAAGGTATAAAGTGGAGGATAGTACTGTTACACTGCAATATGCACGCTCCCTGCATAAGACAGGCGACTACAAGCTGGCAACAAAATATTACGAAGAGTTTCTCAAACTATATCCTGATAACAAATTTGCCCAAAGCGGGCTCGAAGGAGCAAAGATCGCGCCCCAATGGAAGGCTAACCCTACCTTGTATAAGATAGCGAAATTTAACCTGTTCAACTCCAATAGGGGAGAGTTCAGCCCAATGCTGCTGCCGCCCGACTACGATCAGGTTTATTTCACATCCAACAGGAAAGAAGCTACGGGGGATACTATTAGCGGGATAACGGGTGCCAAGTACAACGATATCTTCATGGCGCGAAAAGACGAAAACGGGAAGTGGATGAAGCCTGAGGTAGTAGAATCGCAAATAAACACCGATTCGGACGAAGGTGTTACAGCCTTTTCGTCAACGGGGAGCAGTATGTATTATACACATACGCCAAAGATAGACTCCGTAGGCTCGTCTTTCCCTTCCATATACGTTTCGCAACGTACAGGCGGGGCATGGTCGGCAGGAGTAAAGGTTGAGATAAACAAGCGCGATACGTTGAGTGTATTTGCCCACCCTGCTATCAACTCTACGGGAGATTACCTGTATTTTGTGTCCGATATGAAAGGCGGATATGGCGGAAAAGACATCTGGCGCGCGCGTATGGTGGGCGATCTGGTCGAATTTGTGGAGAACCTTGGGCCGGAGATCAATACAGCCGGCGATGAGATGTTTCCATACCTTCGCAATGATTCTACCCTGTACTTCTCATCCGACGGACATATCGGAATGGGTGGGCTGGACATATATAAAGCTACATTCAGCAGCAAATATAATCGTTGGAATATAGAAAACCTGCAATCGCCGATCAACTCGATGGCAGACGATTTCGGCATTACCTTCGAAGGAAGTAAGGAGATTGGCTTTTTCAGTTCCAACCGTGGCGATGCCAAAGGGTTCGACCATATTTACTCGTTCGAATATCCGGTGATTAAGACCCGTATAGAAGGATACATTGTAGATACTGACGATGAATTTATCACCTCGTCTACCATCAGGGTAGTAGGGCGCGACGGTACAAACAAGCGTTTTCCGGGCAAAAATGACGGAACCTATACCTTAGATGTAGAGCCGGGTGTGGACTATGTTTTCCTTGCCAGTGCCGAAAACTTCCTGAACACAAGAATGTCGCTTCACACTAGGAAGATGGAGCGCGACTCTACATATTTTGTCGATTTTATTCTTACCCCTATCAACAGGCCAGTAGTGTTGGAAAACATCTTCTACGATTTCGATAAGGCTACCCTACGCCCCGAATCGAAGAAAGAATTGGATGAACTGATAGACCTTTTGACTATAAATCCGAATGTGACCATCGAACTTTCGGCTCATACCGACAGGAAAGGTTCAGAAGAATATAACAATAACCTATCGCAACGCCGTGCCGAATCGGTAGTCAATTACCTGATAGCAGGAGGTATTGAAAAAGAACGGTTGACCGCAGTAGGCAAGGGTAAGTCTGAACCTAAGACGGTGTCGAGGGGCATAAAGAAGCGGTACGATTTTCTGGAAGAAGGCCAGGTGCTTACCGAAGACTTTATAAAAGGGCTTCCGCCAGAGCAGCAGGAAATGGCAGATCAGGTAAACCGCCGTACAGAGTTTAAGGTATTGAGTGTAACTTATAATCTGGAGTAATGAAGCATTATTTTATCATATATTTCCTATTTGTCTTCGGCTCTGTACAGTGGATGCAGGCTCAGGATTTGAATGCCAAACTGACAATAAATACCCAACGCATACAGTCGCCTGATACTCAGCTTTTCTCTACACTGGAGACGAATCTCAATCAGTTGCTCAACGAACATAAATGGACTGATGCAACCTTTTCCGTATCCGAAAAGATAGAGTGCAGCATTACGCTTATTATCAATGAGGTGTTGTCTGCAAATACTTTTTCTGCCGAGATTCAAATTTCATCACGCCGTCCGGTTTATAACTCTACTTATGCCAGCCCGCTGTTCAATTACCGCGATACGCAGATAGAATTCAGCTATTTACCCGGCGAAAGCCTATCGTTCAGTTCAATGACTATTGATAATAATATCGTTGCCGTCATGGCTTTTTACGCCAATATCGTTGCCGGGCTCGACTTCGATTCTTTTTCGCCAAAAGGCGGCAGCCCTTACTTTGCACGGGCTTTGGAGATAGCCAATATGGCACAATCGCTGGGCACGAAAGGATGGGAGGCATTTTCGGGTAAAGAGAATAACCGGTACGATCTGGCTGTGGCACTTACCGAAGAACGCATGGCCGATTTCCATACATTCTGGTACGATTATCATCGTATGGGGTTGGACGAAATGGCCGCAAATGCCACCCGCGGGAGAATCAGGGTAATAGAATCTTTAAATAATTTGAAGAAGATGTACGATGCCCGTTCGTCGTCTATCCTGCTTACTGTTGTAGGCGAAGCAAAAACAGACGAAATACTACGGATAGCTTCGGAGGCTAATTCGGAAGAAAAACAATCGGTAAAAAAGCTGCTGAATCAAATGTTCCCTACTAAAAGCGGGCTGATAAACCAACTGAAATAATCGCCTTATTTGCATCTTAGCAGCAAGTCGTCCATTGTTTTCTCGTCAGCACCCATTTCTTTCGCTTTCAGGAAATCTTCCTTAGCACGCTCTTTATCATATTGTTCCAGTCTTAGTTGCCCGCGCAGGATATACACCTCGGCTTTGTCGTATCCCAGGTTTATGGCTTTGGCGATATCATCTTGTGCCCGTGCCAGACGCTTTAGTTGCAGGTAACATTCAGCCCTGTTGTAGTAAAGGCTGCCGTTCGATTTGTTCTTGTATATAAGGTCGCTGTATGCTTCTTCGGCTTCTTTCCATAGGCTGCGTAGCTTCATAATGGCTATCAATCCCATTTGCGCATTAAGGTTTTTATCGTCGATCTTAATGATCTTTTCGAAGTCGTCTTCTGCATGGAAAATGTCTTTGATGCTCAAGTGTATAAGGCCTCTGCGGTATAAGGCTTCTACATCGTTTTCGTCGTATAAAAGTATGGTGTTGTAATCCATTAAGGCTTCGCCAAACTTGTTCATTTCGCAATACAGCGCCGCCCTGTTGTGCCTCACGAACGAGTTTTCGGGATATCGCTCCACTGCTACTGTGTACGAAATCAGGGCTTCGTCGTATTTGCCCAGTTGGCGTTGTATGGTGCCCAGGTTAACCATCAGCATGATGTTGTTGGGATTGCCCGGCTCTTTTCTCATCGCGGCTACCATTGCCATTTCGGCTCCTGCGTAATCGTTTTGTTCCAACAGGTCGAGCGACTTGGTTACCATATCTTCGTATGTTTGTGCTTGCAGGCTATGGGTTATAACCAGAAAAAGGAATGTAGCTAATACTTTCTTCATTGTGCGGTGATCAATTATACTAATGCAAAGTTACATCTATAAAACAGACTAAGGGGAAATATATTGCCTAAAAAGCATTAAAAAGGAAGCGACTGTCCAAAAAGTCGGATAGCCCTATTCGGTATGTAGTTATTTAAGGAGTTAACTTCCTAAAAGATACTTTTTTCTTTCTTATTGGTTGATATTCAGTTGAATTCTATGTTTTGAATAATAAAGTTTTGGATGAATGATTGCAGGATGGAAAAATTGAAACAAACTCTTATATATATCACAATCCCAGCGTCTTCTTCAATAGTTTAGCCCCTGCGAGGCTCATCCTCACCTGTTGTCCGTTTTTCATTTTCGCCAGTTGGCTTTGCTTATCATATACCTCTATCTGTGCAATATAGCCGATATTGATAATATTCGACCTGTGTACCCTCACAAATTTATCGGAAGGAAGGCTGTTCTCGAACGACTTCATCGTCTGCTCTTTCAGAAACTTGCCTTTCTGGCTATGGATCATCACATAGTCGCCTTCGGCTTGCAAGCATATCACCTCATCTATAGGAATCACTTCAATCTTTTGCCCGTTCTTGATGGCTATGCGTTCTAAGGTTTCGTCTTTTTTATCCGTGTTTTCCTCTTGAGGCAAAGCCTTTTCTTCGACATCACTTATTTCCTCCTTTTGTACTTCGCCATTTGCCAGAAGGTATATAACCAGTGCAAGGGTGTATATGAGGAACGCAAGCAGTATTTTCAATGGAATCAAAGATGTTAAAGGTTGCCAGTCCTCAGCCGGAAACGACAGGTAGAGTACGATATACCCAACCCCAAGCCAGATACCTGCGAATAAGAGTGCCAGCGAACTGTAATTTATGAGCTTCTGGCGAAACGACAATATGGAAAAATGACTGAATGCAACGATATTACGCAAGACAAAAAGAAGAGCAGACAAGATAACACCCGACACTACGGCATCCACTATCAGTAGCTTTTGCGATACGAGCTCCAATGGATTGATGCATAGGTACAAAATAAAGGATATCGCTAGTGCTGTGATGTTGTGAAAAAATATTATCTGCCTGTTTTCCATTAGTTCCTGATTTCGCAACTACCAAACATACAACTGGCTTTTACTATCAATTGGGAACTTGCATCGTCGCTCACTACAGCAGACTGATAGCGTTTGTCGTCGACAGAACCTAATATCGCGCTGCTCCGCACCTCTATCTTCCAGTCGGCTGGCACATAAATAACCCCACTGGCAAACATTGCATTTATTTCCAACTGGTGAATGCCTTCTGCCATCTTAGCCCTGCGCAGGTCGACAATTATCTCGCCAAACATGACATTGCATTCGCCACCACAGAAGTTTTCGGACAGTACGATTTGCTCGGAGCTGCCAAACATCAGGTTTTTGTCTATTATATCGGCTTCGTTCGCCTTTGCATTGCCGTTTGTTTCATATTCAGCTTTGTTCCATTTAGAGTGGCGGGGTTTAAACCTGCCCCGGAAAACAAGGAGTATGCCGAATAAAATCAGCAACACAGGCCAATATGTATGCATATCAATATTGAAGGGTGTAAGTTGGGGGAATGCTTGGCTCAGTTTTGGATAAATAAAGGCAACACCTATTGCCAGCATTGCAATCCCGCCCAGTATATTCTTTTTGACTAAAAGAGTCCACATCCCAATTACTATCAATACCATCTGCCACGAAATAAGTATCGGCTTGTATATGGCCGGGATAATATTAAGGTTTAGTAGTAAGAATAATCCACCCATAAGGATAAGGAGTAGAGCGAATGCCGTTCCGTTGCCGCCGCCTCTTTTGAAAAGGTAATTTTTGTCTGGGTTTGTTGTTTCCATAATCATAAAGTTTTAATTGTTCGATGATGCTAAATTACACCTGTAGAGGCTCTGTGGCAATAAAAAATCGACGAACATATACTATTTCCCGATGAAACTAAGCCGGAAAAAGACGAACGATAGCTGTAAATTACTTTTCACGTGGAGAGGGAAATTCTTATGCCCACCCTCAAAACTTATATCCCATACTAAAATACGCATTTGCCATACGCACCTTATTCTCTTTCTCGTTCAGGTTGGCAAGGCCAAGTTCGCAGCCTATCGCAAAGACTACCTTGTGCACTTCGATGCCGCCGCCAAAGCCGATTCCGAAGTCGAGGCGGTCGAGCCCCTTATCGCCGAATGTATCAACCTCGCCATCGTCCGTATCAGTCTTGCCGCTTATGCCATAGGCCGCATAAGGACCGCCAAAAGTTACGATACGCGAATGGCGCGACAGGTCGAGCTTATAGGCTGCATAAACAGGCAGTTGTATAAAGACGGCTTCGGCTTTTTTGTATCCGTTTGTTTTCTGGTAGTCTGTACTATTATCGCCGTCTACAATTTTTACCATATTGTATTTGTAGCCTTTTACGGTATATTCAAGCCCCGTAAGGATATAGAGCACCGGATTGATAGCATAATCGACTGTGATTCCGGCATTGTATGCTATCTTGCTCTTTGTGCCCTTTATATCTCCTCCGGCAGAGGAAAGGTTTACTCCTGCTTTTATACCAAAGGTAAGCGGTTGGTAATCTACCTGTATTTGCGCAGGTAGGGACAGGCAGAGAGTACAGATACACAAACAAGCGATTATATATTTCTTCATATCATTTATTTTTTATGTTCTTTTGTATTATAGCTATTATATTCCAGATATACGGGTACATCTGTCTACTGCTAATCAACATAGCCGGTATTAATTAAGATACCCGTTTTCCTGAAGCCATATCCATATAGCGGCGATAGCTGCCAGCCCGCACACGATGGCCGACACAATCTTTATTACACTATACGGCCTGTCTCCTGTTATGCGTCCGGTGCGCCCATTGACAAAGAAATGGTACAGCTTGTTCTTATATGTGTACGACGACATATAGACAGGGAGGAGTATAAGTTTGAATTTCACCCCGATATAAGTCGTATTCTGTGAACTGATGCGTTGATGGTCGCCGCCGATATCGCGCCTGATAGCCCTGTCTATTTCGGGTGCCATTATAGCTTTAGCCCTGTCGAACCCTTGTTGCAGGTTGAGTACATATTTTTCGGTAATAAACCCGCTGAGGAAACGGTTGTCGGCTTCTACCAGGTTTTTCATATCCCAGTTTTCTATCTTTTTCAGCACTGTAGACTGTATCATATTGGAGGCGGGAACCATCACATCGTCGAAAAATAATTTTACCCTGCCGCTGCAATATGTCCACCGGGTGCGCACGACGGTACGCCTATTTTTGCCGCTGCCTACCGTTACTGTATAATTGGTTCCGCGCTCGCCGGTATAGCTGGTAGTGGTGTTTGCGTCATATGTCCAGCAGGGGAAATAAACACCTTGTACCTTGTCGGAGCAGAGCGCACGTTTTTTTAGTTTATTGGGAGCAAACCAGCGTTTTCTGAGCCATGAGGAAAGATGCCCGTTTACTTCATCATCCGAAAAGCCGAAGGGCAGGAGGTACGATGGTTGTATGAGGCGTTCTTCGTGTATGTCTTCTTCTATAAGCGGTTGGCTGCAATAGGGGCAGTCCATCGACTTCATATTTTCGCCAAAGGTAGATTCTGCCCCACATTTGCGGCAACTGACTACTTTTGTAGCTTTTATGTTGAATTCTTCCAGATCGTGGGCGTATTCTTTGAAGTCGAGCTCTACTACCTCATCCACTGCTTGTACGTCTATCTCGGTGTCGGCACCGCAGTAGTCGCAATGCAGCGATGTAGTGCCCGGCTTGTATTTCAAAGCCGCGCCGCAACCGGAACACTGGAAAGTGTTACTACCCAGCGAGATGTCTTCTGCCAATTCTTCTTCTTCCATATATCAGCCTCACTGTTTCGGAAGGGGCGGAGGTGTCATAGTCCACAAGTCTTGCAGATCGGCTTGTCCCCCGGCAGGAACCCAGTCGGAAAGACCTTGCTTCCACACCAGCGTTTCTCTTGTCAGCATTTGTTTGGCTGCCAGGTCGCTAAGCCCTGCTTTGTTGTATGGGCCCGATTGCTGCCCGTCGATAGCTACATAGTACGAAGTACCCCCCGGTATAGGTGGAGGGGTCTGCTGCGTGCCCTGATTGTTTTGTGCCTGGTTTGCCATAGCCTGTGTCATCTGGTTTGCCATAGCCATACCTGCACCAAGTCCGATGCCCATGCCTGCCGTGCCGGACGGGTTTTCGGCAGCGGCTTCCATTGCTTTTGCCGATTTCAGTTTGGTGAGCTTGTCGAGGTCTATCTTGTCTAAGCGGCTGAGTTCGAATATTTCTTTCTTTACCTCATCGGGCATGGATATATTTTCGATAAGGAATTTGGTAACGTCCATGCCATAGGCGTTGAAGTCGTCTTTCATATAGCCGAAGATGGCTTCCGACAGCTCGTTGAGATTGGCGGCATAAAGCTCTACCGGGATCTGTGATTCGCCTGTAGCATCGGTAAAGCGGGTAACGATGATGCTCTTAAGCTGTTCTTTTATATGGTCGGTGGTGAAAGTCTGGTTGGTACCTACTATTTCCCTGATAAACGTAGCGGCATCGGTCACCTTGAATGTATAGATACCGAATGCGCGTATCTCGACCATGCCGAAACGGTTGTCGTTGAGTATGATGGCATTCTTAGTACCCCATTTCTGGTCGATAAAGTTTTTGGTGCTTACAAAATATACCTCTGCCTTGAACGGGCTGTTGAAACCGTATTTCCATCCCTGCAAGGTGGAGAGGATAGGAAGGTTTTCGGTATTGAGGTTGTACGTGCCGGGCGAGAAGGTGTCGGCTATTTGCCCTTCGTTCACGAATACCGCCATTTGTCCTTCGCGCACTATTAGCTTGGCGTTGTTCTTTATCTCGTTGTTGTGCCTTTCGAAACGGTGTACTATGGTGTCTTGCGTATTGTCGAGAAATTCGACTATATCAATAAATTCGCCTCTTAGTTTTTTGAATAAGCTCATAATTATATCTTATTTTGGGTTATTGTTTTTTCGGTTTTCAAATATAAGTTATTTTTTACTATTGAACAGAATATAGGGGCAAAAATAAGCTCCGGATATATCTCTGCCATGTTGTCTATAGAAAGAATCTTGTGTCTGAAAAGTCTTATAAAGCAGGACAGAATAACCCAAACCCAAACAAATACCTCTGGTAGTGGGGGAATATCTATAAAAGATGGTAAAAGAGAGATGCTTTTTCAACATTTTTTTAGTTAATAGCGTTATATTGTTAGAAAATATAATCAACAATCAAAATATTAGGTTTATGAAAACAATCAAATTTCTATTTATGGCTAGTATTGCCATGTTTATGCTTTATGGCTGTAGTTCGGTAAAAAATGTTACCAAAGAACAACTTGCCGACAAGTGGATGCTTAAATCCATTAACAACCGGCTTGCGGCTGATGCGTTTCCCAACAGGACTCCTTACCTGCTGTTCAACTTCGATATAGACCAAGTGTCCGGAAACGGCGGCTGTAATACATATTCGGGCAAGTTTACCTACAATGGGGGCGAATTTGTAGCCTCCAACCTCATTTCTACAATGATGGCTTGTGCCGATGCTTCGGAAGAATCGACCCTACTGAAATTGTTGGGAAAGAAATCGAAGTTGTCGTTGGTGAACGGCGAACTGGTTTTCTTGCAAGACAATAAGCCTGTAATGATGTTTGAACGTGCAAAACCTTTGTCGGCTGCCGATCTGGCGGGCACATGGAAGCTGGTGTCGATGAATGGCAAAAGCATAAGCGAAGGTGATGCGGTGAAAACTCCTACACTGGAATTTAATTTCGTAGAAAACCGTCTCCACGGATCTACAGGATGTAATAATTACAATGGCGGTTTCTCGCTCGAAAACAATGTGCTGGAACTTAAACCGCTGGTCACTACCAGAATGATGTGTCCGAAGATGGATGTTGAACAAGAATTTGTCAAGACATTTACAGGAAGGATCGACATCGACAAGGATGGCAACAAGCTGGTTCTCAGAAAAGATAATAAGACTATCATGCACTTTAGCAAGTAAGTAGAAGCTTTTTATTATAATTGAATGCATTGCACGGCAAAAGGATTTCCTCTGTCTGTGCAATGCTTTTTTTGTACGAGTATGTACTAAAAGAATAGAGAAAAGTTGCTAAGAATTAGCTGTATCGACCTTCAAATATTTAAATTTAGCTAAAATTTAAACAGGTTCTAAAATTCCATTATACTTTTACTTTTCATTATATTTGTGCAACAATAAACTGTAACCGAATTTTATAACCACTTGAAAATGCGTATTACCGTACTTGCAATATTCTTACTCCTCGCCACTGGCGGCCTTTTTGCCGATGACGGAATTTCCATAAAAATATATAAACAGGATAGAAGCACCAATGATATCCGGATTGTAGACAATGATGAAACAAAAACGTTTGTACAACATCTGAAAGATATCATCAACTACCCGTCACTACTTATCCAGATAGAAATGGAAGGAGAAGTAGACTTGCAGTTCGATGTGAATGACCAAAAGAAAGCATCGAATATAAAGATATTAAAAGGCTTCGACCCTTTAGCTGACGAACAGGTGGTAAGTGCAGTACAACTGGCAGCTTGCAAAATTCCACAAAATAGCGACCAAGCCTTTTCGTACTACCTGCAAGTTTCGTTTGCCCTCAACGATGCGCTTAAGCAACAACAGAAAGATGGCACACTGAAGGAAAAAGATAGGATATGCCTTTGTCAAGAAGAACATATGGCAGAGAAAGCAGAGACCAAACTCGCTCCCGATTCGCAAAACCGCGACCCGCAATACCCCGGAGGCCAGGAAGCATTGGACGCCTACCTCAAGGCAAACCTCAAATACCCTAAACTGGCAATAGAATATGGCATAGAGGGTAGGGTGGTGTACAACATCACGGTGATGCCCGACGGTGAGATTACCAATATCAGGCTTTTCAAAGGCGTCTTCAGAGATTGCAACGAAGAGGCGTTTTACCTGATAAAGAAAATGCCTAAGTGGATTCCTGGAACAAAAGACGGCAAGCCTGTGGCTATGAACGTAGTGCTACCCATTCCGTTCGAACTGCCTAAGTAAAACCCATCGGCTAAAATAGTATCGAATATCAATTACCTCTATGATGAAATATATACGCATATATACTCCCGCTATCGCACTGCTGGTTTTGCTGCCATCGTGCAATGTCAATTTCCTGGGCTATGGCATAGCCGGGGTTGTGACGCTCTTCGCCCTGATGTTTATCCTCTTTGCCCTGATGTTTTACCTTATAGCCCGCAGGCGCAAACAAGGAGACAAAAGCCTTGTGAAGTTTGCAAACGATGTAGCTGTTGCCCTCGGCAAACTAAGCACCCCCCAGCAGAAGATAAATATGCTCAACAAGCTGATAGAGCGTATCAACAACGACGAGAAATATAAGAAAGATACCCAGTGGCGCGACAAGGTACTTGCCAAGACATACTCGTTTTTGGCTACAGCCTACTACCAGAATGGCGACCGAATGAAAGCCCTGCACACCATGTCGGACATTATAGGGCTCGACGACACCGACAGCATGGCCTACTACAACCGCGGGTCTATCTACAGCGATATGGGGATGTACGATAAGGCTCTTGCCGACCTCAATACGACTGTAGGGCTGTTGCCCGACTATGCCAGCGCTTATAACAACCGCGGGCTGGTACACGAAAAGATGGAGCATTACGGCGAAGCGCTTGCCGATTTCGATGCGGCTATAGCCATAGAGCCTTCGGCTGTCATCTACTTCAACCGGGGAAACACCCATTTCCAGATGGAAGATTATACTGCATCCCTCGGTGATTACCGTATGGCATTGGAGTATATTGATGGTGAAACCCAGCCTGATTTTAAGAAAGAGATAGAAATCGGTATAAAAGCTGTTGAGGCTAAATTATAGTGCCGAAGAGATATAGGCATATATTGCGTCTTCGGGTGCCGGTTAAGCCGGTGGATGAAGCTTGCTGATCTGTGAGTTGCAATCGTTGAAGGGGTTGCCCTGTTCAATCCTACTGGATAATACCTCATTTCTAAAAAATCACTACCTTTGTAGCTTAATAATAATATATTGAATGGCTCCATTATTTTATAGAGAACAAGACAAATTCTATGTATCGGTAGACTGTATAATCCTTGGCTTCAAAGAAGGAAAGTTATATCTACTTATCTCAAAGCGTAAATTCGAACCCCTGGAAGGTGCCGATACGCTAATGGGCGGATTCCTGAAATCGAACGAAAGCCTTTCTCAAACTGTCTCTCGCGTATTATATGAATATACAGGAATACAAGACGTATTCATGGAACAAGTCGGTACTTACGGCGATATCGACCGCGATGCCGGCGAACGGGTTGTATCCATAGCCTACTATGCCCTTCTCAATTTAGAGTTCTTCAACGAAGAATTGTGCAAAGTTCATAACGCCCGCTGGGAAGAACTAGAAAAGGTCGGCGAACTGGTATTCGACCACAACCAGATGTTGGACGACACTATCAATATATTGAGGAAGAAAGCTGCGACCCAACCTCTTGGATTCAATCTGTTGCCCGAAAAATTTACCCTGCCTCAACTGCAATCCTTATACGAAGCCATATATCAGACAACTTTAGATAAAAGGAATTTCCGGAAGAAAATACTGGAAATGAATATATTGGAAAAACTGGATGAGAAAGATAAGTCCGGTTCCAAAAGAGGAGCTTTCTATTATAAGTTCAATAAAGAAAAATACGACCAGTTGTTACAAAGCGGCTTTTATTTTTCTATTTGATTGATAATTAATATATATAAGAGAGGGAGCACCCTCTCTTATTTTTTATATCCAACATACACTAATATACGTGCCCGTCGTCTTTCAGGTCTTCTATCTTGAACTTCTTCTTTTCCAATGAGTTCCATGCGTATATTATATATGCCAGCACGAATGGAACCAATAACGATACTATACTCATCACGGTGAGGGTAAACTCGCTGGAAGATGAATTTTCGATAGTGAGCGAACTTTGCAGGTTTGTTGCCGACGGGTAGTAAGCAGTATTGTTGTAACCGGTTATCAACAATAGCATACATACAGTAAGCACTGTTCCCACTCCGGTAAACCATATGCCTTTGTCGAAGTCTTTGCTCAGCAGGGTTTTACCTATTCCAAACAAAACCAAAACAATCCCGGCAAGGAATACTATGCCTACAACCGGCATCTCAATCAGATTGTTGAAATACTTATATGGCTGCAAAAATACTTCCTTCGTTTCAGGGTTTACGGCGAAACCGTTCGAAAGAAAAGACCAGATAACAAAAACAAGGAAAAATACGACAAATGGCATCCCGTTGTAAAGCAGGAACTTCCGCGAACGGGCTACTAAACCTTCGTCTTGCAAACGGTTGATAAAAAACAGACAGGCAAGAGTGCGTGCAAGGAAGAATACGGCAAGCCCCAACATCCAGTTGCGGGGATTGGCCAAAGCTTCTAAGCCATGCCATTCGCTGCCCCAACGACTGATTGTAGGGTTCGTTATATCGGCCATATTCGCCTTATTTACCACAAAGTCGGAACCCGTAAAGAAAGTAGCCAGTGCTGCCCCTATAAGGAAAGTGCCCAGCAATCCGTTTATAAACAAAAACATACGGTATGTATTTTGTCCGAAGGTGTTGCCCGGTTTCGACTGAAATTCGTATGAAACAGCCTGTATCACAAAGCAGAACAATATAAGCATCCACACCCAGTATGCCCCGCTAAAGCTGGTAGAATAAAACAAGGGGAAAGACGCAAAGAATGCCCCTCCGAAAGTTACCAGCGTGGTAAATGTATATTCCCATTTACGTCCTAAGGCATTAACAAGTATCTTGCGCTCTTTTTCGTCTTTAGCCAATGAAAACAACATCGACTGCCCACCCTGTACAAAGAGAAGGAATGCCAGCAAACCGCCTATAAGACAGATTAGGAACCACCAATAATGTTGTAAAAATGAATAATCCATAGTTATATTCTTTTTTTAGTTGATAAAATCATTTATTATAGTCAACCGATAATTGCATTTTAGTTACAAGGCCTCATTCTCCATTGCAAACCCAAAAAGTAACACAAGTAACACCATTTTCGCTGTTTTTCTATTGTTACTTTTTCTTTAGATACAAGTAAACAAGATACGAGGTACAAGCTCATATTTTAATAGAAACCAACTCATTAACTCGTTTACTGGTATCTTGTGTCTTTCTAAAAAGTAACACAAGTAACGCTTTTTAGCTGTTTTTCTATTGTTACTTTTTTCTTTAGATACAAGTAAACAAGATACGAGGTACAAGCTCATATTTTAATAGAAACCAACTCATTAACTCGTCTACTGGTATCTTGTGTCTTTCTAAAAAGTAACACAAGTAACACCCATTCTCCTTTTTTTCTTGTTACTTTTTTCTTCCTCTTGGCGTGGCTTTGCCTTACTCCCCTCATTGGAGTAGGGCTGTTAAGTTCTGATGAGATTTTTTCTCCCTCAGTGTTTCTCAGTGGCTTCTTCGTGTATCTCAGTGTCATATTTTATTCTTTTAAAGTATTATTTCGTTTAGAACTTAACAGCCCCTCCCATTGCAGGGGTCGGGGGAGGTGGTTTGGACTCCCTATATAGATAAATCAATCCCAATATTCTGCAATTACCGGTCCCAATTATTAGTGGGCATCCTCCGGCCCTTTGCGTATCTGGTTGAGCATAATACGTATTTCGGCAATAAGCAAAGCCGTAAACAAGGCAAGGAATACAAAGAATGTAGTTATTACCGACTGGCTCGATATAGCCGACACCGAAGCCTGAAGCGGCAGTATATCCTGTATAGCCCACGGCTGGCGGCCGATTTCCGCAACCATCCATCCCGCTTGCCCGGCAATGTATCCCAATGGAATAGTAAATACGCATATCCACAATAGCCATTTCCATTTGAAGAGCCATTCCTCCTTACGGTAAATAAGGAAAGTAAGGGCTAAAAATAAGGCTATAAAATATCCACCCAGATAAACCATTATATGGAATGTCCAGTACACGGTTTTTACAAGGTCGGGAACCATTTGTCCCGGATTTTGCAGGTATCCGTAGCCAAAATGGGCATAGTTGGCCAACAAGGTTTCTTTATGTTGCTCGGCAAGAGGATTATTTCCCTCATTTTTCGCCTTTCTGTAATCCCTGAGTGCATCAATAGCTATTTTACCCTTTGCCTGCCTTTCTTCAAAAGATAAGGCGATTGTACTATCGGGCAGAAGATAACCTCCTTTTATAATGTCGTTTATTCCCGGAACGAATGCTTCTGTATCGTAGAAGGCTATTAAAGAAAGTCCTCCGGGGAATTTTATAGGAGGAAACAGGAAGGCATCTTTTCCGTCGTCGTACGACTCTTTATCAGGATTCGGGATACCGAATATAACCAGTCCTTCGTTGGTTCCACCCTCATACAATCCTTCCATCACGGCAAGTTTCATCGGTTGTTTTTCTGCTACCTGTACTGCCGATCCGTGTCCTGTGTATAGGGTAAGCAAAGAAGCTATAAGCCCGAAAACCGTAGCTACTTTCATGCTTTGGCGGGCAAACTCCATATTGCGCTTCTTTAGCATATACCATGCAGATACTCCGACTACAAACAACGAGCCTAGTATCCAACTGGAAATAACAGTGTGGAAAAACTTATTGATAGCCACAGGCGACAGGGCGATAGCCCAGAAGTCGACCATCTCGTTGCGCGATGTTTCAGGATTAAATTCCATTCCCACAGGGAATTGCATCCATGCGTTGGCAACCAATATCCACAGCGCCGAAATGGTAGCCCCGGTTATTGTGAGCCATGTCGCTGCCAGATGGGCTTTCTTACTTACACGTTTCCATCCGAAAAACATGATGGAGATAAATGTTGCTTCCATAAAGAAGGCCACGATGGCTTCTATGGCCAGTGGTGCGCCAAAAATGTCGCCAACCACCGTGCTGTAGTTAGACCAGTTGGTTCCGAACTGAAATTCGAGGATAAGCCCCGTAGCCACCCCGATGGCAAAATTGATACCGAAGATGGTCATCCAGAATTTTGCGGTTTTTTTCCACTGCTCGTTGCCCGTGCGCACATACATTGTTTCCATGATTGCCATGATGATACCCAGACCCAGCGTCAGGGGGACAAACAACCAGTGATACATTGCCGTCATTGCAAACTGTGCTCTCGACCAGTCTATCAACGATGTACTTAGTAATTCCATAATATTAGTTTTATATGTAAATATTCTTTGAAGTTTCTATTCATTGACTGTCGACCGTTTTATCAACTCCTGGCTAACATACTCGGATTTGCTCTCGGCATCGTCGAATTTAGAATTGAGGAAGTTGGGGAAGAAAAACGGACGGAGAATGAGGAACATGATGATAAGTTTTATAATCACGAGCGCCCATAAAGTTTTGCCCAAGGTCATGTTTTTAAATCCATCTTTAAACATAGTAAAGAAATTGAATTTCGGCAATGGTTCTTTCATAGTCATACCGGTTTTATATAACAAGGTTGTTGCTGCTTAATCTGTGATAATGAATTTTAGACGCCTGCCCGTTTGAAGGACAGGGGTCTATTTGTTAATACTTTTTATAGCCGAAGCCAAAGGTGCAGGCTACTGCTTTGTAAACAATGTCTCCTTTTATAATGTTCACCCCCGGTGCAAATAGGGGTGATTTTTGCAAGCTCCTTCCCTGCTTATATTGGCTAATGCCAAGGTATAGGGTAGGGGAGCATTGGCGAAGAATATACTTTAAGCTTCCCCTATCGGCCCGTTGATGGGAGGCATAAATCCGGCAGGGTTTTCTACTGATATTACTCCGTTGTGTGCCTCAAAACGGTTGATATTATCATTCAGTGCATATAGCAGGCGTTTGGCATGTTCCGGAGTCAGTATTATGCGCGATTTTACCTTCGCTTTTGGCAATCCCGGTAATATACGTACAAAGTCAATCACAAATTCGGAAGAAGAATGTGCAATTATTGCAAGGTTGGAATATGTGCCTTGTGCTACTTCTTCAGGTAGTTCTATTTGTATTTGGCCGTCTTGTTCGTTTTTGTTTTCCATGAATTTATATTTTAGTTAATACGATGTAATGTTTTTCTTCTCTTCAAGGCTGTCATTGCTTAAGGCAATATTAGCTGCATATTTTCTTCTTTTATTAATGAATACGACAATTTGAGAGATTGTTCCTATAAGGCCTAGCCCAAGCATAACCAGCCGTTTGGTTTCCGAACTGAATACAACAAATGTAGTAAAGCATATCATAGCCCACATTATAGATAAGGATATCAGGAGGGCTTTGGTGCTGATGCGTCCGTTTATCCTTTTTATATAGCTGCCTGTTAGTTTGTGTTCATGCAATTTCCTGTATAAGTTTGGCGAACCTTTGGCAAACAGGAAGGCTGTCAGCAGGATAAAAGGAGTAGTCGGCAACCCGGGGGTCACTATGCCAAGCAAACCTATTGCCAGACTGACAGATCCTAATATTATATACAAATACCTCATTGCAGAAATAAATCGACTAATGAATAATGGTTAATAATGCTAATCAGTAATTAAATATTGTTCTTTTTTTATGTATAAACTCAATCTTGAGTTAGATATTTCATCTTTAGCTCATCCTGCCGCGCCCTCCCGGGCTTGCCCTCCCTTTTGGCTTAGGCCAAAAGGCTAGTGCTCCGTCCCTCGGCGACCTGTCAACGGTTTGCCGGCTGAAAGGGATAAACGGGCTCCGCCCCATCCCTTTCTCCGCCGCCTCCACCGGACAGGTTCCCGCCTGCGAAACTGATGTACGTCGGCTAACGCACGACTAGGGTTATCGCAAATTCTTGTTGGGCGTCAGCCCGCGCCATTAGCTTTGCGTACGGGGTACCCACGCGATGCAGGCGGCGTAGAATGAAGTGGGGTTGCTGTTATGCAACTTTGCTAAGCAACAAAGGGTTGTCGTTAGTTCACTTCATTCAGCCGGCAAGGCGCAAAGTGGGTCGTACGGCGAAGCGAGGCGCAAAAGAGTTTTTGGTTCCTTTTGGGGCTTAGGCCAAAAGGAACGCAAGCAAACACCGTTCGGCAGAGCGAAGCGGAGCCAATCTATGATTGCGCGCAGTATTTAAAAGAACGTTTTACAGTCAGACTCTAACTGCTGATTTGCATTACTAACAAAGGAATGAAAAAAAGTGAATATATTGATTGAAAAAAACTTTATTTCTATATAAATAAAATCTATCTTTGATCGATTAGCATTTCTAAATCGGAGAACTATTATTGTTTTATCTACATCTTAGTAAGTATGAGAAGAATCATTTTATTGCTGGCCTTGTGCTGTTTTGCTATTAACTATCTGTTGGCGCAAAAGGCGTTTGAAATTAAAATACCTGAAATTAAGGTTCGCGATTGTCCTTACAACAAATTCCAAATCATCGATTCTCAGGCAAATCCCGAAGACTTGGGCTTTGTGCAAACCGGGATGCTTAATAAATATACTCCGGTAACGGCAAAAGTACCTTTGACAGAACAATTGCAAGTCTTTTTCGATAGCGTAATTGATAACGATGCCCAAAGCGGTTCTCTGGTCGTACAACTCAGGAATATAAAATTCAGTGAACAAACAAAGTCTACCTCCGAAAAAGGTTTCTGCAAAATAAGGATGTCGTTGTTCGAAGAAAAAGGCGGAATGCTTCATTTTGTCAGCACTATTGATACCTTGGTGGAAGTGAAAGCAATGGATGTGACAGGCAAATTGCTGAAAGAAGCATCGAATGTTATAACATCTACCCTTATACAGCATGTCTTTTTACAGGCCGAAGATTATAGTACGCCCCTCACCAAAACAAGCCTGAGCGAAATAGATGCACTGGAGAAAAACAGTATTCCTCTTTACAATACAGAAATCCTTCCCGACGGTGTATATTATGACTACCACACATTCTCCCGCTTGTTGCCGGCACAAACCGAATTGCAATTCAAGTTTGGTGAAGAAACCGGGCTGCTGAAAGAAGTAAAAATACCGAATAGCCAAAAGGCAGGGAAGTGGACAAAGGTGAAACCGAAAGAATGTTATGCTGTAGTAGTAGAAGGTAGGCCATATATAGCAGCCGGAAATAGATTTTATTCGCTAGACCATGAAAATGACGATTTCTTTATCCGTTCGTCTACTATGGGGCCTGCTAATACGGGGCTGCAAGTAGGCTTGGCTGTCGGATTCGGTTTGGTAGGAGCTTTTATTGGTGCGGCAGTGGGGCAGGGCGATACTGTATATGGAATCATGCTTGTAGATCATCTAAACGGGTCGCTCACGTTCATGCCTGATAAATAGGTAAGTATGGGATCTATAAAATAATATTTTACATTAATTAAACAATTCCTGAGATATGTTTGTTAACATAAAATCGGGCAAATTTGGTGTGATACGATAAAAAGTATTATCTTTGCAGCCGATAAAATGCAAAACAAGGCGGTATTTAAGAGTAGATACACTGTTTTGTTCCCAAAAGTTGGGAGGGTCTTTATCCTTTTCTGTGAGGAAGTGAGGATTTTGGCTTTAGTGGTAACCAAATAATTATTTTATGAAGTATTTGAAGTACTTCTTGATTGCAGGGATAACTTTTATGAGTTTTTCATCCAATGTGTCAAGAACTTCTAGTCTTTCGGAGGGTATTTATCCGGGAAACCAGTTTCCTGATATTAAAAATTTAGAAAACAAGTCAGGAACAAGAATGAATTTATCAGATCTGAGAGGTCAAAAAGTGCTGATAAATTTTTGGGCTGCATACGATGCCTATTCACGTAAGGATAATGTGTTATTTTCGCACATGATAGACAAAAAGAAATATCCTTTACACATGGTATCAGTATCTTTTGACAAAAATGAAGCGGTGTACGAAAAGACATTGTTGATGGACAAGATTGATAGTAAATATCAATTTATGGCTAAAGATAATGTGTCGTCGAGCCTGTTCAATTTTTATGAGTTAGAGCGAGGGTTTAAGAATTTCCTTCTTGATGAAGAAGGTGTAATTATAGCAGTAAACCTTACGCCATCGGGCTTAGATCGAATTATGAATGAGAAGTAACAATTTCGACTTTTGTATTTAAAGCGTTTTATCTCTAGGGATAAAACGCTTTATTCTTTTAGCTACTGTGGCACAGTTATTGTTTTTAATATACGGAAAATTATTAAACAATGGCAGGAAAAAATCAAAATACAGAAATAAACAAAGGGCTTATAGCCAAAACGCTCGATTGGGCATACTCTAAAGCTATCGGCGGCATCACTGGTGCAGACTCGGCATATCAACTGGGCAATAGCTACCTGAACCAAAAGGGGACATTGGAAGAACAGGTCGATTCGCTTATAAAGTGGCAGGTGGCAAAAGCGGCTACCAGTGGCTTTGTCACCGGATTGGGCGGGATAGCCGTCATGCCCCTTACTATTCCGGCTAATATAGCCAGTGTACTTTACCTGCAAATAAGGATGATAGCAGCCATAGCCTATATGGGCGGGCACGACATTAGCGACGACAAAGTGAAGTCGCTGGTTTATATGTCTATGGTAGGCAACGGCGCAAAGGAGTTGCTGAAAGATATAAGTGTGAAAGCCGGTGAGAAACTTGCTACAAAAGCTTTGGAGCAGGTGAGTGCAAAACTGGCAGCAAGTATCGGCGGCAAGGCTACGGCTTCGCTGGGCAAAGCTATACCTTTGGTTGGCGGCCTGGTCGGCGGTTCTTTCGATGCCGTTACCACAAATGCTGTGGGAAAGGTTGCCAAGAAGATATTTATAGACCCTGCCGGCAAAAATACGGTGGAGGTGATAAACCTAGATGTGGAAAATGATTAGGAAAACTGCTCTGTTGTAGTAAAACGCACACCCTGTTTTTCAGCTTTTTCGAATATATACTTTGCCTTTTCGTTTTCGGGATTGATCCACGACATACAATCGGTGAGAACCACGATTTTCTTTGCCAGTTCGCTGCATTCGTCCAATATATCATTTAAGGAGTTGGCTACACAGTAATCGGCAGCTTCCCCGACGAGCAAAACCTCATCAAATGTGTTGAGCCTGTCTAGTAATGTCGTATTCAGATATGTTTCCGGTTCGTTTTCCCACTCTACAGCAGCCCTGAATATACTATAGTGCTCAGTCGATTGCGAATACCCTTTGTAAAACAGCCCGTAAGACCTTCCCGTATTTATAGCCCAGTCGGACAGCGAATCTGTGACCGCCTTGTCTATAGCCCATCCCGATGTGCCTAGTATGCAATGCATTGGCCATATGGTGCAAACATCGCCTTTCGCCTCCAATTGCTGTAGATATGTCAGAGCCAGATCTTTGTTGTATCGAGGCATCCACTTGCCCGATTGTACATCTTCCGTTTTTATAACAGAAAACAGGTCGGGCTGATTACCCTCTTTGTCTTTCCAATATATCTGGTGTGCTATATGTATCGGTTGGTGCGAATCGAGCGAAAGGGCAATATAATCAATTTTGCTTCCCTGTTTGCGGACAAAGTCGGCTATTCGCACTACATCTATATCTGCATTTTGCACAAAGAGTGTTCCCGATGGGGAAGTAAAATCATTTTGCAGGTCTATTCCGAGTATTGCTGTTCTTTTCATGTGTTGTATTTCTATATTGTTTTCGTTTCTATTTAGAGCCTACAAGATAAAATTTCGATAAAATTTAAACAGGCTCTTAGATAAACTCTAGTTACTTAGTCAACAAATATACGAATTATCTACTTTGGCGAAATAAAAAAAAGCAACTCCCAAACAAGAAGTTGCTTTCGAATATTTCAATCTGCCTTACATTTCTGCTTAGTAGCGTGCGCCAACTGCATCCCAGTCTATTATCTTCCAGAGTTCTGTCAGGTGATCGACACGGCGGTTTTGATAATCAAGATAGTAAGCATGCTCCCATACGTCGAATCCCAATAGCGGAGTCAGTCCTTTCGTAATAGGATTTCCGGCGTTAGGGTCTTTTGTTATTTCCAGCTTACCGTCTTTATCTTTAGCCAGCCATACCCATCCCGAACCGAAAAGTGAAGTACCTGCTGCATTAAATTCTTTCTTGAAGTTGTCGAACGAACCCCATTGCTTGTTGATGGCTTCAGCAAGTTTTCCTTTAGGTTCGCCTCCGCCTTTCGGGCTGAAAGAAAGGAAGTATATATTGTGGTTCAGCGTTTGGCCTGCATTGTTGAAGATGGCGCCATCGCTCTCTTTTACTATTGTTTCCAAATCTGTATTCTCAAACTTGGTACCTTGTATCAGGTTGTTCAGATTGGTGATATACGTTTGTAGATGCTTGCCATAGTGCAGTTCTACTGTTTGCTGGCCAATAACCGGTTCTAACGCGTTTGTTGCATAAGGCAACTTAGGTAATTCAAATTTCATAGCTTTTTTATTTTGTTTGTTACTATTATTCTGGGCACTTAGTGTATTAAAAGCAAATACAAAAAGTATTGTTAATGCTAAAATAGTTTTCTTCATAACCGAGTGCTCTTTATTAATCATTGATACAAATTTAACAATCCATACAGATTAATGTTTACCAAAAAGCTGATAATTTATATAAATGATTTTTAACTGCATATTGTTAAAATCTATAACCGGGCGGAAGCTTGTGAGGATAAGGGTATTACTTTTTTCTTGTCCTTCATCTTTCAATATTTGTAATCCATCCGGACGAATGGTATTCATAATACGTGTAACCTTCATAATAAGATGCGAAGATTCTGCCGGATGAAAAAAGATTTGTGTATTTTTGCTATTGAATTTTGAAACTCCTACCCATGTTATTTTTAGACGCCTCGTCCATACTGTCAGAAGTTATAGAAGAAAACCACCAGTTGATTCCGATAATCAACCGTTTTGGCATTAAGCTGGGATTAGGAGATAAAACTATAGGCGACATCTGCCGCACGGCAAACATAAATACGGATTTCTTCCTTGTCATCCTGAATACTTTCCTGAACGAAGATTATTTCCCTGAACGTAAACTACAAAAGTTCGATATAGAACTTGTCCTCAATTATATCAAGCAAACAGATGCATATTTGCTTCACGGGCAGCTATATAATATGGAAAAGCACGTCAATGCTTTCCTTTCGATGAGCGATCCTAACAATTCGCAACTGAAGCTGATAGGGAAACTATTTTGCGAGTTCAAAGACGAACTGACCAGGCAGATTGAGCAGGGAATGGTGAAAGGAGATATGCCTCTGGCCTTACTTACCGACCTAAAAAGCATCATTATCAAACATATATCGGGTAGCTTCAACGAAAATATGTGCTATGCTGTAATATTCACAATAGACAGCTTGCAGAAAGATTTGGAGAAGCATAACCGGATACGCGAAAAAGTATTGCAACCCATGCTCGATGAATTATCCGAATCGGGTATCGAAGATTTGCAGGAACTTATAGCAGCCAATCGTCATACGAAGAAAAATAAAGACCACACGCTTTCGCAACGCGAACTTGATGTTTTGCGGCTTGTAGCCTTAGGGCATATAAATAAGGAGATTGCTGATAAGTTGAATATAAGCCTCAATACTGTATTGTCGCACAGAAAGAATATTACGGCGAAACTCGGAATAAAAACCGTGTCGGGACTGATTTTCTACTGCATCTCGCACGGATATATATCTGCCGATGAGGCCGAATTGTAAATTATTTCTTTTTTAGGGTAATCGCAGCGATTTCGGGCCATGCAAAGAAACGGAACGGTATTTTCCCCATTCCCACGCCCGAACTCACGTAAAGGCTTATTTCGCCCTTCTGTTTCCATCCGTAACGGTATTTTTGCCCTGTTTGAATATATTCCTGATGCATAGAGCTAGGCATTATCGGTGCCCACAGCCCGAAGAATGTACCTTGTCCGGCATGTGTATGCCCTGACAACATGAGGTCTACTTCTTCCGAATCGAGAACCTCCATATAGTCGGGATTATGAGATAGTAAGATACAGAAATCGGATGTTTTTATATCGTTTATTGTGTTTTCTATTAGCTGTTCATCTTCCCAGAAGTCGCCTACGCCGCCTATCTTGATGCTGTCGGCACCTTCTTTTATCCAGAAAGAATTGTTGTCGGCTATATGGATGCCGCTGTTTTCCAATCCCGCCTGCATAAGAGAGGCATCTTCCCAATGGTCGTGATTGCCAAGTACGGAATAGACTCCATATTTTGCCTGCAACTTAGCCAAGCTTGCAAACAAGGGGGCAACATCTAAAGTATCGGAAGATATATAATCGCCGCCAAGCAGTATTACGTCGGGGTTGAGCCCGTTGATGCGGTTTACGAGCGAGGCCAGTTCTTTTTCTGCAAAATACCTGTTGAAATGAATGTCGGAAACGAACACCACCTTCTTCCCATCGAATGCCGGTGGGATGTCTTTGTGGGAAAATACCATTTCTTTGATCTGTACATTCATTGCCTCATAGTGGGCATAACCCATTATCAGGCAGGGTAGAATGATGAGAAGCAATAAAATGAATATTTTAATTTTTTTGCTCATTTACTTATTCCTGTATTCATTGTCGTAGTCTTCTACCGACCGTCGGATCACCTCATAAGCCGTTTCCACACCATAGGTAGCGGTGAGTATGCAACGGGGCGATTTGTCTTCCGGCAGGTCTTTGTAGGTAGTAAAGTAGTGTTTCAGCCGGTTTATTACTTCGGCAGGCACATCTTTTATGTCTTTGAACGAACTGTAGATGGCATCGTCTTCGAGTACCGCAATCAGCTTGTCGTCGGCCTTGTTGTGGTCCAATAGTCTGAAACCACCTATAGGGCGCGCCTTTACGATAATATCGCCATGTGTAATATCCTTTTCGGTAAGTACGCAGATGTCTACAGGGTCGTTGTCGCCCTCTATGTCGTTTCGGTTCAGTGCATTGTTGGTAATGTCGGCTACACGGTCGGCACTATATGTCTGAGGGATGAAGCCGTACAAGGCCGGAATTATGTTCGAGTATTTTTGCGGACGGTCGATACTCAGGTAACCTGTCTCTTTGTCTACTTCGTATTTTACAGTATCGGTTGGCACTATTTCGATAAAGCAGGTTACAACCTCTGGTGCATTTTCCCCGATGCTGATTCCATGCCAAGGATGGGCTTTAAATCTATGATTCTTCATTTTGTAAGTAAGAATGTCCTTTGTTTTACACATTTGTTATTTTCGGGATACAAAGTTACAGCAATATTTGCTTATCTCCTAAATCTGTAAGGGTGTAAATGTTAATAATGTCAATCAGTAGTTGAATTATATGTTCTTTTTATATACTGCGCGCAATCACAGATTACTTGCGTCCCTTTTGGCCAAAGCCCCAAAAGGAACCAAAAATGCTTTTGCGCCCCGCTTCGCCGTACGACCCACTTTGCGCCTTGACGGCTGAATGAAGTGAACTAACAGTATGCCATCTGTTGACTTAGCAAAGTTGTATAACAGCAACCCCACTTCATTCTACGCCGCCTGCACCGCGTGGGTGCCCCGTACGCAAAACTAAGGGCGCTTGGCTAAAGCACGACGAGTGTTATCGCAAACTCTTGT
>NZ_QVMQ01000016.1:0-43387 GCF_010501105.1 Dysgonomonas sp. 511 | reverse complement strand
AGGGATGGGGCGATAGCCCGTTTATCCCTTTCAGCCGGCAAGCCGTTGACAGGTCGCCGAGGAACGAAGCACTAGCCTTTTGCTTCCTTTTGGGCAATGTCAAAAGGAAGGGTAAGCCCGGGAGGGCGCGGCAGTATGAGCTAAAGAGAAAATACTTAACTCAAGATGGCTTTTATACATAATAAAAAAGAACGTTTTTACTATTAAATTCCAACTCCTGATTCGCATTAATAATACAATATCTACTTTATTGTTTCTTGCAGAAAGAATCAGGGCTGCGAACAATCACGTTAACAGTTTTGTTAAAAATAGTACATGAATTATTAATGCTAAAATAATCACCAGATGGAAGAGAAGAACAAACGAATGACCACAAACCAAGGTATTCCGGTCGATAACGACCAAGCGTCTATTACGACACAGAACCAGCATTTGACATTGTTGTCGGATACACACTTGGTAGAAAAGCTTGCGCATTTCGACCGGGAACGGATCCCAGAGCGAGTAGTACATGCAAAGGGGGCGGGGGCTCACGGGTATTTCGAAGTGACGAATGATGTTACAAAATATACCTGCGCTTCATTTTTGTCTCAAATAGGAAAAAAAACAGAGATACTCGCCCGCTTTTCTACAGTAGGCGGCGGACGCGGATCGGCAGATACGGCTCGCGACCCCAGAGGGTTTGCCGTGAAGTTTTACACCGAAGAGGGCAACTATGATATGGTGGGCAATAATACTCCTGTATTTTTTATTCGCGATGCCATAAAATTCCCCGATTTTATACATACCCAGAAAAAGAATCCGGTGTCGAACCTCGACGATGCCGATGCTTTCTGGGACTTTATGTCGTTGACGCCCGAAAGCGTGCATCAGGCTACCATCCTGTTTTCCGACAGGGGTACTCCGTATTCTTACCGGCATATGCACGGATTTACAAGCCATGCATATATGTGGTATAACGAAAAAGGAGAGCATTTCTGGATCAAACTACACTTCCGTACCGATCAGGGTATAAAGAACCTGACCCGGCAGCAGGCTACAGAACTTGCCGGTACTGATCCCGACCATGCCACGCGCGATTTGTTCGATAGTATAAAAAGAGGCGAACATCCATCGTGGAGTGTATATGTGCAGATAATGAAGCCGGAAGAGGCTGATAGGTATGGCTTCGATGCTTTCGATGTCACTAAAACATGGTCGCAAAAAGATTATCCTCTGATTCCTGTCGGAAAGATGGTATTAGACCGCAATCCTGAAAATTATTTTACCGAGATAGAGCAAGCTGCTTTTTCTCCGGGCAATCTGGTGCCGGGTATAGCCATATCGCCCGACAAGATGCTTCAGGGACGTGTGTTCAGTTATCCCGATACACATCGTCACCGCCTGGGGGCTAATTTCGATATGATTCCGGTAAATGCCCCGAAAACCCAAGTGAGGAATTATCAGCGCGACGGTGCTATGAATATGCACAGCTATGGAGCGCCTAATTACTATCCGAATAGTTTCGATGGGCCGGCTCCCGACAAAAAATATGCTGTGCCTCCGGTAGATGTGGCTGGAATAGCTGCACGGCACGAATACCAATTGAGTGATATGGATTACCAACAGGCGGGCGTGCTCTACGGAAGGGTGTTGTCGGAGTATGATAAAACAAACCTGGTGGATAATATTGTTTCCCACATAAAGAACGCTGCCAGACGCATCCAACTGCGTCAAGCTGCTGTTTTCTACAAGGCGCACGAAGAGTATGGAACCCGCGTAGCGCAGGGTTTGGGTTTGGATGTCGGTGAGGTAAAAAAACTGGCGGAGATGTCGCACGAAGAACGGGTGAAGGCTACAGCACAATAGATACTTATACTATATATTGAAGAAAAGACAGGGATACACCGATGCGGGGTATCCCTGTTTTATATGAAAGATGAAAAAAAGAATGTTAAACGGCTTCGGCAATCAGTCCCGGCGAAACCTTTTTTGCGCTAGGTTTCATCGCCTCGCGTATGGCTCGTGCAAACAGGTTGTTTATTTTGTGGCCGGGGCAATTGGCTATAATTTTCCCCTTTATATAATGCCCTACCAATGCCAAATCGCCGATAATGTCAAGCAATTTGTGCCTTGCAGGTTCGTTGGGGTATATCAGCGGTTTGTTCATTATATATCCTAGCCGGTTGGCATCTTTGCGTTTTACGCCCATCACCTTTGCCAGCTGGTCAAATTTGTCTTGTTCTATCGGCTTGTCGTATATTACGATGGCATTGTCCAAATCGCCGCCTTTCACCAGATTGTTGTTGAGAAGAGGTTCTATTTCCCTGACAAATACAAATGTACGGGCTGAAGCAAAGTCTCTGGTAAACTCCGACAAGTCGTTCAGGCATGCATCCTGTTTGTGCAGAAATGTAGAGTTGAACGAGATGTGAGATTGTATGCTAAACGAATCGTCGGGTAGCAAGATCAGCGATGAGCCTGTTTCCTTGTCTACTACCTTGATGCGTTTGCGCTTGAATGTAACAAATTTTCTTAAGGCTGCCTGTTGTTGTGCTCCCACTTCTTTTATCTTGCTGACATATTGGATAGAACTTCCGTCCAGTATCGGAAATTCGGGGGCGTCGACTTCAATAAGGCAGTTGTCTATCTCGCAAGCGTAAAGGGCTGCCATGGCGTGTTCTACTGTGCTGACTTGTACATCGCCGACTGATAGTACGGTACCGCGTTGCGTAGCAGATACATTTTCGGCCAAAGCTTCGATGACAGGCTGCCCGGCTATATCGGTGCGTTTTATCTTATAACCGTGGTTTTCGGGAGCCGGCCTGAATGTGATGTGAATGTTTAATCCGGTATGTAACCCCTTTCCCTCAAGGGTGAAACTACCCTTTAGAGTTCTTTGATAATTTGTCATATAGTTCGGTTTTTGTGGTTTTTGTTAGTTATGATGCTTTTATCAGGCATGCTCCGGCAGAGTAACCTCCCCCGAATACAGAAATACAGATAAGGTCTTCTGCTTTGAACCGTTCTTCGTTTTGGGCAAATACAAGCATAGAACTGGCCGAGCCTGTATTGCCTAAGTCTTCTATATTAGTTAATATTTTGTTTTCGGGCATTTCCAGTTGTTTTGCTACGTTTTTCAATATCCGCATATTTGCCTGATGCCCTATAAAATAAGATAGGTCTTGTGGCGACCTGCCGTTCCATTCCATTATGTCTCGTGTGTTTTGCGCGATGTATGTACAAGCCTGTACAAAAACATCTTTGCCAAACGGCATTTGCAGCCCTCCGTTTTTAGGGTTCAGGTGTACGCCCTCGGGTCCCTTGCTGATATGCCCCAATCCCTGTGTCATAATATCTAGTACCTGATGGTCTTTCCGGGTATATGGATGATCGGAGAAGAAGAAGGCTGTAGCTCCGTCTCCCCACAAGTGCCCCGATATGCAATCGCTGTCGTCGGAATAGGTGGAGTTGCGGTCGGCGCAGATCATCAATGCTTTGGATGCTACCTGCGAATGGAAAAAGGTTTGTATGATTTCCATTGCATTGATGGCAGAAGAGCATGCCGACGATACATGGAATACTCTTGCATTGCATATATTATATTCGCGCTGAATATAATGGCCTGTTGTGGCAATTGTATCGGATATTGTATAAGACGCAAATACAATGAGGTCTACCTCCGAGATATTGTACGGAAGTTTGTCTATGGCGTTCTTTACAGCCATGTTGCTCATATAATCCAGGCTTTCTTTGTCGGAAGCCCGCGAACGGTTTTTTATGCCTGTGCGTTGCTCTATCCATTCGTCGGTCAGCCCGTTCAGTTGAGTGAAATACTCATTAGGGATCCTTTTTTGGGGTATGTAGTACCCGGTTGCATTTATATACATAATTAGTTTGTTATTATGTCTAAGGTTCTATTAAAACTCATACATACTTTCAGGGTGGCGCACCAGATGCTTTTTCCAAAAACGCTGATTGTATAATTGTATTAATTTTTGACAGGATTTTTCGTCGTATTTACGAACTTTTGAATATTCTTCACCGATATAATTGAGGGTGTCTTCGTCGGCTCTGAGGCGGCTGAAACTTCTACAGCTATCCAGTATATTTATCTTTTTGAAGCTCATACGGTTGAGGTCTACCAGATAAAATTCGTATCCGGTTTCGGTGATCTTGAATAGGATATTTCCGGGAGAATAATCTTTGTGGAAAATTCCCTTTTTATGAAGTTCGGCTGTAAAAAGCGTGAAGGCTTGCAGCAGCTTTTTGTTGCTTTCTTCATCTTGCTGTTTATATATCTCTTTCATCGTGCCGTTTACCGGTTCGTGGACGGATATATAATACGAATCGGCAATAAGCCCGTTTTTGCTTTTTTCTATATATGCTATCGGTTGCGGGGTGAGTACTCCGCGCCTGAGCACTTCTATCGCATTGAGGTAAGAACGCTCGGCTTTCGATTTCCTTATATATTTGTATGCAAACCTGTTGATCAACAGTGGTTTCTTAAACGACTTTACGTTTACCGACAGTCCGTTGATATCGAATACTTTTATCGTGTTCCTTCCCTGATATTCCAATCTGCCCTGATGAGAAAAGGTATCCGGGAGCGAATACAAAAAGTCTTGTATATGTGTGTATTGCGGATTGATTATTATTCTCATCTTTTTTTCTTATTAGATATTATATCGTATTGATTTCCTTATTTCCGTATTGTTCTAGTCGAAAACAAACTGGCTGAGAAATTTATCTTCGCCTATCTCATCTTTACATTTTATCGATATGCCCGATTCTTGCAATGTGGCTTTCAGCTCGGCGCTGATACTTTCCATATATATCAAATTGACTTTCTTGAGAGCCATCAGCAACGAAAAGTTTTCGTGCCCCGTTCCTTTCAACTTGATATTTTCCACACCTTTCACTTTTTCATTTTCCATACTGAACAAATTAACTGTTGTATTCTCTTGAATGCCTTTGCTCAATGATCCTTTTTGAGTCAAAACTGCAATTACTTTAGCCATGATGTTTAGTATTTTTTATTGATGAACGGTTATTCACTTCGTTAGTTTCTAAGTTATTGCCTCAAAATATGAACATATATAAGTGAACAATTGTTCGCTAAAAAATCTAAATTTTAATCAGGCTATACAAATAATCGAGAACCTCCTTTCTTCGTTCAAAGTCATGTTTTACGTTGATTACAAACACAGATTCATCCTTACCTCTTGTCGAAGATTCTTTTATACTGATACTGTTGAACATTATGCTTGTTATTTCAATATTCACGTCCGGTCTTACTTCTCCTTTTGCTATACTTTTGCTAATAGCTCGCTCCCACCGCGACAGGAGCCGGCTGTTGATATCAGCAAAATGGGATGTGAAGTCCGGATAATACTTTGCCGCTTGTATCATCAGTGCAGTGTAATTGAGAAATGTAGTATGCGTAACTCCGGCTCTGGTAAAGATATTCAGCATGAGCCTTTGCCGGCGGTGCATTATTTCTATTAGTTCTGCTACCGTGAGGTCGTCTCCCGCTCCTTTGAGCATACGTTCGAACAGGCGGAAGCAATATTCGTCGATAACAGCCTCAAACAAGTCTTTCTTATTCTTGAAGTATCTGTACATTGCTCCGCGCGACATTCCCAGTTCTTCTTGCAAAACCGAGATAGATGCACTGTCGTAGCCCTTTGCCATGAATACGTCAAACGCTCTTCTTATTATATATTCTCTACTGTATTTCATATTCCGTGTAAATATTAAAAATGAACAATCGTTCACAATGCAAATGTCGAAATATTTTTATCATGTACCATAACAATTCTGTTAAAAAAACATACATATCCGTTAAAATGTATTTAGTTTCGTGGGGTTAAAACACAAAGAAGGTGTCCTTTTTTACTTTGGGGACACCTTCTTTGAAAAAACTTTATTTGCCTGTGTTTTGGCAAAAAATATTTCGACAATTTACTAGAAAGATAGTGTGCTAACTAAACCCGGCCTTAATTAAATTCAGTTCAGTACTAGTATATGTACTCCTCACGTCCTCACCTGCATATTTAGACAAGGTGTCCATGAAAAAGTTAAATTTTTGCCATTTGCTCCACGAATCTTCTTCTGAGGTATTTCTCGGGAGGCTGTACAATTCGTCAAATGCTTTGATAAAGATTTGCCAGCCATATTTATTCTTTATACGGATCAGAGTGTATAGCATGCAATCGCCATCCCCCGATTTCCCTTGCCCGAAAACATTGTCGTAAGACTCTCCTGCATCGGTTTTGTAATATGTTGCTATTTGGCCTCCTATATATGTCTTACCGCCTTGCATACCTACTACTCCCCCGGTTTTATCGAGCCCGTAAAACATTCTGAAATTGGCAAACAATTCTTCGTTCCAGTTCCACGAATTATTACCATTCATACCTTCTGTTGTAGCCGAGAAATTATGACCCATTTCGTGCATGATTCCAAACGACCATGTTCCGCTTTCCTTGATCCATTCAAGTTCTCCGCTTACCCAATCCTTATCCCAGTAGATCGGATATCCTGCATATGCCCACATCCAGTCCCATTCTAACTTTTTGGATCTGATTTCGTTCTTTTTCCCTCCGAAGGGTGTTCTGCCGCTAAAGAGTTCTTTGTATGCGTTGTACATCTTGTCCAGGTTTTCGAGCCAGTTTTGTATCACTGATTCCGAAACCGATCGTTCACTTTTTTCGATAATGAGCCTTATATGTTCGCTTTCGGCTACATATTTTGAAGAATTTTTGTTTTCGGTAAAGGTTATATTATCGAAGTAAGCTGTTCCTACCGACGATGCCCACGAATTGCCCAGACGTAAGTACAGATCGATATTGTCGGAGTCTACTACATCTATATTAAGCGTTACCTTGGTCCAGTCGGTAGTGCCTATCACACTGGCTGATTTTGCAACATATGAGCCCTCGAGCGAAATATGTGCGCCTATTCCTACAAAACCGGGAGTACTGTTGCTTCCGCCAGCCACGTTTTCTGTCTTGATATATGCAGTTGCGATATAAGATTTGCCCGGTGTAAGTCCCGTGGCCTTCTGGGCAATGGCTATTTCCACATCCTGATCGGGATCGTTGGAGTTCGATTTCAATATCAGGCAATTGCTGCCATTCATACCTTTGCCCACGCCATACGATGCACTGCCCAGGTAATAAGAATACCATCCCCAAAGGAATCTCCACTCTTTGGGTATGATTTCCTGCAACAGACTCAAGTCTACAGTCGTTTCCATATCCTTGTTCGATATATAGAGGTCGGCGGGTTCAAGCGTTCCCAGGCCGATAGAACTACCATTGCCCCAGTCTTGTATGCTGGAAACCGATTCCATTTGCACGCCGCGGTTGCTCAATGTCAGGTTGTAGGTGTTCTTTTTCCCTTGTGCAAATGCTTGTGAACTGGCATCCCATTCAAGGGTAACAGGCTCGCCGTTTATTGCTACAGTGAATAAAAACTTGCGCGTAGAGGCTGTAGCCGGCAGTAGGATACCTTCTGCCGTTGCTGCACTTCCATTAACGGTGGTTTTCATCACTATGGCTGTGGCATTGCCATTATTTGTCAGCGATTTGTCGGCAAGGTCAAATTCGGCACTTGTTTTCATATTTGTGATGGAAACTTCTAATCCTGCCAGGGTGCTTATTTCTCCATCGGCTGTAATGTTGAAAATTACTTTCGACAACTGGTGGCTGAAGTTGAGTGTCACAGCATCGTTGAGTTTTTTCTCCTTAGCATTGTCCGAATAAAGAAGGTCTATCTTTTCTTGCGACGATTGGTCGGATACATCAACATTATACACCGTGCCCGAAAGCGATGAGGCGTATGGATAATATGCAATAAAATCGACAGTTCCGGCTTTTGGGAAATAGACGGCATCGTTGGCCGATGCTGCCGAAAAGTTTCCATCGCCGGAGGTGATGTGTTTTCTATTTGCAGCCCCGTCTACAATCGTAGTCAGCCCCGAGCCAGTCTTCATAAATATTCCTATGGCATCATTTTCATCCCACTCGTCGTAACTGGCCTTTGTTCCCGTCTGGTTTGCTATTGCCGATCCGAACCGTATAGCTTCGCCTTGGGTGATATATTCCTGGTCTTCGGAGCACGATGACAATATTCCCAAAAGGATAATACCTAATGGGAATAAAATCTTATTAATATTCATGCCTGTATCAGATTGTTATATCATCCTCAGTGGTACCATCTCCCCAGTTATCGATGCTCGATGCTGTGTTTACTTTTACCCCCTGGCTGGTTAGGGTAAGGTTGTAAGTGTTTTTCTTTCCTTGTACAAACACTTGTGTGCTGGCATCCCAATCGAAAGTAACGGGTTCGTTGTTTATGCTTAATACAAATACGAATTTGCGTGAAGCAGCGGTTGTAGGTAGTATAATTCCTTCTGCCAAGGCTGTAGTGCCGGTTACCGTAGTTTTCATAGTTATTGTGGCAGCACTGCCTTTGTCAGTCAGCGATTTGTCAGCCAGATCGAAGTCTGCGCCTGTTTTCAGGTTTGTAATAGAAACGGTCAATCCATCCAACGTGCTGATCTGGTCGTCAGTCGTAATGTTGAAAATTACTTTCGACAACTGGTGGCTGAAATTGAGTGTTATCGCGTCTTTATTTTGTTTGCCTGTGGCATTGTCTGAGTATAACAGGTCGATCGCTTCTTGCGACGACTGGTCGGATACATCTACATCGTACACTGTTCCCGAAAGCGACGACGTGTATGGATAGTAAGCAATGAAGTCTACGAGTCCGGCTTTAGGGAAATATATTTCGTCGCTAGACGATGCTGCCGAAAAGTTTCCATCGCCCGAGGTAATATACCTTTTGTTTGCGGCTCCGTCTACAATAGTGGAAAGCCCTGCGTTTCTTTTCATAAATACTCCGATGGCGTCATTGCTACCCCATTGGGCATTTGCGGCTTTAGTTTTCGATGCATCAGTGATGGTACTGTTGAAAGTGATTGCGGAAAATTTGTCTTCGTAGTTTTTCTCGTCGGAACAAGATGATAACCCTATTGCAACAACTGCAATAGCAAAAATGCTTTTTAGTTTCATAACGTGTTTAGTTTTAAATAAATGTACTTAGTTTAAATAGTTTAATGTAATTGATTTTTTTATTCAATTTAAGCACATCATCATTGACCGAATAGAATTGTTTGTGTTATGTGTTCAGCCTTTTCCTGTTTGTTTATTTATCGTAAGAGTTTGCCTGTTGCTGCAAATGTAGAAAAAAAGGATTGTTAACAACTTTAAAAAATATTTTTTTTGTATATGTGCTATTTCCCTGAAACATTTTATTAATTTTGGAAAAGTCGCCTCAAAAGTGAGGCTTTTTGGTAAAAAGGTAATCTAATATTAACCATCTAAATTTTTTAGGCCATGAAAACTTACCAAACCCAAGAAATCAAGAATATAGCAATTCTTGGTAGTTCGGGAGCTGGCAAAACCACTCTCGCCGAGGCCATGCTCTATGAAGCTGGCGTCATAAAACGCAGAGGAAGTGTAAAAGACGGAAATACAGTCTCGGACTATTTCCCAGTGGAAAAAGAATACGGTTATTCGGTTTTTTCCAGCATTTTCTCTGTGGAATGGATGAACAGGAAACTAAACTTTATTGATTGTCCGGGATCCGACGATTTTGTCGGGAATGTAGTGACGTCGCTCAACGTTACTGATACGGCCTTGATGGTGCTTAATGCTCAATATGGGATAGAAGTAGGAACTATCAACCAACTAAGATATACTCAAAAATTACAAAAACCGGTAATATTCATTGTCAACCAGCTCGACCACCAGAAAGCTGATTTCGACAATGTAGTTTCGCAGTTGAAAGCCGAATACGGGGAGAAAGCTGTTTTGGTACAGTATCCTGTCAACTGTGGGGAGGGCTTCAATGCCGTTGTCGATATATTGAAATTTAAGATGTTCAGGTGGAAGCCCGAAGGCGGAGTGCCTGAAGTACTCGATATACCAGCCGAAGAATTGGATAAGGCTACAGAATTGCAGCAGAAATTAGTAGAAGCAGCAGCAGAAAACGAAGAATCCCTGATGGAGAAATTCTTCGAGCAAGGAACCCTTTCGGAAGAAGATATGCGTATGGGCATCCGTTGGGGATTAGTGCATAGGGATTTGTATCCTGTATTCTGTGTGTCTGCCGAAAAAGATATGTGTGTACGCCGTACAATGGAATTTCTTGGAAATGTTGTACCATACGTACGCGACCTTCCCGCTCCTGTCAATACCGACGGCGTGGAAGTAAAACCCGAATCGGACGCGCCAACCAGTTTGTTCTTCTTCAAGACTATGGTAGAGCCGCATGTAGGCGAAGTTTCTTACTTCAAGGTGATGAGCGGGAAAGTGCATGAAGGCGACGACCTTATAAATGCCAACAGGGGTTCGAAAGAGCGTATGGGGCAATTATTCTGTCCTGCAGGCCAGCAGCGGGTGAAGATAGAAGAATTGATGGCCGGAGATATAGGTGCAGCCGTAAAACTGAAAGATGTGCGCACCGGAAATACGCTTAATGCCAAAGGAGTTGATAACAAATTCGATTTTATCAAGTACCCCGACCCTAAGTATCGCCGTGCCGTAAAAGCCGAAAATGAAAAAGATACGGAAAAACTCAACGAGATATTGATTCGTATGCACGAGGAAGACCCTACATGGGTAATAGAAAACTCTAAGGAGCTGAAACAATTAATAGTTTCGGGACAGGGAGAATTTCACCTCAAAACGCTAAAATGGAGGATAGAAAATAATGATAAGATAGCGATTGTCTATTCCGAACCTAAAATTCCATATCGCGAAACCATAACCAAAGCTGCCCGTGCCGATTATCGCCACAAGAAACAATCGGGAGGTGCAGGCCAGTTTGGTGAAGTGCATCTGGTAGTGGAGCCTTACGTAGAGGGTATGCCTGTTCCGGATACATATAAGTTTAACGGGCAGGAATTTAAAGTGCAGGCACGTGATATACAGGAGTATAGTCTCGATTGGGGCGGAAAACTAGTATTTGTGAATAGCATTGTCGGCGGTGCTATTGATGCACGTTTCCTTCCGGCAATACTGAAAGGTATCATGTCGCGTCTTGAGCAAGGCCCATTGACAGGTTCTTACGCCCGCGATGTACGCGTAGTAGTTTACGATGGCAAGATGCACCCGGTAGATTCTAATGAAATATCGTTTATGTTGGCTGGGCGCAATGCCTTCAGCGAAGCATTTAAAAATGCAGGGCCAAAAATCCTTGAGCCTATCTACGATGTGGTGGTTACAGTGCCGTCCGACAGGATGGGCGATGTAATGAGCGACCTGCAAGGACGCCGCGCCATGATTATGGGTATGGAAAGCGACAGGGGTATAGAGATACTAAATGCCAAAGTGCCGTTGAAAGAAATGGCGAATTATTCCATATCCCTGAGTTCGTTGACAGGGGGGCGTGCATCGTTTACAATGAAGTTTGCCAATTATGAGCTTGTGCCATCCGATGTGCAGGATAAATTGCTGAAAGAATACGAGGCCAGCCACAAGGACGATGAGTAATATTGGTTTTATACCAATGAATTAAATAGGAATCCTGGGAATATCATTCTCAGGATTTTTTTATTACTGGTATTATAGAATTAAAATCTCGAAAATGAACTTGTTGTAAGTGTAAGTGGTTGACTGATGTGTGATTAGTGAAAAAAACAAAGCCATGCGGGCGTATATTGGTTAGTTGTTATCATTACCTATTTTCACAAATAGATACATGAAAGTGGAGACAATAATATAATGTAAATTACAACTGTAAGTCCAAAACTTCCCGCAGGCTTCGTATATTGATTATATGTATATATTTTAGTATTAAAATATAGCCGAAAATAAAACTAAATAAAAAAGTGTTGAATGTATATGTTTCAAATACTCCGTTCGCTGTTTATAAATTTAGCTGTGTTACAAATAGCAAAATAAACATTTATTTCTTAATAAACAAAATCTGATTTCGAAATGTTATTCCAATTATCAGAACAAAGTGCGGGATGATATAAATAAATTCGATGTTGGATAGAAACTTATAATAGTTAGTTATGGTTTTTTTACCGATTGTAGTGATGAATGAGTGGCATATAGCCTATTTTTGTGAAATTTGATAAAAACAGAATAGTAATAGATATTAATGATAATAAAATGAATTTAATAGACGATTTAAAGTGGCGATATGCCGTTAAAAAATTCGATCCGGCGAAGAAAGTAAAACAGGAGTTGGTAGAGCAAATCATAGAAGCGGCAAGATTAGCGCCTACTTCATCGGGGTTGCAACCCTTTAGGATTATAGAAATTACCAATCAGGATTTGAAAGAAAAGATAGTGCCTCTTGCAATGAACCAGAAACAGGTGGCCGACTGCTCTCATCTATTGGTATTTGCGGCTTGGGATAACTACACGGAAAAGCGTATCGACAACATTTACAGCCTGATAACAACAGAGAGGGAACAAGCCCCGGATCAATATTCCGACTATACCAACAGGTTGAAGAAAGCATACCTGAATCGTCCCGGCAATGAAAACTTCGATCATGCCGCCAGGCAGGCATATATCGCTTTGGGGTTTGCAATGGCTATGGCTGCTGAGCTAAGAGTAGATACTACACCCATGGAAGGGTTTGATAATAATGCACTCGATCAATTGCTGGATTTGAACAAGGCAGGCTTGAAAAGCGTTACATTATTGCCTCTGGGCTATCGCGACGAACTTAACGACTGGCTTGTGAACCTCAAAAAAGTGCGCCATCCGGAAGATGAGTTCCTTGTCAGGATAAGATAAATAATGCGAATCAGTAGTTGGAATAACTGCAAAACGTTCTTTTTTATACTGTATAAAAGCCATCTTGAGTTAAATATTTTATCTTTAGCTCATCCTGCCGCGCCCTCCTGGGCTTGACCTCCCTTTTGCCATTGCCCAAAAGGGAGCAAAAGGCTAGTGCTTCGTCCCTCGGCGACCTGTCATCGGTTTACCGGCAGAAAGGGATAAACGGGCTCCGCCCCATCCCTTTCTACGCCGCCTTCACCGGACAGGTTCCCGCCTGCGGAACTAATGCACGGAAAGCTGACGCACGACTAGAATTGTCGTAAACTCTTGTCCGGCGTTAGCCCGCGCCATTAGCTTTGCGTACGGGGTACCCACGCGATGCAGGCGGCGTAGAATGAAGTGGGGCTGCTGTTATGCAACTTTACTAAGCTAACTAAAAGATTACTGTTAGTTCACTTCATTCAGCCGACAAAGCGCAAAGTGGGTCGGACAGCAAAGCGAGGCGCAAAAGCGTTTTTGGTTCCTTTTGGGGCTTAGGCCAAAAGGGACGCAAGCAATCTGTGATTGCGCGCAGTATAAAAAAGAACATATAATTTAACTACTGATTGACATAAATAATAATCAATAATTAAATATTAAATTATGGCAACAATTACATTCAAAGGATCAAATGTTAACACAAGTGGAGAGCTTCCGGCAAAAGGGTCACAAGCTCCTGATTTTAGTCTGGTGAAAACCGACTTGGCGGAACTGGCATTGAAAGACCTCAAGGGGAAGAAAGTTATACTCAATATATTTCCTAGTCTCGATACCGGCACATGCGCCGCTTCGGTAAGGCGTTTCAATAAGGAAGCAGCGGCTCTGGGCGATACAGTTGTGTTGGCTGTGTCGGCAGACCTGCCCTTCGCTGCGGGTCGCTTTTGTACTACAGAAGGGATCGAAAATGTACATCCGGCATCTGTGTTCAGAAGCCCCGAATTTGCAAAGAATTATGGAGTATTGATGACGGATGGCCCACTGAAAGGATTATTGGCACGTTCGGTAGTTGTCATCGACGCCAACGGAAAGGTTGTATATACGCAATTGGTGGGCGAAGTAACGGAAGAGCCTGATTACGAAGGCGCATTAAAAGCTGTAAAATAGGAATACCACAAAAAGGTGTCTTTCGAAAATGAAAGGCACCTTTTTTGTACTGCTTCTACTACTCTGTAGGCGTTCGCACCTCTTCTATCGGATCGACCGAGATAAGTGAATAGTTCATTACATCCATAGGTATGCGCACAAATCCCCCATTCCTATTATAGAGGTTGATGCCGTACTCCCTCGACCGAGGATGTAATTTGTACTGGTAAAACGTTCTCCTGAAATCATCCGGACTTCCTATGTATATCCCACTAACTTTGTCTCCATCCGATGTATATACAGTCACTAAGCATTTACTGTCCATCTTTGTTATTTTATGTTGGGCATATTGAAATATGATACAAAGGTAATAATAAATATGGAGACAAAACTTAGAGCCTCTTTAAAATTTAGCTAAATTTTAAAGAGGCTCTAAGTTACTGTTATGGTACAAAGCCTAACTTTAACAGGAATGCCTATCTTTGTTAGAAGCAAAAAAAGAAACAGAATATGGAATTACGCACAGTAAACGTAACGCGATACATTACCCCTTTGCGCGAAGGAGGATCGTTGCCTGCATTGGCAGAAGCCGATGACGGGTTTAAATATGTAGTCAAATTCCGGGGATCGGGACATGGCACCAAGATGTTGGTCAGTGAGCTTATTGGCGGAGCTATAGCACAAACGTTGGGTTTTCGCATACCCGAAATGGTCTTTATCCACCTCGACGAAGCTTTCGGGCGCACCGAAGGCGACGAAGAAATACAGGATCTTTTGCAGGGTAGCCGAGGGTTAAACCTCGGACTACATTTCCTGTCGGGAGCATTGACCTTCGACCCTGTTGTTACCCAGATAGATGCCGATACAGCTTCGCGCATCGTATGGATGGATGCCCTGCTGACAAATGTAGACCGTACGACTAAAAATACAAATATGCTGATGTGGCATAAAGAACTCTGGCTGATAGACCACGGGGCATCGTTGTATTTCCATCATTCGTGGGCAGGCTGGGAAAAGTATGCTTTAAGCCCTTTCGTTCAGGTGAAAGACCATGTATTGCTGCCATTTGCCTCAAAGTTGGAAGAAGCGGACAAGTCATTCAAGGAAATACTAACTCCTGATAAAATAGAAGAAATAGTGGCACTTCTGCCTGACGACTGGTTGCACTGGGGCGGACAAGAAGAATCGCCGGACGATATACGCAAGGTATATGTAAACTTCCTGAATGAGAGAATAAAACATTCTGATATATTTATAAAAGAAGCACAGCATGCAAGGAAAGCACTTATATGAATATGCCGTCATACGTGTTGTGCCGAGGGTAGAACGCGAAGAGTTTATAAATGTGGGAGTTATCCTTTTTTCGAAAAGGACAGGATACCTGAAAGCCCGCTATCATATAAATGAAGACAAACTGAAACTGTTCGATTCGGAGATTGATATAGATACGCTTTATGCCAACCTCTGCGTATTCGATAAAATATGTTCGGGAAACAGGGAGGGGGGCTATATTGCTTCGCTCGAAGTACCCGAACGCTTCCGGTGGCTGACTGCCGTGAGAAGCACTTCGATACAGACTTCCCGTGCGCATACAGGCCTTTCTGACGATCTGGACAAAACTTTCGAGAGGTTGTTTCAGGAATTGGTGATGTAATAGCTTACCACTAATAAAGATAGAAGGTGTCCTTTATTACTTTTAGGACACCTTCATCTCTATACTGTAAATGTTCTTAATATTATTCTACACCGCCGCCAAGTGCCCTGTAAAGGTCTGAACTGGCTTGAAGTTGTTGCAACTTGTCGCTTATCTGATTAAGCCTTGCCTGAAGCAAGCTTTGTTGCGCGTTTATCACTTCCAGATAGTTAGCTTCGTCGGCTAACAACAAATCTTTGGTGTAAGAAACAGCTTTGCTTAGCGATTCCACCTGTTTGTCCCTTATCTCGTTCTTGCTCATCGAGGTTTCGTAAGTGTACATGATGTCAGACACTTCCTTTCCTGCCGAAAGTACAGTCTGCTCGAAAGTAAGCAATGCAGCAGCCTGTTCGGCTTTAGCAACTTTGAGTTGAGTAATCAGTTGCTTGCGGGCAAATATAGGTTGTACAATGTTGCCAATGATGTTTGCAGCAAGGTTTTCCGGTTTGAACAATGCCCCGGCATAACCCAGCGAAGCACTGTTTATAGATATAGATGGATAGAAACTAGCCTGAGCAGCATTGGTCAATTCGAATGCCGAGCGGAAAGATAGTTCTGCCTGCTTTACATCCGGACGTTTTGCCAACATCTGGAAAGGAACTCCATATGCGAGTTGTGTGGGTACAACTTGCGACTTCAGCGAAGTGCGGGCAATACTACCCGGCTTGCGACCCAACATCAGGCAAATAGTATTTTCAAGCTGACGTATATTGTTCTCCAAATCGGGAACAGATACCTGGGCTGAATATAACGAAGCTTTGATTTGTTCGACAGAAGCTCCGTTTTGGTAGCCACTTTCCATCAATGCCTCCATTGTTTCTACGCTTTCCTCCATCAATCCTATCATCTCCTTGGTGACAGCTAACTGCTCGTCTAATGCTAACAACGAATAGTAGGTATTGGCTATATTGGCTATCAGTGATGTCTGAATCAGATTGCGGCCTGCATAACTGTTGAGCATATCGGCAAATTTAGAGCGTGCCTGACGGTTGAGTTTTCCCCATACGTCTATTTCCCAACTTGCTGTAAGCCCTACCATATAGGTATTGCTGGAATAGCCTAGCGTTTTCCTGCCATCCTCACCTTGGCTAAAGCGAGTATGCTCCCAATTGCCGGCCAGAGCTAAAGTAGGGAAATAAGCTGCGCGAGCCATACCCAAAGCCGCTTCTGCCTGATTGATACGTTCGGCCACGATACGCATATCGTAGTTGTTGTTCAACGCCTCGTCTATCAACGCCTGCAAAGCTGGGTCGGTGAAGTATTCGCGCCAAGGTATATTGGCTATAGTGGTGGTGTCGGTCGGATTCTCGCCCCTGTACAGGTCGGCAGAATCTACTTCGGGCGCCTTGTATTTGTTTACTACCTGGCAGGATGTTAGTCCCATTGAGAGTATTACTCCCAATAGAACTATTCCTTTTATATGTTTGCTAATCATAATCATTGTTGTTGTTTATTTATAAACTCATCATTAGAATTTATCATTCCCGACTTACTAATCTTATCTTGTATGCTTTGGAATATGATGTATAGAGAAGGTATTACCAATATACCGATCATAGTACCTACAAACATACCACCGATGGCACTGATACCGATAGAACGGTTACCGATAGCACCTGCCCCGCTTGCAATAAACAATGGGAACAATCCGGCGATAAATGCAAACGATGTCATCAAAATCGGACGCAGACGGGCTACAGCACCATTAACGGCTGCCTCTACGATACTCATTCCCTGCTGACGACGCTGGATAGCATATTCTACAATCAGGATGGCATTCTTGGCAAGCAAACCGATCAACATAATCATAGATATCTGCACGTAGATATTGTTTACGATACCTTGCGATACCCCGAATATCATCAGGAAGATAAATACCCCTGCCAGTCCGACCGGCAATGAGAAGATTACCGCCAATGGTATGATATAACTTTCGTACAAGGCACAGAGCAACAAGTAAACGAAGATAAGACAGATACCAAAGATGAGAGTAGTCTGGCTACCGCTGGAAGTCTCTTCGCGTGTCATACCCGAATACTCGTAGGTATATCCATCGGGGAAGATTGTCTTGTCTTGCGACATTTCTTCTATCAGCTGCAATACGTCACCTGTACTCTTTCCGTCTATCAGGTTAGGAACAATAGTTAGGTCGATAGATGAATACATATTGAAACGGCTCAGTGTAGGAGGCGCATCAATGTCTTCTACGTGGATAAACTCTGTAATCGGAGCCATGTCTCCCGAAGCTGTTTGTACGAATATTCCGTTTAGGTCTTCGAGTTTTCTCCTGTATTCGGGAGATGCCTGCATTACAACCCGGAACTGTTTTCCATAAAGGTTGAACGTTGAAGCATAAGAACTACCGATATAGGCTTGTAGTGTACCCATTACCTGATTGAGTGTCAGCCCGGCTGCCTTAATCTTAGGTAGATCCGCAGAGATTTCTTTTTGAGGGAATCCGGGGTTGAAGTTGGTCATAGCCATAAGCACGACATCATTCCGTTCTTGTAGCTTTTTCAAAATATTTTGAGCAACATCGTTAAACTCGTTGATGTCTCCACCCATACGGTCTTGCAACTGCATTTCCACACCGGCTCCCAAACCAAACCCTTGAAGGGTAGGTGTAGCCACGAAGAAGAATGTAGCCTCTTTTATGTCGCTTGTTTTTTCTTTCAATATAGCAGAAACCTCATTGGTAGACAACTTACGGTCGTTCCACGGTTTCATTTTTACAATGATGGTACCATACGAACTATTCAGACCAGCCATGAAGTTTACACCGGTAATATTAGTCACACTTTGTACACCTTCTATATCCTGGGCGATATGAACAAGCTCGCTTACTATCGAGTCTGTCCGTTCCAAAGACGAACCTGCAGGCAATGTAACAAAACCGATTACGCCTCCACTATCTTCATTTGGCACGAAACCAGTAGGCAATAATTTCATCAGTCCGAACAGGATAACAGATGAAACAAGTATAATAGCTACTGTAATCCAACGGTGTCCTTTTTTTCCTAAAAACTGTAGACTCTTCTTATATTTCTGGGTGGCACTGCTAAATGCCATATTGAAATAATAATAAAATCTTTGGAGGAATCCTTTTTTCTGATGCTCTTCGTCGTGGGCTTTAAGGAATAAGGCACACAATGCAGGGCTCAATGTCAATGCATTAATAGCCGAAATAAGGATGGATATAGCCAGAGTCAGACCAAACTGCTTGAAGAATATACCCGTAGTACCTCCGATGAAACTAACCGGAATAAAAACGGACGACATCACCAGCGTAATGGAAACGATAGCCGGGGCTATTTCCTTCATGGCTGTCATTGTTGCTGCTTTAGGGTCTTTCTCTCCTGTATCCAACTGGGCATGGACGGCCTCGACGACCACAATGGCGTCGTCGACCACAATACCAATGGCAAGCACCAAGGCAAACAGAGTCAACAGGTTGATAGAGAATCCAAATACTTGTAGGAAGAAGAATGTACCTATAATGGCAACCGGTACGGCTACAGCCGGAATAATGGTTGAACGTATATCCTGCAAGAAGATAAATACAACGATAAACACCAGAACGAAGGCCTCTAACAAGGTGTGTATAACCTTTTCGATAGATGCATCGAGAAACTCGCTTGAGTCCATTATATAGTTGAACTGAACACCTGAAGGCAACGATTTTTCAGCATCGTTGAGTACTTTCTTTACGTCGGCGATAACTTCCTGCGCATTCGAACCGGCAGTCTGGTTGATCATAATAAATACAGACTCGTTCCTGTCGGTTTGTGATGTTACACTATAGTTCAACGAACCGAGTTCTACATCGGCAATATCTTTCAACCTTAATATCTGACCCGAATTGGAGCGCAATATTATGTTCTGGAACTCTTCTTCTGTTTTCAGCTTTCCGGTATATCTCATTGTGTATTGGAACGACTGGTCGCTGTTTTGTCCCAATTCGCCCGGAGCAGCTTCGATGTTCTGGTCTTGCAACGCCCCGGTTACTTCCTGCACCGAAATTCCGTAAGCAGCCATAACATCAGGTTTCAGCCATACACGCATAGCATAGTCACGTGCACCGAATGCACTTGCATTACCAACTCCATATACACGTTTTATCTGAGGCAAGATATTGATATTTGCATAGTTTTGCAAGAATTCTCCGTCGTAATCGGGATTGCTGGTACTGATGGTAAGCCCCAACAAGGTACTATTTTGCTGCTTAGAAACCGTTACTCCTAATTGAGTTACCTCCTGAGGAAGCAACGGGTTGGCGCGGGCGGCAAGGTTTTGCACATTCACGGCGGCAATATCCGGATTGATTCCCTGTTTGAAGAGTACCCTGATAGTTGCCATACCGTTACTAGCCGACGAGGTCATATATGTCATCCCCTCTACACCATTGATCTGCTCTTCGAGCGGGATAACCACACTGTTCATTACCACATCCGCATTAGCACCCGGATAGGTAGCCTGTACCTGTACTGTCGGAGGCGCAATGTCGGGATATTGCTCTATCGGCAAGGTTGCCAGACCAATAATACCCAAGACTACGATAATGACAGAAATAACTGTAGAAAGTACAGGTCTTTCTATAAATGTCTTTAACATTATATCTTTATTTTATTTGTGAAACAAATTGTCTTATTTTTTGACTATAATCCTGGTGCTATCCGATAATGTAGCAATACCATCGGTTACAATACGGTCGCCGGCCGATAAGCCTTCTGTTACTACATAGCTTTTTCCGTCAGGCGTAGGGATTATCGAAATAAGGGTTTGTACTGCGATAGTATCGCTCACCACTTTGTAAGTCAAATATTTATTTTGTTTAGAGAATGTAGCTGCCTGCGGTACAATAATGGCTTTTTTCATATACTTAGGAATAGATATATTGCCACTGAAACCACTTCTGAGCAATCCGTCCTTGTTAGGGAAGTCGGCTCTGAAGGTAACTGTTCCGGTAGATACATTCGCCTGTCCGGTTATGGTTTTTACTTTACCTTTTTCAGAATATACGGTCTTATCTGCCATGATAAGGGTCACATCAGGAATATTCTTAATCTTTTCGGCTTGTGTATTCCCTTCCAATCCTTCGAGCAATGTTACCAGTTCTTTCTCATTCACCGAAAAATAGACAAACACGTTTTTGGTGCTCGATACTGTAGTCAGGGTGTTTGACGAATTTACAAGGCTACCCAAACGGAAAGGTATGCTGCCTACTACGCCATCTACTGGGCTGGTAACATTTGTCCAACTTAGTGTTGCCTTTGCATTTTGCAATGTTGCTTTCGCTTGGTTTAATGTAGCCATCGATGATGTGTAAGCATTCTGATATGTAGCCAGTTGTACCGTGCTGACGATACCTTTATCGGCCAAAGGCTTGATGCGGTCAACATTCAATTTTGCTGTTTCCACTTGTGCCTGAGCGCTGTTTACGGCGGCCTCAGCCGTATTTACAGACTGAACTGCCGATGGTGAATTGATCTTAAATAGTGTTTGACCTTTTCTTACCACCGAACCTTCGTCAACATAAATAGCGTCGATAAATCCGTCGATACGCGGTCTTATTTCTATGTCTTCCTGTCCTTTCACAGTTGCAGGATATACTGTCTGTAGTTCTACCGGTTCTTCGCTAAGAACCTTAGTGTCATATTCTTTCGGAGTGGTATCTGTTTCTCCAAACGGGTTCTTCGAGTTCCCACAAGATGCCATAACCAATAGAGCTGATGCTCCTAAAACAATCTTCTTTAAGTCCATTTTTATTACTAGTTTAATTACTGATTTTTACTCAACCTATTCAATTCGTCTAATAGTATTCTCAACTGATCCCTCAGTATCTTTTTGTCTATGTTTTCAAATACTTTTTCTTGATTTCTCTTTACCTTTTCTATTGCTTTAACAAAAATCTTTCTGCCGGCATCTGTCAGTTCTACTATGCGGACTCTGGTATCCACTTTGCTTTCGCGGCGCAGGATAAGTTCTTTTTTTTCAAGATTCCTCAATATAGTAGAGGTAGTCATCGGATCTATCTCCGTTTCCTGAGATAAAATGATCTGCGAAACTTCTATTTTCTGTTCCGACATATGATAAATGGCTCCTAAAATCTCAAACTGGGAGGTGGTCAATCCAAATTCATCGAGTAGTTTATGCTTTCCCCGCTGCCAGAAACGGAAGATTCTCCAAATCAGATATCCTATATCTTCATCTCCGTCTCTTTTGATTCCCTTGCAATATCCATCCATTTAATTTTTTATTTATGTTTCTTAAATTGGATGCAAAGATAATAAGTGCACTTATAATAAGTGTTCAAATATTTAAAATAAAATCATTGCTTTAACATTTTTTGCACAAAATGAACATTTGTTCATTCTGTATCGGTTTATACAAAAAGCACACATTACAGCCCAGAAAGCTTCCTTTCATTAGACAAACAAACCGGACAACTTCTGCTGTCCGGCCTATTTTTATTCTATTGGTTTATTAGATACCTAAATCTTTACAAACCTGTTCTATCTTCTTCTCGGCGGCAGCATCTACAGCATTGTAGTCTTCTCTCGACTTGAGTTTGCTGTGGACTTCTACATAAAATTTGATCTTAGGCTCAGTACCCGAAGGCCTGATAGACACCTTTGTGCCGTCCTGTGTAAAGTACTGAAGTACATTGGATGTTGTAGGCATCTCTAATGTATATTCTTCGTTGAGGTTCAGGTCGGTGGCTTTCAGTGTTACATAGTCTTTTATCAATGTCACTTTCGAACCCGCCAATTCCTTAATCGGATTCTCCCTGAAATTTTTCATCATGGCCTCTATCTCTTCGGCTCCGCTACGGCCTTCTTTTACTACCGAGACACCTTTTTCTTTCGAGAATCCATATTCTACATATATGTCTTGCAGCATTTCGTACAATGTCTTACCATTGTCTTTAGCCCATGCTGCTATTTCGCCAAAGAGGATTGCGGCAGACACAGAGTCTTTGTCGCGCACAAAATCTTCAGCCAGGAATCCGTAGCTTTCTTCGCCTCCGCCTATATACTGGCGTTTGCCTTCTAGTTCGCGCATTACCGATGCTATCCATTTGAATCCTGTATAGCATTCGAACATTTCCACTCCGTTTTTCTCAGATACTATCTGCGTCAACGCACTGGTAACGATGGTGCGAACGGTATATTCTTTTCCGGTAAGTTGCCCAAGCTCCCTTTTACGGGTAATGATATAGTAAATAAGGATAAGCATGGTTTGGTTACCGTTCAGCAGGATAAACTCGCCTTTATCGTTGCGGATGGCCGCTCCGAAACGGTCAGCATCGGGGTCGGTGGCAAATACAAGTTCGGCATTTGTTTCCTCGCCTTTTTTCACTGCCATAGCCATAGCTGCCGGGTCTTCGGGGTTGGGTGATACCACTGTAGGGAAATCGCCGCTCAACACGTCTTGTTCCGGTACATTTATGATATTGGTAAAGCCACATGCTTTCAGAGCATCAGGGATAATGGTAAATCCGGTTCCGTGCAGTGGGGTATATACAATACCTATCTTGCCATGCCTTTTTACGGCATCGGGTGTAAGCATTACGGTTTTCAAGTCGTCGATATATGCTTTGTCCATGTCTTTCGACAGGATTTCTATCAGTTCCTTGTTTCCGTCAAATTTTATATCGGCGGCATTTACCCTGTTTACTTCTGCTATGATGTTCTTATCGTATGGCGGGATAACTTGTGCGCCATCTTCCCAATACACTTTATATCCGTTGTACGCTTTCGGGTTGTGCGAAGCAGTAATCATAATTCCGCTCTGGCAGCCCAGTTTGCGTATTGCATACGAAACTTCGGGTGTAGGGCGAAGGTCTTCGAACAGGTATGCCTTGATGCCGTTGGCCGAAAAAATATCTGCCGATATTTCTGCATATTTGCGGCTATTGTTGCGGCAATCGTGCCCTATTACTACTTTAATCTGCTCTAAGGCCGAAAATTCTTTCAACAGGTAGTTAGCCAATCCTTGTGTGGCTCCGCCTATTGTGTATATGTTTACTCTGTTTGTACCCACTCCCATGATACCGCGCAGGCCACCTGTCCCAAATTCGAGGTCTTTGTAGAACGCCTCGATAAGCTCGGTTTTATCTTCCTTGTCGAGCAAGGCTTGAACTTGTGCTCTTGTTTCGGCATCGTATTTTTCCGTAAGCCATGTCTTGGCTTTTGCGGTTACCTGCATCAATAATTCGTTATTCTCCATGTTTTTGTTTACAACATTTAATTCCTAATTAGTCCTCGTGATAACACAAGATGCAAAAATAATAATTTTTTATCTTAAAAAGTTAAATATAGAATAAGAATATTGGCTAATATAGAGTAAAAAAAGGACTATCAGCAATGTCGGTAATGTCTGAAATCCTCATCCCGTTTTTTCTTCCATATCTTTATTTACTGTCGGGATACAACCCCTTCCACCACGAATTATCATCCTTGAGCCATTTGTCGAACCATGCCATAATGGAATTGTTCCAGGCTACACGCCTCTTATAATTCATTACACCGTGATTTTCGTCCTTTACCTGAATAAATTCTGCCGGCTTGCCCAATATCTTCAACGCTGTGTACATCTGGATGCTTTCTCCGATAGGCACATTGGTATCGACCGTACCATGCGTGAACAATATAGGTGTATTTATCTTATCGGCACTGAACAGCGGGCTTTGTTTCACATACAAGTCGGGATTGTTCCACGGATAGCTGTGGGCACTTGCTCCGCTGCTATAGGTATATCCCCAGTAGCCTTCGCCCCAATAGCTGCTGATAGAGCTGATGCCTGCATGCGACACGGCAGCAGCAAACATATCCGTTTGGGTCTGCAAATACATGGTCATAAAACCGCCATACGATGCGCCAATACATCCTATCTTACTGCCATCGACAAACGAATGATCTTGTACAAACTTCCGGGTTCCTTCTATTACATCTTCTGCTGTGCGTTTGCCCCATGCGTTAACATGCAGTGCGGCAAACTTTTGTCCGTATCCTATAGCCCCGCTGGGTTGTACAACATACGTAACATATCCCTGAGAGGCAAATACATGAGGGGGATAAGGCCCTTCGAAAGTACGGGCAGAAGGGGTGGTTCCTCCATAATAGTAAACAATGAGGGGATACTTCTTGTTCGGATCGAAATTGGGTGGAAGATAAAAACGGCCTTCGATGTCGATTCCATCCGAATTTGTGAAATTCCAGTCACCAACCTTGCCTAATTCCATTTCCGACAGCCTTTCGCTATACGGGTCGGCAATCCGTGTAGACTTCCCACTTTTCAGGTCGTAGAGATATGCGCGCGTAGAATTGGATACGCCTACGCCATAATATACTGCAACATTGGCATTGCCGGCTGTAGAGAACGAACGGACTACTTCTTCTTCGAGCGGCAGTTTGGTGAATGAACGGTTTGCAGGATTGTATGTGTAAACAGTTACATAGTCTCTGTCGGTTGTCCGCAAATATATCAGGTTGTCTTTTGTGTTCCAGAATATATCGTCAATACTTGGAGCAAAGTCTTTTGTAAAAGGTTCTATCTTCTTGGTATCTACGTCCATTATGAAGGCCAGGCGGTTGTAGCTATTGGCTATCTGCCCCTCATCTATATTCATGCCGATGCCGCCAAAAGCTTCGCCTGCCCCTTCTATCAAAATCTTTCTGCCATCGGGCGAGAACGAAGCACCATAGGCAAACCCCTCGTTTTGCCACATTTGTTCTACTGCCATAGAAGTCAAATCCAGCTTATACATCGAATATTTGCGGAATGGGCGTTCTGTCAAGGCTTCGTCGGATACCGAAAACAGCAATTGTTTCGAATCTGTACTTATATCGTTCAGCCATGTAGAATGTGCACCATATGTCAGTTGGCGGTTGAGCCCGGTTCGCAAGTCGTATTGATAAAGGAAAACCCTGTCGGTATAGCCCGGCTGACGGTCTTCGGGCGATTGCAGAAGTTTCAGGTCATTCTTTTTATCATCGCCTTTCTCTCTCTTGGTATAAAAAAACGACCTTTCGTCAGGAGCAAACGCAATATTGCCTTCGGGTATATTCTTTGCCAAAACGGTTTCTTCCATTGTTGCAGGATTTATAGTAACGAGCGAAATTTTGCCATCGGGTTTTGTTGTTACATAAAACAGTTTTTCGCTTGCCGGCATCCATTGCAACTGTTTCTTGCTGCCATCTACGTCTATCAACACCCGTTTGCCCGAAAGCACGTCATATAATTCAGACGATGATTGCGATTTTTCTCCAAATGTTTCCCTGTACGAAAGCAGTATATAATTTCCCGAGGGCGATGCACTGATACCCGACACCCGTTTGCCGAGCAGCATATCTGTAAAGTTTACAAATCTTTTATCCGTATGGCTTACGGCAAAATTGGTTATACTATCAGTTGCATCGTTTTCTATCTTTATACGGAACTGGGGAGCTTGTTTGTCGTCAACCGAACTCATCAACTTAATTATTACGCGCTTCGATAAGGGATAAAACGATTCGAGCTTAGCGGTAACTTCTTTTTCCGAACGGGCATTATCTTCTTTCGTATCCTTTGTGGCCTCCAGTTTATCGTCTATATAGATTTCAAACATATTGGGAGATGCTATTTTCATTGTAGCCTTTGCATACCTGTCGGAGGCAACATAGAAAGAAAACAGTTGGAGTGTATGCCCTTCTTTTGCCTTCTCCGGATAAAAGTAGCCTGCCGTATCCGATTTCAGTGGTCTGACAAAAGCTCCTTGTTCCGGCATGGAAATGGCTTGCTTCAACAGGTTCTTTTCTGTAAACTTCTGTCCTTTCAGGTTCACAGAATCAACAAGATATGGGGAGGTGATTTGTACCGGTGGGGTAGAATATATTTGCGGCAATGTTTGCGTTTTTTGAGCAAATATGCCAAAAGCGAAAATGGAAAATAAAAAGAGAAAATAGTGACGTTTCATATCGTTTTTTATAAAATTCAAACTCTAAAGATAATTAGTAAACAGGTAATTTGCTATCAAAAACATAAAAAATCCTGCCCGGTGAGGAACAACGAATAGAAAAATGAGAGATTCATTGCGCCAGCCGGGCAGGAAAGGCTAAGGGGAATAGCCTATTTTACAGAAGCTGCATTTTTAATACACCATATAGATAAGAAAGGGATTGAAATTCCATAAAAGCGATACCTGTTTATTTATTCTAAAAGCAGATAGCATTGAAGAACAGTACGTTGAGTAAATAAAAAAAACTGTGCCGGAAGGATAATAATTCCTTGCCAGCACAGTCAAAAACTTTACAAATACATAATCTCTTTCGCTAAAGAATTATGCTATTAATAGTCTCCACTTTCTTTATATTTTATTTTCTATGTTCCATCGGAACATCTATCAGTAATATACGGGCATCTTCCGACTCTGCTTTTATTTCTATTTTGCCGGTATCCCAAAGCCCTAAGGCATCGCGACGATGCAGTTTTTGCCCTTCGACCGCGAACTCGCCCTCTACCACCATAGCAAAGACTCCGTTGCCTTCTTTTTTTACTTTGTATACGGTCGATTCACCTTTGTCGAAAGTGCCGATATTGAACCAAACATCCTGATGTACCCATAGCCCGTGGTTCGACTCGTCTTTCTTCGGGCCAACGATTTGAACCAACTTGTTCTTGTTGTGCATAAAATCGAATGCCTTTTGATCGTAACGCGGCTTCAAACCATTTTCTTCGGGGAAAACCCATATCTGGAAGAAACCGACAGGTTTTTCTTCACTAGCGTTGTACTCGCTGTGGGTAATGCCTGTTCCGGCACTCATAACCTGCACCTCTCCCACTTCTATCACTTCTGTGTGCCCCATGCTGTCTTTGTGTGCCAAAGCCCCATGAAGAGGTATTGAAACTATTTCCATATTTTCGTGGGGATGTGTACCAAACCCCTCGCCGGGAGCAACGATATCGTCGTTCACTACCCGAAGCAACCCGAAGTTCATACGATCGGGGTTGAAATAATTGGCAAAACTAAATGTATGGCGTGTATCTAACCAACCATGATTGGCATGCCCCCTTGTGGAAGCGCGGTATAAAATTGTTTTCATAAGATTTCCTTTCTTTTACTCTACATAAACACTTTAAATATTGAGATTGTTCTCTCCGCTATTCAATTATCAGACAAAACCAGACAGGAGATATACACGCTCAATGTAATATAGGGTTTGTTTAAATTTTAGCTGAAATTTTAAACAGGCTCTTGTAATTAAATTGTAACTTTACGGATGTAACATAAAATGGAAAATTATGAAGAAGTCAATTTTAGCGTTATTAATTATATTACCATCTGTAATATATGCACAAACAGAGAATCTGAACGATAGTTTTCCGACCTTGAAAAAAGAATCATTCCGCTACAACGAAAAGCTGGATAATTACCTGCAACCGGAAAACAATAGCCAAGCGGCCTACAGTGCCAGGATAAACTCTTACAGGCATGTGCAGGATGCTAACATAAACCCTATCAACCTCAACCTGCCGCCAATAGATGTATATCTGGGCCCGCCGCTCGAAAGCAACACCTTTACCCGCAACCCATTTGCCAACGATTATTCTTTCTATTCGGGCATGGTATTCTCCGACAATGCGTGGCTAAGCACTCATTCCAGGCAGAATACATATCCTACCATGGGAGCAGTACGCAGCATAGGTGCACAGTTCAATTACAGGCCGGCAAGCTGGCTGGCTGTATCGGCAGGACCATATGGTGCGAAATACAATTTTGCAGGGCAGCATTTCAACGATTATGGGGTTAGTGGCGCAGTGAAATTTATAGCACACGACAGGATTCGGTTTAATGTGTATGGACAATATTCTGTAGATGGAAAGAAAAACGGGCTCTATGGACCAATGATGAATATGTATCCTCAAACATATTATGGAGGAACTATAGAAGTAAAGATAACCAATTGGTTTGGAATAGAAGGGGGAGTAGTCCGCGAATTGAACCCAATCAACGGGAAGTGGGAAAACAGAACTGTTATAGCCCCGGTATTCTACACGAAATAAGTGATGGCTGTAAAAAGTAAACGTAAATTACTCTCGAGAATATCAATAAGCATAGTAACTATATTTATCATCATAAATATAGCTATTATTATTCAGGCATACAGACTAACTCACTTTGTAGAAGAGGGAGAACCTCTAAAAGTCGATTACAAGCCAACAATAACAGAAACTATAAAAATAGCAATCTTCGGATTAGAAGTACCCAAACCCCGCCCTAACAAATATCCTAACCGGAAATATTCAACCATTCTTATACCCGAAAGCAAAGACAAGCACCTGGAAGCGTGGCTACTGCAAACCGACAGCCTCAGTAAAGGACTGGTTATAGGTTTTCACGGATATATGGATGAGAAGTCTTCTATGCTCGACAGAACATACGCTTTACTCGATATGGGCTATGATATCCTTTTAGTAGACTGCATGGGAGCCGGGGGATCATATGGACTACAGTCTACAATAGGCTATAAAGAAGCCCAAAATATAAAATCAGCATATCAATACGCTCAAAAAGAATTATCCCCTTCAAGGACAATCCTCGTAGGCTTTTCGATGGGGGCTGCCGCCATCACCCGTGCTATCTATGAATATGAAATAAAGCCGGATGCCATCGTATTAGAAGCAACCTATGGCACATTCAGAGGGACTGTAAACAAACGGCTGGACAAACTAAATTTACCTCACTGCCCAATATCTGATATATTTGTATTCTGGACAGGTGTCATTAACGACTATAATGCTTTCGATATGAACCCGCAGGAGTATGCCAAAGAGATCAGAATGCCGGCACTGGTTCTTTGTGGAGGAAAAGACCCTAATATACCAATAGAAGAAAGCGAGTTTATTTACAGCCAATTGACCAGTAGAACGAAACAAATAAAAATATTTCCGGAATCGGTGCACGAATCCTTTCTTGTGAAGTATCCAGAAGAATGGAAAAAGACCATAGAACAATTTCTTGAAACCATAAACTAATGTAAACTATACGAACATGAAAAAAGTTATACTTAATATCTTTATTCTACTTCTAGTTTCATCCGGTATTCTTGCCCAAGGCGATGATTTTTACATGCGCCTTTCCAATGCGGCGATAGAGCTGACGAAAGATAAGGTTGTGTACGATCCCAATTATTACTCTATCCCTTATCCCAATGGTGATGTACCGGCCGGAAAGGGGGTCTGCACCGATGTCGTTATCAGGGCATACCGCAAGTTGGGCATCGACCTGCAAAAAGAGATTCATGTGGATATGAAAGCTAATTTCAGCAAATATCCCAAAAAATGGGGAATGAAACGTACCGACCGCAATATAGACCACAGAAGGGTGCTTAACCAAGCTATGTTTTTCAGCAGGTTTGGTACAACCAAAACGATATCGGATAAAGGTAGCGATTATTTGCCGGGCGATATTGTCACTTGGGATCTACCCGGTGGGTTAACTCATGTAGGAATTGTGACCGACCGTAAGTCGGGTGATGGGAAAAGACCTTTGATCGTGCATAATATCGGAGCCGGGCAAGTCTTGGCCGATTGTCTTTTCAGCTTTAAAATAACAGGGCATTATTCGTATAAAAAATAAACCGGTCTTACTTTTGGAGAATGCTTATGCGGGAATATGGCTGCAAATCTTTTATCGCAGATTCGGCTATTGCTTTTATATTCCTCTCATTTTGCTTATCTAATGATATCACGGTTCTATAATCGGCTACAGCATTGTCATACATCTTCATCGAAGTATAAATGCAAGCCCTTGTAATATACGCAAGTATATTTGCAGAGTCTAGCCTAATTGCCTGGTTGCAGTCGGCGAGAGCCTCTTTCTTTTTTTTCTGCATATAATAGGCTTCGGCACGCCCCCTGTATGCCGGGCTGTTTAGCGAATCCAGTTTTATTGCTTCCATATAGCTTTGTACAGCCTCATCGTAGGCTCCTCTGGAAATATAAATATCGCCCCGGTTATTGTACAGTTCCACCGGATATGAAAGTTTGTACTTAATAGCCATACTATAGTCTGCCAAAGCTTTTTCTAATTCGTCTTTGGCCTGATATATCAGCCCCCGCTTGTAGTAAGCGTCGGGATAAGCAGGATTTAGCGACAGGGCTTTATTGTAGAAAGGCAGAGCCTTTTCATCATCTCCCCATGTCTGATATACGCATCCCCTGATGCAATATCCCTGGGCGGCCAGCGAATCTGTAGAAATTATGGAATCGGAAATTGCTAAAGCTTTTTCATAGTTATCGAGTTTTACGTACTCTTCGCATAACAGCACAAGGCCATCTATCTTCAGGTTATTCTTCTTATTGATATTGAATATCACATCATCCTCGCTTATTTTGGATAGTATAGCACCAAACACTTCTATCTTCTCTTCAGGAGTAATGACGCTGTCTTTTGCTGCATTCAATTGCATTCTGAATGCCCCAATGCGCTGATCCTGATTTATTTCTTTGTCGAAAAGACCACATGAAACAAAAGAGAAAGAGGATATAATGAGTATATATATATATATTCTGAAAGTTTGCATTCTATTGGGCTTAGTTCTAAAATTCTGTTGTAAGTCTATCGTCACCGTTGCACAAAGATACTAAAAAACGGAAATTTTGAATAAAGAATAGTACAATAATACTAATCTTTCACATTTATTTCGAAGCAACCACAGTAATTTAAGCGCTTAAAGTCCTTAATTGAAGGTTTTTATAAAAAAGAGATTCAAATTAGTCGTTTATGTCAATTGATAGTAGAAAAGTTTATCTATATACCACCTCTCTCCCCGCTCTCTCCAAAGGGAGAGAGAGCCGCAAAGCCACGATAAGAGAGAGGTAAAGTAACAATAGAAAAATAACTAAAAACTGTTACTTGTGTTACTTTTTAACTATATATTGTAAAATAAGGTTAAATAAATGCGGGTTTTGCGAGTTTCGATGTTAATAAAAAAGCAAAAAGTAACAGTGAGATAGCCTGTTTATTCACCAATTACTGATTCGCATTATTAATACTATCTTTGCAGGCATATACACTATTTATATACAAGCTTATGAATTTTCTTGCACATGCGTATTTATCTTTTTCCAATTCTGCCATTCTAGCCGGAAATATGGTTGCCGACATGGTGAAAGGTAAACAAATGGAGGCATATCCTCCCGATATACAACAAGGCATATACATACACCGCCAGATAGATTCTTTTACCGACAATTATCCTATAAACCAAATGGCGATGAACATCTTTCGTCCTTCGGCGGGAAAATATGCAGGGGCTTTTCTCGATGTGAGCTACGATCATTTTCTGGCATTGAGCGAAAAATTTGAACCGGAAAACGGATGGGAGGATTTCACCCAATTGTGTTACAGGCAGATAGGACAGCATAGCGAGATACTTCCTTCCAAATTCTGCTCCATGTTTGTGTATATGGAAAGTGAAGACTGGCTATATAACTATCGGCACAAATGGCTGATAGAAAAAAGCTTCTACCGCTTGAAACAACGGGCTAAATACCTGACGGACGACGCTCCTGTTTTCGAAGCTTTTGAAGAAAATTATGAAGAATTGTCTAAGAGTTTCGACCTTTTCTTTCCGGAACTATATAAGCATGTGAAAGATATGATAGCTAATGGGAATCCCTGAAATCAGAAAACACTGGATACCTTCTGAATAATATTCATCAGTTGGCAAACTTCGTCCAGGTTCAGTTCAAAATCCGCATATTCGGGCGAAGAGTTTAAAGAATGGCATACAATCGTTCCTTTTTCTATATCCTGTTCTATTATTTGTTTGCACAAAATGGTATTATCCAGTACAATAATCCAGTTGGGGAAATCGTCGGTGTGCAGCTTATTACGCCAATGGTCTTTGTTCAGTTCGCGAGCCAACACAATATCTCCACTGCTAAGGCTGCGTTTGGTATCATTGTCCATACTATCGCCCTTTATTTCGAAGGCAAAATAACGCCCGTGCCCTATTTTATCGACAATGAAATCGAATTCATCGAAGTCGCAGTCAAGCATGTCGGCGTCCCTGTATTCATCTATATACTTAGCATAGACTTTGACAGGTATAAAAGGAACACGCATACGGTATTTGCCGTTCTGCATTTCATAATATTTCACCCCCGACTTTGTGATAAGGAAAGGTTCTTCTCCCTTCACCTTGTTTGTCCGGCTCATCTTACCTTCGCCAGTCGCCAGCCATTCCTCGTTGACCGAAAAATAGGATGCAAGAAGTGAAATGTTCGACTTATTTGGTTTGGTCTTCCCCTCTATATAGTTGGCTATTGTACCTTTTGTGATAGCCGTATCTTTCCATATACGGTAAGCGGTTACACCATCTTTCTCCAGTAGATACTTTAGTCTGTCTTTAAATTCCATAATCTTACCTCCATAATTTCTTAAATCCCCTTTAATTAGCTCAGGAGACAAATGTAGTAAAATATTGAATCATCACAATGAAAATAAGGCTAAAAATAACAGTACGGCTCTTTTTATTTCCATTTTGCGACCACAAAACAGATGGAGTTTATCAAGAAATCAGGCAAGGACGTAAAATGTAGCCACGCCTATGCCAATAACAAAAACTGACACACAGCCCACTATGACGCGTGCTTTCTTGCGCCCAAAGATATTTACCAGTCCGTCTATCTTAAAGAAACTGTAATTGGCTGTCGAAATATCTCCAAAAATAAAGTTCCAGTCGAAAATACAGGATAACAATAAAAACACCCCTGCCGCAATACAGATTACAGGTAGTAAGACCGGATAATTATCGCTATATTCTTGTATCTTAACTCTTATTTCGTCCATAACATATTATTCTGCAAGGGGATAAAAATACAAAAAAACATCTAGTATTCATTTTAACAATTAATAAATATAGCTTAAACAATAAAATACGATTGATTGTTATTAATGTAAATATACCTTATATTTGTTCAAGGGAAATTATTTAGGAACGAAAACAATATAATTATGAAGAATTTTTTATTAGGATTGGCTGTCGGTGCCATAGGCGCATATGCAGCTATAAAATTGTCTGATGATGAGACAAGAGCAGAATTGCGTCATAAACTGGATGACCTGACCGGAAAAGCCCGATCGGAGTTCGATCACGGCATGTCTGTAGGTAGGGGCAAGGCTCTTCGTGCAGGTGTACGTGCCCGTCAGGAAATAAGAAAAGGTACGAAAGCATTCAACGAAGTGGCTGGAGATGTAGCCGGCAAGCTTGCATCCGAACTTTCCGATTTCGAAGCTAAGGCAAAATCGAAAGCTTGATTTCAAAATTCCACAAAAACAATGGGGAGTTCCTAATCCGGACTCCCCATCTTTTTGTACACTGTTTTTAGGAAATAGTATTAAGCTTTTCCTGCGCTGCCAAGCACTTCTTCTATTTTGTGCTTGTAAAGCTTTTTCGCATTTTCGCGGGCTGGTCCCAGATATTTACGAGGGTCGAATTCAGCAGGTTTGTTTGCAAACACTTCGCGCACGGCAGCGGTCATAGCAAGGCGGCTGTCGGAGTCGATATTGATTTTGCAAACTGCAGATTTAGCAGCTCTGCGAAGTTGTTCTTCCGGAATACCGATAGCATCTTTCAATGCACCGCCATATTTGTTGATTGTAGCCACTTCTTCTTGTGGTACAGACGATGCTCCGTGAAGCACGATAGGGAATCCAGGAAGTTCTTTTTCGATGGCTTCGAGGATGTCGAAACGCAATGGAGGAGGAACAAGCATACCGTTAGCGTCTCTTGTACATTGCTCAGGTGTAAATTTGTTTGCGCCGTGAGAAGTACCTATAGAGATAGCCAGAGAGTCGCAGCCTGTGCGTGTAGCAAAGTCTACTACTTCTTCAGGTTGTGTATATGTATGGTGTTCGGCAACCACATCGTCTTCTACGCCAGCCAATACACCAAGTTCGCCTTCTACGGTTACATCGAACTGATGTGCGTAGTCAACTACTTTTCTTGTAAGGGCTATGTTTTCTTCGTAAGAAAGGTGAGAACCGTCGATCATTACAGAAGAGAAACCTGAGTCGATACATGATTTGCAAGTTTCGAAAGAGTCACCGTGGTCGAGGTGAAGCACTATCTGAGGGTTTTCCCATCCGAGGCTTTTTGCATATTCTACAGCACCTTGAGCCATGTAACGGAGAAGGATAGGGTTAGCATATTCGCGGGCTCCTTTCGATACCTGAAGGATAACCGGAGATTTGGTTTCGGATGCAGCAGAAACGATAGCTTGCAACTGTTCCATGTTGTTGAAGTTGAAAGCCGGTATTGCATATCCGCCTTTTACGGCCTTAGCAAACATTTCGCGTGTGTTTACTAATCCTAAATCTTTGTAATTTACCATTGTTTTTGTTTTTATGAATTAAAATAATTGTGCAACTATTTTCTAGAAAAAAATCCTTTCGGATTCCGGTTCAAAATTACCAAAAAAATGTGATATAAGCCCCTAATTTAAAGATAAAAACCGTTATATTATTTCCATAATGGGGTAGGATACTCGCCTTTGTCAACCAGAGTTTGCAATTTCTGCACTACTCCGTCGCGGTCTTCTGCATAAGTCACGCCGAACCACTTCGAAGGTGTGTCTAAAACTTTCACGTCTGCCGTCTTATTTATTATCAGATGGTCTACCATCAGCGGGATAAAGTACTCGGCTTTGTTGTTGCCCACATTGGCTTCGAGAAACTTGATGAAATACTTGTCCGAATGCTCAAAATAGTCGGGTGTAAATCCCCACATATTCATCGAAACAGGTGTGTTTTCGGCTAAGGCGAACCAGTAGTTTTCAGCATCTTTATATTGTATTGTTCCATCTTTGCGTTCGATGTGTGTGCGTTCTACCACGCTCTTTAGGTAGCCTTTTTCATCAGTTTCGCATACGCCGCGTGCTACAGCTCCACTTTCCGACAGGGTATTGCTCAGGCGATAGCCTACCATGCAATAATGGTTTTCCTTGCCTTCCATTTCCATTAGTTGTTTGGCTAATATATCATAGCTTTCGCGTCCGTAGAAGTCATCGGCATTGATAACGGCAAACGGTTCTTTGATTACATCTTTAGCCATCATAACGGCATGGTTTGTACCCCACGGTTTCATCCTTTCCGGATCGAGGTTGAAACCTTCCGGCAACATATCCAATTCCTGATATACAACTTCTACAGGGATATGCTTCTCGTATTTCGAAATGATTTTTTCACGGAAATCTTTTTCAAATGATTTTCTGATAACAAATACGACTTTGCCAAATCCGGCTCTCAGTGCATCGTAGATAGAGTAGTCCATGATAGTTTCACCATTAGGGCCTAGTCCGTCCATTTGTTTTAGTCCTCCATAACGGCTGCCCATACCGGCAGCAAGAATATACAAGGTAGGTTTCATAAGATTTTAATATTTTAGGTTAAAATTTTTCGTCACAAAGATAGTTTTTTAGCCTGTAAAACGGATGTTTTTTTATAAATATATCGCTTGCTTTATTATAATAATCGAAATTGTTGGCGTTTGATTGTCGTACTGCTATTTTGCTCCGGCATATTTTTTTAGACTCTTTAGAGCCTGATTAAATTTTAGCGAAAATATTTCTTATAGGTTCTTTAGTATAGTTCTTAGCAATTTTTTTATGCTCTTTTTAGCGTATTTTCCACATTTTACTCTCGGTTTAGCCCGCTAAACCAGCGAGCAAAACACGTAAAATCCATCTAAAAACAGCTATAAAAAAGATTTGCTATAAAATTTAAACAGACTCTTAATTTTTGTATTTTTGTGCTTTCTGAAACTAAATAATACACTTCATGGTAAAAGCTCTGTTTTTCGATATAGATGGTACACTGGTGAGTTTCGACACCCACCGTATGCCTCAATCTGCTATAGATGCAATCAACAAGGTAAGGGAAAGCGGGATAAAAGTCTTTATAGCCACAGGACGCCATATTTCCGCTATAAACAATCTGGAAAACATGGTTTTCGATGGTTATGTGACTATGAATGGCTGTTACTGCCTGGCGGGGAAAGATCAGGTGGTGTTCAAGAAGAGTATTCCACAGAGTGATATAGAGGCATATGTTAAGTACCTGAAAGAAGTGGATAATTATGCCACCTTATTTGTGGAAGAGAAAAGCTTGACAGTGAACCGTATAACGGAAGATGTGCGTTATCTTTATACATTGCTTAATTTTGTAGACACGCCTGTCAATCCGCTCTATTATTATAGAGACAAGGAAATTTTCCAGCTTACTGCCTTTTTCAATGAAGAACAAGAACAGGATGTAATGAAAGTTTTGCCTAATTGCATTCCTATGCGTTGGTATCCTACTTTTGCCGATGTTATTGCTTCGGGTGTAGACAAAGGTGTAGGCATTGACAAGATGGGAGAATATTTTGGTTTTACAGCATCCGAAGTAATTGCCTTCGGCGATGGCGGCAACGATATCGAAATGCTTCGCCATGCAGGCATTGGGGTAGCGATGGGCAATGCGAGAGATATTGTAAAAAAAGAGGCCGATTACATAACCGATACTGTCGACAACGATGGTATACAGAAAGCCTTACTGCATTTTGGCTTGATTTAATGCTGTTGTTGGGGCTGGTTTTCGTTATTTGCCGGGGATAGCTTTCTTTCGGGTTTCCTGATTTTTTCCTCCCATATCAGCCAAAGGATGAAGATGATGCCATCGTAATAAATCCATTTGAATATATCGCGGTGGAATAGGTTGAACCAATCGCTGTAAAACTGCCAGTATGTACTAGGTGTATTGTCCCATAAACAGCCGTTGTACCATTCGTTGAACGGGATAAACCATTCGGGAAACGGTTCTTTTATTATAATAAATATAAGAACAAGTCTGAGTATATTTATTATTATCAGTATAAGTGCCGATAGGGGAATATACCAATATTTTTTCTTTGTTGGCCCAAAGTAGCAGGCTATGATAAATGAAAACATCAGTACTTGCTTTATACCCGTACAAGTCCAAATGATATTGATATACACCGACCCTTCGAAATGAAGGGTGCTGCCATTCGTAATGTGGAAATTATGATATCCCATCAGGTCGTGTATAACCCAGTAGACAGAAGAAGCCGTCCATTGGCACAGGCCAGCGGTGTATGCAGTCAAATCTTTTCCGCAAACAAGAAATATACGCTCATCTCCTCCCTGGTGGACAATTAATTTCCATATAAATTCGAATATTACGAACAGGCACAAGAACCATATTATGCCTTTAAATGGCTTTATTCTATCAGGGAGTAACAGCTTGTTCCGTTTGTTTTGTCCTATAGTATTCATCCTTAAGCTATACTCTAGCTGCAAAAATACTCAAAATAAAGCGAAAGCAGCCTGCCTGCGGAAAAAAATATGACATTTTAGCTAAAATGTAGATTAACTGAGTTTTTTTAATTTACTTTGCATCGGTTTTGGCTACTCTCGGAGTGTATCGAATAGCCCGGATAGCAGAACTGGCAATAAATAGGCAATTTTGCGGAGTGTTCGGATAATAATTTCCTGTTTTTTGTGTTTAAAGATGAAACACTGATATAAAAGCGTTGCAGAAAAACTAAACTGTATAATTATATAAAGTTATAATGTTAAAGAGCAAAAATCTTCTTTTAATAGCCATTCTGGCTTGTATCGCAGGTTCGCTATATGCACAGACCGATTCACCCTACAGCAGATATGGTTATGGTGTACTAAAGGATAAAGCCGTAGGACCATCCAAAGCAATGGGAGGAATAGGTTATGGGTTGAGAAACAGCCAGAGTGCCAACCCATTGAACCCTGCATCATATTCGAGGGTCGATTCACTAACTTTCCTTTTCGATATAGGTGTTAATGCCACATTTGGCAAAATGAGCGATGGCACAGCTTCCGACTCTAAAAAAAGCGGTGGGCTTGATTATATAACGGTATTAGTCCCTTTGAAAAAAGGCTTGGGCTTTAGCTTTGGCGTAGTGCCGTTTACATCATTGGGTTATAAATTTGGGCACGACGGGTCTAGCGACCTGACGCCTAATACACAGGCCTTTTCGGGCTCGGGAGGACTTAGTCAGATATATGCCGGATTAGGATATTCCACACCGGTCAAGGGTCTGAATGTCGGGTTCAATGCCGCATACCTTTTTGGTACATTGGAACATACACGCAACCTTACATTGGCAAGTAATGCCAACTCTTCGGCAGATGTAACTGAGTTGTCGGTAAAAGCCGTTCAATTCGATTTCGGGTTGCAATACGAAAAGGCTATAGCAAAAAATAAGGTGCTGACTATTGGTGCAGTTTATTCACCAAAAATAAGCCCAAGGACAAAATACACGAATTACGATTACAGAATAGAGTCGAATAAGACAGTGGTAGACACTACCGAATATAATAAGGTAGACGCCGGGATACCCGAAACATATGGACTAGGATTTACACTCAATCATAACAACAAGTTGGTATGGGGTGCAGATGTTACCTACCAGAAATGGAAAGGGACCAAATATACCGAGTATATGCACGACGGCATGACTGTCGATAACCGTTTCAACGACCGTTGGAAATATAGTTTGGGGGCAGAATATATGATAGACCCGTACGACCGTAGCTTCTTTAAGAAGATAAAATTCAGGGGCGGGGTCAATTATAGCAATTCCTACCTCAATGTAAATACCGACCAGGGAGCAAAAGGGTATAACGAGTATGGGGCTACTCTCGGATTTGGATTCCCAATCAAAGATAATATCGGGCAACGCGTTTCGTATGTCAATCTCAACTTCGAATACAAAAAACTCAAGCCTAAAATCAGTAGTATGATCGACGAGCAATATTTCGGAGTATCGCTCAACGTAAACATCAACGAACTATGGTTCTTCCGTCGAAAAGTAGAATAAAAAACAAATAAAATATACACAGCCTCAGTTTTTAACGATTGGGGCTTGTGCATTTATATAGACTCATTAAAAAAGGAAATGAAATTAGGGAGTAGACAAACCTGCCTGTTAGGTGTTGCGATAGCAATATTTGCTATCCCTTTTCTTTTTGCATCGTGCAAGAAAGAAGTGAAAAACGCTGTCGATTTCCATTACGATTCGGAACAAACTCCGACCGTAAATACAGATAGCGTAACCATGCTGATTTCAGACTCGGGGATTATCCGCTACAAGGTGATAACCCAGACCTGGGAGATGTTTAACGAAGCAAAAGACCCCCATTCATATTTTCCCGATAAAGTCTATCTGGAGCAGTACGACACACTATTCAATATCGTAGTTGTAGTAAAAGCCGATACGGCATGGAACTATTCGCGCCGCAAATTGTGGAGGCTCAAGGGAAATGTATTTATCCGCAATGTAGTTGGTGAGACATTTACTACCGAAGAACTGTTCTGGGACCAGCAAAAAGCAAAGATATATTCCGACAAACCGGTGGAAGTAAATAGCCCGAATAAAGGGATACTTCGTGGGAAAAACGGTTTCGAATCGAACCAGAATATGACCGATTATGAATTCAAGGGGGTAGGCAACTCGCCTGTGTATGTCCGCGAACAGCAGGAGGGCGGAAATTCCGATACTGTGAAAGCGGAAGAAAAGACAGATAAAGCTACAGAAGAAAAAATGCAATAGTCTTTCGAAAAATGCACGAAAATCAAACTCTATTTATTATCTTCGTGCGCTGAAAAAACTTTATAAACAAGATAAAGCAAATAATATAAAACAATAATAAATTAATAAATGGCTGCACTACAGAAAATTAGGAGTAAGTCGGGACTGTTGGTAGGGATAATTGCCGCAGGTCTGTTAGCCTTCGTTATTCCATGGAACGAAGTATTTATGTTTTTCAACAACATGAAAGACAAGGCTTTTACTGTTAACGGAACAGTTGTAAAGACTGGAGAATATGAAAAAAGAGTTATAGAATGGCAAGATTTCCAACAGGAAATGTCGGGAGGAAACAACCCCGATGAATTTACAATGTTGCAGATTCGCGAAGCCGTTTACCAGCAAATGGTAAAAGAAATGATGCTTGACGAACAAGCTGAAAAACTGGGCTTGGCTGTAACAAAACAGGAAATGGAAGATATGATTTACGGACAAAACATAAGTCCGATCCTTTATCAGCTTCCTTTTTTCAGAAATCCACAAACAGGGCAGTTCGACCCGGCAATGGTGACTCAGTTTCTGACCGAAATAAATACCGATCCGGCTTCGTTGCCGCAAGAGCAATATGCAGTAGCTGAACAACTCCGAAAAGCAAGAAGTATCTGGTCTTTCATCCAGAATATGATAAAATACAATCGTTTGGAAGAAAAATATTCTACACTTGTTGCTAATTCCTTGTTAGTGAGCAATACAGAAGTGCAATCGGCGCAAAACGATTCGAAAGATGTAGCGGATATTGCCTATGTTGTTCAGAAATACACATCTATTTCCGATTCAACGGTTAATGTAGACAATTCTGAAATAAAAGCTTTATACGAAGCTCGTAAAAACAACTACAAGTTGAATACGGAGCTACGCAAAATATCATATTTCATCAAGAATGTAACTCCTAGCGATGAAGATTATGCTGTAGTAGAAAAAGAAGCCGAAGATGTATATCTGAGGTTGAAAGAAACAGAAAATCCGGGAACATTGGTTGGTGAATATTCTACAACACCTTATGTCGATGCCTTCATGGCTGTTTCGGCCTTGCCGGCAGATGCAAAAGCATTTGTAGAGTCAGCATCGGTAGGCGATATTCATGGTCCGGTACGCGAGGGACAGGGTTATTTGATGTATAAGCTTGTAGACAGGACGGTAGCATCCGACTCTATTAAATTGCGTATGATACCGATGCCTCAAGGCATTGACCTTGCAACGTCAAATCATATTGCCGATAGTTTGATGGCTGTAGTTAAAGGAGGCAAAGCATTTGCAGATGTGGCAAATGAGATAGCTCCTAATTCCAACGGCGGCGACCTCAACTGGGTGACAGAAGTAATGTTGGCTGGTTCGGGTATCGGAAAAGAAATCTTTGCTGCGGCAAAAGGTGATGTCTTGAAACTGAATGTAGGAGGTATTTCGCAACTATTCTATGTTGAAGACAAGAAAGCTCCGGTATCGAAAGTGAAATTGGCACAAATACTGATGCCTGTTATCGTTAGCGACAAGACACAAAATGCGATAGATAATGAACTGAACCAGTTTGTAGCCGAAAATAATAAGGCAGAAGGGTTCGAGCAGGCAGCGCAGGTTGCTGGTTACAATATTGTTTCCGATGCTCTAGTTTCTCCCGATGAGATATCTTTGGGACAAGCTACAGGTACACGTCAGGTTATTGCGTGGTCGTTCAACAATCCGGTAGGAACAGTAAATAAGTTCGATGTATCGGATAAGCGTATAGTTGCAGTAGTCAAATCTGAGATAAAAGGAGATTATATGCCTATATCGGAAGTTTCAAGTGCATTGCGTGCAGAGCTTATAAATGACAAGAAAGCTGAGAAAATGATTGCGGATTTTAAATCTAAAAATCTAACTTCGCTTGCTGATTATGCTAATGCTGTTTCGGGAAAAGTAGATACAGTCAAGTTCGTTACCTTCCAAACAAATACAATAACAGGAATAGGTTATGAGCCGATTGTAAATGTATATGCCCGTTCGGGACAAATAAATAAACTGGATGCCCCACTGAAGGGTAAACAAGGCGTTTATGCGTTGTTGCTTACCTCCAAAACAGAAGAGGCAGCCAAGACCGAAATTGAACAAAGCCGTCAGATGTTGAAACAAAGTAATATGTATCAACTAATGTCTCAGGCTATCAATGTCTTGAGAGACAAGATGGATGTGAAAGACAACAGGGTGAATATTTGGCGATAATTTTTTGATTATATTTGAAGTCCCTTGCGTAAGTAAGGGACTTTTTTATTTTATCTGAAATCTGAGATACATGACAAAAAAAGAACGATATTCCAAAATCATAGAGTGGTTTGAAGAGCGTATGCCTATAGCGGAAACAGAGCTTCACTACGACTCTCCCTTCCATCTCCTTATTGCAGTAATACTTTCTGCTCAATGCACCGACAAGCGGGTCAATATGGTTACACCTGCGCTTTTCGAGGCATTTCCTACGCCTGAGGTTATGGCTGCAGCTTCCCCCGATGCGGTATATGAATACATCAAAAGCATATCATATCCCAACAATAAGGCTAAAAACCTTGTGGGGATGGCAAAAAAGGTAGTGGCCGATTTTGATGGTCATATTCCCAATACTATGGACGAGCTGATAACAATACCCGGAGTAGGGCGAAAAACGGCAAATGTGATGCTTATAGTAGCCTTTAATAAGCCGGCAATGCCTGTCGATACACATGTATTTCGTGTCTCAAATCGATTGGGATTAACAGTTAATTCTAAAAATCCGGAGCAAACAGAACGTGAATTGATGAAAAATATACCACAAAAATATCTTTCGCGAGCCCATCATTGGCTTATTTTGCATGGTAGATATGTGTGTCTTGCCCGTAAGCCTAAATGCGAGGAATGTGGGCTAACTCCTTATTGCAAGTATTTTTCTGAGAGAAATAAATAATTTTTTATGTTTTATAACGTCTTTTCCCTTAGTTGATTACCGACTTCCCTTTAAAAACCTCAAAAAAAACATCATTAATAATTTGCATTGTAATGAATAGTTTTCTACTTTTGTACCCGCTTTGGAACTGGAGCGAACAACACCGAAGGGTGTAAAAAGGTTCACAGGCAGAGAAGGAGCGAATGCGATCTTTAAAGGA
>NZ_QVMQ01000015.1 GCF_010501105.1 Dysgonomonas sp. 511 | reverse complement strand
AACACTCAAAGATAACTATTTTACACTAAATAACAATGAAAAAAAAGAGTATCTTGTTAAATATCAATGAGTTGTATTTATTCAGTGAACCCTAATTATGAATAATTCTCAAAAAAGAGAAAAGCACACATTCTTGTCTCACCAAATGAAAAAAAAGTAGTAACTTGCAGCTTTGATAGAATGAAAGAACAATAGCAATTTTTTGTTCATTTATCACTTAATTAAGCTTTGATCCTATGCAAAATATAATAAAAACTCTATTAATACTTTTATTAGTTTTTGTTTTTGCCTGCCAGAAGAAAGATGACGCAGCAAAACATCGTTTAGATGCCGCGCGAGCCTATTACCAATCGGAAGACTATCAAAAGGCTAAACAGGAAATAGACAGCCTCAATATATTATATCCCAAAGCACTGGAAGAACGAAAGGCAGCCCTTGCATTTCTCGACACTTTAAGAAGGGCGGAAAATGCGCAGATTGTTGCCGATTGCGACTCGCTGATTCAGTTGCTCGAACCTCAGATAGCTTCGGCTAAAACATCCTTTACTTATCAGAAGAATAAGGAATATCAGGAGCAGGGTGCATATATCCCAAAAGAAAGCTATGCCGGAGGTGCTATCACATTTACTACGTTGCGTTCGGGAGTTAAAGACGGAGGTGTTTTCTATATAGAAAGTGTATTTGTAGGAGGTGGTAAGCATAACCGGATAAAGGTGACGGCAAAAGATGGGGCTTCGGCTCAATCGGGTATTGTAACGGGCGACGGGCTGAACTACCGTTTCTCAAACATGGGCAAGAGTTATGAGATCATACACTTCACCGGTGAAGGAGAAAATGGCGTGGGGCAGTTTATAGATGAGAATAAAGACAAGCCGCTAACCGTAACACTGGAAGGCGGACAGAAGAGTTCATATACACTATCGCAATCGGTAAAAGCTGCGATTTCGCGTTCATACAGACTTTCGCGGAAAATGCTGCAATTGGATAGCTTGAAGATGGAAAAGGAAAAAGCGGAATACCGCAATTTCTATCTCGATAATAAAAAGGAGGGAAAAACGGATGCCATTATCGAATAAGGAAAATATAGCCGGACTAGAAAGTGGTAAAACAGATGCGCAACAAACATTAGTCCTGTCGGAAAACGAATACATGCCTAATGTTTCTGTTTCGTGTGTAATACTCAGCTTCGACGAAGGATGTATAAAAATACTGTTGTGTAAACTAAAAGAAGATTGTAGCTGGACTATACCCAACAGTCTTGTGAAAAAGGCAGAGAACCTCAACGATTCGGCCAAAAGGATAGTGAAGGAAAAGGCGGGTGTGGCTGACGGCTATATCAGGCAGTTCCATTTTTTCGACAGCAATAGCAACGAGCCTTGTAGTGCCGAGCATTATATAAGGTTGGCCTATTATTCCCTGATTAAATATGAAGATGCCGAACTAAGGTCGTTCGACTTCGAAGAACTCGAATGGTTCGATATTAACGACACACCCCATATGTATCCCGAATATGAGGAAACTTTCCGCACAGCGATAGCTACTATCCGTACACTGGTCGGTTTCATACCTATCGGCTTCGAACTCTTGTCTCCGAAGTTTACCATGCCGGAGCTAAGAAGCATCTACGAATCTATATTGAACAGGGAACTCGACCGTCGCAACTTCCAGCGAAAAATGCTTTCCATTGGCTTTATCAAACCATTGAACGAGACTCGGAAAGTGGGGGCACACAAGTCTCCCAATTTATATAGTTTCATAGAAGACCGCTACCGGGAAGCCGAAGAATCGGGCTCGCAGATCATGAGCAATAATCTTTAACTATTTCATTTTTTTTTGTATTCGCATACTTCTTGCAGGTTGGAGTATTAAAGCTACCTTTGCAAGAAAAATTATCTTATGGCATCGGTACTTCAAGTAGATTTACTTACCAAAAGCTTTGGCGACCTGATTTTGTTTCGCGATATATCTTTCGGGATAGCAGAAGGCGAACGGATAGGGTTGATAGCCAAAAATGGATCGGGAAAAACTACATTATTAAATATATTGACGGGAAAAGAATCCTACGACAGCGGCTCGGTAGTCTATCGTCGCGATGTACGGGTGGCTTATCTCGAACAAGACCCGCAATATGCCCCCGGGCTGACGGTTATACAAGCCTGCTTTCAGTCGGGAAACGAAATCACCGACCTCATAGCCGAATACGAGCAGGTTATAAACTCCAAAGACCAGAAAGGGCTCGATGTCATCTTACAGCGTATGGATATGTTGCAGGCGTGGGATTACGAACATCGGGTAAAGCAAATTCTTGCACAACTAAAGATAACGAATTTCGACCAGCAAATAGGCGAACTGTCGGGCGGGCAGCTAAAGCGCGTAGCTCTTGCAAATGTGCTGATTACCGAACCCGACCTGATAATCCTCGATGAACCTACCAACCACCTCGACCTCGATATGGTGGAGTGGCTCGAAGGTTACTTGCAGCGTTCGCGCCTGAGCCTGCTGATGGTGACGCACGACCGTTATTTTCTCGACCGTGTGTGCAACGAAATCATCGAAATAGACCAACAGCAGATTTATCAATATAAAGGCAATTACTCCTATTACCTCGAAAAAAGGGATGAAAGGGTGAGCGCACAAAATGCGGAACTCGATCGTGCCAATAACCTCTTGCGTAAAGAACTGGACTGGATGCGCCGCCAACCGCAGGCACGGGGAACGAAAGCTAAATCGCGCATCGATGCTTTCTACGAACTGGAAAAGAAGGCCAAGCAGGCACGCGATACCGGAAATGTGCAGATGCAAATGAAAGGGTCGTATATCGGCAATAAGATATTCGAGGCGCAACACGTATATAAAGCATTCGGCGATATCAAGATTCTCGAAGACTTCAACTATACATTTGCCCGGTACGAGAAAATGGGTATTGTGGGCAACAACGGTACAGGCAAGTCTACTTTTATAAAAATGCTGATGGGGGAAGTTGCTCCCGACAAGGGGTGTTTCGACATTGGCGAAACTGTCAAATTCGGCTATTACAGCCAGGATGGTTTGCAGTTCGACGAGCAGATGAAGGTCTTAGACGTGATCCAGAATATTGCCGAAGTTATCGACCTGGGCAATGGCAGCAGGTTGACGGCTTCGCAGTTTCTTCAACATTTCCTTTTCCCGCCCGAAAAACAGCATAATTTTGTATATAAGTTGTCAGGAGGAGAGAAGCGCCGCCTGTATTTGTGTACCGTGTTGATTACCAATCCCAACTTCCTTGTCCTCGACGAGCCTACTAACGACCTTGATATTGTTACGCTAAATATTTTGGAGGAATACTTGCAGCAGTTTAAAGGCTGTGTAATCGTGGTTTCGCACGACCGCTATTTTATGGATAAGGTGGTAGACCATCTGCTGGCTTTTCAGGGCAATGCAGATATCAAAGACTTTCCGGGCAATTATTCGGATTACCGCGAGTGGAAAGAAATACACGAAGCTTTGGAACGCGAAAAAGAACAGGAGGCAAAGACAAAAGAGGCAAAGCAACAGGTAGCTGCGCCCAAACCTGCGGAAAAGAAAAAGCTGACATTCAAGGAAAGAAAAGAGTTTGAAGAACTGGATGCCCTTATTCCGCAACTGGAAGAAGAGAAAGCGCGGCTGGAAACCGAACTTTCGAGCGGTACGCTCTCTACAGAAGACCTGTTGGGCAAGTCGAACCGTATCAGCGTGTTGATCGAAGAAATAGATGAAAAGACAATGCGGTGGATGGAACTCAGTGAGTGGATGTAATACAAACCAAAGTATATAGGCTATGCAGGAAATAATTATTACACAAGAAGAAAAAAATGAATTCAAAAACACATTCGAGACAGCCAGTAAAGCCCGGACTTATAGCTATAAGGTATCCGAAATAGCACATAATACGGTTTATGTGAATACAATAAGCCAGTTTGACGATTCGAAGAAAGTAAGGTTTGTTATCTTTCTGTTGAGTAAAGACTTTAGAAGAGAAGATGATTATGCATTTTATTTCGGTATCCTTCAGAATATGTTTAAGAAGAAAATGAAGATGACCGAGGATGATATTATGGCAACCTGCGATATTTATCATCAATGGTTCGATCGCTTCGATGCTGTTGGTATAAAGGGATTTGTTAAGCAGGCATTGAAAAACCTCAACACAAGTTCATCGGATGAAGTTAAAGCTTGTTTGCAGATGTTTTGCCGGGATATGGAGAATGCCGAAATAAATTTTGCTCCCCAACGGGCAAAGACACGAGAGTCTACTGTAGAGCTATTAAAGGCTTATCTGAATAACTAATATTATAATGTGCCGGTACGCATTCTATTCATACAAACCGCACTATGCCTGTTTCGATTGCCGTAAAATGTTTCGACGCAGGTTATTAAATGATATCGACAGAGACGAAAAAGTATCTGTGGATGCCAAATGCCCTCAATGCGGAGGTTATATGGCAAATATGGGACTGGACTTCAAACCACCTAAGAAAGATGATTTGAAAGCTTGGAAGCATCTTTGCGACTTATACAGTGTCGGCATCACCTACCATTCCTGTGGCTGCTCTGGACCCGGATATATCCCAAAGACGAAGGAAAAGATTATAGAATATTTGGAGACCACAAAAGGACGGTATATCGAAAACTTCCGCTTGTGGAATACGATAGAACTGCCGGAAACCAAAGCTGAATTTGAAAAGTTCTACCAACGCGAATTTCATAAACTGGCAGGCACATTGCCGCCCAGTCTTAATACTGATTATAAAAAGAGGAGGCTGGAGAAAAAGGACGCTGTAGAATACTGGTCGGAAAAGATAAAGGAGATCGAAAAATATATAGAATCTTTCGGTCTTAAAACCAATTAAGCTTTAAGATGTTTATCTATATAGAAAAATCAGGGTAGAAGAAAAAGTAACTTCCTGAAAAATGGAAATACCTGTTACTTTTGTTACTTTTTGCCAGCTAATCCCCAAAGGGGGAGACTTAAAAGCAAAGCTACGACAAAAATTAAAATTATTGTAATATTAGCATTGTAGGGGCGAATTATCATTCGCCCGTCGGTTGTGTCGGGCGTAAGATATTACGCCCCTACAGGCTCTTGAGAGAATATCATTTTTTTGTCATGTACTGTGTACATGTGTTACTTTTTTAGCCGTTAGTTTATAGTAATTAGCTCTACTAGTATGTTAATTGCTGACTGAAAAGTGTTACTTTTTGAATATGGAAATGGAAGAAATATCGAAGCCCAAACTCTGGTCGCTGAGTTACTGGAATGTATGTATCGCAAACTTTTTGATGGCATGCTCTTTCAACCTGCTGATGCCGTCTATCCCTCTGTATATTACCGAACAGATGGGTATTGCCCAGTCTAAGACGGGTATCGTACTGGCATCGTATGCTATCGCCCTGATGTTTGTCCGTCCTTTTTCGGGTTATATGGTCGACCTGTATTCGCGCAAGAAGATTCTGCTCGTAGCCTTTTCGTGCTATGTGCTGATATTCTTCGGATACTTTTGGGCTACTACCGTGTTGCTTTTTGTTGTAGTCCGTTTCCTGCATGGTATTACGTGGGGGTTGTCGACGGTATCGTCGAGCACGTTGGCTATCGACGTAGTACCATCCGAACGCCGTGCCGAGGGAATCGGATATTATGGTACATTTATGAATGTGGCAATGGCTATCGGGCCGTTCATCGCTATACACATCTATCACGAATATAGTTTTCAGGTGCTTCTCTGGTGCGCCATTGCAATGGGAATGCTAGGTATAGTTACCGTAGCCCTGATAAAAGCACCCGAACGCCCGAAGGTAGAACGCGAAAAGTTGTCTTTAGACCGTTTCTTCCTGGTCAAAGGATGGCCTATATTCCTCAATCAGCTTTTGCCATGCTTTGCATGGGGAACGATCGGGCCGTTTGTCGCCCAATACGGTAAAGAGATTTCGATACCCAATGCCGGCATATTCTTTGTATTCTGGGCGAGTGGTATTATTGCATCGAGAGTCTTTGCCGGAAAGCTTGTCGACCGGGGTATGATCCATGCTGTGAATGTATCGGCTATGGCAATAGTGGCTATTGCATTCGGCGTATTTGCTACTGTGCATAATATATTCGCCTTTTGCGCAGCAGGTTTGTTTATCGGGGTAGGCTTCGGGATGATGTTCCCTGCCTTGCAGACATTATATATCAATCTGGCGGAGAACAACCAGCGTGGAACGGCAAACTCTACCTACCTGATAGGTTTCGATCTCGGGCTGGCTCTGGGTATGCTCGTAGGCGGCTATATTACAGGCTATATGTCGTTCGAAGCCCTGTACTTGATTGCAGCCGGGCTTTGTGTGCTGAGTATTGTGATGTACTGGTTCAATTCGCGGAAGGTGTACGAAAAGAAAAGACTGAGGTAATTGCCTCAGCCTTTCTTTGTTATCAGGTCCATAATGTGCGAAGTACGCGCACCGGATATACCTGTTGACGGGCAAGAGCCTACGCCCCTCAACTCATCTACTATAGACTGGATGAGAGGTTGCTGGATATGCTCCGGTTGTTCGGTTTCGTAATATTCTACCCTGTCGCCTGCTATCAGGGCTATCGGCTGGAATGAGAACGTATTGAATTTGAGGCAACCCTTATCGCCGGTCAGTGTTACGGTATCCTGTTCGGCTTCTTTCGGGCTGATAAAGCTCCATAAGCCTGTGCCAATTGCGCCTGATTTGAATTTCAGGATGGCAGATATGGTATCCGATACCGAGTAGTATCCTCCGATGTTTTCGGCATAGCCTTTGGCATCTTCTATTTCGCCAAGCAGGAAGTCGAGTATATCGAGCGTATGTGGGGCAAGGTCGAAGAAATATCCATCGCCTGCAATTTCCTTTTTCACCCGCCAAGGCTGGGTATTGATGTCTTTATCGGCTTCTCCTGCTGCGCGTATCAGCTTGATGTCTACGGTGGTCACTTTGCCGATGGCACCGCTGTCGAGCAATTCTTTTACTTTCTGAAAATATGGTAATGCCCTGCGGTAATAGGCTACAAACAGTTTCATTCCGGCTTCTTTTGCTGCCTCTATCATTTCGAGGCATTCGCTGTAGTCCATAGCCATCGGCTTTTCCACATATACCGGTTTGCCCGCCTGCAAGGCCTTTATGGTGTATTCCTTATGCGATGAAGGAGGAGTAGCTACATATATGGCGTCTACTTCCCGATCGTCAATAAGGTCGTCGGCGTTGGTATAGTATTTCTCTACGTTATGTCGTTTGGCAAAATCCTTAGCCTTAGCTTCATCCCTGCGCATAACGGCGACCAGCGACGAATGGCCTATCTTGTAAAATGCAGGGCCGCTCTTTCGTTCGGTTACATTGCCGACACCAATGATGCCCCATCTAATGTCTTTCATATATCTAAAATTTAAAGCTTAACCCGCCTAAGAAGTTGAACCCCTGCATTGGGTATCCGTGTTGCAGTTCATATTTCTGAAACAGCAGGTTGTTCAACCTGAAATTTGCCGATACCCAGTCTGTAATTTGGTATTCAGCCCTGAAATTCAGTTCGTTGATATCTTTCATTTTTACCGATTGATATTTTGCGCTGGCACGATCCTGAAGATATGCCTTACGTCCCAGTCCGAGCATATAGCCTAACGACAGGATGAGATTATCTATCGGTTTCACATCGGCCGACAGGTCGAATGTAAATGATGGGCGTCCCCAGGCCTTTTGCTCGGCAAAAACCTCTTTTTCGATGAAATTGACATAGCCATCGGTGTATTTTACATTATAGAAATAGGCCGTAGCCTTTGCCGATAGGTCGGTATAGGGGATGAGCAATGTTTTAATCACACCTCCTACGCTTCCGGTTGCTATATTGGCATATGCAGGTGTACCTACATTTGCCAGATATAGCCTTTCGTTCGGTTCGCCCGCAGGATCAGGAACATAGGTGGATTGTGCTATATACAGGTGGTCTTTATCTGTCTTCTTATATCCGGCAAATACATCAAATTCGAGCCCGCTGATTACTCCCGACTTGAATCCGATGGTAAGGTCGTATTTGGTCTTCGAGTATTCTATGCGCGACAATGGTGTTGCATAGCGGTTTTCCTGCAAAATGTCGATATAAGTATTCTCGTTTACACCTCCGGTTACTTTGGCATATATAGTGTTTACCTCGTATATCTTCGTTTCGGCAATAACATTTGGTGTGAACAGGAATTTAGTCTTTACATCGAATATGCTGTTGATATTCAGCCCCAGGCTTATTTTCCAGTTCAGGCCGGTAAGGTTGAAATAAGGGCTTGCGGTAATGTTGGTAAAACCGTGGAATGCATCTGCTCCATAAATGTCTTTGTTTACGCCACTGAACGACTGGTTGGTAACGTTGCCGGTTATACCCAGCTCCTTATCAGCACCAAATTCGGAATGCAGGTCTATATCGAAATTGAACAACCCGCCTTTAGGTCCTTTTTCGTCGGTAGCAAAGCCATACTTGCTTTTGAAGTTACGGTAGCGTATTCCTCCCCGGTATTTAAGTCCTTCTTCTGTTTCGATAAACGATCGAGCTGATGCTCCTACATTGATAATCTGCACGCGTTGGCGCGATGATACATCGAATGGGAAGAACGTTTCGTCTTTAGGGTAGAACGAGTTGCCGTAATAGTTGTACGACATATTCTGATACGAACCGTCTACAGTGATAAGCGACATATCGAACAAATGCTGGTATTTCAGGTTGGCAACTGTATTTGCATACTTGGCCTTTACATCGTCGAAGATATATTTGCTCCCGTTCAGATAGTCTATATCTGCTTTGGTCGAACTATGTGTGGCAAAGATATCGAGCCTGTCGTTGCGGGCATCTACAACCCTGTAGCCTACAGCTCCATCAAGATTGTTGTGTGTGCCTGCCCCCAAAGTGATATAGCCGCGCTTCTTGCTGAAGTCAATGGTTGTCCCTACTTCCGAGGGGGTAGATCTACCCAGATAATTGTGATCCAGGCTGATCTGGGGCGCAGAGGTGATGTAGCTGAAATTGGAGGAGCCGACCGGTGGTGTATATATAGTAGGCAGTGTATTCAGCTTATTTGCACTTTTTACGCTGGGATCGAGATTACGGTCGATAGAAACCTGCCGTTTCAATTCGGTAGAGTCTCTTTGGGCTGAGGCATTTATGGTTATAAAGGCTACGACTATAGTGAGAATGTATTTATATGATGTATTCATTGTTATTGTTTTTCTGAATTAAACATTGTACTACAGTTTGTTATTTCAGTTTAGTTAAACGCGATGATACCATCTCCCGTATATCAGCTTCCGAACCTTTATAGTTCATTTGCAGGCCTGTAAGATAATCACGTGCTGCAGTATTCTTCCCTTGGGCGGCATATACATCGCTCAATACGATGATGGAACGTGCAGCCCAGTACTGGTTCGATGGATTGGAACTTAAGAATGCTTTTATATGGTTCTCAGCCTTAGCATAATTTTTGGTCTGATAATATATCTCAGCCAGCAGGTATTTCGATTCTGCACCCACTTCCGTTTTTGAGCTCTTAGCCACTTGTTCCAGATCGGCAACGGCCTTGCTGTTCTGCCCCATATTGTAAAGAGACTTGCCTCTGTAGAAGCGGGCTTCTTCGGTTACGGCGGCAGTGTTGGTGCCTTGTAGTATTTTGGTGGCGGCAGCCACTACTTCACTGTCTTTCTTCATCAGGTTGGCGCAACGCAGCATTCCTAGTTGGGCTATAGCCCTGTTTTCGTTGCTGGTGGCTACTTTGTTAAGTTGCTCATATGTGGCATAGGCCGATTGGTAGTCCTGCTTATTATATTCTATATCCGAAACGATAATCAATGATTTTTCCAGATATTTCGGATTGTTGGACTTCACCACCTCCTTGAAGTAACCCTGTGCCGTGTCATAATCTTTCATGTCGAAAGCTATTGTTCCCAGATAGAAACGGGCATCGCTGGAGAATACTCCGCGAGGATATGTTTGCAGGTATTTTTGCAAAGCTGTCCTGGCTTCGGATTTCTTTCCTTTCATGTAGATATCCGATGCTGCCTGATATGTAAGCGAATCCTGACGGCTGGCAGATATTACTGTTCCTTTTCCCAGCGAATTGGCATAGGAAGCGTATGCGCTGATATCGTTGATATCCCTGTAAACACCTTCGAGGCTTTGTATTGCAGTCCGTGCTTCTTCTGTGTTTGGCGCGGCTTCTATTACATTCTTATATGCTGTGATTGCTTTCTGGTGGTTGTTTGCATTGAAATATAGCTGCCCCAACTGAATGCCTGCTTTCGGGGCAAGGTCGGACTTAGGACGTTCGCGCAATAGTTGTTCGAGAACAGTGATAGCTTCGCTTTCATTGCCAAGCATAACCAGTGCACGGCTTTTTTCGAACAGGGCATCGTCGTAATATTCCGAGTTGGGATACCTGGACATCATATTGTTGAGGGTTGCTATCTTGCCGTTATAGTTGCGTTGCATGCCTAATACGAACGCTTTCTGATATTCTGCATAATCAGCACTTTGCGGACTGGTATTTGCCGCTTGTGAGTAATAGTTTTCGGCCTGGCTGAAATTACGGCTTTGCAGGTAGCAGTCGCCAATCCTGTTCAGGGCATCGGTATAATTGGGCGATTTGCGGTTGCTCTCTGCCGAAATATATTTCCTGAAATTTGTCAGGGCATTGCTGTAGTTCTTCGACTGGAAGTATGCGTAGCCCAAATTATAGAGAGCCAGGGAGTAATTTGCCTGCTTGGATGTAGACTGCGAAATATAAGTATTGTAATCGCTGGCGGCAGAACTATAATTTCCCCGCCGGTATGCTGTTTCTCCTCTCCAGAAATAAGCCTCTTTCCGGGCCTGACTGTCGTATTCGCCCATAGTAATGGCGGCATTGAGCTGGCGGTTGGCATTGTCGTACCTTCCGTCGATATATTCCTGTACACCTATCTGATAGAGAACTACTTGTTTCACTGTAAGTATTTGCTTGCCGGGGTTGGTCAGGCTATTGATGGCAGACAGGGCGGCATCGTAATTTTTAGAAGAGAGCAGGGTGTTGGCCAGTGCGTTGCTGACATCGTTGGTGTATTGCGACGACGGGTATTCGTTGAAGAAACGCTGTGCTGCGCTTACAGCTTCGTTGAATGCTGAACTGCCACTCCTGTTGGCCAATATCACATAATTGTAAAGAGCCTTTTCGCTGATAGAGCGGTCGTAAGTAACGCTTGCGGCAGCATCGAAGGCTGTTGCAGCATTCTGGTGGTCATTTATTTTGAGGTACGATAGTCCCAGAAGCATATTCCCGGCTTGCCCTACCACATCGCCGGTTGTAGCTACCCCATTAAGATTTTCTATGGCATTGTCGTACATTTGTTTTCTGTAGTAGGCATCGGCAAGTTGGTACATATCTTCACGGTTTGGGCTCGATTCGCGATATACATAGTTTTGATATGCGTCTATGGCTCCGTCCATGTTGCCTTTCCGATAATAGCTGTTTCCCAGCAGCCTATAGACTTCTGCCGTATTTCTGCTATTGGGATAAGACATCAGGTAATCGCGGGCTTCGTCGATAGTGGCATCTATATCGCCTTGCAGGAAATTGCTTTGCATGAGGTAGAACGTAGCATCCTCGCGGTATTCCTTCCTGTTTTTCAGGTCGGTAAAAGTTGGTATGGCTTGCTCGTACTCCCCATCCTGAAAATGGGTATATGCCAGATAGAAAGATGCAGGGTCGAGATATTCCTTGCTGTTTTTGGTAAGCAAACCGAACAGCCGTTTGGCTTCGGCTCTGTTTCCCGTTTGAAGGAATGAATATGCCATGCGGTAGCTGCAATCGGCTTGTTCTTTTTCGTTGAGGTAATCTATGTCGGAATCGGCAAGCCAGTACAATGCTCTTTTCCAATCTTTTTCGGCAAAATGGAACGATCCGATGAAGAAGGTCAATTGGTTGCGATGGTAGCTTTCGGGATATTTTTCGAGGTAGTCTTTCAGCAAGTCGCCGGCATTTGCATTGCCTCTGTAATACATGGAGGCGATAATCATAAAGTCGGCTTCTTCGATCAGGGCTTCGTCTTTCGATATTTGCCTGAACTGTTCGAGGGTATTGATGGCTCCTACATAATTATTGTCGAGGTACATTTCCTTGCCTTGCGAGTAGAGCCTGTCGGGCATTTCCGTATAGGCAGATTTTTGAGCATAACCTGATTGAACACTGATTGCAACAGCTAAAGCAACAAATAGTTTCTTCATATTTTCATCATTTGTATTTCCTTTACAACTTCTTTCACAGATAGTAAACCAAATAGTTCGGGGTTAAGTTCAGATATTTTTATAAATTGCAGGTTGGCGACATCGTCTTCTGCTTTCATATTCGACAAGTCGTCGACCATGCACATGTAAACCAAATCCAGTGTATGTACTTCAAATCCAGAGTAAACATAAATATTTGGTATCGAAAACAGGTATTTCACTTCATTTACGGTCAAGCCTGTTTCTTCTTTTACTTCACGTATAACAGCTTGCTCGCCTGTTTCGTTCATATCGACAAATCCGCCGGGCAGGTCGAGTGTGCCTTTTACGGGTTCGTGGGCGCGTGTGGCTACCAACAATTCTTTATTGTTGTTGATGATGAGGGCAATGGTTGACGAACATGAGTTGAAGTAATAGACAAAGCCGCACGATTCACATCTTTTCGACTTAAAGTTGTTTTCTACAAAATGGTTTGACCCGCATTTGGGGCAGTACTTGAACTGGGCTAATGGGTGCATGGTTATTCGTTTTTATCCTGATTCTGTTTGTTGTATTCCTGGGCTATTAATACCAACTCGTTGTACCAATCTTCGCCGAAACATCTGATAAGGGGTTCTTTGAGGAACTGATAGATTTTCAGTCCTTCTTTGTTCCCTAATTCTACGGCCGGCTTGCATACGCGCCAACGATGGTAGTTTACGGCTACAAATTCCTTGTATTTTTGCAGGCGGATAGGATAGAGGTGGCACGAAATGGGCTTGTAGAAGTCTGTTTTACCCTCGCGGTATGCTTTTTCTATAGCGCATTTGCATACTCCGGTTTCATCGTAATATGTGAAAACGCAGTCTTTGCCGTTGACGATAGAGGTTACCATCTCCCCGTCGTGGTCTTCATAGGCTACGCCTTGTTGTTCTATTACTTTTTTTGCCGGGTCAGAGAGGTCGTCCCACACTACGGGCAGTAAATCTTCTATAACTTTCACCTCTACATCTAAAAGCGGTGCACCCGAGTCTCCTTCTACACAGCACTCACCTTTGCAGGCACACAGGTTACACAAAAAATTCTCTTCTATAATATCTAAAGAAACAATGGTGTCGTCTATCTGGATCATTTTTTGGGGAATCTCCTTAAATTTTTATTAAAATACGTTGGTGTAAAGATACATTCTTGTATTCAAATGTTAAAGATATTCTGCTGATAATCTTTATTTACTAACATTTTTTAGGGAGATGATACAGAAGAGAATATTGTTGATATAATAAATAATTTTGTACCAATGTTGGCTTATACCGGATTTTCTTTTATTTTTGTACTGCGTTTAAGAAAATGCAAGCCAGATGGCGCAGTAGTTCAATGGATAGAATAGAAGTTTCCTAAACTTTAGATTCAGGTTCGATTCCTGGCTGTGCTACAAAAATACACCGGATACGATGCTCCAGTAGCTCATTCCGGTGTTTTTTTATACTCCTGCTTACTGTGGGTCGACATCGTAATGCAACAATATGCCTTTGAATGATGCGTTGGCGAACAGTTGCGATTGATGATGTATAATAGCATCGCGCACCTTTTGTATCGAAGCGTTATTCTCTACTTTTAGTAAGATAGTGCGGATATATAACGACTGAATACGTGAGATAGGGGGCTTGCCCGGCCCTAATACCCGTTCGCCGAAAGATTGTTTCAAATACTTGGTGAAACTCATAGCTGCTTCATCAAGAACCCGCTCGTCGCGTCCGCGTACAACGATGGAAATGAGCCTGAAAAACGGCGGGTAGCGAAATAGCTTACGTTCATCTATTTGCGACTGGTAGAAAGCTTCGTAATCGTTTTGTCTTACATAAGAAATTATAGGGTGGGAGGGATGAGCCGTTTGCAATAACACAAGCCCTTGTCTGTTCTTTCTTCCTGCACGCCCACTTACTTGCGTCATTAGCTGGTAAGCTTTCTCGTAGGCTCTGAAATCCGGATAATTCATCAGGTTGTCGGCATTCAGGATACCTACTACCGATACCTTGTCGAAGTCTAAGCCTTTCGATACCATCTGCGTACCTATCAATACATTTGTCTTGCCCGTTTCGAAATCGGTAATAATTCGCTCATAAGCCTTTTTGCCACGTGTAGTATCCAAGTCCATACGGGCAATTGCCGCTTCGGGCAGTTGCTCCCTAACCTCTTCCTCCACACGCTCCGTTCCGTATCCGTGATTGTCGAGTTCGGTAGAATGGCAATCGGGACACTCGGCAGGCACGGGATATGCCGCGCCGCAATAGTGGCAAAGCATCATACGCTGTCCCTTGTGGTAAGTGAGGCTTACATCACAGTTTACACAGGTGGGTGTCCACGAACAGCTTTTGCATTCCAAAACGGACGAAAAACCCCGCCTGTTCTGGAACAATATTGCTTGTTCTTGTTTCGATAAAGTATTCTTAAGCCTGTCGAGCAAGGGTGGCGAAAGGATTGATTTCATCAGCTTCTTGCGCCTCAGTTCTTTTGTGTTGACAACCTCGATTTGCGGAAGTTCTATATCTTCGTGCCTTTTGGTTAGCTTTACCAATCCGTATCGTCCTTCAAGGGCATTATAATAAGTTTCTACCGATGGGGTTGCTGTGCCCAGCAATACTTTTGCACCGTACATATTAGCCAACATGGTAGCGGCATTGCGTGCATTGTAGCGGGGGGCGGGCTCTTGCTGCTTGTACGAACCTTCGTGCTCTTCGTCTACTATTATCAGCCCTAAGCTAGTGAAAGGAAGAAATATAGCCGATCGTGCTCCCAATACCACCTGTATCTCACTTTTGGTAAGTAGTTTTGTCCATGTCTCTGCCCGTTCGTTGTCATTGAATTTGGAGTGGTAGACAGCCAGCCGGTTGCCGAATACGGCTTTCAGCCGGTTGGTTATCTGCGTGGTAAGCGCGATTTCGGGCAATAGGTATAGTACTTGTTTTTCCTTGCTTATAGCATCTTTGATAAGCTGGATGTATATTTCTGTTTTTCCGCTCGATGTCACTCCATGCAGGAGGGTTATGTCTTTTTCGGCGAAAGAATCGTTTATCTCACTATATGCCTTCTGTTGATGGGGGTTGAGCGTATATGCTTTATCCAGATTTGTCTCGCCATAATCGAATCGCCCTGTTTCGAAATCGTATATTTGGAGGATATCCTTTTTTACAAGTTCCGACAAAACTGCCGGCGATACCTGTGCCTCATCGAGCAGTTTTTTTTTGAATACAGGCTTATGCGATTCTTGCAGGTGCAGGAATATAGCCAGTAAGTGCTGCTGCTTTTTTGCCCTGCCCAGATCATCGAGCAGTGCGCTAAGTTCGCCATCGGTAAATGCTTTCGACAAACGGACGGCAGGTTGTGTTTTTGCCGAATAAGGGTTGTTTACATATTCGCTTGTATAGGCTGCATGTTTGTCTACCAGAGCCTTTATTACCGGGATTACATTCCGTATGCCTGATAGTTTTTCTATTTCGGATATATTGAGGGCTTTGGTTGCCGATAAAACATAGAAGACCAGCCTTTCTTTTTCCGATAAGGGTTCATCGCTTTCAAAGTCGGGATTCAGTAATATCTGAGTTTCGCTTTCTAGTTTTAGTGCTGATGGCAGTGCTGCCCTGTACACGTCTCCCAGCGAACACATATAATAGAACGATATCCATTTCCAAAATTGCAACTGGGAAGGAGTGACAATCGGGTAGTCTTCGAGGGTAGAGACAATTTCTTTGACGTGCGGTATTTCGCTTTCGGGTTTATATGCCTTGAAAACGATAGCCGTATAAAACCTCTTTTTGCCAAACTGCACAATAACCCTGCTTCCTGCCGTTACTTTGTCTTTTAAGCCGTCGGGAATAGAATAGGTGTAAAGTCCTTGCAGTGAAAGGGGTAATACTACGTCAGCGTATAACATTGGTTGTGTGAAACGTCAGAAAAAGTATGTAAGGGCTACAGACCAAGCCTCGTTTTTCTTGTTTTGGAAGATATCTTCGCTGAAGTGTTCATCTCCGTACTTGTCGGTGAGCGCCCTGCGGTAATACATTCCAACATCGAGGTGGCCTAATAAAGAGACTCCGGCTCCGGCATTCAGCCCGAAAATAAAATTCTTTGTCTTATAGTCATCTATTACGTCGGCTATATGTACCTTGCCGCCACCTACTTTTACATCGCCATATACTCCTGCCGAAATGAATATACCAACCGGAGATAAAGGTCCCAGTCCGAAACGCTTTTTCAGGTTGAGGGGAATGCTTATATAATCGAAGTCGGAAATAGAGATATCTGCCTCTTTGTCGTCTATTTTATATTCTTTGCGGCCATACAGAAGCCCTGCGTCTACACCAAATCCCGAAGCGGGGGATATAAATTCTACCACTGGGCCAACCTGATAGCCTAGCCGGTTTTTTGCTTTTATTATATTCAGGTCGAGCTTATTGCTTATAACATCGAATCCGCCACGAACTCCGACTCTGAATTGGGCATTGGCTTTCTCTACAAACAATACCGAAGAGAGTAACAAGGCGAGGATAATGGAAAATCTGATTGGTTTCATTTTGTTCTTTTTTTATTACTGATAGTACTTATAGTAACAAACATATATAAGAACATGTTTATCAGAAGCAAAAGTAGTAAAAATTACTTGCTCCAAAAGCTTTATCCTGCTATAAAAAAAGACGGTGCCCCAAAAGTAATAAAGGGCACCGTCTTTCCTTATGGAGTATATCCTGTTTATTTATTTACAGAAAATTTGAAAATCGTTTCGCTTTGGTATTTTTCACCCGGGCGAAGTGTAGCCGAAGGCCAGTCTTTCTTGTTAGGAGTATCAGGGTATTTTTGAGTTTCGAGGCAAACAGCGGCGCGTTGTTGATACACGATGCCTTTTTTACCCTTAACTGTTCCGTCGAGGAAGTTGCCTGTATAAACCTGTATTCCCGGCTCGGTAGTATATACATCCAGCACGATGCCTGTTTTAGACGATTCCAGTTTTGCTGCCAGCTTGGTTATATCGCCTTTGGTATTTAGCACCCAATTGTGGTCGTATCCGTTTCCGTTTTTAAGTTGTTCGAATGCATAATTGTCGATTCTTGCACCTACGGCAGTCGGTGTGCGGAAGTCCATGTCTGTATTTTCCACTTTGAGTATCTCGCCCGTAGTCATAAATGTAGAGTCTACCGGAGTGTATTCGTCTCCGTTTATAGTTAGCAGCCAGTCCGAATTTTTTACGTTTGCATCACCGTCCAGATTGAAATACGAGTGGTTAGTCATGTTTACGATGGTCGGCTTGTCTGTTTCTGCTTCATATTTCATGCGGATTGCATTGTCTTGACCCAAGATGTATGTTACCTTGCAAGTCAGGTTGCCGGGAAAGCCCTCTTCTCCGTCTTTGGCAGTGTATGTTAGCTCCAGCACCTTGTCGTCTAGTTGATTTGCATCGAATACTACATATTGGAATCCGTTTGGCCCGCCATGAAGCGTATGTCCGAAGTTGTTTTTAGGTAAATCGTATTTTACGCCATCCAGTTCGAAGGTGCCTTGTCCTATGCGGTTGGCATAGCGGCCTATTGCAGCACCAAAGTCGCTAGGGATGTTTACATAATCTTGTATCGAGTCGAATCCCAATACTACGTCTTTCATGTTGCCGTCTTTGTCGGGCACCATTACAGATACAATGCGTCCTCCGAAGTTGGTGATGCAGACTTCCATTCCGCTGTCGTTTGTCAAAACATACAGGTCGGTTTTCTTTTCTTTCACTTCCGTTTCGAAATTCTTTTTGTTCAGTCCCGATAGCGTAAGTTGCTCTACGGGTTTGTTTTCACCGCAACTGTATAGTAGAGCTGTGCTGATTAATGTCAAAAATACTTTTCTCATGTTTTAATAAATTATATTGAAGATTAAAATGTTATCAATCTGTTTCCGTTTGATTTCCTATTCGTACATAATAGCGATATTTTTTAACGTAAAGCTAAAAAATATTTCGTTTTTTTTAGCTTTTAACAACGTATTATTTTGATTTTTTATACGAATAGCTTAACTTTGCTTGCATACGCAGCGATATTCGCAAAAGACCAGACTCTTTTTCACAAACATAAAATTTATATCAAACATACTCGGAATGAAATCAATATATAGTTTTAATGAAATCTTAGAGATTGTTAATGAGAATATAGGTGAGATAAAATTTGACCATAAACCGGAATCTCTTTACGAGCCTATCTCATATATCCTTTCTCTGGGAGGAAAACGGGTTCGTCCGGCGCTGGTGCTGATGGCATATAATCTTTACGCCGGTAATCTTGAGAAAGCCATACCCACAGCACTAGGCATAGAAACATTCCATAACTTCACCTTGCTGCACGACGACCTGATGGATAATGCCGATATCCGCAGGGGGAAACCGACTGTCCATATCAAGTGGGACGATAATACAGCAGTATTGTCGGGCGATGCCATGCTGATAGAAGCCTATAAACTGATAGGTAAGACCGATGCTAAATATTTCAGCCGGATATTCGATTTGTTTTCGGATACTACGACCGAAATCGTTTGCGGGCAACAGTTCGACATGGAGTTTGAGAAGCGGATGGATGTCACTGTCGACGAATATATAGAAATGATCCGTTTGAAAACTGCGGTATTGTTGGCGTGCGCCCTAAAGTGTGGTGCGATAATAGCAGATGCTTCGGAGCAAGATGCTGACAATTTGTATGAGTTTGGTATCAATATCGGGCTTGGCTTCCAGTTGAAAGACGATTTACTGGATGTATATGGCGACAGCAAAACATTCGGCAAGAGAATAGGCGGAGATATTCTGTGTGATAAAAAAACATACCTGTTGATCAGTGCTTTGAGAGACAATTCTGCCAAAGAGGAACTGGCGGCATGGATCGGCAAGGAAGAATTTGACGAAGAAGAAAAGATAAAAGCTGTTACAGCTATTTACGATAAGCTTGGATTGAAACAGCAATCGGAGCAACTGATTAAAGAATACTATTTGAAAGCCGTAGCCTGTCTGGATAAAGTAGAGGTAGACAAGCAGGTAAAAGCAGAATTGTATAAACTGGCAGAAGATTTGACTTTGAGAACGACATAAACTAACATACACAAACTAAACTACTTGCGCTTATGCCATACAGAAGATTGCCAAATACTGATAATGCGCGTATAAGAGCATTGAGGGCTATTATTGATAAGAATAATGCCCTTTTTGGGAAAAGTGTAGTGTCATATAATATGCGTAATCTGGAGCTCATGCTCCGGAATATAGAAAATGCACAGATGCGCTACAAACTTACTCTGGAAACCCAGGTGGAAGCCAACCGCAAATTTCAGCGATTGATAAAGAATGCCCGGCTGTATGTCTCACACTTTATCCAGGTGCTTAACCTGAGCGTGATAAGGGGCGAGATAAAAAAAGATGCCAAAAAACTTTACGGGATAGATCCCGACTGCTTTGCAGTACCCGACCTTACGAGCAACGAAGCCCTCGTTTTGTGGGGCGATAATATAATAAAAGGAGAGCAAGCCCGCATAGCGCAAGGCGGCGCACCAATATACAACCCGACAATAGCGCGTGTGAATGTTGCTTTTTCGCAATTTAAGGACGCATATTTCACCCAGAAAACCCATCAGGGTTCTACCGCCCGGCAGTTGGACCAACTGAGTTGCCAGCGGCAGGAGATAGACGATGCATTGACTACCCTGTGGAATCAGATAGAGGCTGCATTTGCCGACCTGCCTGCACCCGAACGTATCGAGCGATGCAAGGAGTATGGCGTGGTCTATTACCTGAGGAGGGAAGAAAAACTAAAACTGAAAAGTGAGAATAATTGATACCCATTCCCATATCTACGCAGAAGAATTTGATGCAGATATAGACCAAGTGATAGAAAGGGCTAAAATTGCCGGTGTAGAAAAAATCCTGCTTCCCAATATAGATGTGTCTTCTATAGAGAGGCTGCATGGTCTGGCTAACAGGTATTCCGGATATTGCATCCCGATGATGGGGTTGCACCCGACAAGTGTAGGCGACGATTGGAAAAGCCAACTGTCTGTAGTCGAAAGCCAACTGTCGCAAAGGTCTTATATTGCTATCGGCGAGATAGGTATCGACCTGTATTGGGATAAGACATATGCCAAAGAGCAAGCCCTCGTTTTTGAAGAACAACTCAGATGGAGCATCCGGCTAGGGCTGCCTGTAGCCATACATTCGCGTGATGCTATTGCCGAATGTATAGCCAGCATCCGCAATGTAGGGGCAGAACAACTGAGGGGTGTCTTTCATAGCTTTGGTGGTACAGAGCAGGAATTGGATGATATATTGGCATTAGGCAACTTCATGCTGGGTATCAATGGGGTTGTTACCTTCAAGAATTCAACTCTGTCTCAGGTGTTGAGCAAAACAAGCATCGACAATATTATAATAGAAACAGACGCGCCTTATCTTGCCCCTGTTCCTTATAGGGGGAAACGGAACGAGTCGTCTTATACCATCAAGATTGCAGAAAAATTGAGCGAAATATATAACCTGCCGTTTGATGAAGTAGGTGAGGTTACTACCCGCAATGCCGAAAGGTTGTTTATGCTCTAAAGTCTGTTTAATTTTTATAGCAAATCTTTTTCGTTATTTCAGCCATTTTTCCCATAAATAAACAATTTCCATATTTATAGGTTATTATCTTTGTATAGTTTTTCGACCAACAACATTGAAATGGATTTGAATATTGAGCTTTTTTCACTGATTTTATTTTTCGGAGCATGCTTTGCCGGGCTGATAGGTTCGCTTACAGGCCTTGGCGGAGGGGTTATTGTTATACCCCTGCTCACGCTGGGTTTTGGGGTAGATATGCGTTATGCCATAGGAGCGGCATTAGTAACCTCGATAGCCACCTCGTCGGGTGCGGCGGCAGCGTATATCAAGGAAGGTATAACCAATATGCGTATCGGTATGTTCCTCGAAATAGCTACTACTACGGGTGCAGTGATTGGGGCAATAGTGGCTATGTATCTCGACAAGATGTATATTGCACTTATTTTTGGTGTGGTACTTATATTCTCGGCAGTGAGGTCGGTGATGAAGAAAGAAGACGATATAGACTTTTCAGCACCGGGCGATAAATTGGGAGTTGTGTTGAAACTCAACGGTTCGTACCCTACAAAGGATGGCAAAATAGAAAAATATAATGTACACAACGTTGTGGGCGGTTATTCTCTGATGACATTGGCAGGAGTGCTTTCGGGCTTGCTGGGTATTGGCTCAGGCGCACTGAAAGTACTGGCGATGGACACGGCTATGAAAATTCCGTTTAAAGTGTCTACTACCACCAGCAACTTCATGGTTGGGGTAACGGCCGCAGCCAGTGCAGTTGTATATCTACAGCGCGGGTATATCGACCCCGGATTGGCTATGCCGATTGTAGTAGGGGTGCTGATAGGTGCTTTTTTCGGTTCCAGGATATTGCCGAAAACCAATGTGAAAAAACTTCGCCTGTTGTTTAGTGTAGTCATTTTTGTTTTGGCAATATCTATGATATATAATGGTTTGACGGGTAAACTGTAAAGATATGAATATATTCTCACGGCAATTCTGGACAGAAAGGGATATGGAACTCCTGGTAGGTAAGCTTCTGCGCTATGGCGTGATGCTGGCCTGTGGTATTACTTTGTTTGGCGGGGTGGTTTACCTTTTTCAGAATCATGGAGTTTCGATGGAACACTATAAACCGACACCGGACGGAATGCCTTTTCCCGGTACAGAATATTACCTGCGTGAACTATCTACCATCATTCCCCGGATTTTAGCATTCGACGGGGCGGCGATTATACAGTTGGGTGTATGTGTGTTGATAGCAACGCCAATTCTACGGGTAGCCTTTTCGGTATTGGCTTTCCTTATCGAAAAAGATTATATGTATGTGGCGATTACGTTAATTGTGCTTTGTATCATCATTGCCAATATGCTTTTGGGGCTCCATTAAAATCAATTATTTTCATATTCAAAGAAAAAAGTAACACCTAAATGTGATTTTATTCCTATAATTTTATCTATTATTATATAGGTAATAAGGTTGTTATACGAAAAAGGTAACAGTATTAAAAAACAAGCGAAAAAGTGTTACATGTGTTACTTTTTAACAAAAAAAGAATTGATTATTAGATGAATAACTTATTTTAGGAAAATAGCTGCTGTTACTTTTGCTGCAATTTGTTATTTAAGTCTTATATTTAGTTGATAATTTGCAATAGATACGTTTATACTAAACTTATAAATTAAAACATTAAATAGTTATGCTGCATAGAATTATCGTTCTGTTTCTACTGATTATTCCTGTCTGCTCTTTTTCTCAAACCCCTTTAGAAAAAGGCTTGTCTTCTATAACCAAGCAAAAAGCCGAACTCTATATCGGTTACTTGGCAAGCGACAGCCTCGAAGGGCGCGAAAGCGGTAAACAGGGCGCAAAATTAGCCTCCGAGTACATCAAGGATAGGTTGCAGGAAATGGGAGTAAAACCGTGGAAAGGAAAATATTTCCAGAATTTTGACCCTATGCATGGTGCAGATGCGTGGGCTAAATCGAGACGTGAACCGTATGCCGGGCGCGAAATGCGCAATGTGGTTGGTTGCATTCCGGGAAAGAATACCGATGAAGTAGTTATTATCGGCGCGCATTACGACCATATAGGCATTACCTCTCCCAACAACCTGAATGACAGTATAAATAATGGTGCAGACGATAATGCGTCGGGCGTTTCGGCTGTATTGCAGATTGCCGAGGCTTTTATTGCTTCCGGCCAGAAACCGGAACGTACCGTAGTTTTTGGTTTTTGGGATGCAGAAGAAATTGGTTTGGTAGGATCTTACCATTTCGTCAACGACCACTTTGACAACGTGCCGATACCGCGAATGTTTCCACAGGTTATCAAGGCATATATCAATTGCGATATGATAGGACGCGACAAGGATGCTACAGCGTTCAATCATGTAATAGCGTATTATACCGAGGGAGCTCCGGTTCTGAAAGAATGGATAACCGAGGATATTGCAGTGCATCACCTGAATCTGGCTCCTGAATTTAAGACCGAACAGGGTTTCGGTGGTAGCGACCATATGCCTTTTTCCGAAAAGGATGTACCTTATATATTCTATTTTACCGATTTGCATCCTGACTACCACAGGCCGGGCGACCAAGCGGATAAAATCAATTACAATAAGGTAACGGAAATTACCAAAGTTGCTTTTCTCAATTTGTGGAGGATGGCCAACCTGAAAAAGCTGTATATATAACGGGGCATCAACTCAGGCAGAATAAATTGCCGGGTAGGTTTTTGATTATGCCTTTCATTTCCATTTCGAGCAGTGTGGAAAACAAAGTATAGGTAGGAATACCTAACTCGCGTGCCAATTGGTCGATATGCAACGATTCTGTTTTAGAGAGTGTATCAACTATCTTTTGCTCCTCTTCGGTGAGTACTAAAAATAAGTCTTGTTGGCGTGGAGCCTTCTTCTGTTTGGCAGAAGCTTTGTCCCATCCCATTTGCTGGAGGAAATAGGAGGTGGAGAGAAACAGGTCGGCCTTGTGCGAGGCAATCAGTTTGTTGCAGCCTTTCGAATATTTGTCGGTAGTCTTGCCCGGAGTGGCGAAGACATCTTTGCAATATGAGTTAGCGAAATCCGCTGTAATGAGCGATCCGCCTTTTTCGTCCGATTCTACTACGATAATGGCATCAGCCATACCGGCCACAATCCTGTTACGGCGAACGAAGTTGAAGCGGTCGGGCTGGGTAGTACTGGGGAATTCGGTCAGCAGTCCGCCGTTTGCCAGCATCTCGACAGCGGTTTGCCTGTGCTGCGCGGGGTAGATGATATCAAGCCCGTGGGCGAGAACCCCTATAGTCGGCAGGCCATGTTTCAATGCCGCCCTGTGCGCATTTATATCTATGCCATATGCCAGCCCGCTGATGATAAGTGTGCCGGGCAGCGAAGACGAGATTTCTTCCAGGAATGTGTCGCAGAACTTATTGCCATACGCTGTGGACTGGCGGGTGCCGACAATGCTTATCACTTTCTCATTGTTGAAGTCTACATTGCCTTTGAAGTACAGCGCAAGCGGAGCATCGGAACACTCTTTGAGCCGTGTAGGGTAGGCATCGTCGGCTATGAAATAGAAGGATAGTTTATTCTTGTCGATAAAGTTTAGCTCTTTTTCTGCATTGAGGAGAACCTCTTTCTTTAGGATTTCGTCGGCTATGCGCGCCGGTATGCCTTTGTTTATAAGGGTTTTCCTGTTTGCCTTGAAAATAGCCTCGGCGTCGCCTCCCATCACTTGCAGGAGGTTGCGCCCGATAATATCACCGACTCCTGCTATCTTGGTCAGTGCAATCTGGTAGAGTCTTTTATCTGATGGCTGGCTCATTTGTTTGCAGTAAAGGCATGTTGTCAACAATCATTCCGTCGCGCATATGTATGGTGCGGTCGGTGATGGAGGCGAGGTTTTCGTCGTGGGTCACGATAACGAAGGTCTGTCCAAGGGTATCCCTTAGCTTGAAGAAGAGTTGGTGCAGTTCCTCTTTATTCTCGGTGTCGAGGCTGCCCGAAGGCTCATCGGCGAGTATTACAGCCGGGTTGTTTATCAATGCCCTGGCTACAGCTACGCGCTGTTTTTCGCCACCCGACAATTCATTGGGCTTATGCTCTATACGGTCGGATAAGCCGAGCATATCCAACAGTTCTTTCGCTCTGGTTTTGGCCTGCGATTCTTTTGTCTTTCCTATCAGGGCAGGAATCATGACGTTCTCCAGCGCAGTAAATTCAGGCAATAGCTGATGAAACTGGAATACGAATCCGATGTTCTTGTTCCTGAAGTCTGATAGCTTCGAGTCGTTGAGCTTGTTTACATTTATGCCGTTTATCAGTATGCTTCCGCTATCGGCTTTATCGAGTGTACCGATGATTTGCAAAAGGGTGGTCTTGCCGGCACCACTGGCACCCACTATGGATATTATTTCCCCTTTTCTTACTTCAAGGTCGATGCCTTTAAGGACTCTGAGCGAGCCGAAGCTTTTGGTTATACCTTCTACTTTTATCATTCGGTCTATTTTAAATAAAACAAGCTGCACAAAGATATAAACTTTTATGCAGCCTGTATATTGTTGCCGGAAAGAATTACTGTATGCCGATTCCGAAGTAGTCGAAACCGTTTTCTTCCATTTCCTGTTTGTTATAGATATTTCTGCCATCGAATACTACGGGCCTATTCATCGTTTTCTTGATTACTTCCCATGTAGGCAGGCGGAACTCGTTCCATTCGGTTACCATTAAGATCGCATCGGCATCCAGCGTAGCATCGTAAATGTCTTTTGCATAGATGATAGAGTCGCCCAGATGATGTTGTGCTTCGTTCATAGCAACGGGGTCGTAGGCTCTGACTTTACCGCCGGCTTTGATAATCTGGTCGATCAATACCAGTGAAGGAGCTTCGCGCATATCGTCGGTTTTAGGCTTGAAAGCCAGTCCCCATACAGCGATGGTCTTGCCTTTGATGTCGCCATTGTAGTATTTCATAAGCTTGTCGAAGAGTATATGCTTTTGTTTATCGTTTACCCTTTCCACAGCTTCGAGTATCTGCATATCGTGTCCGAGGTTCTTTGCGGTCTTTATCAATGCTTTCACATCTTTAGGGAAGCAACTACCTCCGTATCCGCATCCTGCATACAGGAACTTAGAACCTATGCGTGCGTCTGCTCCTATGCCCTTGCGCACCATGTTCACATCTGCTCCTACTATTTCGCAGAGGTTGGCTATGTCGTTCATAAAGCTGATACGCGTAGCCAGCATGGCATTGGCTGCATATTTGGTCATTTCGGCCGATGGTATGTCGGTGTATATGATGCGGTAATTGTTGAGGGTGAAAGGTTTGTATAGTTTCTCCATCAATAGCTTTGCTTCTTCCGATTCTACGCCTACTACAACGCGGTCGGGCTGCATGAAGTCGGTGATGGCAGCTCCTTCTTTTAGGAACTCAGGATTAGAGGCCACATCGAATTTGATATCGGATTTCCCCCTTTTGTCCAATTCTTCCTGTATTGCCTTTTTTACCAGACGGGCTGTGCCTACGGGAACTGTACTTTTGGTGACGATAACCATGTATTTGTTCAGGTTTTTACCTACTGTACGGGCAACGTCTAAAACATACTTGAGGTCGGCACTACCATCTTCGTCGGGAGGAGTTCCTACTGCCGAAAATACGATGTTCACGTCGTTGAGGATGGAGCTAAGGTCTGTTGTGAAATGAAGGCGTCCGGCCTTGTAGTTCCGTTCTACCATTTCGTCCAGTCCCGGTTCGAATATCGGTATGATACCATTTTTCAGGTTCTCAATCTTCTTTTGGTCTATGTCTACACAATAGACATCAGTTCCCATTTCTGCAAAGCAGGTTCCTGTAACCAAACCTACATAACCTGTACCAACAATAGCTATTTTCATTTATCTCAAGTAATGTTAAGTAGAAAAAAGTCTTTTAATTAAGGATACAAAGATAATATAAATCTTTTATATTGGCTAATCTTGCCCGAAGCTATTGTCAAATAGTAAAAGCCCTGTATTTCTTTTGGATACAGGGCTTCTTACAGGGTGGTAGTGTTCACTAAACTTGAAAATTATCTTAGGTCTATTTCTTTACCTTGATAGAAATCCAGAATCTTAGCCCTGAATATAAAGTCGTATTTGGCTTGTATTTGCTCCGACCTGCTGGTGAGTAGTTTGGTCTGGGCTTCGTTCAGTTCGAAAACGGTGGATTTGCCTACATCGTAGCGTTCTTGCGCATATTTAAAGGCTTCTTGCGAGGCTTCTAATGCTTTCTCAGTGGAGTTGAATTTTGCCTGAGCCGATGTTGCGCTTTGGTATGCCTGTTGAATTTCTTTGTATAGGGCTAGTTTTATATTGTCTAAAGCTAGTTCCTGGTTTTCGATGCTGAGGCGTGCAGCCCTTACCTGGTTGCGTGTCTGGAAACGGTTGAAGATAGGGATGGACAGGCTTAAGCCGATAGATTCGCCTCCTTCGTTGTTCAACTGGCGGAAAAAACCGGGAGCCGATTCTCCAAAGACTTTATTGTAGGATGTTCTGTAACCAGCCGAAAAGTCCAGTTTAGGCCAGTATCCCGATTGGGCAACTTTTAGTGTTTTCTTACTGCTCTCTACTTTGTATTGGGCTTCTTTTATCTGAGGCTTGATGCCAAGTGCCCTTTGGTAAACCTGGTCGGGAGGTATGATGCTTGATATGTTGTTGTCGATAGGATTCTCCATAGTCGGCTCTATGACATCAAAGTTGTCTTGTTGGGGCAGGTTTAGCGACTGCGACAAATTGAGCAAGGCAAGATCCAGGTCATTTTTCGACATGGTGACATTCAGTTCATCTTTAGCCGATTGTGCTTTGATGTCGTATAGCTGAGAGGCCGGGACTTTACCCGATTGTACTAATATCTGAGTGCGTTCTACTTGCTGGTTGCTAAGGGTTAGCTGATCTTGGTATGCTTTTAGTATTTCCTTTTTGAATAACACTTCAAGAAATAGGGATACGACCTGCAATTCGAGGTTTTCCCTGGCTTTGCTGAGGCCTTCGGTGGCAGCTAGCAGGTTAAATTCGTCTCTCTTTATTTCGTTGCTGATACGGAATCCGGTGAATAAGGGCAGGGAGGTGGAAACCGAAAAGTTAGTTCCCGCAGCATTTCTCGATTCGTAGGTATTTGTGGCATAGTTCATACTACGTCCGAAACCGAAAGACTGGTCTACGCTGGCATTCAGATTGGGTAAGCGGCTGTTTTTACTTGTGCTCAGATCTATTTCGGCATTCTTTACATTCAATGCCTGCTGTTGTAGTTCTATATTGTTTTCTACGGCGTAGTCGACACATTCTCTGAGCGTCCACTTCTTCTGAGCCATTGAAGGCAGGCTCAGAAGGAGTACGGAAGCATATATTATATATTTTCTCATATTATGCTGTTTTTATTTCTTAGCGTTTAAGTTTTGCTTGTCTGATATTTCGTTCCCTCTTATCTTATCACCCAATTTCAGCCCGCTTTTTACTTCTACTTTTATTCCGTCGGACAAACCTATCTGGATGTGTTTTTTCTCAAACTCCTGTTTGTTGTCTGTGGTATCGGTCAGAAGCTGGATGAATGTGGAATCATTGCTGAATGTAAGGGTGCTTTCGGGGATAAACATTACTTTCTCTGCTTTAGCCACAACGATTTCTGCATTGGCGCTATATCCGGCTCTTACAACAACAGTGTCGGGGATTCTGGCGGCAGCTTTGATCTCGAAGAGGATAGCACCGTTTTCTTCTACTCCTTTAGGGGCAATGTATTCGAGAGTGGCATCGAATTTTTGTCCTTCTATTGCACCAACCGATAGCTTTATCGGCATGCCTGTATGTACGCGTCCAACTTCTGTTTCATCTATTTTTCCGATGAATATCATATCGTTCATATTGGCAACAGTGGCTATGGTAGTACCATCGTTGAATGTATTGGCTTGGATAACAGAGTTCCCCGCCTTGATAGGCACATCGAGTATCATCCCTGTTATGGTAGAACGTATCTGCGTGTTGCTGTATTGGGCGGTTTTCTTCGAGATACCTGTCTTTACTATATCGAGGTTGTCTTTGGCATTTTGCAACTCTTCTTGTGCCTTTTTGTATTCGGCTTCCGATTTGTCCATCTCGTCTTTGGCTATAACGCCTTTGTCGAACAACTCTTTCTGCCGGTTATATTCGGCTTTTATTTGCGTCAGACTGATTTGTGCCAATGTAACGCGCGATTCGGCAGAGTTGAGTTGCGAAACATCGGGCACAACTTTTACGGTGGCTATAATATCGCCCACCTTTACATAATCGCCGGCTTCTTTCAATACTTCCGAAACGATTCCCGATATCTGAGGTTTTATCAGGATTTCGTCGCGGGGAGAAACTTTTCCTGTAGCCACAGTTGTATTTTCCACAGTTCCTTCTTCTACTGTGACTATTTCATACACTTGTTTCTTTGGTTGAGATTTCTTAAAAAGGAAAACAAGCGTACCTATAAATATAATCGCTAAGATTGCCAACAGTATGATCCTAAGTGCTTTTTTCATATTATATAATTTTTTATTTGTTCTTTATATGTTTATTCTTCCCTGATAGCATCTATAGCCTTTACGCTAAGTGCGCGCAATGCCGGCATTATTCCGGATAAAACCCCTGCTACAATCAATACTATAAGTGCTTTTATCGCTGTCCAGAATGATACGAAAGGTGGTATAAGCATCGTATCTTCTCCGGCATTCTGGCTCATGGCTACAGAAATTACTTCTATAAGAAGGATGCCTCCGAAGAAGCCTATCAGTCCTGCAATGACGGTTAATACAAGACTCTCGTTCAATATCTGGTTCAATATCACTGTCGGTTTTGCACCTAGTGCCCGCCTTACGCCGATTTCGCGTGTGCGCTCCTTCACTGTTACGAGCATGATGTTACTGATGCCTATAATTCCCGACAGTAGAGCGCCGCCGCCTACAAACCAGACAAGGAAATTGAGCCCGATGAAAAGATAGCTGAATATCTTAAATTCTTTTTCTATGTTGAAACTCCGCATAGCTTTATCGTCGTTGGGGGCAATGTCGTGCGCCGCTTTTACTATTGTTTTCACTTCGTCTTCTACCATCTCTCCCGTATATCCGTTTTTGATGGTGCAGGCAAGGAAGTGTATAATATCTCCTTGGTTGAATGCTCTTTGCATTGTAGAGAACGGAATAAATACCGTAGACTCCACATCTCCCCCGATAGAGGCCTGCGATTTGGGTAAGATTACGCCTATTACCTGAAAGTAGATGCCGTTTACACGTATATATTGCCCTACGGGGGCTTCGCCGGGCTGGAAAAGCGTTTCGTATACTTCTTTTCCAATGACGCATACTTTCCTGAAGTTTTCTATATCGAGGTCGTTGAACAGGCGTCCTGCCAATACATGCTGTTGCTCTATAAGGAAGTGGGCGGGATAAACACCTCTGGTTCCGTACGAACCCGATTTCGGCCCGTGTACTACATTCTTGTCGCCACTATTGCCGAAGAGTACAGGGGATATCAATTCTACCGAACGTGCTTTTTCCCTGATGAGGGTCAGGTCGCGGTTGTTCATATTCCACGATCTCCCCTTGCGGTATCCTTTATGAGCTTCGCCAGTGCGGTCGGTGAAGAAGAAGCACGAATTGGATGCAAACCCGCTGACGTTCTTCAGCATTCCTCCTTCAAAGGAGTTACCCAGTCCGATGAGGACGATGAGCATAAAGATACCCCACGATACACCCAGTCCGGTAAGTACACTACGGAACTTGTTCCGGGTGATGGTCGCCCATATTTCCTGCCAATTATCTAAGTCAAACATTGTGTCTTTTTTAATTCGTTTTTTATTCGGCTCTCATCGCTTCTATCGGGCTTACCCTTGTGGCTTTCAAGGCGGGGATCAGCCCGGCTACTGTACCTGCTATTATCAGGGCAAGGGTTGCTATTACTACAGTGGGCAGGTCGACAGTAGGGTCTTTGAAAATAGAAGGCCCATCAGAACCGCCGCCTGAGGCAGCAATCATATTGCTTATGGCTTCTGTTATCACTACTCCTGCCACCAGTCCCAGATAGCCGGCAATGGAGGTTATCAATATAGATTCTAATATGATAAGTTTTAGCACCGAAAATGGTGATGCTCCCAACGCTTTGCGTATTCCTATTTCGCGCGTCCTTTCTTTTACGGTAATCAGCATGATATTGCCCACGCCTACTATTCCGGCAAGAAGGGATGCTATCCCGATAACAATAATAAATACGGTGATAATGAAAAATATACTTTCGGCTTCGAGCATATCCTGCGCCGTATTCCTTATATAGAGGGCAGAACGGTCTTTAGGGTCGAAGTTGTGAAGCTTAGCCATTTGTTCGCGAAGGCGTTCTATAAATTTCTCATTCTTCTCATTGGTGTCCAGCCCTTTTACTGTAAAATCCATATTGCGGAATCCCCAACCCTTATTATATAGCATCTGTGCTGTAGTAAAGGGGATATAAGCCGGCGGATTGTTGCTGAAATTGTTGGAATCGTCATACACGCCTATTACCTGGTAGGCTATGGTGTTGTCAGCAATTACATATTTGCCGATAGGATCCTGATCCTTGAATAGCACTTTTTTCATGTCGGGGCTGATAACGACTACCTTGCGACGGTTCTGTACATCCATCCTGTTCAGAAAACGTCCTTCACCGTCTTTTACCTCTATATTATTGATGTAAGCAGCTTCTTCGGTAACGCCGTTGAGGCTCCACGAACCATATTCTTTTTCGTATGCTACGGTTGCTGTCTGGCTTACACGTACCGATACATATTCTACTTCGGGAATACGGTTCCTTATCAGGTCATAATCCTTATAGTCGAATTTTATATTCCTGTTGGAAGGCATACCATTGTAAGGCATAGAAGTCCATCCCGGCCATAGTGTCACCGAGTTTTTTGCGCGGTGCGAGAAATTGGCTGTTACACCGTTCTTTAGCCCGTTTCCTGCCCCCAATAGTATAATGAGCATGAAGATACCCCATGCCACAGCTACTCCGGTGAGGAAGGTTCGCAGCTTGTTTTTGCTTATGGTAGAAAGTATTTCGCGAAGCGAGTCGAAATCAAACATAGTTTCTTGTTGAATTACATTTCTATTACTGGATTCTTATTTACCTCAATCGAGCCTATTACTCCGTCTTTTATATGTATTACCCTGTCGGTAGCATTGGCTACGGCTTGCTCGTGGGTTACGATGAGCATCGTTATGCCGTCTTTGGCATTTATCTCCCTGAGCAGTTCCATCACTTCTTTCGAGGTCTTACTGTCGAGTGCGCCAGTAGGCTCGTCGGCGAGTATGATTTGAGGTTGTGCAATCAAGGCACGGGCTATGGCTACGCGCTGCTTTTGTCCTCCCGAAAGTTCGTTGGGCATATGTCCGGCATGGCTTGCCAGCCCCATCTTGCCAAGGTATTCGAGTGCGAGAGCGTTTCTCTTTTTGCGCTTTACGCCTTGGTAATAGAGTGGGAGGGCAACGTTCTCCAGCGCATTTTTGAACGAGATGAGGTTGAATGACTGGAATATAAACCCTATTTTCTTGTTCCTCAATTCGGCAGCATAAGTTTCGCTGGGTTTCTTTATAAGTACATCGTCGAGATAGTATTCTCCGGTATCATAATTGTCGAGTATTCCCAAGATATTCAACAATGTAGATTTACCCGACCCGGAAGCACCCATAATGGATACCAGCTCCCCTTTCTTAATATCCAGATTGATTCCTTTCAATACATGAAGCGGGTTAGGGCCATTATAGTACGATTTGTTGAGGTTGTTGATTCTTATCACGTTTTCCGTCGTTTTGGTACATTTACTGAGTTCCTAGATTTTGTGTAAAGATACTGTTGTAATACAGTTTCGTTCTTTACTATACATATATGTCGCAAAAGAATAAAAAAGGTTACAATATTTTTTTATTTTAACATTTTTAAGTACAGTTGATTCTTAAATAACGTGATAAAGGTAGCATAGTTCAGCTAGTATCCTCCCTGTCATCCTGAATTACGAAGCAATCGGGAACTAAACAGACTAGCCTTTACTCTGCGGTTAATAAAAGTCAACACGATTCCAATGTCAAGACAACGAAAATATCCGGCTATATATGCACTTTCTGAAAAAATTGCTACATTTGAAAACAAAATATAAATAAGGAAATAAGAGATGATATTTCGTTTTTTACTATTATCGGATGAAGTAGACGACTTCAAGCGTGAGATTCAGATAGATGCAGACGCAACATTCTTCGATTTGCACAAAGCCATAATAAAATCGGTAGGCTACAAGGAGGGTGAAATGACTTCCTTTTTCCTTTGCGACGACAACTGGGAAAAAGAAAAAGAGATCACGTTAGTAGAAATGGATACTAGCTCGGAAGAGGATTCTTATACAATGGAAGCTTCTACACTGAATGATTTTCTGGAAGACGAAAGGCAAAAGCTTATGTATGTGTTCGATTACCTTACCGAACGTGCCTTTTTTATGGAACTACGCGAGATAATTACAGGAAAAGACCTCGACGAAGCTGTTTGTACAAAATCAACAGGAGAGGCACCTACCCAGTTTGTAGATTTCGATACCATATCTAGTTCTTCCGATAGCTTCGACCTGGGAGAGAACTTCTATGGCGACGAAAGCTACGATGAAGACGAACTGGACGCAGAAGGTTTCGACGGGCTTGACAATATGGCTGCTCCCGAAGAAGGCGAGTATTGATGAAAAAGCTTATTATGCTGCTTGGCCCTACCGGTGTAGGTAAGACGGAGTTGAGCATAAACCTTGCAGAATATTATAAATCGGCAATTGTATCAGCCGATTCGCGCCAGTTTTTCAGAGGGCTCGAAGTAGGGACTGCTGCTCCTACCCGCGAACAGAAAGAAAGAGTTCCTCATTTTCTGGTGGGTATGCTCGACGTTGCGGATTACTACAGCGCCAGCGAATTTGAACAGGATGCACAGAGAATAATAACAGAGCAACACAAGACGGGCGATGTGGTAATAGCATCGGGTGGTTCTATGCTATATATAGATGCCCTTTGCAATGGGATAGACGAGATACCTACGATAGACGACAACCTACGAAATGAGGTGTATAAGTTGTACGAAGAAGAGGGCTTAGAACCTATCAGGGCGCAACTGAAAGTGCTCGATCCTGATTTCTACAACGAGGTAGATCTGAAAAATTATAAACGTGTAATACATGCTCTTGAGGTATGCCTGATGACGGGCAAGCCTTATTCTTCATTTCGTACCAGAACAAAAAAGCCCCGTCCTTTTCAGGTAATTAAAATTGGACTTAAACGCGAGCGCGAAGAACTTTACAACAGGATAAACAAGCGCGTAGACGAAATGATTAGAGGCGGCTTGTTGGACGAAGCCCGCACATTTTACCCGCAACGCCATCTTAATTCGCTGAATACAGTGGGTTATAAGGAGCTTTTCAAATATCTTGATGGTGAGTGGCCGTTCGATTTTGCCATCGAAAAAATAAAGCAGAATACGCGTATTTATTCCCGCAAACAAATGACATGGTTTAAGCGGGATGAAGAAATCAATTGGGTAAATCTTTCAGAAGTATCGGGAGAAAAGGCGTTGAATTCCATCATAAATATTATTGCCGGTTAAACCAAATGCCCGCTATCTTGTCATATAGTTAAATGACTGATCTTTTTAAATAATTTAAATTAAATATTATCATGAAAACAAGATTATGTAAGTTTTTATTAGTGTCGTTTATTGCAGTAGCCGGGTTTTCGTTTGCGGGATGTGGCGATGACATTACGGAAGAACATTATTGGACCGGTGCTGATACGCATTCTGTAGATTTTACAGTAGAAGCTGATGCCTGGGATTTTAATGAGGTTAAAGAACGCTATGAGTATGAATTTGCTTTTAAAGAATTAGATGCGGATGTATTTAATGATGGAGCTGTTCTAGGATATATATATGTTCAGGAAGGAGGAGTGCTTAAACAAAAGGTACTACCATATCTTCAAACTTATTATGAAGATGGGGAGATTTATACGGAAAATATCGGATTTGAGTTATCGTTAAATCCAAAGAAGATATTATTCTATATACAGTCGAGCGACTTAGGAGGTGTTTATTTACCAACTTATAAGTTTAAAACCACTTTAATCTGGAGAATCGAATAAAACAATAAAGCAATATTAAAAAAAGCAGGCAATTCCAAGCCTGCTTTTTTGTTGCTTTTACCTCTATGAAACAAGGTGATGCCGATTTCCTCTCCATTAAGGAACAGTTAGAAAGAGAGGTAAATCGGAAGCGTTGAAAAAACTCTCAAAATCGACATAACTACACAATTTGCAAAGCTATAAGCCGTTCTTTATTAAAAGCCTGTTTAATATTTGCTGCAAAATTTAAGCAGACTCTAAATAAATTGTCGTTACTTTGCACAGCGATTGACTCTGTTGATTGAATGAAAGTTAGATATATAAAAACACTCATTATATTACTCTGTACCTTCAGTTCTGCTGCCGTCTATGGACAATGGGATCCACAGATAAGCCAGTACTGGAGGATGAAGAATTTCTACAACCCCGCATTCATCGCCGAAACCAATAATATAGAAAGCACCATGCTTCACCGCCGCCAATGGGTAGGGATGGAAAATGCACCCAATACGTCGGTTGTGTCATTTAATATGCCTATGAAATTTCTGGGAAAAGAACATGGCGTAGGGATGATAGTGACAAATGAAAAAGTAGGGCTGTTTTCCAATACCTATACAATGGGGCAGTATGCCTACAAATTCAAATTCAAGAACAATAAGTACCTGCATATAGGCTTGCAAGCAGGGCTGATGAATATAGACTTCAATGCCTCGGAGATACATATTCCCGATAGTGACTACCACGATCCCAACGACCCGGCTAAGCCTACAGGCGGCGGCGATAAGACTATAGATGCCGGATTGGGGGTAGCGTGGATAACTCCCAAATACTATGTAGGCCTTTCTGCTACCCACTTGTGGGATCCGGTTTTCGAACTCGACGATAACCATTCCGGCTATATTGCCCGCACATATTATTTGATGGGGGGATACAATATTGCGTTGGGAAATCCGTTAATAGAATTGCAGCCTTCTGCCTTTTTTAAGACCGATGCAGTCACCTATCAGGTAGACGTTACGGCAAAGGTGGAATATAATAAGACGTTCAACGGAGGAATATCTTGGAGGAAAGACGAAGGTTTTGTATTTTTGTTGGGAGTTAAAATCAGGAATATCGACGCAGGCTATTCATACGACCTTTCCACATCGGCATTGACGAAGGTTAGTAATGGAAGCCATGAGTTGTTTCTGCGTTATAGCATCCCGATTGAAAAGAAAAAACAACCGGGAGCGAGCAAAAGTATAAGAATATTGTAACCAAAGCTTGATTGATCGAAAAAATACAGATATATTTATTTGCAAAATTACAATAACCTAAAACGAAAGCTGATTAAGCATTATATATGAAACAATTGTTTTTTGTTGCGATAACTTCACTCACACTGTTGGCTTCCTGCGGAAAGTCGGTAGGTGGCGGCAGTATAGGAGGAGAAGTTGTCGGAGAAAGAGGCTCGTCTTGGGCCGAACCTGCGCCGCATGGCATGGTATTGGTATCCAGGGGCTCGATAGAAATGGGGCCTGCCGAAAATGATTCGTTGTGGGATATAAAAGCCAACCCGAAAGGAGTTTCTATTGATAATTTCTGGATGGACGAAACCGAAATAACAAACTCCAAATACCGGCAGTTTGTGTATTGGGTGCGCGACTCCATTATCCGCGAACGTCTTGCCGATCCGGCATACGGAGGCGACGAAACCTTCAAGATTACCGAAGACCGCTATGGCGATCCGGTGAAGCCGCATCTTGACTGGAAGAAACCAATCCCCAAACGCCCGTTGGAAGAAGAGGAGAGGGCTATCTATAGTGTAACCACTATCCATCCTATAACCGGAGAAAGGGGCTTAGACCCGAATCAAATGAACTTCTTCTACGAATGGTTCGACCATACCGAAGCAGCAAAGCGCCGCAACAGGCTCAATCCGCAGGAGCGTGTACTGAATACGGATATCGTAGTCGATCCTAATCAGGTGGTGATGATATCGAAAGATACTGCATATATCAACGAGGAAGGCATGCCTGTCAACGAGACGATTGTGCGTCCACTGAGTTCACTCTTCGACTTTGTACACACCAAGATTGTGAATATATACCCCGATACTACCGTGTGGGTTAACGACTTCAACAACGCGTTCAACGAACCTTATATGCGTATGTATTTCTCGCATCCGGGCTATAACGACTATCCTGTAGTCGGAGTGTCGTGGGAACAGGCTACAGCATTTTGCTACTGGCGTACCAAATTCTACCGAATGGGGCAGCCACGCAATGCACGCCCGATAGAGGAGTTTCGCCTGCCAACCGAAGGCGAATGGGAGTTCGCAGCACGCAACGGGCGTACCGAAAACAAATATCCGTGGGACAAAGACAGCACGATGGACGAGAAGGCTTGCTTTATGGCAAACTTTAAGCCGGGCAAAGGCGATTATACCAAAGATGGCAACCTGATACCTTCGCGGGTGGCAGCCTATCATCCAAACCGCTTTGGCATCTACGACCTTGCAGGTAATGTCTCGGAATGGACTTCAACTGCATATACCGAATCGGGTACGGCCTTGATGAACGATATGAATCCTGAATATAAGTACGATGCTGCCAAGGAAGACCCTTATGCAGTGAAGAAAAAGGTAGTGAAAGGCGGATCGTGGAAAGATACCGGACGGAATATTCGCGGCGACTTGCGCGAGGGCGAATTCCAGAACCAACCCCGTTCGTATATAGGGTTCAGGTGTGTGAGGACACAGGTAGGTTTTGCTAAATCGAGGAAATAAAGAAATGAAGAGATTATATTATATATTAGTTATAATTTTCTGCTGTCTCTCAGTCGGACAGGCATACGCTCAGGAACAAGGTTCTTCGCTTCGCGACAGGCTGGCAAAAAAACAGCAACAAGCACAAGGCGAGAATACAGATACGGGTATAAAAGTGCCTAAAGTGTCGGTCAGGGCACAGATGAAAAATGTTGAGAATAATCAAGACTTGTCTAATGCCACATGGAAGAGGGAGGTATATCGTTTTCTCGACCTCACCAAAGGCAAGAATGCGGCATTATATTATCCGGTGCAGCCTATCGAAAAACAGATGAATCTCTATACTATGATTTTCAAGTTGATGGGAGATGGCAATCTGGTGGCTTACGACTGGAACAACTGCGAACCGTTGTTCAACGATAAAATGAAAGTGGATTTCGGCAATGTATTGCGCCGTCTCGAAATACCTTATCAGGTAAACGGCAATGCTTTTGCGTATGATGAATACAGCATACCTAGCAACGAGGCTTTGGGCTATTATGTAAAAGAGGCTTGGTATTTCGACCAAAGCAATTCTGTGGTGGGGGTAAAAACGATAGCTATCTGTCCGGTATTGTTCCGTCAGGATTTTCTTGATGGACTGGATATGGATACACCGGGAGCAGGATTGCGCGAACCTCAGTTTTGGATCAATTACGAGGATATTCGTCCTTATGTGGCACGTATGCCGATTATGATTTCCGATCTCAATAACGTATTGAATAATACGATCGACGACTATTTCCGCCTTCGCTTATACGAAGGTGAGATATTCAAGACTACCAATATGGAGAATAAATTCCTGAGCCAGAAATATCCTGATCCGGAAGCGCTGAAAGCTGCACAGGAGAAAATAGAAGGAGAGTTGAATCAGTTCGACAAAAGTCTTTGGGTGATAAACGATTCGATAAAGGCGATGGAGATAAAGCAACATCAGGCAGCTAAGTCGAAGACTAAGACTCCTAAAGCCAAGAAATCGAAAGCGTCAAAATCGTCGGGTTCTTCACGTTCTTCGGGGGCTACCTACTCGGCGCGCGATAGACGATAAAAGATACATAAAAACGAATCAATCGATAAAATGCAGGCTCTCCACTTTCGAGAGCCTGTTTTTTAATTCCTCGAAGCGTGCTTTGCGTATTTCCAAAGTCATTGAGCAATCCATATCGTAACTCTGCCCTATAATGGCAGGTTCTATATCTTTTACAATCTTCATCACATCATTCATAAATGGGTATTCGAAGCCAAACGATACTTGCATATCTACGGTTTTTTCTACTATTTCGGCCTCAGCAATAGCTTCAGCTGCAGCTTCGCGGTATGCTACTATCAAGCCGCTTGTACCCAGCTTGATGCCGCCGAAATAACGAACTACGGCCACAAGTATATTAGTCAGTTCATTCGAATTTATTTGCCCCAGAATGGGCTTTCCGGCAGTGCCCGAAGGTTCGCCGTCGTCGTTGGAGCGAAACTCCTTGCGGTCGGCACCAAGCATATATGCCCAGCATACATGGCGCGAGTCGTAATACTCTTTGCGCAGCTTGTCAACTTCTGTTTTTACCTCCTCTACAGATTGTATAGGGATGGCGTAAGCAATGAATTTGCTCCGCTTTTCGGTATAGGTAGCTTTCGATATATTGGTTATTGTCTTGAAAGTATCTTCCATACCTGCAAAGGTAATGGTTTTTTAGGATAATAACCTTTTATCTTTAAAACTCCGTGCCCTTCGTGCTTTTCCTTTGTGTCCTTTGTGGTAAAAAAAATAAGATTTAACCACAAGGAACACAAAGTTTACAAAGGAAACCCATAACTGATTGATATCTAGATGCTATTATGTCGAACTCACGTTAATTTATTCTTCTATCCATTTTACTATCCTCTCGCTAAACGGATCTTCGCGCGGAGGGGCAAAATCGGCAAGATGTCCATCGGCATCTACCATAAATTTCTGGAAATTCCATTGCACTTCCGCATCCATTCTCCCGTTTAGGCTTTTCTCTGTAAGCCATTTGTAGATAGGTGCTTTGTTTTTACCTGTGACATCTATCTTAGTCATCATAGGGAAGGTGACGTCGTAGTTGAGGGCGCAGAACGTTTTTATTTCTTCATTAGTTCCGGGCTCCTGTCCGTTGAAATTGTTGGCAGGGAATCCGATTACTACAAAATTGTGGCCTTTATACTTTTCATATAATTCCTGCAACTTGGTGTACTGAGGCGTAAGTCCGCACTTAGAGGCTACATTGACTACAAGTACCTTCTTGCCTTTAAGCGAGGAAAGATCGAACTCTTTACCATCTATATCTTTTACTCTGAAATCGTGTAATGTCTTTGCCTGTCCGTTCATACCTAATGAAATTAAACTGAATATAAAAATGATTGCGAAGTGTTTCATTCCTGTGTATTTTAGTTTATAATATAGAGGTAGAACATTCGCCGAGAGACAAATGTTTACGATTGGCATTATTCTGCTGTATATTTATCTATACAAGAAGAGCCATTGGCTGATAGCGATTAGTTTTTAGCAAGAAAGTAACAATAAAAAAGAGGTTGAAATGTTACTTTTGTTATTTTTTCATTGAATCATAGCATAGACAATCTTCTTTGTCTTGAAGAAATCTTCGTCGAAGTACATAGAAAGGTCGTCTGCTTCGGCTGTTTTCTTGAAAGGCTGAAGCTCACCATCAAGATTGCCACCTTTCAGGCAGATAATACCATTAGGAAGGGCATTATGTTGTTCTTTCGACACGTTCTTTCTCACTATTTTTACCAGATCGGGTAGGGGCATCACTGCACGGCTGACAATAAAGTCGAACTTGCCTTTTTCTTCTTCTGCACGGCAATGGCGAAATTGCACATTTTTCAAGCCAATGGCAGCGGCCACTTCTGTCGCGACCCTGATTTTTTTGCCGATACTGTCTACCAGAAGAAACTCACAGTCGGGAAACATTATGGCTAAAGGTATGCCCGGAAAACCTCCTCCGGTACCTACATCCATAATCTTTGTGCCCGAAGTAAAAGTTATCAGTTTGGCAATGCCTAGCGAGTGCAATACATGATGTGTATAGAGGTTTTCGATATCCTTGCGCGATATGACGTTGATTTTCGAGTTCCAGTCGAAATACAGGTCGTATAAGGCAGCGAACTGTTCTTTCTGTTGCCCGGTTATGTTCGGAAAATATTTCAGGATAATATCCATATAATCAGTGCTTTTTTAGAAGAATACGGCTATGGGTGAATCCTTTTTCAAGATATGGAGTATCTCTTCATACTCGAAGAGTACCCTTGTTTCTCCTAAGCTGGGAACCGAAGATTCTCCGGGATTGAATATATAAGTGATTCCTTTGTCGTCTACCAGGAAGTTGTTGTTTGAAGAAAGGTCTTCTATTCCCCAGAATCCTATTTCGATAAGCTCCTCGGAGTTTTTCCCTTTATATTGGGTCATGATCTTTTTCTTCAGCAAGACGTTCAACGTTTCCTGATAGTCGGCAATGAATATATCCTGCTCATGAAGGGTGTTTCCGGCAGCGAGGTCTATTACTATATTCTTATATGTGGTCGACGAATTTGCTCCTCCTTTATAATCCATCGCAGAGATTTGGTAGGAAGTGATACCCGACTTGTCGAAAAAGACCTTTGTGTCTAGTGTCTTGTAGTATGAGAAATAGTCATTCGGGTCGCCCGATTCTTCCCAGTCGGGAAATTGTTCTTTGGCATCGTTTTTATAGTTTTCGATATAGTCGTCCATATATTGGTTGACGGCATCGGCAGGCGATAACTTTTCGTATTTATCTTCTTCGAGAAGAGCAAAGTTGAGCTCCGACTGAAGCTTAGAAAGTATCTCGGCATTTGCATATTGAGCAGGGTAGAGGTATTTGATTTTCAACGAGCACGAGGGTTTCGTAGAGTCGCCATCAAGATGATAGACCTTTGCTACCGATATGGAATCGTACACAACGGTATTTGCTTCTGTCGCTTTTTTATCAGATTTACAGGAATATAAGACCGACAGGCAAAGGACGATAGCTATTGCGGGAAATAATAAAGTTTTCATATTTCTTCTTTGTTTTAACAATGCAAATATACGACAAAAAGAGTGACTGGCATTTATTGATACAGATTTTTACTAACAAAGATGTTTGATAAACCAGACTGTGAGCTATTGTGAAAGTAATCAATCAATGATAATCCGTTCGACATCAATCTCTTTATTGAGGAAGATACTGGCAGCTCCGGAAAATTTGTCGGCGGCTTCGGTCGTGAAATATCTTGTTGCCTCCTCTTTCGTACAAATAGCCTCCATTTCGGGATGCCGGCTCAGATAGTCTTTGAGGCTTTCGGCTACATATTTTCCTTGCGATATGATATTTATTTGGGGGGAAAGATAATACCTTATTTTGTCGATAAGCAACGGGTAATGTGTGCAGCCAAGTATAAGTGTATCTATCTGAGGATCTTTGAGAAGGATATTATCCAGATTCTTTTTGATGAAATAGTCTGCCCCCGCATTGTTGTATTCCCGGTTTTCGACTAGGGGAGCCCACATCGGGCAAGCTTCTCCTGTGACTTTGATATCAGGGAATAGTTTATGTATTTCGATGGGGTATGACTCCGATTGTATAGTGCCAACAGTGCCTAAGATGCCTACATGCCGGTTTTGGGTCATGTTGCCCACAATTTCTGCCGTAGGACGGATTATTCCGAGAACCCGTTTTTGAGGGTCGATCAGGGGGAGGTCGTTTTGTTGTATTGTCCGCAGAGCCTTTGCCGATGCGGTATTGCATGCCAGTATTACGAGGTTGCATCCCCTGTCGAATAAGGCTAAAACAGCTTGTTTGGTAAATTGATATACTACATCGAATGAACGGTCTCCATACGGTGCCCTTGAATTATCGCCCAGATAGCAATAGTCGTATTGGGGCAATAGTTCCTGTATTTCCGATAGAATTGTCAATCCTCCATATCCGGAATCGAATACACCAATGGGGCCGGGTTTTAACATCTGTTCTTTCTTGGGATGAACTTTATCTTACGCCTAATTTATGCTTAACCAGAGGGTTTGCATCGGTTGCGTCCGGCGTAACGAAGGCTAGGGCAGGATTGGCTAGGTCGTAGATACAGACATATCCCTGCTCGATGCCTACCATATGTATGGCTTCTTTTACACGTTGGCGCAATGGTGCAATGAGTATTCTTTCCTGATTCTCTATGTCTTCCTGAGCCACCTTCATAAAGTCGTTGATGTGGCGTTCGAGTTCATAGAGTTCCTGCATACGGCGCAGGCGTATATTGTCGGCCATTGTTGTTTGATAAGAAATAAAATCGGAGTATTTCTTATTATAGTCGTTTTGGATGACCTGTAGTTCTTCTTTATACTTTTTATTCAGGTCGCTGATTACATTGGATGCGGTAACTTTTTCGGGGATCGCTTCTAGTAATTCATTTGAATTGACATAAGCTATCTGCTGTAAAGACTGGCCATACAAGTTGCTGGCAACTGATATAACAGAGATTAGTATGAGTAAGATTATTGTTTTTTTCATCATGATATAATTGCATATGAGAAATGGGCAACTCGATGAACCTGAAAATAAAAAAGACCCTCAGGAAACCTGTTGATAGTTGTGTGTTTCGGTGGCATGGTTAGTACCACCGATTTCAAGGCAAGATTGCTTGGCAACAACTATCAATTGGTTTTCTTTAGGTTATAAGTACAAAGATAAGTAATATTTTGAATATTACAATGTTTTCTTCACTTCAATCTCTTCGAACGGTTCAATTACGTCGCCAATCTTAATGTCATTGTAGTTGTGTATGTTCAAACCACACTCGTAACCGGCGGCTACTTCTTTCACATCGTCTTTGAAACGTTTAAGTGAACCCAGTTCTCCCGAGTAGATTACAATACCATCGCGGATAAGGCGTATTTTGTTGGCTCGCTTGAGTTTTCCTTCTTTGACCATACATCCGGCAACAGTACCCACTTTGGTAATCTTGAATACTTCGCGTACTTCTACGTATCCGGTTTGTACTTCTTTTATTTCAGGAGAAAGCATACCCTCCATAGCCGATTTAACGTCTTCTATGGCATCGTATATAATCGAATAAAGCCTTACTTCCACACCATCTTTCTCAGCAGCGCGGCGTGCGGCTTGGGATGGACGTACCTGGAAGCCTATGATAATGGCATCCGAGGCAGCGGCTAGTGTTATATCAGATTCTGATATCTGACCTACGGCTTTATGGATAACATTCACTTGTATTTCTTCCGTCGACAAGCGGATCAAAGAGTCGGAAAGTGCTTCTACCGAACCATCCACGTCTCCTTTTACGATTACGTTAAGCTGCTGGAAGTTTCCGATTGCTATACGGCGGCCGATATCGTCGAGGGTAAGTATTTTCTGCGTACGGAGACCCTGTTCGCGTTGCAGTTGCTCGCGTTTGGTTGCGATTTCCCTTGCTTCCTGTTCTGTTTCCAGTACGTGGAATGTATCTCCGGCCTGAGGCGCTCCATTCAATCCTAATACCAGGGCAGGTGCGGCAGGTGCAGCAGCTTCTATATTCTGGTTACGTTCGTTGAACATAGCCTTTACACGTCCGAAGTATGTTCCTGCAAGCAGTATATCACCTTTCTTAAGCGTACCATTCTCTACTAGCACTGTAGAAAGATAGCCTCTACCTTTATCGAGCGATGATTCGATTACCGAACCCGATGCCCTTCTGTTAGGATTGGCTTTCAGTTCCAATAACTCGGCTTCGAGCAGAACCTTTTCTAAGAGTTCATCAACACCTAGGCCTTGTTTTGCTGAGATGTCTTGAGACTGGTATTTTCCACCCCACGATTCTACCAGATAATTCATTCCGGCTAGGGTTTCTTTTATCTTTTCGGGATTTGCTCCCGGTTTATCTATTTTATTAATCGCAAAAACGATTGGTACGCCTGCAGCCGAAGCATGGTTTATTGCTTCTACTGTTTGAGGCATCACATTGTCGTCTGCAGCTACTATGATAATTGCGATATCCGTAACCTTAGCACCGCGGGCGCGCATCGCTGTAAACGCTTCGTGTCCTGGTGTATCAAGGAAAGTGATACGGCGGCCTGATTTCAGTTTGACGTTGTATGCGCCGATATGCTGGGTAATACCTCCGGCTTCTCCGGCAATTACATTTGTCTTGCGGATATTGTCGAGCAATGATGTTTTACCGTGGTCTACGTGTCCCATCACAGTCACGATAGGTGCGCGAGGTTCCAAGTCCTCAGGCCTGTCTTCCTCTTCGTTTATAGCTTCAACAACTTCGGCACTGACATATTCTGTCTTAAACCCAAATTCTTCGGCTACAATGTTTATTGTTTCGGCATCGAGACGCTGGTTGATAGATACCATGATACCGATACTCATACAGGTGGATATTACTTTCACTACAGGAACATTCATCATGTTTGCCAAATCGTTGGCTGTAACAAATTCTGTTATTTTCAGTGTCCTGCTTTCTTGTTCTTGTTGTTCCAGCTCCTCCTGATGGCGTTGAGATACGGCATCCCGTTTCTCTTTCCTATACTTGGCACCTTTGCTCTTATTATTCTTTCCTGTCAGCCGGGCAAGAGTTTCTTTGATTTGCTTTTGCACATCTTCTTCACTTACAGCTTGTTTTACAACAGGTTTGCGCAAGCTGTGCCTTCCCTTTTCGCCGCTATTGTTGGTCGATGCTCCTTTTTCTATATCAACCTTGCCTTTCTTGATGCGGTTGCGTTTTTTCTTTGCAGGATCGTCGCTGTCGTCGTTAGCCTTTTTCTTTTTGGCTTCTTCGTCAGTTTCCTTTTTTAGCAGGCGGACAGTATTCTCTTTTACTTTTTTCTGGTCTTGTTGTTCTTTTTCTAAGCGTTCTTTTCGCTTTTCAGCTTTTGTTTTCTTAGCCGGACGTGTCTTATCATTTATCGTGCTAAGATCAATCGTTCCTTTAACAACAATATTCGACTTCAATGTAGCTTTATTAAGCCTGAAGACTTCATCACCTTCTTCGCTTTCGCCCTTTTGTTGAGAGTCAGTAGTTTCAGCAGTTTCAGGTTTGCTCACAACAACTTCTTCTTGAGTTGCTTGTGGTTCCTCTATTTTATCTACAACTTCCGGCTCTTTTTCTACTACAGGTGCTTCGATAGTTTCAGGCTCCGGTTTCTCTTCTTCTATGGTTTTTTCTATCTGAATCGGTTCCGGTTTTTCTACTTCTTCTTCCTGCTCTGTCTTTTTAGGTTTATTCAAAGCATCCAGATCTATTTTGTCAACAATCTGGAAATGAGGTTTTATTTCTTCCGGTACTTCGGTCTTTATTTCTTCCGGCTCTGCATTAGCTTTCACCTCTTCGGCTTCGGCCTGAACTTCCTGTACCTTTTGAACTTCTTTGGCTTGAGCCTGTTCTTTTTGACGATGGTGGAAAGCCTGAAGATCGGCAGCGTTTCCGAATTCCTTTATAAGTAACTCTTGTTGCTCACTGTCAATTTTAGTATTGGGATTGGATTCTACATCAAATCCTTTTTTTTGCAGATGTTCAACAAGACTGCTGATACCTACATTCAAATCCTTGGATATTCTTATTAATCGTATAGACATATATTCTTTTAAAAATTCTAAATTGAACAGTGAACCCCGAAGCTGTTGATTCTAAATAATCCTTGTTGTAAAGACACCCGTCCGCTGCTCGGAGTACAAAAGTATTAAGAAATCGGACAAAAAACAAATTAAGCTTCGCTTTCGTCGCTAAATTCGGCTTTTAATATGCCCAATATTTCGTCTACTGTGTCTTCTTCTAAGTCTGCTTCCTTTATTATTGCGTCGCGATTCATTGTCAGCACGTTCTTGGCTGTAACGCATCCGATTTTTTTCAATTGGTCGATAACCCATCCGTCTATTTCGTCGCGGAACTCGTCGAGGTAGATATCTTCTTCGTCGAAATCGTCGATGTCGCGGTACACGTCGATAGTATATCCGGTGAGCATGCTTGCCAATTTGATATTGAATCCGCCCTTACCGATGGCCAGTGATACTTCTTCGGGACGCAACAGTACTTCTGCGCGTTTTTCTTCTTCGTTGATTTTCACCGAAGTAATCTTTGCCGGGCTGAGTGCTCGCTGAATATACAGATTCATGTTGGAGGTATAGTTGATGATATCTATATTTTCGTTGCGAAGCTCACGCACAATGCCGTGAATACGCGAACCTTTCATACCCACACAAGCTCCTACGGGGTCGATGCGCTCGTCATACGATTCTACTGCAACTTTAGCTCTTTCTCCCGGTATGCGGGCTATATTTTTGATTGTAATCAGCCCGTCGTTTATTTCCGGAACTTCGAGTTCGAGAAGCCTTTCCAGAAATACAGGCGAGGTTCTTGACAAGATAATTTTCGGATTATTGTTTTTGTTATCTACTCTTTCTACAACGGCACGTACGTGTTCTCCTTTACGGAAAAAGTCGCTAGGGATTTGTTCTGTTTTAGGGAGTAGTAGTTCTTCTTTTTCGTCGTCGAGCAGGAGGATTTCTTTTTTCCATATTTGATATACCTCTCCTGATACTATTTCGCCTATTTTGTCTTTGTATCGGTTGTATAGTCCTTCTTTTTGCAGTTCCAGAATCTTAGATGTCAATGTCTGGCGCAGGTTCAAAATGGCGCGGCGTCCGAAGTCTTCGAAGAATACTTCGTCTGTAACTTCTTCGCCTACTTCAAAATCTTCGTCTATTTTGTGTGCTTCGGTGAGCGATATTTCTGTATTTGGGTCTTCGAGTTCGTCATCGTTTACGATGGTGCGGTTGCGCCATATTTCGAGGTCGCCTTTATCCGGATTGATAATCACATCGTAGTTGTCGTTCGATCCGAAAAGCTTTGCTATAACGTTGCGGAAAGAGTCCTCAAGCACATTTATCATTGTCATCCTATCAATATTCTTCAGCTCCTTAAATTCGGAGAAAGTATCAATCAGACTTATAACTTCTTTTTTAGCCATGGTTTTTTATTTAAATCTAATTAAGTATTTTGTATATTTTACATCATCAAAGTTGAAGGATAGATCTTCGTCTACGGCCACTTTTCTCTTAGCACCTTCCGGTTTTACCATTTTGGTGATGGTGATGACAAAGCCGTTGTCGCCTACATCTTTCAATACACCTGCCAGTTTTTGCCCGCCTTTTGTTAATACTTCCACTTCGTTTCCTACGTTTTTTTGGTATTGGCGAAGCACCCTGAAAGGCGAGGTTATTCCTGCCGATCCAACTTCGAGTTCGAAGTCTTCGACTTCCCTATCCAGTTGCGATTCTATTTTGCGGCTAAGGAGGATGCAATCGTCTATGCTTACCCCGTTGTCGCTATCTATTTCTACTACAATTATATTTCCGGGCCTTACGGAAACTTCAACAAGAAACATATCAGAGGTTTCCTGTAAAAAATTGTTTGTAATATCTTCTATCAGGCTTTTTTCTATCATATTAGTTCGTTTATTGAACGAAAAAGAGGAAGCCTCTGCCTCCTCTTTCCCTTCATTCCGGATGCAAAGATAATAGAAATTATCCCTCATTCCAAATTTTAACAATATTTACAATTAGTGTAGGCTAAAAAAGAACTGCCCTGCATAATTCTCAACGAACAGCAGGGCAATATTCCCTTTTATCGATAACTTTTTTGGTATATCCTCCTTGCTCTTTACAAGAATGGCCGAACCTAAAAAACCGCCATACTGAGAATTCACCCCGCTTTTTACTAACTCCAACGACGACAGGTGGTCGGCATTGAAAAGGGGAAAGAAACTCAATAGATGTCCCGGAGTATAAATTGTGACATCGTTATACACCAACAGGTTTTGCCCGGCATCACCTCCTCGTATATACAGGTTCGAATTTGCATCGCCGGAGGTTTGTACTCCGGGGGTGAGTTCGAGCATTTTTAGCAAATTGGTATTTCCTAATAATGCCGGAAGGCTTTTCACTCCTTCTGCATGTAATGTGATTTTGCCGGATAATGCTCCTGTTATTTTTTGCTGTTTATCCTGTTCTACTATCACCTCCCGCAAAACGACTGTGTCTTTGGCGATTGATGTTTCGTTGTCTTGAGCTACGGCCACGAAGCCAGAACCAAATAAAAAGAAAAGAACGTATAATGCTGTAATAAACCTCTCGGAGGCAAGTTTAAATATCATATTAAAATATGTTGTTTATGCTTTTGGGGGCTTCAGAAGCAGCTATCCGTTGATAATCCACAGACAACATTTTTCACTTCTTGTATTATCCCCCTCTTTGCTTCCGGTTTACTGCTTTTATCCCTTTTATCTTGGTGATCCGGGAACACAAAGTGTGCAAATCGTTCACGTCATGGACATTGACGGTTATCTTTCCGTCGAATACACCATCTTTCGATTCTATATTCAGGCTTCTTATGTTGAGTGAGCCGGCAGTGATAACCTTAGTTATATCATTCAATATACCCATCCGGTCTATTCCGGTTACCAAAATCGTAGTAGTGAAAGGAAACTGTGTATAGCTGCCCCATTCAAGGTTTACAATCCTGTCGCCATGACTCGCTTTTAGCCTCAATCCTACACGACAATGTATATCGTGTACTTCTACCTCGTTATTCTCTTTTATACATCCGAATACCTTATCGCCCGGAATCGGGTTGCAACAAGAGGCCAGGGTAAAGTTTCTGTTGAAAGAGTCTTCTTCGAGTATATATGTCTTTTTTGGATTTATTTTTTCCAGTTCTTCCGGTATCTCTTCTTTTCCTTTGTCGCCTTTCTTGACCACATTGAACGCCCGCTTCATATACCTGACCAAGAGGTTGGATTGTCCTTGCTTGTTCAGAGCCAGCAGTTTTTCTAATTTAGGAGGGAGGATTATATCGTGGTTGCCAATGGCATAGAAAAGGTCTTCTTTGGTGTCTTTCTGGTAATATACCATCATTTGCTGGAGCACTTCGGGAGTAAGGTCGATGGTTGCTTCCATAAAGCCTTTGGTTAGTAGCTCCTCGCCTTGTTTTGCTACTTCGCGTTTCCGTTTCCTGAGTGCATATTCAATTTTAGTCCTTGCCTTGGCTGTTGTTACCAGGCTTAGCCATTCGGCTTTGGGGTATTGGGATTTTGAGGTTAGTATTTCTACCTGGTCTCCACTATTAAGCTTTTCGCTCAAAGGAACGAGCTTATGATTTACTTTAGCCCCTATGCAATGGTCGCCGATATCGGAATGGAGGTCGTATGCAAAGTCGAGTGCAGTAGCACCTTGTGCTAGTGTGCGGAGTTCTCCTTTTGGTGTGAATACGAATATCTCCTGCGAATATAAGTTGAGCTTTATCGTATCGAGGAAATCGAGAGCGTTTGGACTTGGATTTTCAAGTATTTCCTTGATTGTCTTGAGCCATTTGTCAAGTTCGGTATCTTCTTCTATTTTGCCTTCCTTATATTTCCAGTGTGCGGCAAATCCTTTTTCGGCAATGTCGTCCATCCTGCGGCTGCGGATTTGTATTTCTATCCATTGTCCGTCGGGCCCCATTACCGTGAGGTGTAGTGCCTGGTAGCCGTTTGCTTTTGGGCGGCTAACCCAGTCGCGTATCCTGTCGGGACGCAATTTGTATATATCTGTTATTACGGAATATATATCCCAGCAGCGTTTTTTCTCATCTATTCCGGGTTCGTTTTCGAAGATGATGCGGACAGCAAAAATGTCATATACCTCGTCGAAAGGTATGTCTTTGGCCTGCATCTTGTTCCAAATGGAGAATATTGATTTCTCTCTTGCCCTGATTTCATATTTGAACCCCAATTCATCAAGCTTCTCTATTACAGGCTGTGCAAAGTGTTTATATACACTGGCCCGCTCCCGGTGCGATGCTTGCAACTTCAGCTTTATGTCTTCGTAAACACTGGGGTTTTCCCATCTGAAACTAAGTTCTTCCAGTTCTGTTTTAATGGCAAACAGTCCGAGCCTATGTGCCAGAGGAGCGTATATGTACATGGTTTCCCCGGCTATCTTATATTGTTTGGCTGCCGGCATCGATCCTAGTGTGCGCATATTATGCAGGCGGTCGGCTATTTTTACCAGAATGACCCTGATGTCGTCGGACATGGTGAGCAGTAGCTTCCTGAAATTTTCGGCTTGTGCCGACGAAGCTCTTTCGCCAAACATACCTCCGGATATTTTTGTCAGCCCGTCTACAATCTTTGCTATTTTCTCGCCAAAGAGGGCTTGTATGTCTTCTACAGTATATTCTGTGTCTTCTACCACATCGTGAAGCAGGGCTGCACAAATAGAGGTGGAACCAAGGCCAATCTCGCCGCAAACAATACGTGCTACCGCTATCGGGTGGAGAATATATGGTTCTCCCGAACGGCGGCGTGCTCCTTTGTGGGCTTCGTTGGCCAAAGTGAAAGCCTTTGTTATAATCTCTACTTTACGTCGATGATTCGTATTCAGGTAGTCTTGCAGCAGGGCATCAAATTCCTGCTGTATCACTAAATCATCTTGTGTTTGCACATTTTTTTTTACCATAAGCTTTGAGTAAGGCACAAAAATAATAAAATCAATTTTAGTGCGTGTAAATTACTGCTTTAAAATTGATTTTATCTGTCTCAAATTCTGAATACTATGTCGTAGCTTTTTCGTCTTTTTCCTTTTTAGTACTTCTGGCACCGGCATCGCCGATGTTGTTGTTGTCGGAGTTTACTTCGGTGTCTGGCAGGTATATAAGTAGCCTTTGACCTACTTTAGCCATGCCCGAAGGCAGGTGGTTCCACGAAAGGATGTCTTTTTTTGTTACATTGTAGCGGGCGGCTATCTGCGTAACTGTTTCCCCTATTTTTACTTTATGATATATAATTTTTTTATCATCAATACCGGTCGTTCGTCCGGCATCATTGTCGTCGTCGCCCGATTCGATCTGGATGAGCGGCAAGGATGACGAAGAGTTGCTCAGTTCCAGGCTCTTTACGTAGTCGCCCAGAAATTCGGCTGTATATGTGGTGTCAACGGATACGACGGTCAATTCGGGTTCCGGCAATTTTACAGGTTCCTGTATCTCAACATATTCTGTTTTTTCTATTTTCAGGGTTTTTCCTACTATGAGGCTGTTCGATTTCGTATTGTTCCAGGCTTTTATTTGGGCTACAGTTGTTTTGTTCTTTTTTGCGATTCCAGCCCATGTATCACCTCTTCTGATTTTGTAGTACGAGGTAGTAGTTTTAGGTACGCTTACAGTGCGTGTAAGCCCCGAAACGGATATTACGGTAGTGTCGCTTTTGGTTGCCGAAGCAGTGGCATTAGTCGTATTTGCAGCTAATGTTTCGGATTGGGTTTGCTGTTTAGGTGCAGACTTGTAAATCTTTAAACGCCTTCCTACCGATAATCTGTTAGACGATAGTCCATTCCATTGCTTCAACTGTGTAGTGGTTACTCCATAACGGTTGGCAATACGAGCCATAGAATCTCCCCTTTTTACCCTGTATGTAATCATTCCGCTCGAATTTCTACTGCCGCCAACAACGTCTACGCCGGCTGTTTTGCGGTGGGTAAGGTATTGGTTAGACTTGTGGGTAAGTATAGCATCTTTTTTGTCGAGGAATGCACTGACTTTGCCTATCGGCAGGTTTATATTGTAAGGTTTGTATTCGCCGGGAACGATATCATCTTTAAATTGAGGGTTGTATGTGCGCAGGTCGTCGATATCTACGTTCAGCACATCGGCTATTTGTTGAAAGTGTATATGCTTGTCTACTACAACAGAATCCATCGAAGCCGGATGATTGCATTCTCCGGGGCATATATTATGTTCTTCGTAATAATTCATTGCATAGGTGGCGGCAATAAATGCGGGTACATAGCCCCGGGTTTCGCGAGGCAGGTACGGGTATATTGCCCAGTAATCGGTTTGCCCGCCGCTACGGCGCATCGCTTTATTTACATTTCCCGGGCCGCAGTTGTAGGCTGCTATTACCAGGTTCCAGTCTTTATATATATTGTACAAATCTTTCAGGTACCTTGCTGCCGCTTCTGTCGATTTGTGTGGGTCGCGTCTTTCGTCGACAAGGCTGTTGACTTCGAGGTCGTACATCTTGCCGGTTGGCGCCATAAATTGCCAGAGCCCTGTAGCTCCCACTCTCGACCGGGCTATCGGGTTTAGGGCAGATTCTATGACAGGTAGGTATTTCAGTTCGAGTGGTAAGCCGGCTTTGTCAAGCGCTTCTTCGAATATGGGGAAGAAGTATTTTCCTTTTCCGAGCATATAGCTTACCTGGTTGCGCCTGCGTCCGACATACATTTCTATGTAATCTCTGACTACAGGGTTGAACACCAGTTCCATCTGGGTGGGCAATGAGTACAAGCGCTTTATATATACCGAGTCGGGAAACGAAACAGAGCCGCTGCTGCCCGAATGGCAATCGCTGGCATATTTTATTTCTTTGCTCCATTTGGTTAATAGTTCGTCGTAATTACGTTCCATTTCGGTTGGATAAACAATATCTTTATCTGTTATGGTTTCGCGCAACGACGGTTGATTTTGAGCAAGCATAGAGAATGCAAAGCTCATGTATAGTCCTGTAAGTAATAGTCTTTTCAGCATAGGGTTTTATTAAGTACAAAAAATGTATCCATCAAATTGCAACTGACAGAGTTTACGGCACAGCCTTAATAAATAATGGATTATATCTCTAAATAGAAAATAAAGATACAGAGCTTTTGTCGAAATTACAGATAATAGTATGTTAAAAAAATATAGAGCACTGTATTCCAAACGAAGTGGAGGAATAGGAGGTAGGCATTGTTATGACAGGGACAACTCTCATCGAGAGGTCGGGAGACATATCGAAATCGTATAACTGGGCGTCTACATAGGCATCTATCATACACAGCGCGTAAACGCCTACTGCTATGATGATCGCCAAATCCCTGTTGCGGCGGAAGTAGTCTCTTCTGCTTTTGAATAGCGATGTATAATAATCCCTGTTGGAGTTGATCTTGTCTTCGTCGCTAATGAAATCCAGGTAGCTTTTTCCGCTATTGGTAACAAGGTCTCTGTACGCATCGTTGTAATCCGAAAACATGCGCCCGTTCCAAGTAATGGCATATGTAAGCCCTAAGGCCCCTCCGTAGATGATGGGCAGTTTCCAGTATTTGCGGTTGTATATTTGTCCCAATCCCGGGAATATGGCTGAATAGATTACAGCCTTTTTGGAGTCGGGCTTAAATTCTTTTTTGCCTAAAGTAATCGTGATGGTTGAATCCTGAATAAGTACAGGCTTTTCCATCTGTAGGCGAGTTATAGTATCGGCAGAGGCCGAAACAGGAGGAACGGAGTCTTGTGTATTTATTTTCTCTGGTTTCTGGGCATGTAACATTGTAAATATACTACCCAAAAAGAACCACAGACAAATTGCAAACTTTCTCCTCATAATATTTATATACGAAAAACTTTTCCTATTATTTTTTCAACTGGTCAAAGATAGCAATTATTCTCTCTAATTCTTCTTCCGATTTGAACGGAATGCTTATTTTGCCTTTTCCTCCTTCGTTGCAGGTCATTTGTACCTTTGTAGAGAAGAATTTGGATAGGTGGCTTTTCAGTAATTCAAACTCCTGAGGCGTAGCTTTTTTTACTCCCGATTTCTTTACGGTTTCTACTGCTTTTTCTTCTTTGAGCAGGTCTTCAAGCTTTTCGCCACGGCTTATGGCACGTACGTATTCCTCAACTTTGCGGACAGAAAGTCCTTCTTCCAGTATCAGTTCGTAAACTTCGAGTTGGGCAGGAGCATCTTCCAGAGTGACAATGGTGCGTGCATGCGCCATATCTATCTTTTTGTCTCTCAGTCCCATTTGTATTTCGGCAGGGAGCTTGAGCAGGCGTAGGTAATTGGCAATGGTCGTGCGTTTTTTGCCTACGCGTTCGCTGAGTTGTTCCTGGGTAAGGTTGTATGTTTCTATCAGGTTTTGATAGGCTAAGGCTATTTCTATGGCATTAAGGTCTTCGCGCTGAATGTTTTCTATCAACGCCATTTCCATCACGGTTTCGTCTTTGGCTGTTTTTACATATGCAGGAATAGAGGTCAGTCCTGCAATCTGCGAAGCCCTGTAACGGCGTTCTCCGGCGATGATCTGGTATTCGTCGTCGGCTACCTGACGCAGAGTTATAGGTTGGATGACACCTATCTGCCTGATAGATGTGGCAAGCTCCTGCAAGGCTTCTTCGTCGAATACGTGCCTTGGCTGACCGGGATTAGCCTTTATCTTCGATAATTCTATTTCGTTGATGGAAGATGAGCCTTCTGTTTTTACTTCATCAATGGTAATAAGGGCATCAAGCCCCCTTCCTAAAACCATTTTTTTAGCCATATATCTTTTGTTCTATTTGTTTTACTTTGAAACGGTGGGTTGCAAAGTTACGAATTTTTCTCTATTAGTTCTTTTGCCAGTTGTATGTGGTTGTGCGATCCTTTCGATGCGGCATCGTAAAGCAATACGGGCTGTGCAAAACTTTGCGATTCGCTCAGCTTCACATTCCGCTGGATAACTGTAGTAAATACCAAATCCTGGAAATGGCTTTTTACTTCTTCGTATATTTGGTTTGCCAGACGGAGGCGTGCATCGTACATTGTGAGCAGGAAGCCTTCTATTTCGAGGATAGGGTTTAGCTTATTCTTTATTATTTTTATGGTATTCAGTAGTTTGCTGATTCCTTCGAGTGCAAAGTATTCGCATTGCACAGGTATGATAATGGAGTCGGCGGCTGTAAGGGCGTTTACTGTTATCAGTCCCAGCGAAGGCGAGCAGTCTATAAGGATAAAGTCATAATCCTCTTTCAATGGCACAAGTACCTCAGCCATTTGCTTTTCGCGGTTTTCTATATTGAGCATTTCCAGTTCTGCTCCTACAAGGTTGATATGAGAAGGAAGCACTTCGAGCCTGTCTATCTCGGTTTTGATAATGGCTTCTTTTGGCGAAGCAGTCCCGATAAGGCATTCGTATATCGTTTTGTTTACCTTCTTGATGTCGATACCCAATCCCGAAGACGCATTTGCCTGAGGATCGGCGTCTACTACAAGTACTTTTTTCTCTAATGCTGCCAGTGAAGCGGCTAAATTGATTGTTGTAGTTGTTTTTCCTACGCCTCCCTTTTGGTTGGCCAAAGCGATTATTTTACCCATATAGTTTTTTGTAAATTTTTGAGACGACAAATTAAATAATAAAAAACAGGAAGTGGATGTTAAATATGCTAAACATTGCTTTTAATGTTGAAAAGTCCGTATTATTGTTAATAAGTTTTGCTCATGTCTTTAGGTCATATATCCAGCAGATTATAGATATTTTTTAGCCATTTCCCGTATTCGAAGCGGGATGCGGCGTTGTTTAACCCGGCGCTGTACTGCATATGGAGCGAGGGATTGTCCAATACCATCTTTATGCCGTTATATACTCCTTGCGAACTGTTTTCTACCAAGATGCCATATCTCCCATCGTCTACTATTTCGCGAGGGCCTCCGCAATCGGTAGTTATCACAGGTGTGTTCAGTACCATGGATTCGAGTAGCGAAAGAGAGAAGCTCTCCCGTTCGGATATACATAGCGACCATTTAGCTTGCAGTATATAGGGGAAGGGGTTGTCGAGCCGTCCTTTGGGTATTATTGTTTCTTGCAGGTTGTTGTCCTTTATCTGGCTGCGGAGATATTCGTCGTCGATGTCTCCTATTATATATACTCTAAAGTTGTACCCCTCATCTTTCAGCTTGGCCGAGGCGTATATAAGCCTGTCTATCCGTTTTTCGGGCGAGTTGCGTGTGATGAGGGCAAGACTGGTTTGGTCTTGTGGCAGGTTTTCGATTGGCGATTTCGACAATTCTATTATTTTAGAGAAGTCTATGGCATTGTAAATCACCCGTATGTCTTGTTGAGGGATGTTCCCATTGTGCAAGATGTTGATATAGGCATCTTTTGCAGCTTCGGATACACAAACGACCGTATCGAATTTGTTGTAGGAGTGCTGTGTAGCCTTTAGCTGCTTTTTGTTTAACCATACAGAAATCTTTTCTTTGAATGACGTTTCCTCATATTTTCTTTTATATAATATATTATGTATCCAAAGTATTTTGGGCAAATCCATTATAGAAAATATGCGTGCGAAAAATGATTCTTTGAAGCAAACAATCAGGTCGTAATCAGATTGTTTCAATTCTTTTTTCAAAAGCAGGAATAAACGGGGGAAGAAAATCATCAGGTTTTCTTCTGCCTTTTTTTTTAGGTGAGAGCCGGCAGATGGAGACAAATATTTAACAGCAATGCCGGCAGATAATTTCTTCAATAGGATATCCTTGTCGGAAGGGTGGGGGAGTAATAGCGTAATTTCACATTTCTTCTGTTTCAGACTGTTGAGCAGGTCTACAAGAAGGACTTCTGTCCCTCCCATTGTCATGCTGTCGTTGAAAAATAAGATACGCTTCATTTTTTTACAAGATTATTTTGGCTATGTCCTTCACCCAACTGTCATTGTCGTTGAGGCAGGGTATGTAATGGAATGATTGTCCGCCTTCTTTCAAAAACAGTTTCCGGCTTTTTATACTGATGTCATAAAGCGTCTCCAAGTTGTCGGCGGCAAATCCGGGTGCTATTACTGCTACTTTTTTCACCCCGTCTTTTGCCAGTTCTGTGATAGTAGAGTCTAGGTCGGGTTTGAGCCAGTTGCTTCCCATTGCCGAATGATATACCAGCCGTGTTTTGTTGGTGTTCAGTTCCAATTCGCGAAGCACAAGGCGGACCGTTTCTTTGGTCTGGAAGACATAGTCGAAATCGCGCCCTTTTTCCCAACCCTTTTCTACATGGCTGAGCGGCAGGCTATGGAATGTGAAAATCAGCTTGTCGATCCCTTGTTCGAGATATGGGCGGATGCTTTCTGCCAACGACTTAATGTAAGCGGGATGGTTGAAGTATGGTTCTATAAATTTCAGCCGGAAAGGGTAGGGCTGTTTGAAGAATACTTTTCCTACATGATCGACTACCGTTTGGTACGACGAATCTGCATACTGGGGGAATAACGGCAATACTATTACTTCGTGCAACCTTTTGTCTTTTGCCAATAAACGCTCAAAAGCAGCCTGTACACTCGGTTCGCCATAGCGCATGGCTACTTCGGTGGGCATTTCGGTGAGGGTTTCCAGTTTGGATGCCAGGTTTTTTGCATAGTGCAATAAAGGGGAACTCTTGAAGTGCGGGTTCCATATCTGCTGGTAATGCCTTGTAGAACTGAATTGCCTGAGAGGTATTATAATGCCATTGACAAGAATGGGACGAAACCAGTCGGCAACCGTCATCACATAAGGGTCTGACAACATAGACCGGATGAAACACTTCACATCCTGCCTGTTGCACGTAGCCGGGCTTCCCGTATTTATCAGTAGAATACCTTTCATGTCTTCTGTAAAAAAACGAAAACCACTACCTTTTCTATGAAAAGAAAAATCGTGGTAATCGTTTATATCTTCAGTTCAATATTATACGTAAGTCTCAAGAAGAAGGACATCGCCCTGTGGGCTTATGCTTACCGACTGGGTGTCGGCAGGGATAAGTACCGATTCGCCTTGCTTAATATTCAAGTCGTTGCCTTTATTGTCGCGGATATTGCATTCGCCTCCCATGCAGATATATGCAACGAACGAATCTATTTCAGAATAATCCCTTGATATATCTTTAGTTACTTCCAGCAGATTGGTCGTGAAATAACGGCACGACTCCAGTTCTACTGCCTGGTTCTCCTTGCGGGTGTACGATGTTTTGTAATCGTCGTACAGATCGAAGTCGATGGCGTCTTTAGCCAGTTCGGTATGCAATTCGCGTTCGTTGCCGTTCGCATCAGTACGTTTGTAGTCGTAGATGCGGTATGTGATATTCGATGTTTGCTGTATTTCGGCTATGAATGTGCCTGCGCCTATGGCGTGTACACGTCCGGCGGGCAGGAAGAATACATCGCCTTTCTTTACATCGTGCTTTGCCAGATAATCTACGAAAGTATTGTCGTCTATACTTTTGACATACGATTCGGGATTCATCTGTTTTTGGAAACCTGAATACAGGAAAGCTCCCGGGGCTGCGTTTATAACATACCACATTTCGGTTTTTCCGAATGAGTTATGCCTATCTTTAGCCAGTTCGTCGTCGGGGTGCACCTGTATGGAGAGGTTGTCGCGGGCGTCGATAAATTTTATAAGCAAAGGGAATGTAGTGCCGAAAGTTTCGAAATTATGTTTTCCTACCAGTTGTTCTTTATATGTGGTAATTACTTCGGTGAGGTCTTTTCCTTCGAGTTCGCCGTTGGCTATAACAGATACATTGCCATCTACGCTCGATATTTCCCAGCTTTCGCCAACTCCTTCTTGTATAGGGCTGATTCCTTTGAATTTAGATATTTCATTTCCTCCCCAGATAATGGTTTTGAGGATGGGGTTAAACTTTAACGGATATAGTTTCATTGATTATTGATTTTAATATTTTTCAGAGATACAAATTTACCTATTTTTTTGTAATAAGTGAACGATAATATTCACATTTCCCAATTTTTGCTATCTTCGCATCAGTTAAAGACTTAACTCAACTGATTTATACTATGCTTATTTTATTCGGGTCGAGAAGCTACACAAACAAAGACCTCACATATACTGATCTTAAGTGTTGCAATTGTGGGCAGGAGGTGAGTGAAATGGTCGAAAATGGCGTTATCATTGGGATACACAAATAAAAAAAGGATTTGCATCGCAAATCCTTTTTACTTATATAAATAATTAATATTTATCCTTTCACACGTTCTACATACGAACCGTCTTTTGTGCTGATTTTGATTTTGTCGCCTTCGTTGATAAACAAAGGTACACGCACTTCGGCGCCTGTTTCTACTGTTGCAGGCTTTAGGGTGTTGGTTGCAGTATCGCCTTTCATTCCCGGTTCAGTATAAGTAACTTCGAGAATAACGTTTTGAGGCATTTCGGCAGTCAATACGGTTTCTGTTTCTGCATGAACCTGCACTTCTACCATATCGCCTTCTTTGAGGAAAGCAACGCCGTCGATCGAATCTCCGGGTATAGAGATTTGTTCGAATGTTTCGGTATTCATGAAATTATATCCCATATCATCCTGATAAAGGAATTGGTAAGGACGTTTTTCGATACGTACTTCATCCAGTTTTACACCGGCATTGAAAGTCCTTTCCAGTACGCGGCCTGTGGTTACGCTCCTCATTTTTGTGCGTACGAAAGCTGCGCCTTTACCCGGTTTTACATGTAGAAATTCGATAATAACAAAGTATTGCCCATCTATGTCGATGCACATTCCGTTTCTTATATCTGCTGTAGTTGCCATTAATTATATTTTATAATTGGTTAAAATTCTGAGCCGCAAAGATATGAAAAAATCAGTTAGAAATTAAAATGAAGAATTAAGAATGGTGATTCTTTTATTGACCTTTCTAATTTTTAACTCTTCATTATTTTACAAATCCTCTGTTTTTCAACAGGTATTCAGGGTTAGGCTCTGCACCTCTGAATTTTTTGTATAGTGTCATTGGTTCTTCGCTACCGCCTTTCGACAATACATTCTCGCGGAACGATTTGGCGGTCTCCTGATCGAAGATATTTCCTTTTTCTACAAAAGCCTGGAATGCATCGGAATCCAACACCTCAGACCACAGGTAGCTGTAATATCCTGCTGAATAACCTCCACTAAAGATATGCTGGAAGTATGTACTTCGGTAGCGTGGGATGATTTCGGATATCAAGCCGATCTTGTTCATCGCGTCTGCTTCAAATTTGCGTACATCCAGGTTTTTCAGTCCTTCGGCATTCTTAGTATTGTTGTCGCTGGTCATTGAGTACCAGTTCATATCGAGGATGGCCGCAGCAACAAGCTCGGTAGTGCGGAATCCTTGGTTGAAATACCCGGTATTCTGTATTTTTTTGATTAGCTCGTCAGGTATAACGGCGCCTGTATCGTAATGTTTTGCATACATTTTCAGCACTTCCGGTTCGAATGCCCAGTGTTCCATCACTTGCGAAGGAAGCTCTACAAAGTCGCGCGAAACGGCTGTGCCCGATAGTCCGTAGTAGTTGCATTTCGATAATAGCCCGTGCAGCCCGTGTCCAAATTCGTGGAACATAGTCTCTACCTGGTCTATTGTAAGCAATGCAGGCTTGCCGTCGGTAGGAGGATTGTAGTTTCCTACATTGTAGATAATAGGGTGTACAGCCTCGCCTTTGAAAACTTCCTGTTTGCGGAAGCTGCTCATCCATGCTCCCGGACGTTTGCCCTGGCGTGCGAAATCGTCGAAATAGATAATTCCAATAAGAGAACCATCGGCATCGCTCACTTCGTAGGCTTTTACGTCTTGCTGATAAACAGGGATGTCTTCTCTTTGCTTGAATGTGATGCCATACAGTTTGTTTGCAACAGCGAATACGCCTTCGCGCACATTGTCGGCTTTGAAGTATGGTTTCAGAGCTTCCTCATCCAGAGCATATTTCTCTTTACGTAGTTTTTCGGCATAGTACCACCAGTCCCAAGATTCTATTTTGATGTTCTTTCCTTCCTTGTCGGCTATGGCTTGCAGTTCGGCCAGTTCTTTTTTAGCTTGAGGCAGGGCATATTTCCATATACTGTTGAGCAGGTTCATCACATTGGCAGGAGTTTTTGCCATTGTTTGTTCCAATACGTAATCGGCATGGGTATTATAGCCCAGCAGGTTTGCTTTTTCGAGTCTCAGGCTGGCTATCTTTTTGATGCTTTCTTTATTGTCGAACTCGTTGTCATTGTCGCCGCGCATATACATAGCCTTGTATAGCTTTTCGCGGAGGTCGCGGTTGTCTGCATATTGGAGGAATGGTTCCCAGCTTGTCTTATTCAACCCGAACACCCATTTGCCTTCCATGCCTTTTGCGCTGGCTGTTTTAGCAGCTGAGGCAATCAGTCCTTCCGGCAATCCGGCAAGGTCTTCTTTCTTGTCTACAACCAACTCGTAGTTGTCTGTCTCTTTCATTACGTTTTGGCTGAAAGTAAGGCTTGCCTCGCTCAGTTCTTTGTTGATCTCGCGCAGGCGGGCTTGTTTCGACCCGTCGAGCAAGATACCCGAACGCACAAATGCTTTATATTTTTTGTCCAAAAGCATCTTTTGCTCAGTAGTCAGTTTTGCCACGTTTACAGTGTCGTCGTTTACAGCCTTGATGCGTTCGAACAGTTTTTCGTTGAAGTTGATGTTGTCGTAATGCTCAGTAAGCATCGGGGTCATTTGTTTTTCGATGCCTTGGTAAACAGAGTCAGACATTGTTCCGGTCATTACCGAAAGGGCGGCGGTCACCCGGCCTAGCATCCTGCCCGATTCGTCGAGAGCCACTATCGTATTTTCGAATGTAGCAACTTCGGGGTTGTTTACAATAGAATCAATTTCGGCATTGTGTACCTTCATCGCTTCCTCTATTGCAGGCATGAAATGCTCCGCTTTTATTTTGTCGAAAGGAGGAACACCGTTAGGCGTCGTATAATCCGAGAAGAAAGGATTATCATCCTTCGTGCTTGTGGTATTACAAGAATAAACCATAATTAAAATGCTAATAATAAATAGAAACCTCTTCATATAGTTACGTTTAGATAAATATTAAGTTTGAGGCAAAAGTAATTAAAAAATACGGTCGGTAGAATACATTTTGTTGTTGTGCAGATAAAAATTAGAGGAATTAACCAAAAATCCGATTAATTTTATTAAACTTGCTTTGGTAAATTTCTTCGGTTTATCGGTTTTGATGAGGGATAGTGACTACTTAACTGGATGAATATCTTGAGATTTTAAAACTGATTTTTAATTATCAAATAGTAAATACAAACTTTTATGTTTCAAAATCCGTTTTCATTTAGAGGTCGTATTCGCAGGTTGGAATATGGAATTAGCCAGATCATAGCGGTCGTATATATTTATTTTTTCGCATTTGTCCTTCTTTTCTCAGGCTATTCGCTTACACTTTTTCTTCTTCTCCTGATTCCTGCTTATTGGTTTATCTGGGCGCAAGGGGCTAAAAGATGCCACGACCTGGAAAATAGTGGATGGTATCAGTTGATTCCGTTTTATAGATTATGGCTCTTATTTGCCGATGGTGACTATGGCGAAAATTACTATGGTCCCAATCCTAAAGGGTTAGGCAACGTAGAAGAGATGATTGACAATATTGGTAATACCGATCAGTAATAAAAAGCATACGGAAAATATATCTTCAGCGTTGATCTTGTCTTTTAAAAATTGAATTTTAATAAAGACAAAAAGATTTGATGTAGGTCATTTTAAAAAAAATAATGCTACCTTAGGCTATTAAAAAATAAAGAAATATTTAACAATAAAAAAACATCATGATTTTAGACAGTTTGAAAAATGCAGAAGCATACTATAGCCTGCATCCGTTATTTAAAGAAGCATTCGAATATGTTAAATCTGTAGATTTTGCAAAAGCAGAAGTCGGCAAGACAGAGCTTAAAGGCAAAGACCTCTTTGTAGCAGTAAGCGACAGCACTATGAAAACGGAAGACGATGCCAAGATGGAAGTACACAACAAATATATCGACATACAGATTCCTGTGAGCAAGCCGGAAACCTACGGATGGAAAGCCCGCACGGAACTGGAGGAAGAGCGCGACCCGTTCAACGAAGAAAAAGATATCCAGTTCTTCAAAGACAAAGGAACTACATTGGTGACAGCCGTTCCCGGCGATTTTGCAATCTTCTTTCCTCAAGACGGCCATGCCCCATGTATAGGCGAAGGCACGATAAGGAAAGTAGTAGTGAAGATAAAACTATAAAATCAAAACATTTAGATAAAAAGTTATAAGCCAGCAGGCAGGGCAAACGCATGAAATTTATCCGAACTCAATCCTGGGCTTGTAGGGGCGAATTATTATTCGCCCGAAATAGAGAAAACCTGCGGGCGAATGATAATTCGCCCCTACAGTAGTCAAAACCGGAATGTCACTTTTTCATGCGTTTGCCTGGCCAGCAGGGTTTATAACTTTTTATTCATCATTTAATAACATAAATAATTACCCATGCTGAAATTGATCAAAAACGACCAGTGGCTAGAGCCATATGCAGAAGCGATAGAAGGACGTTATAAATACGTCAGCAAAAGAGAAGCCGAACTAACCGGTAATGGAAAAGTGAGCCTTTCGGAATTTGCTTCAGGGCATTTGTATTTCGGCTTGCACAAGAAAGGGCGTTCGTGGATATTCCGCGAGTGGGCTCCCAACGCAACCGATATCTACATGGTCGGCGATTTCAACGGTTGGCAAAAGCAGGAAGATTTCCGCCTCGCCCGTATAGAAAACGGGGAATGGGAAATAAAACTTCCGGCGGGCAAAATCAAGCATGGCGATTTATTTAAACTGATAGTTTGCTGGGATGGCGGCGAAGCCGAACGCATACCGGCATGGGCTACCCGTGTGGTGCAAGACGAACAGACAAAGATATTCAGTGCGCAGGTTTGGGATCCAAAAGAGCCTTACGTGTTTAAGAAAAAAACATTCAAACCAAAGACCGACCCGCTGCTGATATACGAATGCCATATCGGCATGGCTGCCGAAGAAGAAAAAGTGGGCACTTACGAAGAGTTCAGGTTGAACATACTGCCCCGTATAAAAGAAGACGGCTATAACGCCATTCAGATAATGGCCATTCAGGAACATCCTTACTACGGGTCGTTTGGTTACCATGTGTCCAGTTTCTTTGCCCCGTCTTCCCGCTTCGGCACTCCCGACGAATTGAAGCACCTGATAGACGATGCCCATGCGATGGGAATAGCTGTTATTATGGATATCGTTCACTCTCATGCCGTGAAGAACGAAGTAGAAGGCTTGGGGCGTTTCGATGGTTCGTACTCGCAATATTTCCACGAAGGAAGCAGGCGCGAGCATCCGGCTTGGGATTCGCTCAACTTCAATTATGGCAAAGGCGAGGTCGTACATTTTCTGTTGTCAAATTGCCGTTACTGGCTCGAAGAATTTAAGTTCGACGGTTTCCGTTTCGATGGCGTGACGTCCATGCTCTATTACAGCCACGGGCTTGGCGATAATTTTACGGGTTACGCCGACTACTACAATGGAAACGAAGACGATGATGCTATTTGCTACCTCACATTAGCCAACAAACTGATACATGAAGTAAACCCGAAAGCTATAACTATAGCCGAAGAAGTAAGCGGTATGCCGGGACTGGCCACCCAGATAAAAGACGGCGGCTATGGGTTCGACTACCGCATGGCAATGAATGTTCCCGACTACTGGATAAAAATAATAAAGGAGAGGCAGGATGAAGAATGGCATCCTACAGGTATATTCTGGGAGTTGACCAACAGGCGCGAGGATGAGAAAACCATCTCGTACGCCGAGAGTCACGATCAGGCATTGGTAGGGGACAAGACTATCGTTTTCCGGCTGATAGATGCCGATATGTACTGGTATATGTCGAAGCATTACGGCTCGTCGTATATGACCGACAGGGGTATAGCCCTCCACAAGATGATACGTTTGGCTACGGCTTCCACTATCAATGGCGGCTATCTCAACTTTATGGGCAACGAGTTCGGGCATCCCGAATGGGTCGATTTCCCGCGCGAGGGCAACGGTTGGTCGTACAAATATGCCCGCAGGCAATGGTGGCTTGCCGATAACAAAGACCTGAAATACCACTATATGGGCGATTTCGACAAGGCTATGCTCGACCTTATTTCATCGAAAAAGCATTTCGAGAAAACGAAAATCATAAGGCTCTGGGATAAAGACGAAGATCAGGTGTTGGCATATATGCGCGAAGATTTGATATTTGTATTCAGTTTCAATCCTAGCAAGTCGTTTTCCGATTACGGCTTCCTTGCACCCGAAGGAAAATACAAAGTTGTACTAAACTCCGATTCTGCAATATATGGCGGCAATGGATTGATAGACGAATCGGTAGAACACTTTACCGTTTACGACGAATTGTATGCCAAAGACGGAAAAGGCTGGCTCAAGCTTTATATCCCTGCCCGCACGGCTTTTGTGCTGAAAAGGATAGATGATTGACAACTGCAATACTAATTGCCGGAGATAAGCAAACTTGTGGAGAATAAACAAAAACTAAACATTAAAGATTGGGCGGAAGAAGACCGCCCCAGAGAGAAGATGCTGCTAAAAGGTGTAGCAGCATTGTCCGATGCCGAACTTCTGGGCATCCTCATTGGTTCGGGCAACAAGAATGAAACGGCAGTAGAACTGGCGCAACGCATCCTGCATAGTGCATCTAACAATCTCAATGCCTTAGGCAAATTTGCCATAAAAGACCTTATCCGCAATTTCAACGGTATTGGCGAAGCAAAGGCGATAACCATTGCCGCTGCTATGGAATTGGGAAAGCGCAGAAAGCTGTCGGAAGTCATGGTGCAGCCACAGATAACATCGAGCGACGATGTTTATCATATCTTCCATCCCGTACTGGCCGACCTGAATCACGAAGAAGTATGGGTGTTGCTGCTCAACAGGTCGAACAAGGTGATAAAGAAGATGCAGGTGAGCAAAGGCGGCATCAACGGTACGGTAGTAGATGTCCGTCTGATAATGAAAGAGGCGATAGACTCGCTTGCCACGGCTATGATATTGTGCCACAACCATCCTTCGGGCAATTCTAATCCTAGCGGCAACGATAACGAGATAACCCGCAATCTCAAGGAGGCGGGCAGGATAATGGATATACAACTGCTTGACCATATAATAATTTCCGATGGGGATTTTTATAGCTATCTGGACGAAGGAGAGTTGTAGTTGTAAATAAAAAAGATAAGTCCGAAACTGCTAAATTGCCAACTTAATGCTAACTTTGCAATTCCAATATAGAATGGTTATAAACTATCGTACTTATTTGTGTGTTTACAATACACACTGAAAAAATATAGATTATGAGCGACTTATTAGCACTGGAAGGTAAGATAGTAAACATGTTGAAAACAGTTTACGACCCCGAAATACCTGTCAATATATACGACCTCGGGCTTATTTACGAGGTAGATGTAGATGATGATAGCAACGTAACTATCACCATGACGCTTACAGCACCCAACTGTCCGGCTGCCGATTTCATACTCGAAGATGTGCGGCTGAAAGTGGAGTCGATAACAGGAGTGAACAATGTGATTGTCAACCTGACCTTCGAGCCGCAGTGGACAAAGGATATGCTGAGCGAAGAAGCCAAACTCGAACTGGGATTCCTGTAAAATCTGGGCGGGTGGAAAAAAAGAAGATATATTTCCTGTCGGACGTTCATCTGGGTTCGGGTTATCATAAGAAGACTGTCGGTAAACTCCAACAGGCGACTTTGCCCTCGACAAAGGTGGACGATAATTATTTCCCTCAGCTCGAGATAGAACGTAAGCTTTGCCGGTGGCTAGATATGGCAAAGCAAGATGCTGCCGCTATCTACCTGCTTGGCGACATTTTCGATTACTGGTTCGAATATAAGAATGTAGTGCCTCGTGGGTTTGTCCGTTTTCTGGGAAAAATAGCAGAGATAACCGATTCGGGGATTGAGGTGCATTTTTTTATCGGCAACCACGATATATGGGTGACCGATTACCTGCAACGCGAGTGTGGCATGATAGTGCATCTGCAACCTCTTGTAAAAGAAATTTATGGCAAGAAGTTCTTTCTGGCGCATGGCGACGGGTTGGGCGACGAATCCCTTTCTTTCAGGGTTTTGCGAAGCATTTTCCATAGTAAAATATGCCGTGTGCCTTATGCCGCTATCCATCCGCGATGGACGGTAGGTTTTGCGCATTGGTGGTCGAACCGCAACCGCGAAAACGGCGAGATGCCCGATTATTTCGGAGAGAACAAAGAACATCTAGTCCTCTTTGCAAAGAAACATCTGAAAGTAGCCCCCAACATTAACTTCTTTATCTTCGGGCATCGCCATATCATGCTCGACCTGGCCCTGACAAGGGAGAGCCGGGTGGTAATACTGGGCGACTGGCTTACCTATTTCTCATACGGAGTATTTGATGGCGATAACTTTACGCTTGAGATTTTCGAAGAGGAAGTTTAATCCGAAATCTTTGCCAAGGCAACCACATGAAAAAATAATATTCCAGTTTTGACTACAGTAGGGGCGAATTATCATTCGCCCGAAATGGAAAAAAATCTGCGAGCGAATGATAATTGACTCCGTCGATTTTCAATTCGCTCTACAAAGCTCTGAATTGAGTTCAGGTAAATTTCATGCGTTTGCTCCGGAATCTTTGCCCGATTAGAAATCAAAGTATAAAAAAATATCTACCTTTGCACCTGAGTTAATATTAGGAGGTTATCAAAAATGAAAATGGTAAAAGGCATATTTATCATCCTTTTGTTTTATTTTCTGGGCGAGGGTATAAGTTACCTTATAAATGGATTTATCCCCGGGAATATAATAGGGATGATATTGTTGTTTCTCAGCCTTTGTCTCAAGGCTTTCGATCCCGACAATGTAAAAGATGTAGCCAATGCCTTCACGCGCAATATGGCTATTTTTTTTATTCCGGCAGGCGCAGGGCTGCTGGGTTCATACGGGCTTATCAGTAAGTTCTGGATGTCGATACTTATCGTATGCTCGGTAAGCACTATGCTGGTGATAGCGGTGGTAGGGGTTATTCAACAACGAATGGAGAAAAAGAAAGATGAAGGCGCTGTTTGAATCTACAGAATTTACCCTGCTGCTGATTTTCGGCAGCTACCTTTTCGGACAATGGGTGTTCAAAAAGACAAGGATAGGCTTGCTTCATCCTTTGATTATTTCCATAGCCATAATAATAGCGTTCCTTAAAATATCGGGGATAGATTACAGGACATTCGAAGAGGGTAGCCGCTTTGTTAGTTTTATGCTTGGACCTTCGGTTGTCGCTTTAGGATATGTGTTGTACGAGCAGTTGGCTTACCTGAAAGGAAATGTTGTATCCATCCTCACATCTGTGTTTATCGGTAGTGTGGTAGGCATTATGAGTGTTATTGTGCTTGCCAAAATTACCGGAGCCGACCAGATACTTATTTATAGCCTCGAACCCAAGTCGGTGACTACCCCTATAGCAATGAGTATTGCCGAACAATCGGGCGGCAACGTTTCGCTTACGGCGGTCATTGTGCTTTTCTGCGGTATATTCGGCAGCATTGTAGGGCCTCCTATCCTGCGTTTGCTTGGCATAAAAAGCAGCGTGGCTAAAGGTTTGGCAATGGGGGCGTCGGCACATGGTGTGGGCACAGCCAAAGCTATGGAAATGGGTATGATAGAGGGTGCTTTGAGCGGCCTTGCAATAGGATTGATGGGGGTGATGACGGCTCTGCTGATACCGATATTCCATCAACTGTTTGGCTAGGCAACAGGCTCTGATATTTAAAGGCTATTTTTTGTAAAAAAGTTTATCTATAATAGCCTAGCTGTAGGCTGATAGTCACTCGCTTGTAGCCGGGGAAATGTAACAATAGGAAATGATGAAAAAAGCGTTACTTTTGTTACTTTTTGCCACCGCTCTCCCCGCTCTCTCCAAAGGGAGAGAGAGCCGCAAGCCACGACAAGAGAGAGGAAAAGTAACAAGAAAAAAAGGGGAGAAACTGTTACTTTTGTTACTTTTTCTTCCCACCCCCCCCATAAAAGGGAGGACTTAGGTGTAGAGTGAGGGTAGGATATTGTTAACTGGCAACTGTTGACGTTAATCAGTAGTTAAATTAGATGTTCTTTTTTATACTGTATAAAAGCCATCTTGAGTTAAACATTTTCTCTTTAGCTCATGCTGCCGCGCCCTCCTGGGCTTGTCCTTCCTTTTGGCATTGCCCAAAAGGAAGCAAAAGGCTAGTGCTTCGTCCCTCGGCGACCTGTCATCGGTTTGCCGGCAGAAAGGGATAAACGGGCTCCGCCCCATCCCTTTCTCCGCCGCCTTCACCGGACAGGTTCCCGCCTGCGGAACT
>NZ_QVMQ01000137.1 GCF_010501105.1 Dysgonomonas sp. 511 | reverse complement strand
TTTATATAGTTTTTACCTTTGCTGAGAGAGTTAACGATAAATTAAGGAGCCATCAGTTTATGCAAATTTGACATCAATTGTATGAAAACCTATATATCATATCTTCGTCAAAGTACTATAAAACAACAAATCAGCGGACTTGGCATTGAAGCTCAGCGAGAGATTATAAATACATATGTGAAGGATAACCCAAAAATTCTCAAAGAGTATTTAG
>NZ_QVMQ01000136.1 GCF_010501105.1 Dysgonomonas sp. 511 | reverse complement strand
GCGTCGAGGGCATCCATGTATATGTGCTGTATCCCAAAGGGAAAGTTAGCCCTATACAAGAATGCCAGTTTACCACCCTGGGGCAAAACATACGGTGGAATGAAGAATATTCCGCAGTACCGGGGCTGGCTAATCTGGAAAAAGGTATGTACGATTCTAAATGGACTGAATGGAATCCGGGATATTCTACACAACACGTACTAAACAGGTTTAAAGGAATGCGGTATCCCAGCGATATTTCCCTGAGTTTGATATAGCTGGCATCTTGAATACCATCTTCGCCAACACCATATTGCCCG
>NZ_QVMQ01000135.1 GCF_010501105.1 Dysgonomonas sp. 511 | reverse complement strand
CGTCATATCCTCCGCCAAAAACTACATCGAGGTTGTTATATGCCATCTGAGGGGCGATATATCCTTTCAGGCATTGACTCCATCGTTTGTAGCCGATTATGACTATTATTTGCGTGTGAACCTCTGAATGCCCGGATCGTCTTCTACCAGAAGGATGGTCGGCAGGTTTTCGACTGTACCATGCTGTACATTATCAAGCATATAATTTGCCATAAAACTTTTTGAAGCTGGTGCTGAAATATTGTTGCGACGAAAAGCCACAGCGATATGCTACTTCTGCTACGAAAACCGACGGATCG
>NZ_QVMQ01000134.1 GCF_010501105.1 Dysgonomonas sp. 511 | reverse complement strand
CTCTGCAAATTGTCGGAGATGCTAAGCATACCTATCATAGCATCGGGGGGAGCAGGCAAGATGGAACATTTCCGCGACCAGCGTAATATAATCCTCGATTTCGACACTAGATACCCTGACGGTGAATTTTGGCATGGCGGGCTTTAGGTGCCATACGCACCCATTCCAATTCGCGTTCGAGCGTTTTGCGGCGTTTGCTGGCTTGCTTTTCCACGTTCAGCAAATCCACGCAAGTGGTGGTAGTCAAAGCCGTTAATGCCGAATCGGCACTCGAAAATGCGGCGGCGATAATGCCTATC
>NZ_QVMQ01000133.1 GCF_010501105.1 Dysgonomonas sp. 511 | reverse complement strand
ACGGTATCAAGTATATCGACTACAAAGACCCTGAGTTTTTGAAGAAATTCCTTAACGAACAAGGAAAAATCCTTCCTCGTCGTATTACAGGGAGATGTACAGCTAAGGTGTATAGATATATTGCGCATCGACTTGTAGTCGAAATACACATTAGGAGTTATTATTATCCCATCTTTTCCATGCATAGATATTGGGGACATCTACATGAGTTGTATCTATTTTAGTTTCACTCTTGGGGAACAACTGCTTCTCGACTTGGGGAAATTTAAAAAAGACAAATTTTCGTATGTATGCCAGGG
>NZ_QVMQ01000132.1 GCF_010501105.1 Dysgonomonas sp. 511 | reverse complement strand
GAACCAGTATATCGTTTTCGACTGGGTTACCGATTGGGCTACCAAACACAAGAAAATAGACGCGCCCGAAACATTCAGTATCACAGACGAAGACCTTCGTCAAACCAAAGTAACACAACCTGCTATCTTCCTTCATTCGGTAATCTTGGCAAAAACAATGGGCGAAGAACAAGGTTTTGTGGGCTCTTCCTTAGTTTTATTATTATTCCTCACACGTATGGCGCAGGGTGTACCGATACTCGACCGTGTAACCCGAAGGTGCGAAATAAAGCAGATAAACCCGTATATGTTCCAGATTT
>NZ_QVMQ01000131.1 GCF_010501105.1 Dysgonomonas sp. 511 | reverse complement strand
AAGTGTTCAAAGATGGAGTGAATGCCAATAAGGCAGCCCGTGACTATAAGAAAGAGACAATAGCTATTCCGGCAAATAAGAAACTAGCTGTGTCTATATTAGATGTTAAGAAACAGGGTGCATCTGCTACTTTCAGGCACACCCTTTTCCCAACACACCCCTCTCCTGTTATGACTTCAACATCGGCAATTAAATCGGCTCTCAGTTGCTTTTTACCCATCCGTAAGGCGTTTTATGGGATGCCTTGGTGTATGTCAGGTCTTCGGTCGGATGAGGTTTCATCCACAGCCATTTGAATCC
>NZ_QVMQ01000130.1 GCF_010501105.1 Dysgonomonas sp. 511 | reverse complement strand
GATATGCAAAAAGCCGTCATTTACAATACGATCGTGCACAATTCGTACGACTATGGGATATTGGCTTCCAATTGCAGGATTGATAGGTTTTTCTGCACAACGTACCACTATAAAGACTGCCGGTATATTGGGTGTCGATTTCCCTTCGGATATGATACGATGGGATAACGGACAATACGCACTTAACTTTCTTCATTCTATCGGAAAAGTAAATGCCCAGGGTTTCTTGTCCGAACTCTGCAATTTTATTTACTATCACTCCTTTGGGGATATAATCGTATATCATACGCGAAACAACGAGG
>NZ_QVMQ01000129.1 GCF_010501105.1 Dysgonomonas sp. 511 | reverse complement strand
CATTTTGCAGCTGTTCATTTTTGGGATCATTCTTACCGCATTGGCTGTATGAATCCCAAAGAATATCCAAAGAATTTCTGTCTGCTTAACTGTTCGTCCTAACTCATCATATTCAAATTCTTCAGTTAGCCAATCGGATTTGTATGAACGCGATTGTCTTTTGCTAAGCATGGCATTCTTGTTGTTCTCGAAAAAATATATATGCGATATCTTACCTAAAGTATGTATATTGCTCATACTCTTGTGGGCATCGGCCTCCGTCAGTCCATATTTATTGGCAAAATAAGTGTAAATTGAAATATC